>JBGSQW010000045.1:0-21226 GCA_041737885.1 Pyrinomonadaceae bacterium | reverse complement strand
CCAAAATCGCATTGGCACGAAAGTACTTGAAAATAATCTACAGCACCCTCACAAACAACTGGGTGTTCGCAGACTTTAACAATTTTGAATTGGCAGAGTGAAAACTTTGCTAATGGAGTAGAAATTCATCATAGGAGAAAGGAATCAAGGTCGTTACGTGGGACGCTGACGCCGAAAAAGACGCTCGAGATTTTCTTATCAATCAGGCGACGCCGCAGGGGATCGGCGAAACGTTGATGGACGAAACAGCCCGCATTATGGGTGGAAAAGGCGAATTTGCGATCATCACCGCTTCACTTAGTGCGGCAAATCAGAACGAGTGGATCAAGTACATCAAACAGCGTCTTGAGTCCAAGTATCCCGAAATGAAACTCGTTACGATCCAGCCCAGCGACGGCGACCGCGACCGGGCGTTTCAGGAAACTCAAAACGTCCTGAAGGTTTATCCGAACGTAAAGGTAGTGATGGGAATCGCAGCTCCTGCCGTTCCGGGGATCGCAGAAGCGGTCAAACAGTCGAACCGGCCTGACGTTAAAGTCACGGGCCTCTCGCTGCCTAATATGTGCAAGCCTTACATTAAATCCGGCATTATCGACAGTATTGTTTTATGGAACACGGGCGATCTGGGGTATCTTACGGTGTTTGTTTCCAATGCTCTCAACAACGGCATATTTAAGAAAGGCGACAAATCGTTCAAGGCCGGAAGGCTCGGTGATATCGAGGTCGTAGATGATGAAGTGAGACTGGGAAAGCCGTTTATATTTAATAAGGATAACGTGGATAAATTTGATTTTTGATAGCGGCGAACTCTGCTTTATTTTTGATTTTTGTAACAATTTGAACTACCGTCTATCTGATGCGAATTAAAGACATAGCACGCGAGGCGGGCGTTTCGACTGCGACCGTTTCGCATGTCATAAACAAGACAAAATACGTCTCCGATCCCACGCGCGATAAGGTCGAGGCGGCGATCAAGAAATTTGGCTACCACCCGAACGCCCACGCCCAGATGCTCGCTCTGGGAAAGAGTAAGATCATCGGCCTATTGGTGTCCGATATTTCGAACCCATTTTTTCCGGAGATCATTAAAAGCATCGAGGCATCGGTGATCGCAGCGGGCTATAACCTCTTTCTTCTAAACACTAACTACGAAACCGAACGCACGCTCGAATACGTCCAGCGGCTTATTCAGATGAAGGTCGCTGGTATTATTCTCATGGTCGGTGAGTTCGATGAGGCTTTGCTGAAAGAGGCGAAGCGCAAGAAGACGAGCTTTGTGTTTCAAGACCTCGGATTTGTTGGAGAAAAGAGCAGCAATATCATCCTCGATTACGCGGCCGGCATTGATGAGGCGGTTCAGCATCTTGTTTCGCTCGGACATACCGATATTGTTCACATTGGCGGAGCTCACGAGATTTATTCAGCTGGAGTAAGGTGGCACGCGTTCGTTGATGCGATGAAAAAGCACTTGCCCGATCAGCCCGCGCCTAAGATTTATGAAGGCGATTTTCGTTTCGAGGGTGGACGTCTTGCTGCGAGCCAGGTGCTCGCCGAAAAGAGCCTGCCGACAGCGGTTGTTGTCGCGAACGATTTAATGGCTCTCGGTGCAATGCAGGAATTTAAGGCGGCGGGACTGCACGTTCCGCAAGACATTTCGATCATCGGGTTTGACGATATTTCGTTTGCAAGCCTGTCGGAACCGGCGCTGACTACGGTTCGATCGCCGCGTGTCGAGATCGGACAGAAATCGGTCGAGGCACTTTTGTTAACTGTAGATAAGCCGCACCAGCAGGGAATCGAGGTCCGCATCCCCACGTTTCTTGTTAAACGCGATTCGACGGCTGCTCCACGTTCTAACCCCGATCCGCGAAACACATAAAAAGGCATGTATTTCCTCGGTATTGATATCGGCACAGGTGGCTCGCGTGCAGTCATAATCGACGTTGAAGGTACGGTTATGGCGTCGGCGACCGAGGATCATGTTGCCTTCGCTTCCCCTCAGATCGGCTGGGCGGAGCAAGATCCGCGTGACTGGTGGCGGGCGTCGGTTGCGGTTATTCGAAAGGTTCTGTCATCTGTTGATTTTGGTGGCGAGGCGATCGTCGCTGTTAGTTTTTCGGGGCAGATGCACGGTTCTGTGTTCCTGGACGAAAAAGATCAAGTGATTCGTCCCGCCCTGCTCTGGTGCGATCAGCGAACTGAAAAACAATGTGCTGAGATCACCGAAAAGATCGGTGCAGCACACCTCATCGAACTCGTCTCAAATCCAGCGATCACTGGCTTCACATTACCGAAAATACTATGGCTCCGCGAGAACGAGCCGGAGAACTGGTCTCGTGTAAAGTCTGTTCTCTTACCCAAAGATTACGTCCGCCTCTGCCTGACGGGTGATAAGGCCAGCGATGTTGCGGATTCGTCCGGGACGCTACTTTTTGATGTTGTGAATCGCCGTTGGTCGCAGGAAATGCTCGATGCGATGGAGATCGACAAAGAGCTAATGCCGCCTGTCTACGAATCTATCGAGGTCACCGGAAAGATCTCAGCCGCAGGTGCTGAGGTGACCGGATTGATCGCTGGAGCACCTGTAATTGCAGGAGCCGGCGACAATGCGGCCGGAGCAATCGGAATGGGTATCGTCCAACCGGGGACTGTCAGCGCGACGATAGGAACTTCCGGTGTTGTATTTGTCGTGACCGAAAAGCCAACGCTCGATCTCAGGGGCCGGACGCATACGCTTTGCCATGCGATCCCGGACCGTTGGCACATGACGGGCGTGACGCTCGGGGCTGGATTGAGTTTGAAGTGGTTTCGGGATAATTTTGGCGGCGGAGCCGATTTTGCAACGCTTGGTGAGGAAGCTGCGAATGTTCCTTCCGGTTCCGACGGAGCGATCTGGCTGCCGTACCTGATGGGCGAACGCACGCCTCACCTCGACCCGCACGCTCGTGCTGCATTTATTGGTTTGACCGCGAGTCACACACGCGGCCATCTCGTTCGTGCTGTAATGGAAGGCGTAGCATTCAGCCTCCGCGATGCATTCGAGATATTTAAGTCTCTCGGTGCAGATGTAGATACGATTCGGCTGGGCGGCGGCGGTTCGCATTCGCCGATATGGCGGCAGATCCAGGCTGATGTTTACGGTCAGACGGTCCAGACCATCGAAGCTGACGAAGGTGCAGCGTTTGGAGCTGCTATCCTTGCCGGGGTGGGAGTCGGTGCTTGGGCCTCGGTTGACGAGGCGTGCGAGATCGCGATCCGGCCCGATAAAGCAGTCGAACCAGATCAAGTTTCGGTTCAAATACTCAATAAAAACTACGAACGATTTAGAGCACTCTATCCGGCACTAGTCGCTGTATAAATTTCATGGAACACAAAGTTGGTGACGAGTTTTCCAGTTCGCGCGAGGTTAGCGAAGAATTAATTCGCAAATTTGCAGAGGTGTCCGGTGACTACAATCCGATCCACTTGGACGATGAATTCGCGTCGCATACCCGGTTTGGCAAACGTATCGCGCACGGGATGCTCAGCGGGGCTTTTGTTTCGGCTGTTCTGGGAGGAGAACTGAAAGGCCAGACCGTAATATATTTATCCCAAACCTAAAGTTTGTCGCGCCTGTGTTCATTGGCGATACTGTGACCACCACGTCGACGATCACCAAGATCCGTGAGGAGCGGGGAATAGTCACTTTTAAGAACGTCTGTACAAATCAAAATAACGAAACGCTAGTCAAAGGCGAATCTGTCATCATGGTACTAGAGGGCGACTAGACAGGCCTTTCGGTTGCTGTATCTATTGGACTTGCGACAGCGTATTTGCAAGAATGGAAAGTCACGCGAGAAACCCTTCTGGACTCAAACTCGCTGAGATGCGCCACATGATCGCTGAAAACCTCATCGGGTTCGAAAACATTCCGCAGACGATTCCGCATTACTGCTTTGAGTCGTTTACCCGTCACAACAAACGTGATGCTCTTGCGTTCAAGGTCGATGATGTCTGGAATTATCTAAATGGCAACGAGGTGGTCGAGCGGGTCAAACGCATCGCGATGGGCCTTGCTGCGATGGGAGTAAGGGCGGGCGACCGCGTCGCGATCATCTCTGAGAACCGCCCTGAATGGTCATTCGTCGATCTTGCGATACTGAGCTTGCGGGCGGTCAATGTGCCGATCTACACGACACAGGCGGTCGAGCAGATCCGGTTTATCCTCGAAAATTCCGGTGCCAAGATGCTTTTCATCTCAGGCAAAAAGCTCTGGAAACACGCGGAAAACGCGATCCAGAGCGTTGAGCAGCTAGAGAAACTGATCTTCTTTGACGCGACAGGAATGCCGCAAGGGAATAGTCGTGCGATCTCGCTAACCGATGTCGAATCTCACGGTGCCGCCCACGCAAAGATCGATGCCGACGTGGTCGAGAATTCGCTGGCCGAAATCCAAACGTCCGATCTCGCGACGATAATTTACACATCTGGCACAACGGGCGAACCGAAAGGCGTGATGCTGACTCACGAGAATTTTGTTTCGAACATCGGAGCGATCTCAAAAGGCCTGCCGATCAAATCGACGGACCGCAGCCTTGCTGTCTTGCCGCTTTCACACATTTTTGAGAGAACGGTGTTTTACGTTCTATGCTCCAACGGTGTTTCGATCCACTATTGTGCCGCGTTCGATCAGATAGCATCTCACCTACAGGAAGTTAAGCCCACGATAATGACTGCAGTACCGCGGCTTTTTGAGCAGGTCTATCATAAGATCGTCAAGAAAGGGAAAGCGGCTGGAGGCTGGAAGACGAAACTTTTTGATTGGGCGCTGGAAGTCGGGCAAGATTATTGGTCGGCAAAGGACGGCCATGCTTCTATTTCTCCCGCACTTGCTGCTAAACATGCGATTGCTAATCGGCTGGTCTTCTCGAAGTGGCGGGACGGAGTGGGTGGAAGCTTGAGGTTTTTCGTTTCTGGTGGGGCTCCACTTTCCAAAAAATTAAGCTACGCGTTCTGGGCTGCTGGTATTCCGATCCTGCAAGGTTATGGAATGACCGAGGCTTGCGTGACTTGTGCGAATCGTCCTGAGGACAATAAGGTTGGCTCGATCGGCACCCCTTTCGAAGGAATTGAGATGAAGATCGCTGAGAAGGATGGCGAGGTTCTCATTCGCGGGAAGAGCGTCATGGTCGGCTATTACAACAATGTCGAAGCCACCGCAGCGGTCATCGATGAGGAAGGGTTCTACCATACCGGAGATGTCGGATATGTCGATGCGGATGGACATTTCTACATCACTGATCGCCTAAAGGATCTGTTCAAGTTGTCCAATGGAAAGTACGTTGCGCCGTTGCAGGTTGAAAGTCTGCTAAAACAAAGCCCCCTTGTCTCACAGCCCGTTGTTGTTGGTTCAGGACGAAAACAGGTTGGAGTATTGATCGTGCCTGACTGGGATGCTCTCAAAGAAGAAATGAAGGCAGCGGGACATGACATTAGGCGGTCGCGCGAGGAATTATGCGAAGATCCGCATTTTATTAAGCGTGTTCAGAAAGATGCGGTTGACCTGACCCGGGAACTGTCAGACTACGAACGCGTTAAAAGGGTCTATCTTCTTCCGCGAGAATTTTCTATCGATAAAGGAGAAATGACTCCTACGCTTAAAATAAAGCGCTCTGTAATTGATGAGAAATATTCGGAAGCAATAGATGAGATATGTGGGTCTTAGCTAGCCGCGATAGTTCTAAACAGCCTAAATAAGTGAACGCGAAATGAGCGACCGGATGTTTGGGTCGCTCTTTTTGTTCGGGAGTGTTTTTCATATACTAAAAACTGCCCCAGCGAGTTAGATTTTAGTTGTAGGAAACGAACGTATGAAGTGTCAATCGAGATACGCACTTGGTGTACTTGTTGTTATTGTAGTGGTCACCGTTTTACTTGCGGTTTTGAGTGTTCCTCAAAAGGCGAAGGAAGTGAAGGATAAAGAACTTCTCTGGCCAAAATATTCTCAAAGCGACGAAGTTACCTCGAAAATACGGAATCCAACAAAGTACCCATTAAAAGTGCGAATCAGTTCACCCGATGATCGGCTACGAGCCGAGTCACTGGGAATTCTAGTAGATGATTACGGCTCTTTTGTTGTTGTCATGGCCGAAAAAAAGGCCGTTACCAATGACATCGATCTCGATTTGCAACCTATCGAAACCTCGGTCAATCCTCCTGGCGGAAGTTTCGACCCTATTATTGACGTTCCTGAGGGTACGGTTCGCCCAAGAACTGCCGCTCCAGGCGGCGATGGATACTACATAGTACAGTTTGGAACCATTGCCAGCGACGATTTGCTTGAAAGTATTAAGGCCGCGGGTGTCGAGGTGCTTCAGTACGTACCGCACCAGGCTTTTTTGGTTTACGGCAGTGATGAGGCGATAGGTAGGGTTGCTGAGCACGCTCGCGTGCGTTGGGTGGGTCGATTTTTGCCGGAGCACAAGTTGTCGGCCTTTATGAAGAAGCAAGTGGCGAATGATCGGTTGGACGAGACAACGTCTTCAGATCAGTCCAGCCTTCAGCGCACCGGTATAAACACAGCAATTTTCGATATTTCTGTCTTTAAGCGTGAAGAGCTAGAAAGAATTGAGGTTGAGATCAAACAAGACTACGATGGAAAAGTTATTAAAACGATCGGTCTGCCGAACAATTATTTCAATATTATTAGGGCCGAACTTCCCATCGATAGGGTTCTGGAGCTTGCCGAGATTACAGGGGTCATCTCAATTGAATCTTACACAAAGCCTGTGAAAGAAGACGAGCGTTCAGCACAGATCGTCGCAGGGAACTATACAGGGCCAACGGTCATTTCCGGACCGGGTTATGATCCGCTAAACCAATTTGGCGTTAATGGACAAAACGTAACGGTTTCTGTCGTCGATGATGGAGTAGGTATCCCGGGTGATGGCGGTTTTTATGTAACGACCGCGAACTCTGTTCACGGCCCACTAAGAGGAGCAACAAATACCGCTCAAGGCCACGGACATCTTCAGGCCTCCATTATTGCGGGCGATGCCCCTTTTGGCATTCTTGATCCACTGGGGTACAACTACGGTTCTGGTATTGCACCAAAGGCCAATATCATTAACATTCCGCTTCTCCGAAATGGATATAGCGGCAGCGAAGCCGATACGGCAAACGACACACTTACAACGGTCGGTCCGAACGGCGTACCCGGCTACATTTCCAATAATAGTTGGGGGTCAGGAACGAATGGAAATTCCTATGACTCGTTTGCCGCGCAGTTTGATGGATTGGTCAGAGATGCGTCGAGTGCGGCATCTGTCGATCCGCTTGTCATCATTTTTTCTGCTGGCAACTCGGGCAACAGCGGATTGACGCGGCCTAAAATGGCCAAGAATATTATTGCTGTCGGCGGGTCGGAGAATCTTCGTTCTACGCTTCCTAGTTCGGGAGGCAGCACGGGAGTAGCGGATAATATCGAACAGCTTCCCGATTTTTCGAGCCGAGGCCCTGCAGCGGACACGCGGATCAAGCCTGATATTACTGCTCCAGGAGATGCCGTTACAGGAGGACGTTCCGGGCCGAGTGCTCTTTTCGGAAACATCGATACCCATCATCGCGTTAGTAGCGGAACCTCGCACGCTGCCCCGCAAGTAGCCGGAGCTGCGGCACTGTTTACCCAGTTTTGGAAGAATGCGAACGGCGGTACAAATCCAAGTCCTGCGATGGTCAAAGCTGCCTTAATAAATGGCACCGTCGATATGACCGGTACGGGAGCGACTAGCGCTCGTCCGAATGGTGCTGAGGGATGGGGTCGCATCAATTTAAAAAATGTCCTTAATACAGGGGCCAACATAACCTACATTGATCAGAACACGACAATTGAGGCAAGCGGGGTCGTACGGACCTACAACGGTACTATGGGTGATATCTCACGGCCGACAAGAGTATCGCTGGTTTGGACGGACCCGCCCGGAACTTCAAACCCCGCTCTGGTCAATAATTTGGACCTTGAGGTCGTTGTCGGGGGAAATACATATAAAGGGAATGTGTTGTCGGCGGGTTCGTCGGTAACAGGGGGAGCAGCAGACAATCGCAACAACGTCGAGAATGTTTTTCTGCCTGCCGGAGAAACGGGGCCGATCTCCGTTCGAATTATTGGCACGGCGATCAACGGTGATGGTGTTCCATCAAATGGCGATTCGACGGATCAGGATTTTGCTCTCGTTGTTTTCAATACAAATGTGGCAACTGGAATCAGCCCAACTCCAACTCCAACTCCAACTCCAACCCCAACCCCAACGCCAACTCCAAGCCCTACACCGACTCCTTCCATCTCCTCTTTAGAGGGCGATGTGGTTGATGCCAATGGCGGAGCAAATGGCGATGGACTCGTCCTAGCCAATGATGTTAGCGTCGTGCGGCAGTTTGTTTTGGGGAACTTGGTTCCTGTCAATTCGTCTCAGGCGGCCCGAGCTGATGTTAATGGTGTTTGTGGGGATGGATCGATCAATGCGGCTGACATTACGCTGGTACGTCAGTACAGTCTTGGAAGCCTGATCCCGTCGACAAACTGCAACCCCAACATTGCGGGCATTATTGTCGAGCCCAAAGATGATCTATTCTTCGCACTAATCATGGCCGCGGGCTTTCAACAACTTTGGACACCCAAGATATTTTGGTGATAGGCGTATTTTGATAGCTCTCAGGTAAAAAAGGCTTCTGGTCAGGGAGCCTTTTTCTATTCCTCAATTTGAAATCTGTTTATCGTAGCCCGTCAATTATCATCTCTTCGTTGCCTTTTAATAGAGCGTTAAGTGAGAGTGAGTCGGAGCTTCGATTTTTCAAGAGAGCCTCAGCCAATTGGAATAACGGAGCTGGTATTTCCGTTGGTTCTACCGAACCTTCCGCCTGAGGGTAGTGTGAATAGAATTCTACTTCGGCGGAACAGAACTCACAGGTCGCCAAGTGCTTGTTGATCTCACTGGAGCGAAATCGACTTAGATCACCGTTCTGAAAGTCGAGTAATTCACTCGACGGCGGGCAATCTTCGTTTTTACAGAAAGCTGTCATCATTCCTTTTTGCATAATGAGGCGCGAAACCTGCTAATATCTGAACACGCACTTCGGTCAGGCCGCCGTGGTTGTGTCTTTCATTGTTACATCAAAAGTAAATCTGTAATGGCCGATTCCTTCCAAAACTTGGCTGAGAAAAATCGTCCAGAATGTCAAAAATTTGACAATATTTCACGTCTGAGCTCAGTAAGTTCAATTATTACAGCATTTACAAGAAGTGTATAAAAGATATACAACATTGCAAAAAACTGTTGTGCATCGTGCCGATAATTGTTACTATCTTAACTGTAGGTAGTGAGAGGGCATCACATCTCACACAGACTCCTCAAAAATCCGGATCGGCAACCTAAAGGCTCGGCAGCCGCTCCCGCCAAACTTTCTACCAATAAAACGTACGCAGATCGAAAAAGACCCGCAACCGGACGGCGCCTACGCGCATCGAAAACCGGATCGTTCGCTCGACGATCCATTTGCGGAAAATCTATTTTACGACCAGCGTCCGAATCGGAGACCCGATCAGACAGGCTGAATATGAATGAAGTGAAAACAAAGGAAAGGCAACCCCGCCCTGCTAACCTCAGACAGATCAAGGTCGGAAAATGGAACGACAGTCTTAAGACTTCGGACGTTAACCAGATCTGGACAGAACTACACCGCATTGTTTCATCACACCCGTTGGTGAGAGCCTCGAAGCGTGCCGGTTTTCTTGTTGAAGAAGGTAAGCAGAATGCTTATACAGACCTCACGCAAGAGCTGTTTGTCGCGCTTCTTAGCAAAGATAGATTCCAGCACTACATAGATACGGCGATGTCCGATTCGGAGATCGAGGCCGAGATTAGCCAGATCGAACTGACGAACATGTTGACAGCCGAGTTGCGCAAGCGATATCCGGAATCGTATCGTCTCGCTCGCCGCGTTTCGACACTCATTCAGACGAGTGCCGCTTTCAAAAGATTTGATAATCTTGATCACCCGGAGGCTCACCGCCGTCTGGCTGATCGATTGTACGGGCTTTCGGACTGGACGTATAAGAAAACCCGTCGTGACGTTCAGGAAATGGACGAACGCGTGAAAGCCGTCGCCTTCTACGGCCGCGACACCCGTATGGTCGGGTGTACAGGCGATGCTCAGATCGTGATCAGCAACCCCGAGCTTGAGAAGCTCATCGTCAAAGTATTCAAGGCTATCGATTCGCCAGTCGATGTTCGTTCGCTGAGATCGTTCGTTATGTCCAGGCTTCCGATCATGGATATTCATCTGGTGCCTGTCGGAAGCGGAACAGACAGCGATGATGATGACCGCATGCCTTTCGAGTTTACCGATACCCGGGAAACCCCGGAAGAAGATCTTTTGCGAAACGAAGCAGAGATGGCTGCTGCAGGTTTTGTTGATAATTTCCTCAAAACGCTCAGTAAATCTGTTCGGGGCAAGGCAAAACAGTATGACCGTATGATCAATGTTTTGTGGCACTGCTACCTTATCTCTGACAGCGGAACTCAGCTCGAAGTCGCAGAAATGCTGGGCGTATCCGACTCTTTGGTTTCGGATTACCGCAAGCGTATCGAGGCCAATCTTCAACAGCTTTCGTTCAATGGCGTAAACGAAGCGAGACAGTTTGAAAAGGCACTTAAACTGAAAGTACGTGAAATGATCACAATGGAAAAGGAACACGTCGCGGTTTAGTTCAGTCAGCTTTCCCGATATTTTCCTGAGGATGTCCATAGATAGATCAAAAACTAAGGATCTCAATTCGCTATCAAATTCGTCGAGATCAGTTGGCCGAGGGGCGGAAGATATTCCGACACTTCGGCCTTCTCGCGCCGGAAATGAGGTCACATCTGCCGAACCTCAGAACCTCGTAAATCTAAATTACAGCTACGCCGATCCTCTGGAGACGACCGATGAGCCCGTTAGGCATTCCAGGCCAGACGAAACTGTGCCGGGATTTGAGCCCGCCGCATCTGTCGCAGAACCCGCAGAACAACAGCCGCACAATAGAAAGCAGAAGCGAAAAGCCAAGGATGCTGAGATCCTGAAGAAAGATCGATGGCTTGTCAGAAATGGACATTCGCTCACATATTTTTGCCTCTATCTTTTCTCGATAATGGTCTTTTTCCGACCTTACGAGATCGTGCCCGGCATGGGCTTCTTGTCGGGAACCGCAGTGATATTCGCCGTTGCGACTATCATCGTGTACCTCCCGAGTCAGATCGTGACCGAGGGAAACCTGACGATCCTCTCAACCGAGGTCAAGGCCATCCTGGTCATGACCCTGATAGCCTTGATCACCGTGCCTATCGCCCGAAGTCCGGCTATGGCCTGGGAGATCTTTAACGATACGTATATAAAAGCGGTTGCGATGTTCATCGTCATGGTGAATGTTGTTCGAACCCGCAAACGTCTTCTCGGCCTGATGTGGCTTTCATTGGGCATAGGTGTATATCTCGCGATAGCCTCGCTGGATCTATATTCGAAGGGCATCTTTAGCGTCGAAGATTACCGCATCGCGGTCGATGTTGGCGGGATGTTCGGCAATCCAAACGAGATGGCAATGCACTTCGTGATGATGACCCCGTTGGCTATCGCACTAGGTGTTGCTTCAAAAGGGAAGCTTTTCAAGCTCATATATTTTTCAATGGCCTTCTTATTCATCGCCGCGAATATGGTGACATTCTCGCGCGGTGGTTTCATTGGGCTTATCGCATGTTCAGCCGTGCTTGCATGGAAACTTGGGCGTAAACAGCGTGTAAATGTAACGATCGCCTCGGTCGTAGTCGGCGGCATCGCTTTGGTCGCAGCACCCGGCAATTACGGCCTGCGCATGCTCTCGATCTTTATTCCCGGGCTGGATGCCGTGGGTTCCAGCGACCAGCGGCAGGAACTACTCACCCGTTCGATACTTGTTACTGCACGAAATCCCTGGGGCATCGGCATCGGTAATTTTCCGATCGTAGGTGTTCGAAATCTGCAGACCCATAACGCATATACACAAGTTTCTTCGGAATTGGGGATTTTAGGGCTCATTGCGTATGTTGTCTTTATGGTGAGTCCGTTCCGTAAACTAGGGGCGATCGAGCGCTCACTGTTTGATAAAGATAGCCACAGTTGGTTCTACTATCTCGCGATCGGGCTGCAGGCGAGCATCATTGGTTACATGGTGTCCAGTTTCTTTGCATCTGTAGCGTACAATTGGTTCATCTATTATTTGATCGCTTATGCGGTCGCATTCAGGAGAATATATAGTTTAGAAAGCGGCCTGGCCGAGGAAGTAAAGCCTCGTGCATTTTGGGATAGGCAGGCGGTTCCGAGTACATGATCTTTTCTATAGAGCAAATTGCTTTTTGGGCGTCCATCGGCCTTTTGGGTTACGTGTACGTTGGCTATCCTGTGCTCGTTTATCTTGCGAGCGTTATTTTCCCTCGCGCCGTTAAGAAAGCTGATATCGAACCAACCGTGACCGTTCTGATCACGGCATACAATGAGCAGGATGCAATTCGAGAAAAACTCGAAAATACGCTCGCCATTGAATATCCAAAGAACAAGATCGAGATACTGGTCGCTTCCGATGGCTCGACAGACCGCACTGAGCAGATCGTCGAAGAATTTGCCGATCGCGGTGTCAAACTCATCAGAACTCACGGCCGAGTCGGTAAAACCGCCACACAGAACGCCGCTGTCGAATCTGCTGCCGGCGAAATAATACTGTTCTCAGATGCGACCACCGCCTACCGCCCCGATGTCTTTCGCAAATTGCTTCCGAGCTTTGCTGACGAAACGGTCGGATGCGTTGCCGGACGGCTTGTCTACGTTGACGACGAAAGCACGAATGTCGGTAAAGGTGCCCAGAGTTACTGGGGTTACGAGACCTTTATCAAGATAGCCGAAAGCCAGGCGTGCTCGCTGATCGGTGCATCGGGCTGTCTTTACGCCGTTCGACGGTCGGCGTATGAGCCGCTGTATCCCGAAGCTTGTTCCGATTTTCTGATCTGCACCAGCATTTATCGCAAAGGCCTTCGCAGTGTCTTCGCCCCCGAAGCCGTCTGTACCGAGGAGACGAATCGCGATGCCAGCCATGAGATGAAGATGCGTGTTCGTGTGATCTCTCAAACGTTCACCGATCTCTGGCGCAATCGCGATATGATGAACCCGTTCAAGAGCGGTTTTTTTGCTATCGAGCTGTTCTCTCATAAAGTATTGCGGTACGCCGTGCCGCTGATCCTGTTCGTTGCCTTCATTGCGAGTATCGCTCTCGCTGCTCAATCGCTCATTTACCTGCTGATCTTTGCCGTCCAGCTCTCATTTTATCTGCTTGCAGGTCTTGGATGGCTGATCGAACGTTCGGGCCGCTCGGCGAGTATATTAGCAATGCCGCTGTACTTTGTTCTCGCCAATCTTGCCTCGGTCGTCGCGTTCTATAAATTCCTTCGCGGGGAAACGTACGCTCGTTGGGAGCCGATCCGCGAAGCCCGTTAGCATTTTTCTCAATGTCTCAACCGGATGTACAAGTCAGACAGATCCGAAAGCGGGTCGGACGGAATGTTTTCGACACCCCGCCGAGGATATCTGTCATCATTTTTGTACATAACAGAGCGGGATATATACGCGAAACCCTGGAATCGGTCCTCGAACAAAAATACCGCGAGCACGAGATCATAGTCGTTAATGATGGCTCGGACGATACAGACCAGCTCGAACGCGAGCTAAAGATACGCTTCGAAGACATAACCTACATCCGTCAGCGTCATGCCGGCGAAGGAGCCGCTCGCAATACCGGGATCGAACACGCACGCGGCGACATCGTTGCCTTTCTCAATGCCGGCGACGTCTGGCAGCCTGAGCTTTTGGCTTCTCAATATGTCCATCTTGAGCGACACGCTCTTGACCTCGTTTACTGCGATGCGGCGATCATCGGCACGCATTCTGTTTATCGGCGCACGTTTACCGAGAAATATCCTTCGTCCGGTGACATGAATTTTGAGAGCTTACTTGATCGCCGTTGCCATGTGCTTACCTCCGGAGTTGTTGCCCGAAAGCGGGTTTTGGTTATGGCCGGCGGATTCGAATTTGAAAAGGTCGCCAAGCCATGTTTCCACCTATGGCTGCGAATGCTAAGAGCCGGAGCCCGCTTTGGTTATCAATCGAAGCAATTACTTAAGCTCCGCCTTTACCGCGATGACACAACCAGCGATCCGCTGGTTAAGCTCGAAAAAGAACGGGACGTTTTCGAGCGGATCGGAAAAACATTTGAGCTGTCCGATAGCGAAAGGTCGATCGTCGAACGTCATCTCGCCGAACTGGAAGCTGAGCTCGCTGCAGAGCAAGGGCATTCTTTTCTAAAAAGCGGCGACTATACCGAAGCCCTCAATTCGTTTCGCGTCGCTAACAGCCACCAGTTTTCGCTCAAACTCACAGCTATTTCCTGGCTGACTCGTGTTGCTCCAAAAACCGCACTTCGGTTCGCTGATTCCGGCCGGCCAGTTGATAACCCATACATTCAACCGCGAGCCTAGTATCTGGCTCCTATCTTGGAGCCGTCGCTGCGGGCGGCGGCGGTGGCGGATTGCCTCGCTGATAACCCTGTAAAATGTAGAGCTTCATCAGCGTTCGTGCGTCGCTGCGTTGGAAGCGGTCTGCCATGACGCTCATGCGATCGACGTCGGCACGTGCGAGTGATTGTATCTGAGGCAGAAAGCGAAACGGCAGCAATCCCGGACTGCCGCCATTGATCCGCATCATCATCTCACCTTTCTTGAACGACCGATCGCGTTTGTTGTAACGGCTAAGCGTCGCTGACGCCTGGATGTAATCGTTGAACTGATCGATCAGCGGTTCGATCATTCGAAACCCCTGATCGGGCTCGACGACCGCGTAGCCTCGAAGCAATTCCATGTAATCCGTCAATTCGTCTTCATCCTCGGGATACGCCGGGGCAAGTGTGCGTGCCTCGACCAATAGCGACGCGGCGATTTCGCGATCCTTCTCAGTATTTTTTCGCTGATATTGCGTCGCCAAGGCAACAAGCCGCTGGATCTGCGAACGGCGATTGGTCAGAGCTCCGACCGATGCTTTTGCCTCGTCCAGCTTGCCCTCGGCTGTCATTCGATTAATGCGATTGGCGTCAAAAGTGTTTTGGGCCTGAGCTCGCAATCTTTCATCCGGTATCGAATCAATTATTCTCTTTGCCCGTGCCTCGTCCGCGATCTGCCCGATCTTTCCGACTGCTGCCTGCAGAGCGGCCGCCTTGTCGCGGGCATTGGTAATGCGTCCTGCGGCGGCGATGATCTGTTCGGGCGTGTCGGCGGGATTCCACTGGCGAGCAGGTTGGCCGCCTCGGCCATTCGCGGAGCTCGTAGTCGCAGCTTTTTTGTTTGCCGCGTCTTTTTGTTTGAGCAGCAGCACTTTGTCCGGGGCGACCTTTTCGATCATCGGGATCGCCCGCGAGATCGATCCGCTGACAAACGTCGGCGGCGATGGCATCAAAAACGTGTTAGTGAGCTTGGTTGCGACATCGCGTGCCTGTGCGTCGCTGAAATTGAACTGGCGAGGCGCTCCCGCTGCGGGAGACGGCACTGTTCGCGTCATATATTGCAGAAAGCTGATCGCACCGTTCAGGTCACTGTTGACGCGGCTGAGGTCGGTACCTGTTATTTTTGCGATCACGTCGTCGCCGAGGCCTCGAGCTAATTTCTCATCTTTCTGTAGGATCTGAGTCAGCAGGGGAACTACATTCATCGAGATGCCCTTGGCAAGCGATTCTTTAATGGCCTTAGCGGCCTTTTCGGGATCGTTTGCAGCGGCACGCGTTATGAGCATCTGTTCGAGGTTGATCTCCTGTCCGGCTTTTATGGCATCCATCGCGCCGGAAAAGTTCGCGGCCGTACCGCCTGCCCCAGAACCGGCTCCAATCCCAATACCCGGCATGCCACCCGTCCCGACAGCCAATCCGCTCGTTGACCTCTGCTGGGCAATTGCTGCCATCGCGGCGGCTATCGCCGGTGTGCGCGTCGCTGCCATTAATTCGAGGCCAAGCTCTGCGTCACGCATTCCGACCAGAGTTAGCAGGTCAATTCGCGGGTCGTTGCCGTCAAATATTTCGGGAATGCCCGTGCCTATGTTCTCAAGACGCTCTTTCTCGGATTCCGCCTGAAAGGTTAGAACTTCACCCGATGCCGTCCGAAACAGCTCTCTCGCCCGTCCCTGATCGTATCGCCAGTAGAGGTCACCGGCCAGACCGAGGATAACGACACGGTTCTGAGCCAGCTTCAAAGCACCGGCCTCAGAGATCGTGCGGTCAAGAAGCGTAACGATCTGCTCGTCCATCTCCTTAGCCTTTTTGGCCCGCTCCGCCTGTGCGTCACTCGTTTGAGCAAACAAACCAGAACTCACCAAAAGCAGGATCAGCAATAAACTCGTCGATCTTTTAATAAACATATCGAAACTCCAATTGAAACTTTCATCCGACGCGGCAGGCCGGTTAACGGGTAACACTCGCGGGAGCCGCCGCAGGTTTCTTTTCTTCCTGCAAAACTCCCTGAAGGACATAGAGCCGTGCGACCGTACGTGCGTCGCTGCGGTTGAATCTATCGGTAAGCATGTTCATCCGGTCGAGGTCGGCCTTACCCAACGCCTGCATCTGCGGAATGAATCTGAATAGCGGTGATTCCCATTGATCTCCGCTGATCCTCATTATCATCTCTCCCTTTTTGAAGCTCGCGTACTCCGGATTGAAACGGGCAAGCACTGACGACGCTTGCACGTGCTCGTTGATCTGGTCGATCACTGATTCGCTTAATCGAAAGGCGGTGTCGCGCTCGATGGTTGCAAAGCCACGAACGACCTCCATCGTGTCATTAAGGTCTTCGTTGGTTTCTATCACCTCGGGCATCAGACCGCGTGCCTCACTCATAAGAGCTAAGGCGATCTCAGCATCTTTTTCTTTGCCCGTTTTGTGAAAGTCTAATGCGAGCTTGACGAGGCTCTGAATCTTCGCCTTTCGTTTGGTCAGGCCGCCGATCATTTTCCGTGCGTCGTCGAGCTTTCCCGCCTTAGCTTTGGCTGCGATCTGTGATGCATCGAATGCTTCACGCACAGTGACGCGCATCTTTTCGTCAGGTATCTGATCAATCAATTTCTTAGCTCGGGCTTCGTCGTCGATCTCGGTGATCTTTACCTGCAGCATCGAGTAAACCGAATATTTATCAAACTCGCTGAGTTTTGGTAATTCAGCTATCAGGTCCGCCGCCGTTGTCATAGGACCCCAGATCTTAGAACGCTGCTGCATTAACTTTAGATCGGCAGGCAATGCGTTTACCTCCTGCGTCTGCTTCTGCTTAAGCAGAGCGGCTTTGTCGGGAGCATATTTTTCGATGGCGGGAAGTAAGGAACTGAGCATCGACATCATAGTAAAAGATGAATCCGGCTGGAGAAATGCATTCGCGATCTTAGTCGTGATCTCTTTTAGCTGAGCTTCCGAAAAGACCCATTTTTTGTCCGTAGATGAACCAGGCTTCATTGACGCAGTAAGAATGCCGGAGATGGCACCTAGATCGTCGATGCTTTTCATCAGATCTATTTCAACGATCTTTTTGACGATCTCAGCAGCCAGGTCGGCGGCTTTCTTCTCATCTTTTTTATGGATCTTTTCGAGCAGCGGCAGAACATTCGTCGAAAAACCTTTTGCCAGACTTTCTTTTATAAGCCTGATGGCAAGTTCCGGATTCTCGTCAGCGGCGAGGAGAGCGAATCTTTGCTCAAGGTTGATCTCTGCGACAACGCTCTGAGTAGACGGATCGAAGGCAGGGCTGGCGGTCACTTTTCTCGGCGCATATTTTGCTATCGCCTCGGTCAACCTCGCGGAGCGAGTCAGCAGCAGAAGTTCCAGGGCAAGTTCAGCGTCTCGTTTGGCGATCATCGAAAGCACTTCCGTCCTCTGCTGTGGTGAATTAACCATGAAGATCCGGAAAACGTCATTGTCTTCCGTTTCCTTGTCATTCTGCTGGACAAAAAGTACAAGCTCATTGGCCGCGTCGCGGAAGAGCTGTCTCGACCGGTTTTGGTCGAACTTCCAATACAGATCACCGGACATTCCGTAAACGATCGCCCGGTTTTGCGGCAGCCGCAGACTGTTAACATCTGCTATCGCCTTGTCTAAAAGGGCGACGACCTTCTCGTCTTCTTCTTTTTTCTTTTTGTCAGCGTCAGGAGTTGGCGAGGGCGTCTGGGCAAAAGCGGCAATACTAAAACATAGTATGCCAGCTGCTGCGAAAGCAGATAGTGTGGGTCTATTTAGCTTCATTAAAGAACCTCCGGTGGAGAGAGAATGAAAAATTGTCGCGAGTATATCACGAAAATGCCCGCAGAGACTGAAAAAATATGGGCCCGGGCGGCGGCATTACAATTTTGAAACCCGGGATGCGTCACTAGAAACCGTACCTGCTAAAAATTGCCGCTCTCTCATCGACAAGGGCGGCACCAAAACATTCCGCCAGATCCGCGGCTCGGCCTGCCCTGAGCTCAGCGGTTGGTATCAAAGCACAAAGAGCGAAAACATCTGCCTCAGCCTCTTGCCGCGTTCGCCGTCCCACATGATGAAACGCCGCCGCCGGCCCTGAGACCGGTGCGTGAAACAGCAGATGAGCGATCTCGTGAAAAAGCACCTTCAGCTTTTTTGCACCGCTCAGACGGCTGTTCACCGCGATCACGTGCTTATCCCTCGCCTGAAAATAGAAGCCGTCACACGTCATCGGCAATTCCTCGACCACGACCCCGAGCCGTCCGCACAGCTCGTAAGCGTCCCGCTCCGTCAACTGCCGGATGTTCCAGTCCATGTCCAATTTTGCGATCTTTTTTAGGAGGAAATGCATATCAATATATCAAGTCTTAGATACTGTCTCACAAATGAAACAAAAAGTCAAGCAAAAAATGCATTTTGGGGTGACATTTTTGGGTTGAGCGAGAAAGTGAGTTTTTTAGCCCTTCGCCAGCGTCCGGTCGAGAACTCGTTTCGCATCATGGATGGCGATGATCCTTTCGTCATGCGAGAAGCCTTCCCAGCCCTTGAAGAAAACGACGCCGTAGTCGGATGGATATTCGCGGCCCTCGAACCGAAACCATTCGCTCATCACACTCTGAGGATCGCTAAAATTTGCGAGAGCCGTCTCGACATCAAAAACGTCATTATCGATCCCGATATTTTGGCCGCCATTTTGCGTCAACAGCCCATGCGCCGCAAGCCTTTCGTCGACCAGTTCAGCGATCCGATCCTCAATAAACCGCCCAAGCCCGATCTTAGGCGCGTCGCCGACATACATTTCTCCGGTGCCGATCAAAAGCCAGTTTAGAGACACATTTGTTTCGTTCGCGATCTTGATCAAAACATCCGAAGCAGGCAGCCGGCCCTGATAATAATTCCGCACCGTCGCATGCGGTATCCCAAGCCGTCTCGACACATCCGCCATCGAACCATAGTCAAACGCCCGATTTAGCCGTCCGATAAATTCTTTGTTCATAGTAAAAGCCCCTGCAACGTACGTTTATACTGTCACAGCAAATGTTACTATTACCAACGTCGAAATCAAAGCGACGCAGAGATCGAACCACAAAAAGGTCTCGCCGGAACACAAAATAAAGTCTATTCGTGCCGTTTCGTACCCTTTCGAACGCTCTCTCGACCCTCTCAAAACTTGACAGACCGCCGCCCGAAAAGTATATTCAGAAGTTCGGTTTTCGCAAGAAGGCCAAACCAGACAAGCCGTCCTAGCTCAGTTGGTAGAGCATTCGATTCGTAATCGAAAGGTCGTCGGTTCGACTCCGATGGACGGCTCCATTGTTTTCAACACTTTAAAGGCACCGTCATGGTGCCTTTTTTGCGTGAGGTACACTTTGAGGTACACATTGAATTTTTATCTATGGGAAAAACACGCCCGTCAAAGTTCAATTTTGATGAAATCCTGGTGCATTCACGTCCGAAATTTGCCGGAAAAGAACAAAGAGTGAAAATAACGTACAAAAAAAGAGAAACCGCTTGATGTCATTGTTTAAAACGCTTACTCTGAGTCTGAACCTGCTCAACCCCGCACCCAATTCAGTTGGAGGGAAGGGCGGTTGCAATAGCTTGCGACAACCGATCGCAGCCCTTCGCGGGCTAAAGTCTTCATATTGTCAACTTACTGAAAGTACCTAGATATGAAGATCGTCGCCGAACTCGATAAGACAATTGCAAGGTTTGAGAAGATTCTCGTGGACCTGAAGGAATTGCGTTCCACCTTCCTTTTGTCAGAGACGGTTAAAGGTTTGGAGTTCGACGCACCGCGCCCCAACTACGGAACAAAGGTTGAGGCGATGAGACAGGTACTCCTTGAGGCCGGTGAAACCCTCTATATCGATTCAATTGTAAAGGGGGTTCTCAAGAAATATGGGACGCAGTTCGATAGGAAACAAGCCTCAGGAATTGTAAGACGCTATGCCCGAGACGGCCGAATCTTTAAGGCCGAAGGAGGAAATCGATTCAGTCTAATCGACTGGTCGGTCACTAAATAAAAAACTGCCGCATTTCAGCGGCAGCCTGTTTTTGGAGAAATCAGTTTTAGGCGCTCACCTCGAAAATGCACGCCGGTTAAAACCTTTTTCTTTTTGTAATCCGCGAGTTTCTTCATCGAAGAAAAGCCCGAATTGTCGCTAAGCGTAGCACACACGAAAGGCAGAGTTCAAGGTAACTCGTGATCAGCCCAACCGTCGATGCAAGATCGACATTCTAAAGGAGCCTGCTATGAACACCGACAAACCATTCAAAAAAAATGACTTATTAACTTTTGCTGATCTACCTTTCTCTCGAACAACCGCTTGGCGACTCATACGCAGCGGGCGGCTCAGATGTTACCGAATGAACCGCCGGGTTTTCTTCGATACAAAACACGTTCAGGAATTCCTCCATGCCAGTGAAAGCACATTGACTATCCCACGAATCAAGTGAGCCAGTAGGTGAGCGATTTGTCACCAATACATCATTATTTCAATTCGTACCGGAGGCGGCTGTTAACCGAAGGGTTGTAAGTTCGAGTCTTACCTGCGGAGCCAATCTTTACAACAACTTAGCGGCAGTCCATTGGACTGATCGAAAACTTACGCACACCCGGCTATAAAGCAAAGACCGAAAGAGCTGCAATCC
>JBGSQW010000035.1:0-47909 GCA_041737885.1 Pyrinomonadaceae bacterium | reverse complement strand
CGCAACCCTTCTTCTTTAAAAGGAAGAAGCCCGGCCGATTCGGCCGGGCTTAAAGGTTGGATAGATGAAGGAACGCTCGGAAGGTGTAAAGCACAGTGGCAAAACTCGTGCTCGTTGTAGTTGTGGCGGCAGGTCTTGATTCCCTAACCAAGCTGGCCACTCTTTACTACTGCACATACCGTGCCACAGAATCAGTCGGGAGTGGCGGGTCCGGAATCGGGCGTCGAAGAAAATGAAAAAAGCCCATTTCATTGGGCTTTTAGAAACGTAAAGATTTGTATTGGAAAGAGTCTGGTAACTCCCGACTCGCGGTTCCTGCCTCCTGACTAACTATTTGGAGCATCGTTCCGACATTCTTTGCAGAGCGAGTACGTCTGTGTTCTCCGCATTGATCTCCATAGCCGAGGCTACAAAGCTTTTCGCCTGTAAGCAATCGCCTTTTTCGACGTAGATCTTTCCAAGACTCACGTGGGCATCGATCAGCCTATTATCCCAAAATACCGAAGTCTTAAATGAACTGATCGCCTGATCTATATCGCCGCGGCGAAGATGGATCTTGCCCAGCAGGAGGTAGCTTTCGGCACTCATCGGTTCACTGGCCAGAACGCGACGCAGGGTTGTCATCGCCTCATCGTCATTTCCATTCTTGATGAGCGTTCTCGCAAGCCCAAGCATCGTTTCTGTCTCACTGACCTGCGCCGTTGTCGTTGCGACCGGCTTTCGACTGAGCACTACCGCGACAAAGTCCTTACGAGCCGGCTGGTTCACACGCAGCGAAATATCCGGAATCGTCTTTGATTTTAGCCATTCGGTTTCCAGCTTAGCGTAGCGGTTATTTTCTGTTAGAAAGCGTTGAGCTTGGTTATTGATATCTGCTGTCGTCGGATCTTTGAGCGTATCGAGAGCCTTTGCCAGAACATAGTAGGCTTCGCCGTCCCGAGGATTGCCAGCGATCGCGGATCGCAACTGAGCAGCAGCATCGATCTGGTTGCCGTTCAGGAACAATGATGTCGCGTAGTTAAATCGAACATTCGAATCATCCGGAGCTGAGTCCGAAGCTTTCTTCAACAGCTCCGTCCCTTCGGTAAGCAAAGCGGCAGCCTTTGCCGGATTCTTTTTCTCGGCACGCGAAGCCTGTACAGCGATTGCCCCGAGAGCGTTATAAACCGTGGTTAGCTTAAGGTCGTCAGTCAGCGGTCTCAGCGTAGCTAACGCCGATTCATAATTTCCCTGCTGCCAAAATATCAACCCGATATAGAATGATGCCTCAGCATAGTTCTCGTCGCTGCATTGTGCAGGTTTATTATCAGCTTTTGCCTTATCGCGACATTTCTGACTTGCACTCACGACCTTTTCAAACGCTCCGATCGCCTCGGCGGATTTTTTCTGACCCAAATATAAATGTCCCAGCTCCAATTCGGCCTCTGAGTACGTAGACTCTGGTGTCGATTCGGAGTACAGACGTGACGCATTCTTGAAGTAATTTTCGCGAGCTTCCGGAGCCGGCGTGAGCAACCCTTTGATATACGCTTCGAAGGCACGGCCGGGAACCTTGTTTGCCGCCTCGATGAGCTGATTCTGCGAGTACGGCAATGCTTTATCACGCTGATACAAGATCTGATAGGCGATCTGCCCCTGCATCGTCTGCAGATTTCCCAGAGCGTCGTTCAAATTGATGTCTCGAGTGACCTGCCGGCCATCCAGGATCTCGCTCATGAATCGGCCTTCGTTTACCCGCACGATCTTGGATGTCACGTTGATCGTTGCCGCAGTTTCTGCTCCTGCCGGCACGATGGTGTAGCGTCCCGATATGAGTAGTGTTGCATTGCTCTCGCGGGCAAGCTTTAACGACGTCGCAAGACTCGGAAGGTTTGTTAATGGTATTCGCAAGCGTTGCTGTATTATCTTCCGCTCTTCATTTGAAACAACATTCAGCGTCGGAACCCTGAGCAGATCCGACAATGAGTCGGCGAAGCTTTCGCCAACCCAGTTGAACTCAGGTTTCCCCGACGTGTTTTCAAATGGCAATATAAGGACGATATCGCTGGCCGCTTGCGGTGCCTGAGCAGGCGAGGTGCCCGCTACAGCAAACAAGAAAATGATCGAAACTAGGACTTTTTTAAGCATCATCTACCCCAAAACAAAAAATTCGCTCAGTACCTGAGCGAATCATATAAAACATTAGGATGCAAAACTATTCAAAAAGGATGGTATCCGGTACGGGATTTGAACCCGTGTTGCCGCCGTGAAAGGGCGGTGTCCTAACCCCTAGACGAACCGGACACAAAGGGAATCGAAATTCAAAATATCGTTCACCTACCAAAAGGCGAACAAGAAGAATAACTAAGCGAGTAAGGTATGTCAACCGCCAGTATTAATGGAACGGTTTTCCATCGAAACTCAGGCCTTTTAAGGCACGGACGCGGACCAACCGGATGTTGCTTAATAGGCGAATTACGCTGCTGGAAAAAGTAATGCCCAAGGCATTTCACAATCTCGCGTGATAGAATCTCCCTAAATGAAAAGAGTATTTCTCATCGACGCGATGTCGCATATCTACCGCGCATTCTTTGCCCCGATGGGCATGAAGCAGGAGCCGCTGCGAAATAGCAAAGGACAGGTGACGCAGGCGGTTTTCGTTTTTACGAACATGCTCCGCAAGCTGATCAACGACGAGCGGCCCGAGTATATCGCTGCGGTTTTCGATACCGATGCTCCAACTTTTCGCCATGATTCATATGCCGAATATAAGGCAAATCGAGCGGCGATGCCGGATGATCTATCGACGCAGATCCCTTATATTATTCGCGTTTGTGAGGCTTTTTGTATTCCGATCGTAAAATCCGACGGCTTTGAGGCCGACGATGTAATTGGGACATTAGCACAAGAGATCAAGAAAAAAGACATGCAGGCAGTGATCGTATCGAACGATAAAGATCTCTGCCAACTCGTCGTCGATCCTCACATCATCGCGATGCGGAATAACTCCACAAACGTCAAACGCAAAGTCCCCGTTCCTGCCGTAGAATGGTGTAACGAAGAGTGGGTTAAAAACAAATTCGGCGTTCCGCC
Source organism: Pyrinomonadaceae bacterium (assembly GCA_041737885.1). GTDB lineage: Bacteria > Acidobacteriota > Blastocatellia > Pyrinomonadales > Pyrinomonadaceae > OLB17. The sequence continues at coordinate 44,837 of JBGSQW010000035.1, read as the reverse complement.
CGACAAGATAATCGACCTTCTGGGCCTGATGGGTGATGCGGTGGATAACATTCCCGGTGCTCCGGGGATCGGTGCGAAAGGAGCGTTGAAACTGGTCCTCGATTGGGGTTCAGCTCTCAATGCGATGGAACACGCCGAAGAGATCTCGCATAAAACCCAACGCGAAAGCCTGCTCAATAATCAGGACATTATCAAACAGTCGCTAGAACTTGCGACGATCCATACATCCGTTCCAGTTTCGCTCGACCTCGAAGCTCTCAAACATTGTGAGCCAGATCGAGCGAAGGCTTACGAGCTGTTTCGCGAGCTCGAGTTCAAGTCATTAACCAATGAATTTGCAGGCGCGGTAAAGTTTCCGCCGGTAGCACCTGCTGGCAGCGGCGGCGGTTTGTTTGACAGCTTGCCAGCGACTTCAGGTGTTGTCGAAACCAACTATTCTGTTGTAAAAACCAGCCAGGACGTAAATAAGTTGATACGTCGGCTTTTCGAGGTCGAGCAATGGAGCTACTTCGTCAACGACGCAAGCACCAACGAAAAGGCAAGCTGTTTCAGCAAGCCCGAACCGCTCGGCATCGGTATCGGACTGGGAACAGGCGAGGCATATTATATCGATCTTCAAAATTTCGATGGAGGTCTCGAAGCCGTCCAACGAGAGCTGCAAGACATTTTGACCAATGCCTTCATGGATAAGGTCACCTACGACGAAAAGAAAAATCTTGGCCCGTTGCTCACGCTCGGCATTCGGCCCGAGCCAGTTCGCGAAGATATTTTAGTTGCCGCCTATTTGCTCGAATCGACGCGGGCCAGCTACCCGATCGACTTTCTGGCACAAGCCTATCTCGACGTAGATCTGGCCCATAGCGTTCCTGGCGGTTTTGACGAAACGGCGTTTCGCATCGCCGAAAAGGCCGACTTGATAGCCCGACTCGCGCCCGTTTTGCGTCAAAAGATACGCGAAAGTAATCTCGAAAAAATGTACACCGAGATCGAGCTCCCGCTCATCCCGATCCTCGCCGACATTGAGCTGGTAGGCATGAAGGTCGATGGCGAGAGCCTGAAAACGTTCTCGGAGTTCATAACAAAAGAACTCGCATCGCTGCAGGAAAAGATCTATGGCATAGCTGGCCGTGAGTTCAATATTGGTTCGCCAAAGCAGGTCGGTGAGATCTTCGGCGAGCTGAACATCGAAACTGGCCGCAAAACCGCGACTGGCCAGGTCTCGACGAGCCATGACGTACTCGTCGAACTCGCGATGACATACGACATCGCTCAACACATCATCGATTACCGCGAACTCGACAAACTTCGTGCGACGTACGCCGACGCTTTGCCGAAGATGATCGCAGACGATGGTCGTATTCACGGAGCTTTGAACCAGGCGGTTGCGGCGACGGGACGATTGAGTTCGACTGAGCCAAACCTTCAAAATATCCCTGTTCGCACCGAACTCGGCCAGCGTATTCGAAAGGCATTCATCCCTGAGAAAGGCAACAAGCTGATCTCAGCCGACTACTCCCAGCTCGAACTCCGCATCCTCGCCCACATCACACAGGACCCGCGAATGCTCGAAGCGTACAAAAATAACGAGGATATACACTCGCAAACCGCTCGTCTCGTCTTCGGAGCGACCGACGAAAAAGACCTCAAAGAAAAACGCCGCCTCGCCAAGATCGTCAATTTCGGCATTGCATACGCCGTTGAGGCTTTTGGCCTGTCTCAGCGTGTCGGCATCAGCCGAGCCGAGGCTCGCAAGGTTATTGACGACTATTTCGACACCTACAAAGGCATCCGCGAATACATGGATCGAACGCCAGAACTCGCCAGACAGCAGGGTTATATCGACACTCTTTTTGGCCGCCGCCGTTACTTCCCATCTATCAACGACCGCAACTTCTCAGTCCGCGGCCGTGCCGAACGCGAAGCCATAAATATGCCCATTCAGGGCACCGCGAGCGATATCGTCAAGATCGCGATGATCCGCGTCGCAAACGCTCTAAAAGCTGAAAAACTAGAAACCAAAATGATCATGCAGGTTCATGACGAACTGCTCTTCGAAACGCCCGAACACGAGATCGAGGCCGCGTCAGCACTGATCAAACGAGAGATGGAGGCCGCCGCCACGCTGGACGTCCCTCTCACCGTTGAGATCGGAGTCGGCGACAACTGGATGAACGCAAAGTAGATTTTTTTAGCCACGAATAGTACGACTAAGAAGAGACAAAACATCGTTCCTATTCGTGCCATTCGTGTAATTCGTGGCTAATTTCTTAACTAGTTACGAGAACTAATAATTCTGTAATTTAGCCGATAGTTCGGAAACCGCTCGACTGACCGCCTGATTTTTGGGTTCCATCGCGAGAGCATATTTATAGTCTTCTAACGCCCCTAGCAGATCGCCGGACCGTTCCCGGGCAATTCCTCGATTTTTGTACGGCAAGCTGTCCTTCGTATCGATACAAATAGCCTGACTGAAGTCCGAGATCGCTCGTTCATACTGGCCCATTTTGTTGAACGCGTATCCGCGAGTGATGTAGGCATCTTTAGTAACGGAGCTGCCGGTTATCACCAGATCACAATCAGAAATCGCTGCCTCATAACTTCCAAGTTGGATCTTCACCATCGCCCGGTCAACATATGCAGAGAAATTATATGGATCGAGCGTGATCGTTCGGTTGAGATCGGCGAGGGCTCCTTTCAGATCTCCAAGTTCTGTGCGGAGATAGGAGCGGGCCAAAAAGCTCACTGAGTTGTTATCCGCCAACCGGATCGAACGGTCAAAATCACGGAGAGCCTCATCCCTCTGCGATAGCTCCGCTAGAGCGATGCCTCTGCCGAGGTACGCCACACTATTTTTAGGGTCGAGACTGATCGCCCGGCTAAAATCCTCGATCGCTTGATGGAATCGACGTGTGTGATTTTTAATCTTTCCCGAAGCTATGAGTTCTTGAACGTCGACAGATCTAGACGTCATCGGACGGCTATTAACGCCAAGAGTTGCGTTAGCCTGGCCGACTGCTAAATTCGGTAACCCGCAGAACAAGGTCAGGAAGGTGATGAGGGCCGACAGGTTAATGAAAGACAAACGATCTCGTTTCATAGATCCTCCTGTGATGGCAGAACGGCTAAGCTAAAAGTTCAAAATTGTCGGGGTCGGGGCATGCGAGATTGCTCACATTGATAATAATTTACTCTGATGTTTCATCAATGTAAACTTATAGTTGAATTCACTTGACATTTTTCAGATCCTTGATCTCATTTTGCAATCCATAAAACCGTCCTCAAGTAACCGATCGAGCCGTATTACTGCTATTATTGTTCGTAGAAATTAAGGTGGTTAAACGTGAGCGAAGAACTAAAACGAACAGAAAAAACGCGCCTCAGACGCATTCCCAAACGCGGCAACTTTGATCGCGAAATCATCAACGCGATCCTCGATGACGCATTTCTCTGCCACGTAGGTTTTAGTGTCGACAGCCAGCCGTATGTCATACCGACGAGTTACGGGCGTGTCGGTAAAAACCTGTATATCCACGGTTCCGCAGCCAGTCGGATGCTTAAGAATCTATCTAGCGGAATCGACGTCTGCGTTACGATCACGATCCTGGATGGGCTGGTTCTCGCTCGTTCGGCTTTTCATCATTCGATGAACTACCGCTCGGTCGTCATCCTCGGAAAGGCAGAGCTGGTCGCTGATCCTGACGAAAAAGATCGGGCTTTGTTTGCGATCTCCGAACAGATCATTCCCGGACGCTGGAACGAAGTTCGGCCGCCGACCAAGCTCGAACTAAAAGCAACGAGCGTTCTAAAGCTTCCGATCACGGAAGCCTCCGCAAAGATCCGCACCGGTCCACCGATTGATGATGACGACGATTACGCTCTTGACGTATGGGCGGGCGTTCTACCGATGACTCTAACGTCAGGCGAACCGCTTTCCGACCCTAGACTCAAAGCGGGTATAGAGTTGCCACCGTCCGTAAGAGTCGGTGAGAAACAGTAAAGATCGGTTCGTCTTAGACATCGTCGTATACCTCAGTAAATTCAGCGCTACTACGGCTCTGGGTAACAAGCGGCCGTGGAAGAGCGTATAATTATTTCCTATGAGGTCTTTTAATTCGGCTCCGTATTGTGGTTTGTCTGTTATCGTTCTCTTTTTAATTTTTGCCGGCATCTCAGTTCCCGCTCAGAGCGATTCCGGAATCATACCGCCCGAATGGCAGACAAAAGCCGAATCAACCGATTACAAACAAACCTGGCGATATGACGAGACCGTTGCTTTCGCTAAAAAGCTCGACCTCGCTTCCCCGCTGATCAAGTACACGACCTATGGCAAAAGCGGCGAGGGTCGCGATATGCCGCTTCTGATTGCGGCAAGCGGAGCTGCCTTCACACCGGAACTCGCTCGCAGACAAGGAAAGGCAGTAGTTCTGATCCAGGCGGGAATTCACGCTGGTGAGATAGATGGAAAAGATGCGGGACTTGCCCTGCTTCGCGACATCGCGATAACAAAAACGCGTGTTTACGTGTTAAAAGACGTCGTCATTCTCTTTCAGCCGATCTACAACGTCGACGGCCACGAAAATTGGTCGGCTTACAACCGTATCCATCAAAATGGCCCCGATGAAATGGGTTTTCGGGCAAACGCTACCAATCTAAATCTCAACCGCGATTTCATGAAGGCCGACGCTCCGGAAACGCGAGCCTGGCTGTCTCTCTGGAACAAATGGAAGCCCGACCTGTTCATCGATTGCCACGTCACGAACGGAGCCGAATTCCAATACAACGTGACCTACGAATACGCTCATTTTCAAGAAATATCTCCTTCGATCAAAGCGTGGATGGACGACCATTTCGACGGAAATGTGGTGCCGCTCGTAGAAAAAGACGGCAATCTGCTGAGCCGATACGTAGAGTTTGCCGGTCGCGAGGTAACGAGCGGAGTCGCGACGTTTATCGCTACCCCGAGATTTGGAACCGGCTACACACCACTGCGGAATCGCGCTGGGCTGCTGATCGAGACCCATGTCTACAAACCTTATAAATCTCGTGTTCGTGGAACCTACGACGTACTACGACACACGATCGAAGAGGTCGCGAAGGCAAAATCTGCTTTGTTCGTCGCCAACATTACCGCGGACATTCAAACTCTGGAGATAGGAAAAATCTACGACGCTAAACGCCAATTCCCGCTAAAGATCGGCGTATCGGATAAGTCAAAACAGATCGATTTTAAGGGTACGGAATACAAGGTGGAAGACAGTCTGATCTCAAATTCAAAGCGAATCGTTTACGGCACGGCTCCGTTGAATATCAAGATCCCGAAATTCGACGAAGGCATTGTCAACTCGTCGGTAGCTCCTCCGCTCGGTTATATCATTCCGGCTCAATACACCGATGTTATCGACGTTCTAACCGTGCACGGACTAAAACTGGTCAAGATAAAGAAACCGATGACGATCGAGGTTGAAAGTTATCAGCTGACGGAACCCAGGTTTTCGCCGACATCATTTGAGAATAGGGTAACGGTGACAGCAAAAACAGCCCCGATCAAAGAGGTCCGCACATACCCGGCTGGTTCGGCGATAGTTAGCCTCGACCAGGAAGCAGCCGCCGTCGCGATCCATCTCCTGGAACCTAACGGCCCTGACTCCCTGCTGTTTTGGGGATTTTTCAGTTCGATCTTCGAACAAAAAGAATATGCCGAGAGTTACGTTCTCGAAAAGCTTGCCCGCGAAATGCTCGCCAAAGACCCAAAACTTCAGGAAGAGTTTAACCGCAACCTGCTAGAACCGGCCTTCGCCCGAAGCCCGCAAGCGAGGCTCCGATTCTTTTATGAGCGAACACCGTATTTTAAGAGCCAGAGAATCGGGGTCTATCCGGTCGGAAGGATAACCGAAACGCAAACATCCCTGTCCGCTAAGTTGTAGATGATATAAACGCGGACGAGGGTATCCGCGTTCCACTACTACTGAACGCCGGCTGGCAGCAGCGAACCTCTTGGGTCAGATGCGTATGCGTGGCCGTCTTCGATCTTGCCGATCAGGCCGTGAAAGCTGATCTCGCCTTCACCGTTCACAACCACGACGACATCGCCCGGGCTGACCTTTTTTTCGTCAACTGCAAATTTAATGACGGATGCATTTCCGTTTTCCGAGGCGGCAACTTCGTATTCAAAGGTGTCGGTGTTAAAGCTGAGTGTTTGGCAAAATGCTACTTCCATGGATTAAATTAAAGCACAAAATCGACTAGGTGTCAGTCGCGCGTACGAGGTCGACCGTTATGGCATCGTGATCTGAGAGCGGTTTCTCGTCGGTTGTGACGAGATGCCCTACGGTTTGGGGCTTAGTTCCGGGTGCAAGTTTCAGCCCATTCGCAGCGAACCAATCGAGCCTTGTCGACACCATTCCGCCGACACGTCCGGCGGCCCAAAAGATAAACGGAAAGCACCATTCCGGCACCCAGTCGCGAAGGTTAGTATTCTTTTCGATACTGCCGATGTCGTAATGGAGCGTGCCGACGCCGATGTTGTTGAGATCGCGAAAACTGAAGCCGCGTTTTTCGAGGCCGTTGAAGAGCTTCTTTTCAAAGAAGCGTTCCGGGTGCGGCAGATGATTGAGAGCGATGTTTTTCGGCCCCATCAGAACGCGGCGCCAATAGCCCATTATCGCCCGCGTTGAGCTTTGCGAATTGAATCCGGTCGTGTTCCAGTCGCCGCCGATCAGCGTTGGCAAAGGCGGCAGCGTGTCCAGATGATCGAGAATTATCTTGATCTGCAACGCCCGATGAGCCCGTGAACAATGGGCGTCGAGGTGAATGGTCACGGCTCGAAAATCACCCGTCGGATGCTCAATATCCGCGACGATCGCCCGCAGATATCCAATACGTTTCTCCTTGCCCCACATCTTATCCTTACCATTCGGCAGCGGTATCGCGTGAACGTTTTTCATCGGATACCGCGAAAACATCGCCAGCCCGTGGATGGAAACGGTGTTTTCACCTTCCATATCCGATTCGACACCGCTTCCTTTTTGGAGCGGAATATAAACCGGCGCAAATGCGTAATTCAGGCCAAGTTCGCGAGCGATCTCCTGAGCGACAAAGCGGTTTCCGCTGCGAGCCATGCCATGATCGAGTTCGGTCAGGATGAGCAGATCTTTGTCTTTTAGCTGTTCGTGGTTTTTGAGAGCGTCGAGAATACCGTCGAACTGAATACCGCGTTCAATGTTCCACGCCAGGACCTTGATCGAATCAGCATCGTCTGTCTGCTCATTCGTTACTGACTCGACGACGACCGCATTCATGATTCGCTCAACGTCTGGCCGGATCTGTTTATAGAGATCCGACGCCTGCATTTCGACAGTCGATTCGAACTTGAGGAGTTCGGGAAAGTGCTTGTTTAGGTCGTGATCGAGCACGCTCGGCGGCCCGGTGTAGCTGTCGTCCGGCGACGGCAACTCAATCATCGTGCCGCTCCTTGACCGGGGCGATCGTCAAGAAATCAGTTGTAATTCTTTCCGTATATACGTTGAGCAGCTCGTCCACCCTTTCCTGTTTTTTTGAATGAAAAATGAACCCGACATGCTGTGGCTTCTTGATAGAGTAAACGATCTCCTGTTCGTCGTAGGAAGACGTATCCGGCTCTTCTGCATTTGCCAGGGCAAGTGTTACGCCAGCAAACTCCTTGCGAAGCTTTGGCAGTTTATACGGCCGTTCGTCGCTCGCGATCTCCAGTTTCGCCCACTCTCTCCACAGGTTGAAGTTGCAGGCGTATTCCAAAACATTTGCAATATACGCACCGCCCACACGACAGGCGACCTCGAGCAGATAAAACTCGCCCGTCTCGTCGCTCTGCAAAAACTCAGCATGCGAAACCCCGCGATCGTATTCGAAGGCCATCAGCAAAGCCCGGTTCATCACCTCTAACTGCTTGCGTTCCTTGGACTTATACGGAGTAATGAACGAGGTAAAAACCCCGCCGTGGTGCGATACATTGAACGGCGTCGTACCGTACTGGCTTACACCGCAGGCAACGACCTTTCCATCAGCCACAACCGAATCGACGTGAAAAACCTTGCCTTCGACAAATCGCTCGATCAGGAATTGCGACGGATGGTCACGCCAGTTGTTGCGATTGTCGAGTTCCGTCAAAACGCTCCACGCTTCATCCGCCGTATGGCATTTTCTAATGCCGAATGCCGAGACCTCATGCCGTGGCTTAATAACCCACGGAGCCGGAACCGTCGAGAGGAACTTGTGTATCTGCTCGGCATTGAAAGTTCCGATAAACTCGGGACACGGGATTCCCGCTTTTTGAGCGATATCACGCATCGTTAACTTGTCGCGAAAGCGCAGGGCGAACGAGCGGCTCATTCCCGGCAGGTTCAGATGCTCCCTCGCCATCGCCGCCGTCATCACATCAAATTCGTCTAGGCCGACGACTTTATCGATGGGCCGCGACCCGGCGAGATTGGTAACTGCTCGCACGTATTCCATTACTCCCGCATCGTCAGGAACCGTTTTTGCATCATTGATCGCGGTCCACGGCCAGGCACAGTCAAGCAATTTCTTGCGAGTAACGAGTGTCACGTGCCAGCCCGCGTTCTGACATTCCTCAATAAACTCCGACCCCTTGTAATCGCTTGCGATAATAGCGATGTGTTTTTGCATAAACTGATACTCTGCAAGACGCTCTTTGCTCGTCTGTTTTCCTGATGCGTATTTTATTTTGAACTAAAAGAATGGCACAATTTAGCAGCAGAGACAACAAAAATCGGAAAGATTTCGTACTAATTTGAGACGCTGACTAACGCACTATGGATAATTTTGATCTTGTAAATTTACTCAGCAATCTCATTCCATACATTGTGGTCCTGCTGCTCGCTATCTCGTGTCACGAGGCAGGCCACGCGTGGATGTCAATGAAGTACGGCGACGACACCGCCTACATGCTAGGCCGCGTCACTATCAATCCGGTCGCTCATACCGACCCGATCGGTACGCTTTTGATCCCGATCGCGAGTTTCGTCCTGACATTTACCACCGGTGCTCGTGTACCACTGATCGGCTGGGGCAAGCCAACACCTGTAAATCCACGTAACTGGACGAAGTACAAAGAGGCCAACGTGATGGTCTCGATCGCGGGTATTTTGGCAAATTTGATACTCGCGACAATAGGTTTCATAATTTTCAAATCGCTACTTGCCGCCGGCATTTTGGGTACTATCGGCCCCAACGGTAAGTATTTTGTTTTTGGCGGCTCGCTCGCTCCGATCGTCATCTTTCTAAATTACCTGATCTTTCTAAACGTTTCGCTGGCGGTTTTTAATCTGCTTCCGTTTCCGCCCCTCGATGGCAGCAAGGTCTTGTCGACGTTCATGCCCGCGAGCTTTCAGCCAGTGTTCGACATGCTTGAACAATATGGATTCCTGATATTAATGCTCCTTGTTTACATGGGCGTGATCGGTATCGTGATGTATCCGTTCTATATCTTTGTCGATTATTTGCTGTTTACTCCTTGGTTTTAGAGTCATTGCTCTAGCCCGCGAGTAAGCAAGGGCGATTCCTTCAAGTTGATGTTCCGCCTTGCTTACGCGCGGGCTTCTGCAATTTTAGTTCATGAAAAAAAGAATCTTCAGCGGAGCCCAGCCAACCGGCGAGCTTCATATTGGTAACTATCTCGGGGCACTCAAAAACTGGGTCGCTCTGCAGGACGAGTACGAAAGCTTTTACTGCATCGTCAACCTCCATGCGATCACTTTGCCGCAGGATCCCAAGGTTTTACGGCAAAAGACGCTCGACCTCGCCCGAATTTACCTCGCGGCTGGTGTCGATCCTGAGAAAGCTACGATCTTCATTCAGTCGGATGTCGCGGCTCACGCGGAACTGACCTGGATACTCTCGTGTCAGGCTCGCATGGGCGAGCTTGAAAGGATGACGCAGTTTAAGGATAAAGGTAAAGGAAATTCGAGTGCTGGTGTCGGCCTTTTCACCTATCCAGTTCTGATGGCCGCAGATATTCTGCTCTACCAGACCGACCTCGTTCCGGTTGGCCAGGACCAGAAGCAGCATCTGGAACTGACCCGCGACCTTGCCGAACGCTTTAACCGCGATTTTGGCGAGACGTTCAAAATTCCCGAGCCGTTCATCCCGCCGGTCGGAGCGAGCATCGCTTCTCTGCAAGATCCGTCGAAAAAGATGTCGAAATCGGACGAGAACCCAAATGGAGCGATCTTTCTGCTCGACGATGCCGACACGATCACGAAGAAGTTCAAAAAGGCCGTCACCGATTCCGGCACCGAGATCAATTTCGACCCCGAACGCCCGGCGATCAAAAATTTGCTGACGATCTACCAACTCCTCACCAACAAAACTGCCGACGGATGCATCACCCATTTCGAGGGCAAAGGCTACGGCCAGTTCAAAGGCGAACTCGCCGAGGTAACGATCGAATTCCTTCGGCCGTTTCAGGAACGGATAAAACAGTTTGATGATGCCGCTCTTGATTCGATTCTGAAAGCCGGGGCCGACAAAGCGAACGAGATTGCAGTCACCACGCTACAGGACGTCTACCATAAAGTCGGATTGAGGTAAGCTATGGCAATCAAAATAACCGTTTACGAAAAACCAACCTGCACCACCTGCCGAAAGCTGAATAAGCTTTTCACTGAAAACGGCATTGATTGGAAGAAGGTGAATTATTTCATCGAGCCTTTCGACGAGAAAAAGCTTACGGCTTTGCTCAAGAAAACGGGCATGAAACCATTCGACATTCTCCGTCGTGCTGAACCGGACTACAAACTCGCGGGGATCGATAAAGATTCGAGCGATGCGGTTGTGATCGCGGCGATGGTGAAATATCCGGCGATCATTCAGCGACCGATCGTTGAGGTTGGCGATAAAGCGGTTTTGGCGAGGCCGATCGAGAAGGCATTGGAGTTGATAGCTTCCTAGATCACCACATGAAGATCACCGTCGTCATTCCACTAATACTCCTTCTCACACTCGCGTCGTGCGACCTGCGCAGCGGTACCGCGAAGAAGGAAATGGAGAAGTTCGAGACAAAGCCGACGCCCGCCTTCTCACCGCTGCCAACACCGACTCCGGTTGATCCAGCTGATGTTCTTAAAGTCGAAGCGGTTCAGGAACCCGGCAAGATATCGATAAATGGCTCTAGCCAAACCCAACCTGCCGCCTGCAAAAAGTTTGATCGGGTTATCGTAAATGGCGACGACAACACCCTCACAATAAAAGGAGCCTGCGGCCAGATAATGCTGAACGGCGACCGCAACAAGGTCATGGTCGATACTTCAATAGAGTTCGTTATGAATGGCAGCGAGAACGAGGTCAGCTATGCATATTTTCCAAACGGAAAACCACCCGTAGTGATCGAGAATCGAGCAGGCAATACTGTAGAGAAAGTCTCGCCAAAAGCGAGCACGACCAAGCCACAGATCGATAAAAAATAAAAATGAGCTATACAAACGGAAACGGAAACGGCCACGCACCTAAACCAAAGAACGTCTTGGGTACCGAGCTTCAAAGCTGCTGTACTGACCCGATAACCGGATTTTATCGTGACGGATATTGCCGCACCGGTTTTGATGACACGGGCCGTCACACGGTTTGCATCGAAGCGACGGATGAATTCCTGGCGTTCTCAAAAGCGGTCGGCAACGACCTCTCGACACCGATGCCGCAGTACGCATTTCCCGGCCTGAAGGAAGGCGACAAATGGTGCCTCTGCATGCTCCGCTGGCGCGAGGCTCTGAATGCCGGAATGGCCCCACGTGTCTATCTCGAAGCAACGCATGAAGCAGCTTTAACGGTTGTAAGTCTCGAAGATCTAAAACGGCACGCGGTGTAAACTCAGTTGCAAAAGCCCGCGCGTAAGCAAGGGCGAAACACTCAACTTGAGCGATTCGCCCTTGCTGACACGCGGGCCTCTGCATTTTATGGAAGAACTCAACAAAAAAGAGATCGGCCTGTACGGCCTGACGATGATCGCAATCGGGTCGAGCATCGGTTCGGGAATTTTCCGCACGCCGTCCGAGATCGCGGGTTATTTGCCTAGCGAGGGATTGATGCTCTCGGTTTGGCTTTTGGGCGGCATTCTGTCGCTTTGTGGGGCTCTGACGTTTGCAAAGATAGCCGCGAAGTTTCCGCACGCGGGTGGATTTTATGTTTACCTGCGCGAAGCCTACGGCAAACTTCCCGCATTTCTCTTCGGCTGGTCGATGCTGCTGGTCATAAACACAGGCTCGCTCGCGGCCCTCAGTCTTGTGTTTACCTCGTACCTTTCGTCATTTTTCCCGATGTCCGAATCGACACAGATCATCGTCGCGGTCGTGGCGATCGCGATCCTGACGGTGATGAACATCGTCGGCGTTAAATTCGGCAACATCTACGCCAGCATTTTCACCTCGGCAAAGTTGCTGGGCATCTTGTTCGTAGTCTTTCTCGGCCTGTTTTTTGGCACGAACTCCGACGCAAACTTTGTCAACACAGCCTACAATGCCGGAGCGAAAGACTTGCCGTTGATCTCGGCATTCGGGCTTGCCCTGATCGGTGTCGGGTTTTCGTTTGGCGGATATCAGCACGCGACGTTTGTGGCGGCAGAGGTTAAGAATGCTGAAAAGATCGTCCCCAAGGCTTTGGTTATCGGAATTTTGATCGTTTCGCTCGCCTATTTATCCATTAACGTCGCTTACCTGAGGTTTTTGCCGATCGAACAGATCGCTGCGTCAAAGAGCGTCGCATCCGATGCGATCAATACAATTTGGGGATTTGGTGGACAATTGGTGTCTTTTCTTGTCGTCGTTTCGGTCATAGGAACGATCGGCATCTACATTCTCACCGCCCCGCGGATCTATTTCGCAATGGCAAATGACGGAGTATTTTTCCGCAAATTTGCTGAGATTCACCCAAAATTCGGCACTCCGGTTTGGGCTATCGCTTTTCAGTCCCTGTGGACGATCATACTGCTCGTCTTCTGGAAAACGTTTTCAAACCTGATAACTTTCGTCGTTTTTGTTGACACTATCTTTTTTCTATTCACGGCCCTCACGTTTTTCGTTCTGATCCGGTCGAGGAAACTCTGGGAAACCGTGATCGCACTGGTCTTCGCGGCAATGTCGGCATTTCTTGTGATAAATACGCTGATCGAAAAACCACTCGAAGCCGTCATTGGACTGATCTTCTTGGGCGTCGGCTGCCTGTTTTTCCTTATATTTCGTAAAGGCGGGAGCGAGGTTATCACGCAATGAACGAATCATTCATCATCAACCAGCTAGCCGAGGACCGCGAAAATTATTTCCATGCGGTCGCTCCGCCGATCATTCAGACGAGCAATTTCGCGTACCCGACCGTCGATGAATTCGTCCACGCGATAACCCACGAAAAGGACGAGCACATCTACACACGCGGAAATAATCCGACGGTCACGATGCTTGCCAAAAAAATGGCGGCTCTAGAGGGTGCCGAAGATTGTCTGATGGTCGGCAGCGGTGCCGCGGCGATCACCAACGCCGTGATGTCACAGGTAAATGCGGGCGACCACATCGTCTCCGTGCGAAATCCGTATACATGGGCCGCCCACCTGATGACAAAGATCCTGCCGCGGTTCAATGTTGAAACGACATTCGTTGACGGCACCGACATTCAGAATTTCGAGAATGCGAGCACTGAAAGCACAAAGCTCATCTACCTGGAATCGCCTAATTCCTGGACCTTCGAACTCCAAGACCTCGCCGCGATCGCCAAATTTGCGAAGCAGAAAGGCATCGTGACGGTGATCGACAACAGCTATTGCACCGCCCTGTGCCAGCGTCCGATCGATCTCGGCATCGACCTCGTCATTTACTCGGCGACGAAATACTACAACGGCCACAGCGACGTTGTCGCCGGAGCGATCTGCGGTTCGGAGGAGAAGATCACGCAGATCTTTCACAACGAATTCATGACCTTCGGCAACATCCTCGCCCCGCAAAATGCGTGGCTGATGCTCCGAAGCCTGCGCACGCTGCCGATCAGGCTGAAGCAGTCGTCGGAAAGTACTCTAAAGGTTCTCGACTTCCTTCGCAGTTCGTCAAAAGTGGAGCAAATTTGGTATCCGTTTAATGAAGACAGCCCGCAGTTCGAGCTGGCAAAAAGACAAATGAAAATGCCGATGGGAATGTTCACGATCGCGCTCAAAACCAGAGATGTTGCCGCCATTAAACGCTTCTGCGAATCGCTCCAATACTTCCTCATCGCCGTCTCCTGGGGCGGCCACGAATCTCTCATCATGCCAAAATGCGCCTTCGTCCCCGCAGACGATCCGCAGGTGAGCATGATCAGGTTTTACATCGGGCTGGAAGAGGCTGATGTTTTGATCGACGATCTGGCATCGAGCCTGGACAAGTTACTGTAAAGTGCGGAAGCCTGCACGAAGTAAGGGCTCCTACTATTTAGCTGATCCCACCTATCGCGCCGCAACCCATAAAGTTGATTAAATGCTGACAGAGCCGTTACTCCGTGTGGGCTTCCGCATTGGAAGACGGCAGGCGTTCCTTTATGTCCCGCCTTCTTTACGCTAGAATGCTCTATTCATGGAGCAAACGGTCGAACAATTCAGCTTTGATTTTCACAACGAAAAGGCCCAGATATTGGGCGGTTCGTCTGAGGACCTGAAGATAAAGCTCGGCGATTTTGCCGGGCCGCTTGATCTGCTTTTGTTTTTGATCAAGCAGGAACAGGCGAATATTTTCGACATCCCGATCGCCCGCATCACGCAGAAATATCTCGAATATATCCGCCTGATGAAAAAGCTGGACATAGCTGTTGCAGCTGATTTTCTCGTGATGGCAGCAACGCTGATCGAGATCAAATCGAAGATGCTCCTGCCCCGCGATCCGACGCTGACGGAGGAAGAAGAGTTCGAAGACCCGCGTAAAGAACTCGTTGACCGCCTGCTCGAATACGAAAAATTCAAATCCGCCGCCGGAATGCTTTACGAGCGGTCGACCATCGAACAGGCGATCTTCACCCGCGGCCCGATCGAGTCTGACGACAATAACGCCGAGGTCAACGCCACCGTTTTTGACATCCTGACCGTTTTCCAAAAGATCGTCGCCCGCCACGTGGACGAGATCAAAATGGAGATCGAGCGCGAAGAGATCTCGCTCTCCGACATGATCAAAACGCTTCGCGACCGCATCTTTGCCGAAGGCGAGATCAATCTGCTCGTGTTTTTTGAGGAAATGCGGTCGAAACGAGAGCTTGTCACAGCATTCGTGGCGGTGCTTGAGATCGTAAGAACCGTAGGCGTGAAATTGGTTCAAAGAAAGACCTTTGGCGATATTATTTTGAAGAAAGCGACAGAAACCGCCGAACTTGGCCCTTCGTTCGAGTAATAGCTGATGCACAAGCCCGCGCGTAAGCAAGGGCGCTTCCCTCAACGTTCCCGTCGTAAGGTGATATCGTTCTTCTCTACTCGGGCGTCAGATGCCAACACTGAAGACTGTGTCAGAAACGCTTAGATTTTTGTGTTATTCTGTCATTTATGGCCACGATATTAGAACAAATTACGGAAGCGGCCCGGGCTTTGCCGGTTGTCGATCGGGCGCGTCTCGCCGACGATCTCGTCCAGAGTCTTGATGGTGAAAGCCTCACCGAGATCGATAAACTCTGGCTCGATGAAGCAAAGCGTCGGCGCGATGAAGTTAGAGATGGAATTGTTGAAACCGTGCCGGGCATAGAAGCTCTACGCCGGGTTCGCGAAATGATCTCGTAATGCGGTTCGACTTTCATCCGGACGCTCTTGATGAGTACGCCGACGCCGCAAAATATTATGCGGGCGTTAAAGATAGGCTTGGGCTAAGGTTCGTTGATGTCGTTGAAGAGGCGATCGAACGAATTGTTAAGCATCCGGAAGCGTTTCAAATGATCGACGAGGATATTCGCCGCTGCCTGACCCGCACATTTCCGTACGGCATTATATTCACTATTGAGCCAGGCTGCATTCTGATAGTCGCGGTAGCACACTGTAGCCGCGAGCCTTTTTATTGGAAGGGCCGTATTGGCTAACACCTTTTATGGACGAAGAGATCCTACAACCTGTTTCCCGCACGCCTGCGGAGCTTATGGCTCTCGTCGAGGCGTTGATATTCGTTGCGGACGAGCCCGTGACTTCGAAATTGCTGGCTGAGGTTTTGGGCGAAGAGAAAGAAAGCATCGACGCGGCGGCTGAGGAATTGGCTCGCGAATACGAAGAACGCGGCGGCGGCCTGCAGGTTAGAGCGATCGCCGGCGGTTGGCAGCTCGCGACGCGGACGGAATTTCACGAGGAAGTTCGCCAGTTCCTGCGAACGCGTCCGTCAGCAAAACTCTCGCTTGCCTCGCTCGAAACGCTCGCCGTCATCGCCTACAAACAGCCTGTGACGGTTCCCGAAATTCTCGAGATACGCGGCGTACAGTCTGCATCGGCAATAAAAACCCTGCTCGACAAACGCCTCATCATCGCCAAAGGCCGCAAAGAAGCCGTCGGCCGCCCAATGATGTACGGCACTTCGAAAGAGTTTTTGATGCAATTCGGATTGAAAGACCTGTCCGAATTACCGAGCATCGAGGATTTTGAAGACTTGGTCACATAACGAAATGAAAATCCAGATCATCGGCGAAGGCTCATTTGGGACTTTTCTTAACGAACTGCTCAGCCCGATATTTTACATTGATACGGCGGCAGATACAGTTATCCTCGCGGTTCCGATATCGGCTTATGACAGCCTCGCCTCCGGCCATCGCGACCGGCATTTGATCAATGTTTGCAGCGTGCAGAAGCCGAGTACCGAGGCGGTTTTGCGATACACGCCGAATGTCACGTCGATCCATCCACTTTTTGGAGCTCGAACACCGGCGGAAAAGCGAAACTCGATCTTGACCCGCCAAGTTGCCGCCGACAGCCCATTTGCTGCAGCAGAACGTGAATTTCTCGAGACATTTTCAACTGTCTCGACCATCAAGCGTATTGACCCGAGTGGAGCGGCGTTCACGACGGATTCGCACGATCAATTGATGGCAAAAACGCATGTTGCCGCCGTCGTCGCGGCTCGTCAGATGAAGGTCTTTGTCGATCGTGCCAGCGACATCCCGGATGAATACATCCCGAACAGCTTTCGCCTGATGCGCGATTTCGTCAACACGCTCGACGACATGCCGCACGGCACGATGGAAAGCATTCTCGCTAATCCCTATTTCTAAACCGCCGTGAAGATCGAACGCACCGATCAAACCTTAACTATTAAGGAAACGCCGGCCGGCCTATGGGTATTCGGGGTTTTCTTCATGCTTGTCGGCGGCAGTTTTGTGTTCGGGGCGTTGGGCGGTTATTCAAATTACAGATCACTGTCGCCATTGATTCTCGGGGTCCATATGCTGGTTGGGCTGATCGCGGTTGCCTGTGGATACTGGATAGTTTTTATCGCACCTATCACCCGATTAACGATAGATCGCTCATCGGAAACCATCACGCTTAAACGCCGAGGCGTCGCCGGTAGGATCGATCGGGTCTTCGAATTCTCAGAGATCAAACAATTCTGCCTGATCGAGGAACGCGATAGCGACGGCGATCCGATCTTCTCGCTCGGAATTGATCTCGCGAATGGCGAAGAGATCAAACTATCGGCATTACAGAGTCACGACGAGGCGTTCAAGCGGAATTTTGTCTTTGAAACGAACCAGTTTATCTACAAACAAATGCCCTCCTATCAGACACAACGCGAACCGGAAGATGAAACTTAAGGCTGAATGCTGTACAATCGCACGTTCGCATGCAAGAGAGACTACAAAAATTAATCGCCCAGGCCGGAATTGCTTCGCGCCGGGCTTCTGAACAGCTTATTTTAGCGGGTGATGTTTCGGTCAACGGCGAGATCGTGACCGAGCTCGGGACCAAGGCCGATCCGGAGAAAGACCACATCAAGGTCAAGGGCAAGCTCATCAACTCCATTCTCCAGCACCGCTCGAACGTCTACATTCTCGTTAATAAGCCAAGAGGATATCTCTCAAGCGCCGCCGATCCCGAGGGCCGCAAGCTCGTCGTCGATCTCGTCAAAGGCTATGGCCGTTTGCACCCTGTCGGCCGCCTCGATTACAACACCGAGGGCCTGATCATCCTGACCAACGATGGCGAATTCACCAATTATGTGTCTTCGTCGAAAAAGATCCCAAAGGTCTATGAGGTTAAGGTCAAAGGTATTCCGACGCCGGTCGCGATCAATAAACTCCGTCGCGGTGTTCTGCTTGAGGATGGATTTAAAACCGCTCCGGCCGAGATCAAAGACCTGACGCCGACTGACAAAAATGGCTGGTACGAGGTCACGCTCCACGAAGGCCACAATCAGCAGATCCGCAAGATGTTCGACGCGGTCGGGCATTCCGTAGTAAAACTCCGCCGCGTCGCCATTGGTCCCATAGCCGAAAAATGGCTCCCATCCGGAGCCAGCCGCACCCTCACGCCAGAGGAAGTCGAGTCGTTTAAGACAACTCCGGCCGGGAAGAAAAAGAGTCAGAACCGGTAACTATAGCGAGTGATTCTTCTGGCTACCGCATCAACGCCCGATGCTCTACCATCAAGCATAGATCCTGTACGACCTTGATCCCTGCCTCGGCAAATCTCTCGGCGACCTCGTCGTTGCGGATGCCTAGCTGAAACCACACCGATCTTGGCTTCTTGGCAAGTATCTCCATTGTGTGTTTCGAAATATCCTCCGCCCGCCGAAACACGTTTAGCATATCGATCTCGCCCGGCACCTGCGTCAGATCGCGATAGACGGGTTTTCCGAGGATCTCGGTCACGTCCGGATAATAAACCGGCACCGGAATGATCTCGTAACCAGCATCCGCCATATATTTTGCAACGTAATGTGCAGGCTGCCCCGCGTGAGATTCGGGCTTGATGCCGAGGACGGCGATCGTCTTGGTTTCGCGAAGTAATTCTCTGATCTGATCGTCGGTCGTCAGGATGTTATCTTTCCAGTTCATACAGCAATTTTAATTAGGACTACCTAGCCCTGCAAGCAAATAATTTAATACCCAAAAGTTTGCCCGCCATTACCTCATTATGTCATCATAATCGTTTGTTATACAGACATTTATGAACTTTGAATTATCCGAAGAGCAGTTACAAATAAAATACAGCATCCGCGAGTTTGCCGAGAGTGAGATCAGGCCGCATGTGATGGAATGGGACGAGGCTCAGCATTTTCCTGAGGAATTACGGCCAAAGCTGGCTGAACTTGGGCTGATGGGCATTCTTTTTCCTGAGGAATACGGCGGTGCCGGAATGGGCTATGTCGAATACGCGACTATTATCGAGGAACTCGGGCGCGTTTGCGGCTCGGTCGGGCTGTCGGTCGCGGCTCATAATTCGCTGTGCTCGAACCACATTTACACCTTCGCTAACGAGGCTCAGAAACAGAAATACCTCGTCCCGCTCGTTACCGGCGAGAGCTTTGGAGCGTGGGGTTTGACGGAATCTCAGGCTGGGTCGGATGCGTCCGGAACGCGAACTTACGGCGTCAAGGAGGACGGCGGTTGGAAGGTGAATGGGTCTAAGAATTTCATCACCCACGCCCTCGCCTGCAATACGCTCGTCGCTGTCGCCGTGACTGACAAAGAGAAAGGAAATCGGGGCATTTCGGCGTTTATCTTTGATAAATCGATGGACGGTTTCAAGGGTGATAAGAAGGAAAACAAGGTCGGAATGCGTGCTTCGGAGACGGCCTCGGTCGTATTTGAGGACTGCCACGTTCCCGAAGAAAACATGCTCGGCGTCGAGGGCGAGGGCTTTCTGCAATGTATGCAAATCCTGGATGGCGGACGTATTTCGATCGCGGCTTTGTCGGTCGGCATCGCTCAGGGAGCATACGAAGCTGCAGTCAAATACGCCAAGGAACGCCAGCAGTTCGGCAAGCCGATCGCCGATTTTCAGGCCATCCAATTCAAACTCGCCGACATGGCCACGCAGATCGAGTGTGCTCGCCTGCTGACGCTCCAGGCCGCTGCGACCAAGGACGCCAAAAAGCCGGTCACGCAAAAATCCGCAATGGCAAAGCTCTATGCCTCAGAAACCGCCGTCCGCGTCGCCGAAGAAGGCGTCCAGATCCACGGCGGCTACGGCTATACTAAAGATTACCCCGCCGAAAAATACTGGCGCGACTCAAAACTCTGCACCATCGGCGAAGGCACCAGCGAGATCCAACGGATCGTGATCGCCAAGAATCTATTAAAAGCAACGTGATGAAAAGTCTTGTAACGATCACTACGATTTTGATTCTTGGGCTTGGTATCAGCGGTCAAGTCAATCTGATCCCGGAAAATGCTAATTTTTCTACCGACGCTCGCGTTCAATTTACCAAGGACCCAATCCCAAAACCGTACTCGATCGGCACAACAAATGGCGTCCCGTACCTTTTCTTTTTTGAGAGCGGTAGAGGCGAGATTGAAGGGCTCAAGGGCAATGGGGTTGACCTAAATATTGATAGTCGTGACGGCAAGAATTGGGAGATCCGTTGCAATCGCCCGACAGCAGACAAGCAGAGGAATTGTGGCGTGGTGAAGGGCGAACTCACCGCGATTAAGTTTGTCTTACGAGATGGTACGCCTCTTTATTGGGTCACTACAAATATTACGTCCGAGCGAGGCTCTGATCTGACAATCATATCGATCGATACTGGTCCACACTACTTAGTGAGTGAGATAAAGGGTCAGCTCAACGGTGTTCTGATTGAAGAAATGAAGAATGGAAGGAAAGTGACCGTTCGAAGTTCCGGGAAAACCAAAGGTAATGACCTAGCCCGCACGTATGATCTCCATGGATTTAAGGAGGCATGGGCTCTGTGCGAGTGGATGATAGAACAGATCGACCTGTAACATTAGCTAAACCCCCGAGAATCATGTTTCACTGTTGCACTGCTGCAACAATCGCGCTATTATCATCTTCCAAATTCAAAACAGGAGAGATTTTTATGACTTCAACAGCAACGAGTGCAGGCCGCCTAGGATCGGCTTTTTTGGCAGAGTTAGAGAATGAGGCGAAAACGACGCGGGCCTGTCTCGAGCGTGTTCCGATGGACAAATACGACTGGAAACCGCACGAAAAATCGATGTCTTTCGGCCGTCTGGCGGTTCATTGTGCAGAGATGTTCGGTTGGACAAAGGAGACGTTGACGCAGGACGTTCTCGATTTTGCGACGGCCGATATGACGCCGTTCGAACCGAAAACTACTGAGGAATTGCTCGCATTCTTCGACGATCATATTGAAAAGGCCAAAGCCATTCTCGGCGACACGTCGGACGAAACAATGTTCACCAACTGGACGATGCAAAACGGCGAACAGGTCTATTTCACCATGCCAAAGGTCGCCGTCATGAGAACCTTCGTCCTCAACCACATCATCCACCACCGCGGTCAGTTGTCGGTTTATTTGAGACTGAACGACATCCCGGTTCCATCGATTTACGGGCCATCGGCGGACGAAGGTTTGATGTAGACGGAACAATTGACCATGTTTTTAGTCCGCGTAGCGGACAACAGCATAAAGCCCCGTGCGTAAGCACGGGGTAAGGCAACAAAAAAGCAAAGCCCGTGAATACGGGCGACAGCCGCCAAGTTTTCGCGGTCTGTCGCTGTCTACGACAGCTAACTTCAAGACGCACGATGTCCACGGGCTCACGCCCGTGGCTTTATGCTTCCGCCATCTACGATGGCTGAAACAATTTCCCCTTTAATTGCCCTACACTACAGCTGAATTTTACCTAGCAATTGTTTAATAAACGGAAAAATGTGACTATAATTTTACCTTTGAAGGGTCACTGAGTATGTCCGAATCTAAACTAACGGCGGTCTTCGAAGTAGCTGAGGAAGGCGGTTACATCGGATACGGTGCGGAATTGCCTGGAGCCAATACCCAAGGCGAAACGCTTGAAGAAGCCCGTGAAAATCTGAGAGATGCGGTCGAGATGCTGCTCGGCTGTTATCGCGAGGATTCGGATCAAACGTCAATTTTATGAGTCGGTATTTCTTTTTGATAACGATCTTTTTTCTGCTCGCTATCTCTGCGGCAGCGCAAAAAAGCGTTCCAAAATTCACCCAATTCCCCGCCGCCGTCGAAAAACCTCATAGTCTGAAAACCAAAGGAAGACCGATCCCGCTCAAATACATCGGCGGGCTCAAAGAGGCAGCGAAACGCGGAGTTAATTTCGCAGGCCACTACGTTCTCACTGGTCGCGGATGCGGCACAGGCTGTACGAATGCTTACGTGATCAATGCAAGAACCGGTGAAACGCTCTATCCGGATGAGCTTTTCAATATCGATGCGACCTATGGCGACGATTATTCCGATATTCAGCTAGAATTCAAAAAGAACAGCCGTTTGCTCATCATCCACGGCCGCCCGGGAAGCAAGGATGAGAATGCCAACATCAAGCCCGGAGACTATTATTACGGGTGGAAAAATGACCGCCTGCGGCTCGTCAAATTTGTCGAAAAGAAGAACGATTAATGCTCTATACAGAATTTCTTGAACGCCTATTTGCCGGTCATCCGCGAACCGTTGCCCGTGCGATCACCAAGGTCGAGGGCGGGACCGATGATGCTGCGGAGTTGATGAAGGCCGTCTTTCCGCACACCGGAAAGGCGACGGTCATTGGCATTACGGGTTCGCCGGGAGCGGGAAAATCCTCGCTTGTCGATAAACTGGCTCAGCATTATAAGGACGCGGGAAACCGGGTCGGTATCATCTGCGTCGATCCGTCGAGCCCGTTTTCGGGCGGAGCGATCCTGGGTGACCGCATTCGAATGGCGACGCTGGGGATGCAGGAAGGTGTGTTTATTCGCTCGATGGCGACGCGTGGGAATCTTGGTGGATTGTCGCGGGCGACGGTCGATGCGGTCGCTATTCTGGACGCGGCAGGCTTTGATAAAGTTATTGTCGAAACCGTCGGCGTTGGACAAGACGAAGTTGAGATCGTGAAAACCGCCGACGTTTCGGTCGTGGTCCTCGTGCCGGGAATGGGCGACGATATTCAGGCTATCAAGGCCGGAATAATGGAGATCGGCGACGTTTTTGTCATCAACAAAGCCGACCGCGAAGGCGTTCTCCGCACCCAAAAAGAGCTCGATGCCCTGCTCTCTCTCGCCCACCGCCCCGACATGTGGATTCCGCCGATCATCAAAACCGTCGCGACCGAAAACAAAGGTCTCGAAGATCTCAGCACCGCGATCCAGAGTTATTTCGAATACCAATCCACCAACGAACACGCCGCCGACCGCCGAACCGCCATCGCCAAATGGCGCCTGACGGAACTAGTCCGCGAACGCCTTTTATCCGACCTAATGTCGCAAAACGGAACCCGCGAAATGATAGATGAGCTAGCAAAGCAGGTCGCCGTAAAGGAAACGGATCCTTATTCGGCAGTGAATAGATTGCTTATGGGCCAGTAACACCGTAAAGATTTTCAGGAGATTGTTCCGTGTTCTTCCGTGCGATCCTTGGTCAAATGTCACTCTCAACGGAGTTGCTATGAATGATTATTGATTTCACAAATTTTCTGAAATGACTACGAATTCCATCCCGAAAATTGGAAACATAAATTTGCTGGTCGACGTCTTTGGCCGGTTCCCCTCTTTCCACGATGCCGAAGTAGTAAGAATTGTCTTGAACCGTGCAGGCGTTAAGACTCGACCAACACTCGATGCCCAAATACACGTTTTTGAAATGACGTCCGAGCTCAAAGACGGGCGATATGTTCTAAAACATCACACCCTCGTTACGTTTCAATTCATTGAAGTTGACTCTTTATCCCTTGACGGATTTAACAACCAAAATGTGCTTAGCGGACTATCAATTAACGACGTTTCTGATCACCAGTTAGACAACACTAACTTCGAAGTCAGCTTTGACGGTATTCATGGTGTGGACGCACAGTTCACATGTCTTTCAATAAGGATTGTTGACGTAACACCATTTCAACCGGCCCACTAGTTCTCTTCGGACAGTCGGTCAGTTTGAAATTGAAAAGTTAGCGGAATCGGTTCAGCCTGCCGCCCATCAATACTCCGAGACAAGGAGCCACTAACGTGGTGATCATTATCGGAACATCTCTGTCTAAGAATCTGGTAAAAATACCTGTAAAAAGCATACTAAAGAGTGCCACAGCCATAATGGGAGCAGAAATCAATAAGCCCAGACGCCAATTTACAGTGTGCCCTGTCCACCCCAGCACGACACCTGCCGTCAGATAAATTACAGCGGTCATGCCGACCACAAGCGGAAAATCTAATCCTTGAGCAGTGACTGCGATTCCGACTACTCCGTAGACGACAATTGCGGCCAGTCCGAGTAAGATCCCGATTGCGTGTTCTTTCTTCATACACCATCCTTATCCCTTTACTTCGAATAAGCAATCTCAAAAGGTTCTAAGGTCTCGGGACTTCCCACTTTGTCCTCACAAGTGGGAAATTTGCGATATAATGACAAGATATGACGATGAAAATAAATCACTTAGGCATCGCTACAAAAGGTATCGACGAGGCACTTAAATTCTGGGGCGATGCCCTGGGGCTTGAGAATGTTCATACCGAGGTCGTTGAGGATCAGAAAGTTCGCGTCGCGATGCTGCCGATCGGCGAGAGCCGGATCGAGCTGCTCGAACCGACGTCGGACGATTCACCGATCTCGAAATTTTTAGAAAAACGCGGCGGCGGGATCCACCACATCGCGGTCGAGGTCGATGATATCGAGGCTTCGCTAGCCAAGCTCAAGGCCGAAGGCATGAGGCTGATCGACGAAACACCGCGGATCGGTGCCGAGGGCTGCCTCGTTGCATTCGTTCATCCCGCATCGGCAAATGGGGTGCTTTTGGAACTCGTTCAACAGGCCCGATAGGCGTTTTTAATTAGTCTAAACGAGATTCCTTTGCTATTATATCCGTTTGCGATCTGTAGATTTTCTGTAAGTGAGGACTTGGGCATTGAGTAATTTAA
Organism: Pyrinomonadaceae bacterium; assembly: GCA_041737885.1. GTDB lineage: Bacteria > Acidobacteriota > Blastocatellia > Pyrinomonadales > Pyrinomonadaceae > OLB17. The sequence continues at coordinate 19,819 of JBGSQW010000035.1, read as the reverse complement.
CTAAAGGATTGATTTTGGTCGTCGCGATCCTGGCGATCGGGGCCGGCTTGGTCGTATGGAAAAACAAGGTAGGCGGCCACACATCGGCAGCCTCGTTCAACTCGATCAGCAAGGCTGAGATCGAGATGCTGTTGGCTGACGTTGCCAAGAGCAATCCTGCGATCCTAAAGCGTCTTAACGAAGATCCCGAGATGAAGAAAAATCAGCTCGAGAACCTTAAACAGCTTTTGGCTTTTGCGAGCCAGGCTCAGCGCGATAACCTGGGCACCGACGTAACCGGCAAACAGGAACTCGACAATATCAAATCTGAGATCATCGCCGTAAACTATGATCGCGAGATCAACAAAGATAAGGGCCCGATGCCAGCATTTGGCTTTATCTCGGAAGATCAGGTAAAAGCCTACTGGGAAAATCAAAATCCGGTTGATGGCCGTACGCACGAGCAGGAATTCAACGATTTTCTCAACGCCAAGATCGAGGTCATGAAACAGGGAAATCCTGAAATGAACCGCGAGATCACGGAAGAAGAAAAAACGCAGGCACGCGACGTGTTTGCCAAGATCCGAATCTACAAGGCTGAATACGAAGCGAAGTTGGCTGCCGGTGAGCTCGACAAGGTCTTCATCGACAAGGTCAATCTGCAGATCAAGCTTCAGCAGGCTCAGTTCCTGGCTCGTCTTTACTCAGAAAAGATCGCCGACAAAATGAAGGTCACCGACGAGGAGATCGCAGCCTACATCGCATCCAAGCCGGAGATCGATCCTGCTCAAAAACGTGCTAAGGCACAGGGCATTCTCGATCGTGCCAAGGCTGGCGAAGATTTTGCGGCCCTTGCTAATGAATTCACCGAAGATCCCGGTAACAAAGGCCCTGACGGCGTAGCACAAGGCGGCATATATAAAGACGTGCCAAAAGGCCGTATGGTCGCTCCATTCGAGGCGGCAGCGATCGCCCTCGAGCCAGGCCAGGTTTCGCCTGAGCTGGTCGAGACTGATTTTGGATTCCACATCATCAAACTTGAGCGTAAGCTCGAAAAGAAAGGTGGAGCAACCGATGAGACCTACGACGCTCGCCACATTCTGATCTCGACCGCTGTCAAAGATCCGACAAACCCGATGGGCCGCGACACGCCGGTCAAGGAATTTGCCAAGGCGGAACTGGAAAAGGAAAAAGAGAAAAAGCTTCTCGACGAGATCGTCGCGAGCAATAACATTCAGGTTCCTGCTGATTTCGACGTACCGCAGCCAACCGAGGAGCAGCTGCAGCAAATGCAGCAGCGACAGCAGCAGCAGATGATGCCGCCGCCAGGAGCTGAGACCGGCCCGGAACCACCAGCACCAAAGGCTGAGCCGAAAAAGCCCGCACCTAAGAAATAGGATCTCAAACATATCGAGGGACGGCAGCGTTCCTCGATTTTTTTTATAATCATTTATCGAGCTACAACATAATGGAAAAAGTAACTATTGGAATAATCGGTGGCAGTGGTCTTTACCAGATGCCTGAGTTAGAGAACGTACGGGAGATTCCCGTCGAGACGCCTTTCGGGTCGCCTTCGGATGCGTTTATCGTGGGCGAATTGGATGGTGTGACGGTGGCGTTTTTGCCGCGGCATGCTCGCGGACATAAGTTTACGCCAAGCGAACTTCCCTTTCGGGCGAACATCTACGCGATGAAGATGCTTGGGGTCGAATACATTTTGTCGGTCTCGGCCGTTGGCTCGCTTCAGGAGAAATACGCTCCGACCGATTTTGTCATTCCCGATCAATTCTTTGACCGAACGCGTGCTCGTGCTCACGAATCGACCTTCTTTGGCAACGGCATCGTCGGGCATGTGACGTTTGCACATCCGGTTTGTAATGAGCTTGGCGACATTCTTGAGGCTTCGTGCAACACGGTCGGCGTCAAGACGCATCGCGGCGGTTCGTACGTCTGCATGGAAGGCCCAGCCTTCTCGACCAAGGCCGAATCGAACGTCTATCGCCAATGGGGCATGGACATCATCGGGATGACCAACCTGCAGGAAGCCAAGCTAGCCCGCGAAGCCGAGATCGCCTACGCCACGCTCGCCCTCGTCACCGACTACGACTGCTGGTACGAAGGCCACGACGACGTCACCGCCGAAATGGTCATCGAAACCCTCGGCAAAAATGTCCGCAATGCCCAACTGGTAATGAAAGACGCCGTAAAACGCGTCGCCGCCAAAGAAACGCCAAATCAATACGCCGACGCGATCAAGAATGCGATCTTTACGTCCCCGGATAGTTGGCCGGCGGAGACTGCAAAGAGTTTGGAGGCAATTATTGGGAAGTATGCCAATCGGTAAAGCCTCGGAAAACAATTTTCCTGATCCAATTTTGGTGGATCGCGAGTTGACTTCGGACGAGAGGAAATTGGCGGAATGGATGCTTGTGAACGGAATCGAGCACGCACGAACATTCCTTAGGGATCTTAATCATGCACGGGTCTATTCTAGTTGCCCATGCGGTTGCGCGAGCATAGATTTCGTTATCGAAGGGCATGAGGTTCCCACGGGAGGCATAGGAATTCTAGGCGATTTTCGTTTCGGACAAGGCGATGAAACGAGCGGCGTATTCATTTTTGAAAGAGAAAGCCGCCTTGCGGGAATTGAAGTATATTCTTTTGGAGAACAGACTCATCGGGTACTACCCTCTCCGTCGGAACTTCGGCCTTTTGAAGGTTAAAAAAACATAGCACTTTGTAGGTAAGCATGAACTCCTTTTTGGGGACAATTAGCCGGATGGTCCTCATAGCGGTCTATGCATCTCTCGTCTTTTTGACCTACACGGCAGGGCTATCCGATGCTTTCTACTTCCTAACGCTTCCATGGAGCGGGGTAATCACGATATTCGGCATGCTGATAATTCATACTTCCAGCTATGGAATTGATGACTTTATGTTGATGGGAGGCGTAGTCAATATATTGTGCTTTACCTGTTTTGCGCTCCCTCGCAAAATTAAGTACTAGAGGATGCTCTCAAAAATGCGATCTTCACGGCACCGGATAGTTGGCCAGCGGAGACGGCGAAGAGTCTAGCGGCGATTATTGGGAAATATCGGAAATGAGTATTGACGCGATAAATAGGCTCTCGCGAGCTGACGAGGAACTACTTTCTCGTGTTGATGAAGTGCTTCATTATTTATGGGATCCGATCGGGGTATCTGGCGTTCCCGAAGCTCGAGACGAGTATACCTCCTACGCAGGTGTGGTGTTTAGCTTCTTGAAAAAAGGTGTGAAGGAAGCGGAAATTGCGCAGTATTTAAGAAAGATCCGAGTAGAGCATATGGGAATGGGAACCATTGCACTTCGCGGCAATGAAATGGATCTGGCGGAAATACTTGTTAACTGGAAAGAGGTTATGGACGAGAGAATAGGCCAAGGATGAGCACGACGTCGTTGTGGGCAAGCATCGCAACATAATCCGTCTTTTAACAGCCTCAGGGCAATTCAGGAACTTGATTCGGAGCTTTAAGTAAACGAATTGTGGCTTTGACGCATCTTTTCTACTTATGAGGTTTTTTATCGCCACTGGCGTCGCAATTTTACTCTTCAGTTTCTCTGGTATTGCCCAGCGCAACGTCACGCCTGCGATCGACCGTGATCCGATCATGGAGGCTGATGCTAAGCATAACCTTGATGTGGCGCGTCAGGCGTATACTCCGCTCAAGAAAGCGTATAAGCAGGTTTTGCTTCGTTTCGAAGAGACCTATGCGGCGTATCCGCAGTTTTCTAACATCGACGAATTCCTCTACCTCGCCGGTATGAGCAGCTATTATCTGTCCGAGAACAAAGGCAAGCAGAAGGTCGATCTGAAGTCGGAGAAGGAAAAAGAAAAGTACGCTCCGGAAAAGCTCAGAGCTGACGCGATCGCGTATCTATCGACGGTGGTGGAGAAGCATCCGGAGAGTAAGTTCGTCGCCGACGCGAGCAAAGCAATCGCAACAATTAAGGCATTAAAATAGGAATTCTTACAGGATGAACAGGATAGGCAGGATATTTTCTTCATCCTGTTAATCGTGTATATCCTGTTTGAACGAAACCTAAGAAATGAACCTCAATCAGGTAACCATCTACTCCGAAAAAACCGTCGAAACAGTCGAGTTCTTCGAAAGGCTCGGCCTGACAAGAATAGTTGATTCGCTCCCGCGATACGCACGGCTCGAATGTCCCGATGGTGAGGCTACCTTGTCGGTATGCGAGTTCGGCGAGTTAACGCCGGTCGAGCCGTTGAACAACGTCGTCCTCTATTTCGAGTGCCCCGACCTCGACGCTGAATACGAACGCCTCACTGCTCTCGGCCTTGAATTCACCGAACCACCCACCGATCGCCCTTGGCTCTGGCGGGAAGCCTACTTAAAAGATCCAAACGACAACAAGATCTGCCTATTCCACGCCGGCAAAAACCGCAAAGATCCGCCCTGGCGTTTGTCATAATTCGGAGCATATTCGACGCCTACCTAACGAAGAGGTGCATCGCAATTGTTTCATCCGTAATACATCTTGCATTTCTTGCAATTTCATGATAGACTTTCGGGCGATGAAAAACGTGAATTTATTGTTTAACACAAGCACCAAACACAGTCGAACCGTCTCGATCGCAAAAGCGTTCCGTCACGAGATACGTGGGAAAATTCTTTTCGCGGAACGGCGACACAGGCAGGTAACTTCAGTCTTTTCAGACACTTACACCGTTCCAAGTGGTTGGGACAGGTGGAACGAGGGCGGGCAGCCAAAATCGGACTTAAGCCGTTTATGATCAACGCGTTACGGCCATTTTTGGTGTAATACACTTTGCACCAAAACGAATCAGTTTTGAACGTCAAAAAAAACACTATGAAGAGAAAAGTAATGACAATTTCGATGCCGCCGAGAATGGCGGATTGGGTTAGATTTAGGATCGAAGAAGAGGGCTGTCCGTCGATCAGCGACTACTTTCGCAAATTGGTAAAACGTGACCAGTCGATCAGGCGGATGATGACCGCCAACATGCCTAAGCCGGAATCGATCCAGGGTGCTGGCTGTCTGAGCAGCCGCATAGTCAAAACGGACGACAATGTGTAAAATATAGGTTTTTATAAACACTAATGGAGACTAGATTTAACAGATGTCATTAACAGTTGTAGGCTCGGTTGCGTTTGACGCACTCGAAACGCCATTTGGAAAACGGGATAAGATATTGGGTGGTGCTGCCACGCATTTTGGTTTGTCGGCGAGCTTTTTCACCGAGGTAAAAGCCGTTGGCGTGGTCGGCGGCGATTTTGGTGACGAAGAGTGGGCGGTATTTAAGCGGCATCACATCAACACCGATGATATCGAGATCGTCCCGGACGGCAAGACATTCTTCTGGAGCGGCCGTTACGATTACGACATGAATACGGCTCACACACTCGATACGCAGCTTAACGTATTCGAGACCTTCCAGCCGAAGCTATCTGAGCATTCTAAGAACTCCAAGCTTCTGTTCCTGGCGAACATTTTGCCAATGCTTCAGAAAGATGTCCGCGAGCAGTGTCCGAATGCGGAGTTCGTCGCGATGGACACGATGAATTTCTGGATAACCTCGATGAAAGATGCTCTTATCGAGACGATCAAGGTCGTCGATTGCATCATCATCAATGATGCCGAGGCACGCCAACTGACCGATGAGCCAAACATCCACAAAGCTGCAAAAGCGGTCATGGATCTCGGCCTCAAAGCCGTCGTCATCAAACGCGGCGAGTACGGAGCGACATTGTTTACCAAAGACAGCTACTTCGCGACTCCGGCCTATCCGCTCGAGAGCGTTTTTGACCCAACTGGTGCGGGCGATACATTCGCCGGCGGTTTTATGGGCTATCTTGCCGCTCAGAAAGAGATCACCGACGAAACAATGCGGCGTGCGATGATCTACGGCTCGGTCATGGCCTCCTTTAACGTGGAGAAGTTTGGAACGGAACGCGTCGATGCTCTCGATTATCCTGAGATCACCGAACGCTTCAAGGCGTTCAAACGTATGACCCATTTCGACGATATTCCATTTGAAAAGGCTTCAGTAGCCTCCTAGGATCCGGTGGAAAAGAAATCCGAAAATTCCCTGCGAAAGTTTGATCGTCAAAGATCGAACTATCCGCTCATCGCTTTGACGGTTGTGCTGTTCCTGGTCTTGATCGCGGGAGCAGTTCTGGCCGTGAGGGCTGAGAATATGGTTGTGGCTGCGGTGCTTGTCGCCGCGACGGCTCTGTTCGCGATACTGGTTCTGCTCGACATTTCGAACACACGGCGGATCGCAGCGGTGGATGACCGCAAGTTTATCCGCTGGGATGCCGCAATGCCTGAGATCCAACGGCAGAACGTTAACGTTGAGGTTCGCGAGCTAGCCCGGCTTCTCGGCGTCGGTAACGACAGCCTGGGCGATCTTCTCTCGGCATACATCGTTGCCGAGGATCTCGCCCTGCGTCAGATACAGCAGGAGGAGAATCTGCCGTTAATGCGGCACGTCAGCATCGGCGGAACTCCGTTTGATGCGATCCTGGTTGAGCATGACCTGATCACCTGTATCGAGGTCTCGTTCCTCGTCGTGCCCGACGTACGGCAAGAAAAGATCGAGTCGATGCTGAAAAAGATCACGCTCGCCAAAAAGAATCTCACAGACCTCAAAAGCCGCCTTCGGCTCCGCCTGATGCTCGTACTGGTCACCCAGCTAACAGCAGAAGAAGAGGAAAAGCTGCGAGGAATGCTGATAACACGACGCTTCTCAGACACACCGGTAGATATAGACATCCGGTTATTGGATTTCGAGATGCTGCAAAAGGTTTATGTTAGTGAATAGCGAATAGTGAACAGTGGATAGTGATTTTCTCGTTCACTATTCACTATTCACTGTTCACCGTTCACTGTTCACTATTCACTATTCACTATTCACCAAGATCTATGCTTAAAGATAAAGTAGGAATGATATTCGGCGTTGCGAACAAGCGTTCGATCGCGTGGGCTTGTGCTTCAGCTTGTAGTGAGCAGGGAGCAAAGATGGCTTTTACCTACCAGGGCGAGCGGCTCAAGGAAAACGTCGAGAAACTCGCCGGCGAGCTGCCCGATTCGCTGGTGGTGCCATGTGATGTGACCAACCAAGCCGACGTTGACGCAGCATTTGCGGCGGTTGGCGACAAGTTCGGAAAGCTGGATTTTGTGATCCACTCGATCGCGTTTGCTCCGAAAGAGGCTCTCGAAGGCGAGTTTGTCACGACCACCAGAGAGGCATTCCGTACCGCTCTCGAGGTAAGTGCTTTCTCGCTCACGCAGGTTGCTTTGGCCGCGTCGCCGCTGATGACCGATGGCGGAAGTATCGTGACGATGAGCTATTACGGCGCGGAGAAGGTCGTGCCGAGCTACAACGTCATGGGCGTTGCAAAGGCCGCTCTGGAATCATCGGTACGCTATCTGGCCGCCGATCTCGGCAAAAACAACATCCGCGTTAACGCCATCAGTGCCGGCCCCATTAATACGTTATCCGCACGCGGCGTTAAAAACATGGGTTCGTTACTGGGTCAGGTTGGCGAAAAAGCTCCGCTAAAACGCAACGTCACCCAGGCGGAAGTCGGCAACACCGCGCTATTTCTCGTCAGCGAGCTGTCGTCCGGCATAACCGGCGAAACGATCTACGTCGATTGCGGCTATAACATCATGGGGATATAGCATTTATGGCTAACAAGACAAAAGCAGACAAACCCTCCGTACCAAAAACCGTTGCTGACGCAAAGCAACGCCAGGCTTCAGAAGGCTATTGGCATTTGACCGACGACGAGATCCTTCTGCGTTCACCCGAACCCGAGGATCTCTATCGCACGTCCGATTCGTGGCGGGTATTCCGTATTTTAGGCGAGTTCGTGAACGGATTTGACGAGTTGGCAACGATAACGCGAGGCGTTTCAATATTCGGCTCCGCTCGTACCCACCCCGACGATCCGATGTATCTCGCAGCCACAGAAACCGCTAAATTACTGGGTGAAGCTGGTTTTGAGATCATCACAGGCGGCGGCCCGGGCATCATGCAGGCGGGAAATCAGGGAGCATATGAAGCGGGAGCCGTTTCGGTCGGCTGCAATATCGAATTGCCCTTTGAGCAGCAGGCAAATCCGTATTTGACCAAATCGCTGACGTTCAAATACTTCATGGTTCGAAAGACCATGTTTATTAAATACAGCAATGCCTACGTGATCTTCCCTGGCGGCTTCGGCACGATGGACGAGCTCTTTGAGGCACTGACGCTGATTCAGACCAAGAAGATCCGTAACTTCCCCGTTGTGCTTTTTGGATCACAGTATTGGCGTGGACTTCTGGCTTGGCTGACCTCGACGATGCTCAACGAAAAAATGATCAACCGCGAGGATCTGAGCTTGATCCATCTGACAGACTCGCCTAAAGATGCGGTGGATTTTATCGTCTCAACGTGTGAGGCCGGCGTTAGCAATGAAAAGGAGTAGCAGGCGGTAAACGATCTTTGATATAGGCGAGACTATTTCGATGAAAGGCATTGGTCCTTAGTCCACGCCATTGACAGTTTGCCCAAGCCAAGCGAGGTATGGAGTCGATACGTTACTTGCCTCTATGGCTACGATCTCGGGCACTTCATAAGGGTGATTTTCAGTGATGAACTGCTCGAGCTCTAGGTATTTCTCAGGCAGGGTTTTGATCAGAAGGAGATTTTCGGATTCGTTCTGTAGATCTCCTTCCCAGACGTAGACCGACGTCATCGGAGGCAATATCTGGACACAGGCCGCTAGTCGCGACTTCACTATGGAATCAGCGAGCCGTAGTGCCAGATCAGGCGGTGCAGTTGTTAAGACGACGATCATCTTGTTTTTTGCAGCAGGCGAAAACCCGATCACTTCCTTCTATTTCGGAAATGAGGCTCAAGTTGTATAGCTCTTTGAAAATGTTTCTCAGCCTGCTCGGTCATAGCCAGATTTTGAAGGCGTAACCCGAGCATCCAGTGAAAATAGGGATCGTTCGGCGTAGTTCGATCGGCTTGCTTTTCATATCCCGCCGCACTTTCCGCTCGTCCGATCGACGCATTGGCTCCGGAGAGGAAGTTATTCAGCAGAGGCAGAGTCGGATTGCTGCGAACCGCATCGCTCCAGACTGCCATCGCCTCGGCTTTACGTCCGAGTTTCCAGAGAGCCTCGCCTTTTTCTTCACGAGCGAGTACGACGTTCGACGCGATCATTGCCTCATCGAGCGACCGCAGAGCCTCTTCATGACGACCCAGGCGGTTTAGGATCGCTCCTCGATAGTAAAGGCTCAGTGCCTTCGGCTGACCGGTTTGCTGTTTGGCGGCGATCGAGAGCAGTTCGATCGCACGTTCATGATTTCCGGCGAGGTATTCCAGCCAGGCAAGCTTAGGAGTTGCCTCGACATTTGTGAGCAGCCCTACGCGGCGAGCAGCATTAAAGGCCTGCGTACCCGTCGCGACGTTCGCTCGATCCGAGGGACTTAACCACTGATCGGGATCTGACTGGGCCAGAGCAAGCTCGTCAGGGATCTGCAAGCTCTGGAATGCGAGGGCTCCGGCACGTTCGTTATAGCGAACCCATCCGCTGTGAACGACCAGTCCGAGCCAGAGAAACGCGAACCCAAGGATAGCCCAGCCAGCAAGACGAATCGAGCCTGAAGAACGAAGGCTATAGCGGAGAAAAGCAACGTCCTTTGTGGTCAATACTCGCAGCGTACGCATAGCAACGAATGTCGTCACGATAGCGAGTCCAAGTGCCATCAACATCGGAACAAGTTGATAGACGTTCCAAACAGCGAACAGGCTTAGGACGAAGATGGACGCTGCAGCGATCTCTTCCGGCCAGGTGAGTGAGAAGTTCTTGGATGCGGCTTTTCCGATCGCCCCCGCGGGTTTTCCAAACCCGAAATACAAGGCATCGTTAGGACAGACGCTGACGCAGTCCATACACTTCATGCAGCCGGGATCAACAACCATTCCGAACTCTTTCACCTCGGCATGGACGATAACATTGGACGTGCAGGTCGCGGTACAGTGACCGCACTGATTACAGGCGTCGGTAACTCGAATGCGTCCGGGAGCAACCTTATCGGCCAAGGCGAAAAATCCACCATACGGGCAACCGTACGTGCAAAAACCCTTTGCCCCGAGAAAATAGACGGTCATGAAACCACAGACAAACAGGAACGGTATCGCGACCCACCAAGGAGGAAAAGTAGCCCAAAACTCGGTAGTAATAAGGTGGTTGGTAAATTGAGGGATCAGAGGTTCACTAGGCGGCTTGACCATCCAGCGAGTGAAAACCGGCCAGACAAACATGTACAGAGCCGCGAGCAGAGGAACAAAAACCAGAAGGCGAGAACGGAAAGGACGAGGCGTGATCCCTATCTTTTTCATCATCCAGGCACATAGATCCTGAAGCGAAATGATATGGCACCCCCAGCCACAGACAAACCGGCCAAATATGAGCGTGGACAAGATAGCCAGCGAGAAAAAGATTACGCCCGCGTTGATCGCCCCTTGCTGCAGCGTGTACATCGATTCAGACGGCTCGATCGGGGAAATGGTCGTTCCCATCAGCCACCATTGAATAACATGCGCCACCATAAGCACATTGACGAGAATCAAAGAAGCGGCCCGCCAACGCGAACTCCGGGATTCTTTAATGGTCTGTTTTTGTTGAGTATTTGTGGCGAGAACCGGCAATTCTATCGACCTTTTTTTCCCGCCACTACTGCTGTCACAACCCGATTTCATTTTGTTACTAGTAACCTGTCGAAACTTTATACTAAATACATTGTATATAAACTTGATTCAGACACCGAAAAGGGTGTAAAAATAAAGTTTACATTCCGAGAAATCCGTAGTTAAGAGGTTCACCGCGCAGACATCAAATCAAGGGGTTAATTAACCAAATTATGTTGAAGACAATATTTCTTTCGTTACTGCCGTTGCTCGTGTTCTTCGGCGATAGTTCGACTGCTTTGTTCCCTGAGATCAAGAGCAGCCGACAAGCTGACACTGGAACGGTTGAAAAACTGGTCGCCGCATCGGGAAGCGTTGCAATGGACCTCGACCTGAACAAACTGACGGGTACCAACGGGAAGGAAGGCACAACGCAACTTCGCTTTGCCGCCGTTGGCGATACGTTCTTTACCGTACAAGTTTATAACGGTGAACTCCGCGGTGCTCTGCCAAGTTCGCTCGGAATCGTTCCGCAGACTAATGCGTACCTGCCTTCTAAGCTAAGTTCGTCATATAACCAACTGATCATTGAGAGTCTGCCGTGGGGCGGTCATTATGATCTGGTTGTTCGTGACGCTCAGACCGGATTCATATTCTTCAACGTAGAAGGTTACGAATACAACTACGAACCGACTCAAAAGGTTTTGAGCATCTACAACGGTAGAATGCTGTTGTCACCGGAATTTGCGGCAGAACTCGGCCGCCCGTCGGACGCAGGATCGATTGTCGGCAAACTTGATTTCTCGACCGCGATGCGTGCTATCGAAGTAACGCAGATCGTCAACGGCGAAGTTCAATCAGCTGTTTTGCCTGCAGGAGCAGGAATGGAACCCAATGCCGGATCCGTTCCAGGCCCTGACGTTATTGTCGGTGACGTGAATGGACTGGCTCAGTTTGGTTCAGCTTCAGGTGGCTTCGTAGGGCTTTCGCTGGGAACAGATTCCTGTAACGCAGGTGTCGTAGATCTTAATTGGTTCGCTCTTCCCAGCAACGATCACCCTGTGATCCCCCAAAACATGTACCGCATGAGCGGCGGATCGGATAACACCGAGCGTTTTGAACAGATCGGTCAGTCGAGCGTAAAACACGGCTTTACGGCTCTTACTCAGAACCTATGCGGTTTTGGCTGTAACGGCGTCGGCGGCCCGCAGCTTGGATCAGGTTGCTCAGATCCTTACACCGCGAGTCTCAATTCGGGGCCAAATCTTGGTTCGCGTGCATGGGTTAATCCATTCACCGGATTCTTCCCTCGTGGAGATTCGGGTGTGACCAACCCAAATAACCATTCCGGTCACAGTCATCCGTCGGCTCCCCTTCACAGAATGCTGACCGAGATCGCGGACCTCAACACATCGCTCAATCCGGGAGCTACATACTACGCTGAAGGGCAATACGTCACGCCGCATGAATACGCATGGTGCCAAAACAATCCTGGCCAGTGCAACATGAATAATAACGTCTCGTACCGTCGATACAATGTCTTCGGAACCGCAAGCCCATTTTCATTCTCGCCAAATGGAAGCACCGTTCGCCAAAAGGCTGCCATCAACGCCTGGACAGGGGCGACAATGATCGAATTTCAACCAGACGGTATGAATGACGGTATCGGCATAGTGGGTTACAAGGTAACAAATCCTTCGCCTGGAGTTTGGCACTACGAATACGCAGTTTATAACCAGAACTTAGATCGCGGTATCCAGTCGTTTACGGTCCCTATTGGTGCGGGAGCGACGATCAGTAACATCGGATTTACCGCTCCGCCACAGCATCCAGGTTGGACAGGTGACGGAACGCTAAACAATGCTGGCTTTAGTAACAATCCTTGGACGCCGACTCAGGACGGAACATCCATAACGTGGAGCTCTGAAACCCTTGGGCAAAATCCAAACGCAAATGCGATCAGATGGGGAACGCTCTATAATTTCCGCTTTGATTCAAATGCTCCGCCTGCCGCAGGTGTGGGATCCCTTGGATTCTTTAAAACGGGATCACCGGTAGGAGTCAGGCTTGAAGGACCAGCCGGGGCTAATCCAACCCCGACGCCAACTCCGGTGGCGACTCCAACCCCAACGCCAACTCCGGTTTCTACGCCGACTCCAACGCCGGTCCCGACACCGACACCGACACCAGTACCAACGCCAACACCCGTTGCTACACCGACGCCGACACCGGTAGTCACCCCAACGCCAGTTGCTTCACCAACACCTACACCAACGGGATCCATTGTTGAAGGCGATGTTGTTGATTCCAATGGCCAACCGGGCGGTGATGGTCTCGTTTTAGCAAACGATGTAAACATCGTTCGTCAATTCGCCCTTGGAAACATGAATCCGGCAAACCAAGCTCAGGCTGACCGGGCAGATGTTAATGGAACGTGTGGTGATGGCTCGATCAATGCCGCTGATGTGACCGTGGTTCGAAGCTACAGCCTTGGACTCGTAACACCGCCGACCAACTGCGGAGCATCGGTCACAGCGCTTGCGGAAACAGTGGAAATTCTGACTGCTTCAATGTCCGGATATTTCGCAGAGTAACCTAAAGCCAACGAAAAAATTAGGGGAAGGATTTTCATCCTTCCCCTTTTTATTGCTCGTATATTGGAAACTTATTTCGTCGCCATTACATTCTTATATTCGTCAGAATCCGACCACTCAAGCACCTCGGCGACACGCCAAATGGGGAATGGATGCGACAATCCTGCATTCATAGTATCCGCCCAAAATCGATCTAAGGCCTTTTCGTCGTAACTCTTCTTAAACTCACGCCCCTGCTCGAGAAATTGCTCGTAATCGATCTTTGATGCAAATGTACCACCTGCAAGCTTCATCATGGTTTTGCCGATCACATGAGGGTCTTGAACGACCAGTAACGCAGCCCGGTCGCAGCTCAACTCAGCCCTACGAGCCCAGGACAGCAGAGCACTGGAAATGCCCAGAGAAACTATCATTTTTATGATCTCCGAGCCGGGGACCAATCTCGCTACCGAAATATTTGCCAGAACTTCCATTAATCTTGCCGCGGTCAAATATAATACATGCTCCGCGTGTATGTGTCCGACCTCGTGAGCGATCACGGCAAGAGTTTCTTCGTCATTAAGACGTTCGATCAAAGCCGAATGAAGAACGATGATAGGTTTTTCAACACCACCCGTAAACGCATTTACCAACGGATTTTGCTGAAGAAACATATCAGGCATCTCAACCCCGAGAGTTTCGCACGCGATCTGCAGCTTGGCGTAAAGATCCGGGCATTGGGTTGGCGTTACCTTGACAGCACTCGCCATGAAAGAAACTCGGATCGCGGATTCACCAGTCCACGCAAGCAACTTCTTAAGGATCGAATCTACGCCCGGTATCGCCTTCAGAGCTGCTAAGGCCTTCTTATCAAGCGGATGCACGTAGTCGTTTTTATGAAGTGCGGTAAACTTCTTGTGCAGCTCGTTAGAAAGCGGCAATTTACACTTGCCGCAGTTGGCAGCGTTGTTCTGATAATCAACCTTTACATTATTTTTCTGTCCGCAATATCTACAACGGACGGAATTACTCTTAGTTAATTCGGATGATGAATTTTCAGGTTCTTGGTTCTTTCTTGGCATAATTGAAGTTTAGATTACAGCTTTCAAAATATACAAGTCACTATCTCATTCTGGAAAGACGCACAACTGTTTCGATATGATGGGTCTGCGGAAAAAGATCAATCGCGGTTATCTTATCGATCCGGTACCCTGCCTCAAGCAAAAGTCCGAGATCGCGTGCGAGAATCGAAGGCTCGCACGAAACATAAGAAATTGCGGCAGGATTTAACTTTGCGATGGCCGGAATGGTCTGTTTTTCAGTACCGCTTCTAGGTGGATCGATCAGGACAAAGTCTATGTCGCGGTCTGGCGTTCTATTCAGGTATCTACCGACACTCGATTCGATAAGCTCTACATTGGTCAGCCGTGCGTTCTCGATATTCTTTGTGGCAAATTCGGCCGAAACCGGATGCTCTTCAACGGCAACTACCCTCGAAAATTTTCTAGCCAAAGGTAGAGCAAAAAGGCCGACGCCGCTATACAGATCGAATGCGGTCGTGCCTGTTGCTCCTCCGATCGCCGCCTCTATCAGGTCCTCTATCACGTTCCTGTTCGCCTGAAAAAAAGCCTGCGCGGAAAAAATATAAGTATCTCCATTCAATCGGATCGTGAGTTCCGCTGTTGGTTCAGTGATATCAAGGGAGTAGAGCGAAACGCGTTCATCTTCTACGGTCGCCGCCTCGATCTGGGCCTCGTCACCCCATAGCGTTTCCCAATCCAAACTCTGGCGCGTCGATTCGAGAGTAGACTGCAGTTGAGGTGTCAGGATCGGACACGAGGATATATCGATAACATCGTGAGAATCGCGTCGGAAATACCCCAGTTTCCGCGACTTGCGGTCTATGTGCCATCTTGCTCGGGAACGGTATCCAAACTCCTTTGGACTGCCGATCATCTCTATATTGTCCTCATAATCGATCTTTCCGATGCGGTGAAGGCAATCACGGATGATTCCGATCTTGGCAGTAAGCTGGGCCGGATAGGTCATCTGCTGAAAATCACAGCCGCCGCACTTCCCGAAATACTCACAGGGTGGATCGATGCGCTGCTCGCCTCTTACCTTGATCTCGACGATCTCCGCCCACGCCATTCGCTTTTTCATGGCGACGATACGCACGCTAAGAACGTCGCCCAATACTGACATTGGGGTAAGAACTGTGAGCTTTTCGACAAATCCAAGACCGAAACCGCGCGGTACGATCTTTTCGATTTTAACTTCGAGGATTTCTCCGATTGTGTAATTTTTATTCAATGTTGAAGCCTATACTTGCGAAACTTAAACGAGGTCTGCAACCGACATTAAATTTCTATTTAACACGAAAGATCGTTGAGAAGCTATCTGAAAATTATCGCCGCATTGCTAACAAAAAAGAAGGTCCTATTTTTGATCGAATTTAGCCGTCTCGAGCACTCTCCTAATCGTTTGCAAGTCGACGTCATCGGTATATGAGAGAGTAAACATGACGGCAAAACCGCTCTTGACCGTGGCATACATTCGTTTTTTACCTGATGTAGACGACGTGTTCATGTACGCGAATTGCTTCTGACCCAGCCTCTCAGCCTTGATCGAAGAATAAACGAAGTCCGGAGGAAGCCTATCCGTCGAGTAAGCCGCCGTTATGGCATCGAAGTAGTCAACCGCATCCTTGATCTGCGGGTGTGATTTCAGGTTCTCGGATGTAATCCTAAGTATCGCTCCACCGCTGCCAGGTTCCGAGCGAAAAGCCGTCATCAAAATATCTATCGAACGGCTCGGGCTGCCAGCAGTTGTCACGACGCTTAGGTCGTGCCCTTTTTCACGTAACACCTGTTCAAAATCTTCTCCGCCGATAAACCAGTTATCCGGTATCGTCAGCTCAAACCCGAATTTGCTATTCCGGTATGTTCGATCTTCAACTTTTCCGCCGTTTGCCTCGACACTGCTTTCCTTGACCGGTACCCCGGCAGGAAACTTAGTAGCCTTAGGTCTGTTTTGTCCCGCACTCTCGTGAGTCGCAAAGACGAAGATTGCCAATAGAAATAAAATGGTTTTCATTTATCGCACTTTAACCCGCTCAGTGGAAGCCTATAAGTAAAATAGTCCCAGCCTTGGAATTCCCGCTTCTTCGCGAAGTCGTTTGGTCAACATCAAGTTGAATGTACTCTCGTAAGCTTCTGGGCTCATATCAGATTTATAAGCACGAAGCTGTCCGGCGACTTCTTTCTCTATTGTTCTTAGATGCAGTGAATCCCAGTTTGATCGCATTGCACGTTCGAGAAGTTTTTCGATATCTTCCAATGTAGAATCCACCTTTTCGGGGTTGTCGCTGAGATTTATCAACAATTCCTCTAGCCTGATCGCTGCCCTCTCAATATCCTCCTGTAGCCATTCAAACGAGTTTGCTCTTAGTTCTTTAATAGAATCCTGAATGTGCTCCGCAACCGCATCGACTGGGAATTTGGGCTCCGGTAAGGACTCATCGCCTTCCAGGGAGTTGCCCGTTCGGGAGGTGAGCCACTCGGTATACTGAACCTCAATCTCTTCTTTGCAATAAAACAGGCTTTTGATCGTTCGAGTTCCCGGCGGCTGTTTATCAAAAACATCAAATACGGACTCGATAGATCTAATCACGATGTGAAGCGGAATCCCACGATCTTGCCAAGCTTCTATCAGAGCCCAATCAAGAGGACTCAGAAAAAGATTCTTACCGCGACGGCGGATAAATGTATCTTCGATCTCGGTATAGTAGTTGTAATAGTTCACGTGTGATTTCATCCTAGTCGAGGCTTCAGGCTTAGTCAAAACGCCCAATGATCGTCCCGAGTTATGCTTTAAGGAACTGCGTTTAATAGCGGCTCCTGTGCTAATCTATTCCCGCTATGGCGGAAAGAAGAGATAAATTTGAGACATCGTCGGGCATCGAACTTCCCAGCGATTTCAATCCGGAAAACACCCAGAAGGTGGAGTATGACCGTGATCTCGGTGCTCCCGGAGAGTTTCCCTACACCCGCGGCGTTCGGTCTAATCTCTATCGAGGTCGATTCTGGACGATGCGCCAGTATGCCGGTTTTGCTACGGCGGAAGAATCCAATGAGAGGTACAAATATCTTCTTTCCCAGGGGACGACCGGGTTGAGCGTTGCCTTCGATCTGCCAACGCAGATCGGGCTCGATTCAGATGACCCGCTCTCGGCTGGTGAAGTAGGTAAGGTCGGAGTCGCAATCGACAGCCTGGATGATATGTCCACCTTGTTCGATGGCATCCCTCTTGATACCGTTTCCACGTCGATGACCATTAATTCGACTGCTTCTACTCTGCTTTGTTTGTATCTTGCGGTGGCGCGGAAGCAAAATGTCAGCTTTGATAAAGTCAACGGCACGATCCAAAACGATATTCTGAAGGAATACATTGCCCGCGGGACATATATTTATCCGCCAAAACCGAGCCTGCGATTGATAACAGATACATTTGCATACTGTGCGGCCGAGGTGCCTAACTGGAACACGATCTCTATCTCCGGATACCACATTCGCGAAGCTGGTTCTACCGCCGCTCAGGAAATAGCCTTTACGCTGGCTGATGGGATCTGTTACGTACAGGCAGCTATCGACGTCGGCCTGGACGTTGATAAATTTGCCCCGAGGCTGTCTTTTTTCTTTAATTCTCATAACAATCTTCTCGAAGAGATCTCCAAATTCCGGGCAGCACGTCGTCTTTGGGCTCGCATCATGAAAGATCGTTTCGGTGCCCGAGACACTAAGTCCTTAACGCTGAGATTCCATACCCAAACAGCTGGCTCGACACTCACCGCTCAGCAGCCCGAGCTCAACGTCGTCCGAACAACTATTCAGGCTCTTGCTGCGGTTCTCGGCGGAACCCAGAGCCTTCACACTAATTCTCTCGACGAAGCTCTTGGATTGCCGACCGAGAGAGCCGCCCGCATCGCTCTTAGAACGCAGCAGGTTATCGCTCACGAATCAGGTGTCGCCGACACCGTCGATCCATTTGCAGGGAGCTACGCTATCGAAGAACTCACGACGCAGCTTGAAAATATGGCCCGTGACTACATTGAAAAGATCGATGCCATGGGCGGAATGCTGCGGGCGATCGAGACCGGTTATGTTCAGAATGAGATCCAAGAGGCTGCGTACGTCTACCAGCGCGCTGTCGAAACCGGCGATGCAGTCGTCGTTGGCGTAAATAAATTTCAAGCTGAGGAAACGCCCATCCCGGTTCTCAGGGTCGATGAAAAGATCGAACGTGAGCAAGTTGCCCGCCTCCACGCTGTTCGTGCAAAACGTCGTGCCGCCGATGCCGAAGCTGCTCTAAGTGCCATTAAAGAAGCTGCTCAGGGCACTGAGAATCTTATCCCACGTATCCTTACCGCAGTCGAGTCTCACGTAACCGTAGGGGAGATCAGCAACACTCTGCGAGAGGTATGGGGCGAGTATCGCGAGTCTATCACGATCTAGCACCAAACAACTTTCTTTATTTTGATGACAAACACAGTTTAACTGTGTTATTCTCCCTATTGGTTGGTCTCCAACCGTATCTACAACCAGCATCCTGCCTTCCCCGACTATGGAAAAGTTAAACGACTATCTTCAGCGCCTGCTCTCGTCTTGCTCCGATGAGCTTCGTCTTGAGCCCGACCGGAATCCGTACCTCGTCTCTGAAAACTCCACGACCGATGTTGCAAATTCCCCGCTTCTGGGGCCGCAGATAAGTTCGATGGTGTTTCCGCTCATACCTCCGGGTGTAAAAGCTACGCTTCCGAATCGCTCTGAAGTCGAGTTTGTCTTGCCTCACAACCTGGGCAATTTCAACTTTAACGTCCAAAAATCGAGTGCGGGATTCATCGTCACGATTCGGCCTAAGCTCACCGATTCTAACGGCATGATCGACGCTCCAAAACCAATCGCCCAGCCCCAGCCAAGCTTTGAGCAGGAAAGCTATCAGGCCGATCCGGAACCTGTAGCACAAAACGTTTACGATCTAACACCTCAGCCCGAAACAGCTTCGTCGTACGAGCTTGAAAGTTCGTCCTACGACTTCGATTCCACGACTTCGGTCATAGCGGAAACCGCAACGCTCGCAGACATAATCTACGACGAGGAGAAGCCAGCTGAAGAATGGGTACCAAGCGGAAATGGCCCGGAACTCGAGGTTGTTTCCTTCAACGATCCAGCCTATCAAACAATATTCTCTGATACGTCGACATACGAGCCTCCCGGCCGACGAGATGATTTTGACGTTCCCGAATTCGTCTCGCCACCGACGACTGCGGAATATTTCCAAACGCCTGCTATCGAATCCACAACGGATCTCAACCTATCCGTCGAAACAGCTTTTGTTCCCGCTGTTTCAAGCGTTAGCGAGCGGGCTAAGATGGATCTCTTGTTCAAAAAGATGGCCGATATGGGTGCTTCCGATCTCCATCTCTCGGTCAGCATGCCGCCAATGGTCCGGAAGGACGGCAAGATCAAGGAACTCGAACCGGGAGCCCCTAAATTC
>JBGSQW010000020.1:0-61220 GCA_041737885.1 Pyrinomonadaceae bacterium | reverse complement strand
ACCCGGGCTGTGGAAACCGTGGAAAAATGAGGAACATTTTCCCACCGTTCCCACAGCCCCTACTACTAACAAAATGACATGAAAGAGAAAGAAGAGAAAAACCAAAACCGATCATTTACACAAAAGATTTGACACTACCTTAAAATTTGGAACCGACTCTTAACCTCAATCGTATTTCTCTGTAACAAACGACTCTATTCAATATGACAAATAACGAATTAGAACTTTGGAACAAGATCAGAGATTTTGAATTTGATAAACCTAACGTCACGCTGACCTTTGATAAAAGGCTGGCTAGAGAAAATGGCATTTCGGAACAATTCGCGAACGCCATAATTGACGAGTACAGGAAGTTTATTTTTCTGTGCTGCCTCTCTAAGGAACAGGTTTCGCCATCGCATTTCGTCGATCTCGCTTGGCATTTACACCTGACATACACGAAATCGTACTGGATCGATCTCTGTCGAGATACGATCAACCGCGATCTGCACCACAATCCAACGGAAGGCGGACGGGCTGAAGACCGGAAATTTGCAAAGCTGCAAAAGAGTACGTTGGAACTTTATGAACAGTATTTTCAGTCTAAGGCTCCGGAAGATATCTGGCCGACCGATAACGAGCGGGCAAACAATGGTGTTGTCGAGATAGACAGAAGCAGGTTTTGGGTCATCCCAAAGCCTGCTTTTGGTTTAGGTCGCCGAAAAAACTCCGGTTCCATTTTGGCTCTGCTGCTTGCGAGCCTGGTTTTTGGATGCAGTGCGTTTGCTGGGTCATTTCCGATCATCTTGATCATCCTCTTGATACTCGGCGTGGTGATTCTTTTGGCCTGGAGACGCAGTCGACAGTCAAACCACGATGGCGGCTCGGGTTGCGGTTCATCAGGTTGTGGCAGCGGTGGGAATAATGAGGGTGACAGCGGGGAGGCAAGTGATGGCGGCGACAGCGGATGTTCGTCGGGCTGTTCGGGCGGTGGTTGTGGCGGGGGTGGCGACTGAAATAAGCCGCTGATTTTTGGTGGTCCAGTTTACAAACACCAGCAACTTTTTATAAAACCGCTTGAAGGTAGGCGGGAAATTGCCGACAAGCTGGTGTACTGTTCGGGAATATCAACTCGTCAGGACGGGGTAGATCGGGGTCGATACATATTTTTGTGCATGTTATAGGATTACTAAGCGTTCTCTCTACGAAGACACGCTCATGAAGATTTGGATAGAGACATTTATTTTGATGTTGGGACTCGCTTTTTGGGGCCTCAGCATCGTTATGTCTGCCCAACCGGCTCAGCCGCGTCCCCTGTCGCCTGAGTTTCTCAAGCGTCGCGAGGCTGGTGCGGCATTCGAGCTTGGCAGGATCTATCTGCGGCAGCAAAAACCACTTCTCGCCGCCGAGAACTTTACTCGCGCTGCAAAAGTTTACGCCGAGCTTCGTGATGATGGGGGTATCGCCTGTTCATACCTCGGCCTCGGTTCGGCTTACGGTCAGAATGAGAAAAATGCCCAGGCGTCAGAAACCTACGAGCAGGCTCTCGCTATCTTTCGAGCTCTGAAAGGCCGCGATCTTGATGAGAGGTCGCTTGCGAAATTGGGATTCCTTTATGACGAACTCGTTGGGAAACGAGCCGTTTTCAAATACGACGAGCTGGCTATTCAGCCTCCTAAGCGCGGCTATGACCAGAATGGTGACCGCATTGATACTAGGTTTTCTCAAGGCTCCGAACGTTACTATGTCCAGTATTTTAATCAACCTTTCACGGTCTACTACCGCGAGGAGCCAGATTCTATATTCAACGATCCGCGAATGGCTGGATCAAGCGATCAGCCGAAGCCAGTCAGTTTTTATCGAGATGTCCTTTCCATATGGAAGGCGAACGGTGTCGAGAGCGTCGTCGTTGCCGTCGGCGTAAGCCAAATGGAGGCGTGGGCTGACACTGATCCAGCGGTTGCCGCTTTCTATGGCAAGCAGGCCGTTAACCAATATCAGCAGATCCGCCAGATGATGCGGCAATCGAAGGATGTCCGCGTTCGAACCTACAATAACCAGCTTACGGATAAGTTTCGTTTCCTTGCGGATCTCCTCATTGGCCTGGGCAGGTTAGCGGAGGCTAACGAAGTCCTGCAAATGCTGAAAGAGGAGGAGTTCTCAGACTTCGTCCAACGCGACCAAACCGAGATCAAAACTCTCGGCCGACGAGCGACGCTAACCGCGAAGGAGCGCGCACTAATTGAGCGATATCGACGCCTAGCCGACCGGGCAGCTGAGATCGCCGCCGAGCTGAGAAGTGTTCAGGAAAATGTGCTCACAATGGACACAGATCCAGTCGCAAAGACCCCGCCAGCGGACGAAAAGAAGAAACTCGCGAAGCTCAATTCTCAGGCCGCCGACATCAATGCCGCGTTCAAACTCTTTCTCGAAAAAGAACTGGTCAACGAGATCGGCACCAATAATGCTGCCGGGGTCGCGGCAGACTCATCACTGCAATCGAACGCAAGGGATCTTGGCCCAGGTGTTGTCTCGCTTTATACGGTCGTGACCGAGCGGCGATACCGCGTGATACTCACGACACCGACCATACAGATCGATGGCAAGACCGAGATAGATACGGCTCTGCTGAACAAGAAGGTTCGGCGTTTTAGAGAAGCATTGCAGGATACTTCCGTAGATCCGCGGCCGATGGCCAAGGAGCTTTACGACATCCTGATAAAGCCTGTCGAAAAGGAACTCGCCGCCTCAGGTGCCAAAACCCTTGTCTGGTCGCTCGACGGAACGCTCCGGTATATTCCGATCGCCGCCCTCTCTCCTGACGGCTTGACGTACCTCGCTGAAAAGTACCAGAACGTCGTGCTAACGCCTCGAACTCGGGAGCGTTTGTCGGGAAACACGGACGACTGGAAAGCTCTCGGGATGGGAATCTCCGAGGAGCAAACCGTCAGTTTTCCCGAATCAAATGGCCAGACGATGAAACTCGAAGCGCTGCCCGGATCCCGGGAAGAGCTGATGGCCATTATCCATGACGAAAGCGAACCAACAGAAAAGGGGATTCTCGCGGGCAAACGATATCTGGATAAGGATTTCACGCTAGACCGACTGAAAGGCTCGCTCGCTGCCCGCAATGTGGACGGCAAGCGCAAATTCAACGTCGTTCACCTCGCCAGCCATTTCAGGCTCGGCGATAACTGGTCGAATTCGTTCCTGTTTCTAGGCAACGGCAAAGTGCTGTCTCTCGAGGAGATCGGGAATTCACCGGACATAGATTTTAGCGAGGTCGAGCTGGTTACATTGTCAGCGTGTAATACGGCTCTGACTACCGATTCGCGTGGCTTTGAGGTCGACTCACTGGCGGCGGCGATCCAGGCAAAAAGCGGAAAAGCGGTGCTCGCAACGCTATGGGCGGTCTATGACGAAAGCACCTCGCTCCTGATGCAGAGCTTTTATCGTGAGCGAAAGGACGATCCCAGATTAACAAAAGCGAAAGCTCTGCAAAGGGCTCAAATGAAACTTATAACCGGCAAAACGAACGGAAAATCGTTCGCGCATCCATATTTCTGGGCAGGCTTTGTCCTGATCGGAAACTGGAACTAGCGGCGGGAAAGCATAACTAAATAACCAAGGAGGAACTAACAATGGCATACATTATCGTATGGCTTAAGGCTACGTCTACGTAAAATACGGCTATTTCGATCAAAACCCAGCGGTTCTGCTTTCGTTTATGACGGAGCTTTAGAACTGCTTTCATCGGATCACGCGAGAGTTCTCAAATGGTCTAACCCATCACACCAACTGAAAAGGAATCAAGATAATGAGAAAAACACTATTGATAATGTTGCTGCTTGGCACATTGAGCACATTCGCCGAGGCACAAAAACTAGGTAAATTTAGCGCCGAATTGGGTAAAAGAAGCATCATGGGCAAAGAGATAAGATTGCCTTACACGTCAGTAACCAGTTACTACGGCTACGTCGGCGGCGATACCAAGCCTGATGAAGAGAAAGGCGGCAAGAAATACTACTACATCTACGTTTGGATCCCGGTTGCGGCTCCGGAACTGGGTATTCGGATGATATCTCCGGTGCCTGACAATGAAAAGCCGGGACCAGCCGATTTTATAAGCAGCAATTACACGCTGAATGCCGTAGACAAGGCGAGCTATTTCGATACCTGGATCGCGTTTGATAAGGCGTCGGGGATCTTCAGCGCGGCTGACATTAAGTCGAAGGCAAAAACAGCCTCGTGGAACACCTTTGACCGAAACGACGACAGCAGCGAAATGCCTGCGAACCCGGGCGGCAGCAAATACAACTCGCTGATGCGTCTGACCAGCGAACTGAACGACCCGATGCGAGCATTGACTGTCGGGCTGTATCGCATCGGATTTACCACCTTCAAAACCGGCGATTTAAAGGGGGGATTTCTGGCTCAGATCGGTTCGCCGATCAATATGCCGGGAATGATCGTCGCGAGCTCGCTCGATGACCTGCAGACTAAACTCAATGCGAAATAGGTCGTTTTATTCGGAGAGACTTTTCGAACCGCTCGGAAAGTCTCTCTATTTTAGACCTCGATTATCCGGCGCTTGACCGGCGACGACAGGACGATCGTTGTTGTAGTGATCCCGTAGGGAACGAGGCGGTCGATGACTTCCTGCAGATGTTCGACTGAGGCAACCGCGACCTTCATTATGAACGAATCACCGCCGGTTCCGCGATGGCATTCAAGAACCTCGGTTGACCCTTGTACGACCTCGATAATGTGGCTGTAATCGACACCCGTAATGCTCATGCGAATGAACGCCATGATCGGCAGGCCGACCTTGGCGGTGTCGATGTCGGCTCGGTATCCCGTAATGATCGCTGCGTCCTCGAGCTTGCGGACACGCTCGATCACGGCCGGGGTTGTTAAGCCAACGCGGCGCCCAAGTTCCGCGTAGCTTGTTCGAGCGTCTTCCTGTAGTTCTTTTAATATCTTTCGGTCGATCTCGTCGATCATAAAGCCGTTCCGCCAAAGAAACTCACATTATAAAGTCAGCATTCGTAATTTCCTAACGAATGCTATTCAACCGATTTGTGACTTCCATTAAAATATCTAATTCGAGGATAACTCAAACAATATTTCCAAGCATCGAAGGTATGACAGGAGCCGCTGCACAAATGCTGACCGAAACCATCCAAACCGCTACCGAGCAAGAGATTGAGATCGCAAATTTTCGTGTTTCAGATGAAGATCTGCCCGAATTTCGCGATATGAAGTTCGAAAATATCAACGAACTCCACATCGACCATCCGGGGGCAAATGACAAGGAATACCGCGAACGGCGCGATCATATTGCGGATCTGACAAAACGTTTTAGGGAAACCGGCGTGATCACCGACGTCGAATACAACGCCCGCGAACAGCGCGTGTGGCGTTACGTTGCGGAGGAACTCGAGGAACTGCAGCAAAAATACGCTTCCCCATTTTACCTGCGTGCGAAAAAGGATCTCGGCATCACGACTGATCGCATACCGCAGCTTTCCGAGATGAATAGACGGTTGAACGAGCTGACCGGCTTTCGTCTCGCTCCGATCGAAGGCCTGGTCGAAACTCGTGGTTTTCTTTCTTGGCTTTCGTACCGCGTAATGCTCTGTACGCAGTACATTCGTCACCATTCGCACCCGGCGTACACGCCTGAGCCGGACATCGTTCACGAAGCGATCGGCCACATTCCGATGTTCACGAACCCGAATTTTGCCGACTATTCGCAGTTCATCGGCCACGGAGCCCGCATCGCGACCGACAAACAGCTCGAAGAGCTCGGCCGTCTCTACTGGTTCACCGTCGAATTCGGCATGGTCGAGCACGAAGGCGACATCAAAGCCTACGGAGCCGGCCTGCTCTCGTCATTCGGCGAACTAGAACATGCCTTCAGCGACCAAGTCGAACGCCGCCCCTTCAATCTCGAACAGGTCATAAACCACGAATACAGCTACAGTGACATGCAAAAAGTCCTGTACGTCGTTCCGTCGTATGCGGAGTTGAAAGAGGTGACGCGGAAGTATATTGAGAGCTTTGGGAAATAGTTGTCTTATCGGACAACTTATTATAAAATTGTTATGAGCGAGAATGTAAGAGAAGTCATTCTGTTCAAGCGGTATTTTGATGAGTTTTTTGACAAGCAGCCGCCGAAGGTTCAGGAGAAGCTTTACTGGTCGATCAAGATCCTACGAACTTATGAGATCATCCCTCGCAATCACCTGAAAACCCTGACTGGGACCGATGGATTGATGGAAATGCGGACGCAGTTTGGCGGGAATATTTATCGCGTACTCTGTTTCTTCGACGAAGGGAAAATAGTCGTTCTTATGAATGGCTTCCAGAAGAAAACTGAAAAGACGCCGCAAAATGAGATCGACCGCGCGTTACGAATCAGAGAGGAATATTATGCTGAAAAAGGGTGACATTAGAACAATTGACGACTTTGCAGATGAAAAATTCGGCAAGGTAGGTACGCCCGGACGAGATGCAGTCGAACAAGGTTTCGAGGAATTCAAACTTGGCTTAATGATCCAGGAAGCTCGCAAAAAGAAGGGATTGACCCAGCAGGAGTTGGCCGATAAGTGTGGAACAAACAAGGCATATATTTCGCGGGTCGAGAACGACATTAAGGACGTTCGCCTTTCAACGTTGCGAAAGATCATTGAATCTGGTCTGGGCGGTGAATTGGAGTTGGCTATAAAGCTTTAGTTCAATCAGTTTTTATGAATGGTGAGACCGAATATCAAATCTCAGTAAAAATACTGAACGACCTCATTGATCAAGTTGGTGAGGACGAGTCGCATCCGCTTGCTTCGATGATGGATGTTTTGTCGGCTTTGATCGAGAACTACGAAAACGCGAATGTGCCAGAACTGGTATTGAATAACTAGAATCATGGAATTAGGCGATTTCTCATTTTTTGCCTTCGCCCCATTCTTGTTGATCTCGTTGACTAGCGTCTATCTCGTGTTAAGAAAGTCAGGCTGGGAATTTCGTGAGAGCCTGTTCATGGACTCTTGGTTCATTTGGTTGGCTTCTCTTGTACTCGCCATTTTATCGTATGTGGCAGTTATAGGGGTTACGACTAAACTGGAGCTCTATTTGAGCATCCCACAATTTTGGTGGCTGGCGATATCAGTTTCAGTGCTTTTTGTTTCGAACTTTTTGGTAACGAGTATTATTGTCGGGCTACTCCGCAAACGACGAAGGGAAGATATCGGAGTTTTGATGGACACCTTACCGAAACAAATAAAAATATCCAGCAATTCAAGAATATCTGTCTTGATATCGCTGGCCGAAACGGGAACGTTTGCCTTGCTGCTTTCGATCTCATCAGTCGCAGGTACGATATACGACCATTACTATCCCCCTCAATTCGGAATTTACGACATATAAGATTTATGACTACACAAAATCCACTAGGACTAAAAAAAATCCACCACGTTGAATTCTACGTCGGCAATGCTAAGCAGGCGGAGTTTTATTATCGCAAGGCTTTCGGGTTTTCGCGGGTCGGGTATATGGGGCTTGAGACTGGGAACCGTGAGGTGACGAGTTATTTGCTCAAGCAGTCGAACATCAATTTCATTCTGTCGACGCCGATGTCGCCGGAGCATCCGGGGTCTGAGCATATCAAGCAGCACGGCGATGGCGTGCATGATATTGCGTTTTTGGTCGAGGATGCCGATCACGCTTTTCACGAAGCGGTAAGACGCGGGGCGACGCCGGTCGAGGAACCGCACGATCATGGCGATGAGCACGGAGTTGTCCGCCACGCCTCGATCGCGACGTACGGCGATACGATCCATTCGTTCCTCTCGTACAACAACAATAACGGCCACAATTACGACGGCGTATTCCTGCCTGGCTTTGTAGAGCAGCGTGTCGAGGGCGATCCAACCGGCATCATGCTGGTCGATCACATCGTCGGCAATGTCGAGCTGGGTCAAATGACGAAGTGGTGCGACTTCTACCGAGATGTGATGGGCTTTTTCCGTTACATTACGTTCGACGACAACGACATCTCGACCGAGTATTCGGCACTGATGTCGATCGTCATGTCGGACGGCGGGCACAATATCAAATTCCCGATCAACGAGCCCGCCGAGAGCAAAAAGGGCAAGTCGCAGATCCAGGAATACATCGAATTTTACCGCGGAGCCGGAGCCCAGCACATCGCTTTGCTGTGTCGCGACATCCGCTCGACAGTCGCTAAGCTAAAGGAGAACGGCATCGAATTCCTGACCGTTCCCGACACCTATTACGACGAACTCCCGTCACGAGTCGGAGACATCGACGAAGACATCGCTTCGCTGAAAGAATTGGGCATTTTGGTAGACCGCGACGAAGAAGGCTATCTCCTCCAAATCTTCACCAAACCAGTCGAAGACCGCCCGACGGTTTTCTACGAGATCCTCCAGCGAAAAGGCTGTAAAGGCTTTGGTAAGGGAAACTTTAAGGCACTGTTTGTGTCGATAGAAGAAGAGCAGCGGCGGCGTGGGAATTTATAGGTACAGAAATGGACTTAATCTATCAGCGGGCAGATCTCGAAACGCTTCGGCATCTGAATGACGTATTTGCTGAAGCTTTTGAGGATCCCGAGCACTATCAGAGCAAACGTCCGTCCGCCGAATATCTGTCGCGGATGCTCGACCGCGAAGATTTTATACCGCTCATTGCGATTGTCGACGGCTTTGTCGTCGGAGGCCTAGCCGCGTATGTGCTGCAAAAATTCGAACAAGAACGCAGTGAGATCTACATTTACGATCTTGCCGTTCTTGAGAGCCACAGGCGGCGGGGCATCGCAACCGGGTTGATCAACAAGCTTCGTGAAATCGCCCGCGAGATCGGGGCATACGTTATCTATGTCCAGGCCGATCCGCCGGACGAGCCTGCGGTCAAGCTCTATGAATCGCTCGGCATACGCGAAGATGTCCTACATTTTGATATCGAGCCATAAGGCAACGGACAGTAAACTAATAGAACGGTTTCCGGGCAGGATATAAAACGATTATGAGTTCAATGCAACAGGGCCGCGCTTTTTTGGATAGCGTTTCTCATTACTTTGATAAGGCAGCGGCCCTAACGGATCATCCGGAAGGGCTTTTGAACCAGATAAAAATGTGCAACAGCGTCTATTCGTTCAAATTCCCGATCAGGAAGGGCGACGGTTACCATACGATCACTGCCTGGCGGGCAGAGCACAGCCACCACAAATTGCCTGTCAAGGGCGGGGTCAGATTTTCGGAGGATGCGAACGAAGACGAGGTGGTCGCCCTCGCCAGCCTGATGACCTATAAATGTGCAATCGTCGATGTGCCATTCGGTGGTGCAAAAGGTGCGGTAAAAATCAACCCCAAGAATTTCTCCAAAACCGAACTCGAACAGATCACCCGCCGCTACACCGCTGAACTGATCAAAAAGAATTTTATCGGCCCGGCACTGGATGTTCCGGCCCCGGACTACGGGACGGGCGCGAGGGAGATGGCATGGATCGCCGATACGTACCAGGCCTTTCACCCGGAACAGATCGACGCCCTCGGTTGCGTAACTGGAAAGACCGTCTCACAGGGAGGCATTCGTGGAAGAAACGAGGCGACTGGACTCGGTGTATTTTACGGGCTACGGGAAGCCTGCGATCGTGCCGAAGATATGAAAGCTCTCGGTCTCGAACGCGGGATCAAAGGAAAGCGTTTCGTCGTCCAAGGGTTGGGAAATGTCGGCTACCACGCCGCGAAATTTTGTCAGGAAGGCGGAGCGATTCTCGTCGGCGTCGCAGAATATGAAGGAGCGATCCGTGATCCAAACGGCATCGATCTTGAGTCGCTAATGAGACATCGCAAGGAAACAGGTTCGGTACTGAATTTTGGCAAAGCCGTAAATCTTGCCCGCCGCGAGGACGGGCTTGAGATCAACTGTGACATCCTGATACCGGCAGCCCTCGAAAATCAGATCACCGCCGATAACGCCACTCGGATTAAGGCTAAGATCATCGGTGAAGGGGCGAATGGACCCGTGACTGCAAATGCTGACGAAATTCTGCGAGCTATGGGCGTAATGGTCGTTCCCGATGTTTATCTTAACGTCGGCGGCGTGACCGTCTCCTATTTTGAGTGGCTAAAGAATCTTTCCCGCGTCCGTTTGGGGCGCATGGAAAAACGTTTTGAGCAGGGCGCCTACGATCGGATTTTGACCCTAATCGAAAGAGAAACGGGCAAAGCGATCTCTCCCGAGGAACGCACGGCGATCGCCCGCGGAGCCGATGAGGTTGACCTCGTATATTCCGGACTCGAAGAAACAATGAGCGGCTCGTATCAGCAGATCCATGAGATCTGGAGACAGAAAGAGGCCGTAGGCGACCTCAGGACCGCCGCCTTCGTGTGTGCGATCGAGAAGGTCGCGGTCTCGTATTCAGAGCTTGGAATATTTCCTTAGTTTTGCGTGGATCAAATGAACATAAGGCCATATGAACCGGCCGATCTGGAAAAGGTGGTAGAACTTTTCCGGTCGAATATCCCCAAATACTTCGGTCCTGAAGAAGAGACCGGACTGCGCGAATTTCTGGCGGATCAGGCCGACAACTATTATGTCGTCGAAATGGCTGATGCAGTTATCGGCGCAGGCGGCATCGGTTTGAACGACGACGAGACAGTTTCGCTCTGCTGGGGAATGGTGCACAAAGACCACCTTGGCACGGGCCTCGGGAAGCTGCTGACGGAATATCGCATCCAGCGTTCACGAGACATTTTTGGCCCAAAGCCGATGGTCACCAGCACGTCGCAGCACACCGAGGGGTTTTATCTGCGATTCGGCTTTCGCACCGTCGAGCGCATCACGGATGGATTCGGCCCTGGCCTGGATAACTGCAAAATGCGGTTGGGGTCAATCGTAAAAATCGTCTGAACCTTGACAAAGTGTGCGATCTGTGCAACGCTATTGCATGTATCGCGGCGATGGCTCGAAGGTCTGCGAAGTAGTGGACATTTTATCTAAGCTAAACCGCTGTCGATAAACGATTTAAGTCTCGTGAAGTGTCACAACTTGTTCGCACGTTTGTGAAAAGCAAAAAATGTGACACTTAAATATTATAAATAAAGCACTTAACCATAATTTTTGGCACAAAAATGTGACACCCTTGTCAGTAGCTTTCTGGGGCGAAACTTCGATCTTACACGTCCGTGACATTCGTAATATTCGCGGACAAAATTTTATGTCATGAACCTCAAATATCAAACCGGTTTTGGAAACGAATTCGCCACCGAGGCGGTCGATGGAGCCCTACCCATGGGCCAGAATTCGCCGCAGAAAGCACCGTTCGGCCTGTATTCCGAGCAGCTGTCGGGAACGGCCTTCACCGTTCCGAGAGATCACAACAAGCGGACCTGGACCTATCGTATCCGTCCATCGGTGATGCATTTGCCATTCGAACGCATAGGTAACGGCCATTGGCAGAGCAAGCCCGACGACATCGACGTCACGCCGAATCAATTACGTTGGGATCCGCTGCCGATTCCCGCAGAACCGACGGATCTTATTGATGGCATGACAACTATCGCTATGAATGGCGACCCGTTATCGCAAATTGGCATCGGCATTCACATTTATGCTTTTAATAAGGGCATGGGCGACCGGTATTTTTACAATGCCGATGGCGAAATGCTATTCGTCCCTGAGAAGGGCCGCATAGGCTTCATGACCGAGCTAGGTTTACTGCAGGCCGGGCCGGGCGAGGTCGTCGTTATTCCCCGCGGTGTTAGATTTAAGGTCGAGCCGCATCCTGACGACAACGAGCTGCGCGGTTACGTCTGCGAAAATTACGGCCAGCATTTTCGCCTGCCAGACCTCGGCCCTATCGGGGCGAATGGTTTGGCGAATTCACGCGACTTCGAAACGCCTGTCGCGTGGTACGAAGATCGCGAAGGCAAATTCGAGCAAGTCGCAAAATTTGCCGGAAATCTATGGTCGTGCGAGATAGATCACAGCCCGCTCGACGTCGTCGCGTGGCACGGTAATTACGCTCCCTACCGCTATGATCTAAAGAAATTCAACACTATCGGTTCGATCTCTTTCGATCATCCGGATCCGTCGATCTTTACGGTTCTGACAAGCCCGAGTGGCGAAACCGGCGTGGCAAATTGCGATTTCGTCATCTTCCCTGATCGCTGGCTCGTCGCCGAAAACACCTTCCGCCCGCCGTGGTATCACCGCAACTACATGTCCGAATACATGGGCCTCATCTATGGTGCCTACGACGCCAAAGAAACCGGCTTCGTCCCTGGCGGCGGCTCGCTCCACAACCAAATGTCCGCCCATGGCCCGGACCTCGATGCCTTCGAAAAAGCATCGAACGCCGATCTCAAACCGCAAAAGCTCGAAGGCACGATGGCGTTCATGTTCGAATCGCGGTACATAATTCGGCCGACGAAGTTCGCAATGGAGACGTCCCACTTACAGAGCGAATATTTCGAGGTGTGGCAGAGACTCAAGAAGAATTTCCGTTAAAACTCGATGCCGGAATCCGTGATCCGCATGCTGTCCGCATTGTCGCCGAACAGCCGGGCCAGATTCTGTCGCGACATCTGCTTCATTTCGGCTTCGTTTCTATTGATCCGATAGGCGATCTGCGGCATTCCGGCCATAAACAGCAGAGCCTCGGCCGCAGTCTGCTTGTCCTGTGCGCTCATCTTTGTAAAAGTTCCGTTCGTTACGAAAACGGATGCCAGTTGGTCATACACCGCAACGGACCATTCTGATTCGAGCGACGACAGGTTCTTAACTGTCATATAATTCGAAACAATAAAATACGTCATCGCGGACGCGACATCGTTCACCGGCATCTTCAGTCGCTGATGTTCGTCCTTAAAGGAGTTTTGATAGGCGTTATCTACAAAAAGCATTAATTGAGATGCCTGTTGCCGCTTCTCTACGTCGCTTCCCTGTAGACCGGTTGCAAGAGCCTCGGTAAATTGAGACCTCGCGGGACGGGCAAAGGCAAACTCTTTACGAAAAATAGACGCATAGTTTACCGACGGAGCAGTAGTTGCGGGCTGTTTTTTCGGCGTTTTAGCCCTAGCCGCGTCCCTCTTCTTTCTGGCGAGGCGTGCTCGAGCCATGTCGGCCGCCATCTGATTGCCCATCTGGCCCATCCGCAGATTTACCCATGGGTCAATATTGACGACCGGCAGCCGTGGAGACGTAAACACCTGGGCTGAAACCGAACACGCGAAAAGCAAAGTAATCAGGGCCAATAAATAGGTGGTTTTCATAACTCGACTCCATTCTGGACTTTTGTACAATTATAGGAGTTTTCTACATTACTCGGCGAAGAAATTTCTATCTTTACGGTGACATGACTCTTCCTGTGTCGATCATTTTTGTATGAGATCAAAAGTTTTCCTGTTCATCGCCCTATCTTTAAGCGTATGTTCGGTTGCGGTCTTGGCTCAGGACGCTCCGTATGTGGCCGAAAAAGATCCGCTGGTCATCAAAAAGCTTGATCAGTGGCAGGACTGGAAGTTTGGCCTGCTGATGCATTGGGGGCCGTATAGCCAGTGGGGAATTGTGGAATCGTGGTCGCTGTGCTCTGAGGACGTTGACTGGTGCCGCCGGCCGAAGAGCACCAATTACCTTGACTACGTGAAGCAATACGAAAAACTTCCGACGACATTTAACCCGGTTCAATTCAACCCCGATAAGTGGGCAAAAGCTGCGGGTGATGCGGGAATGAAGTACGTCGTGTTCACGACCAAGCATCACGACGGCTTTAATATGTTCGACACGAAATTCTCGGATTATAAGATCACGGCATCGAACGTTCTTTTTAGCCGAAATCGGCGGTCAAATGTGACGAAAGAGATCTTCGACGCATTCCGCCGCAAGGATTTTGGAATTGGCGCATATTTTTCGAAACCAGACTGGCACAGCGACGATTATTGGGATCCATTCTGGGCGACGCCGGACCGCAATACGAATTATGACACGACCAAGCATCCCGATAAGTGGAATAGATTCAAAGACTTTACCTACAACCAGATCAACGAACTGACGACCGGTTACGGAAAAGTCGATCTACTCTGGCTCGATGGCGGTTGGGTTAGGCCCGGCGTTCCAAAGGACCCGGTCGCGGGCAGCGGACGCGTACCTTGGCCGCAGGACATCGATATGCCGAGGATCGCTGCGATGGCTCGGAAAAATCAGCCTGGCATCATCATCGTCGATCGCGACGTTCACAGCCAATTCGAAAATTACCGCACACCCGAACAAAAGGTGCCCGACACTCCGCTGCCGTACCCGTGGGAAACGTGCATGACGATGGCAACCTCTTGGTCGTACGTCCCAAATGACGTTTACAAACCTTCGCGGCAGCTGATCCACACGCTAGTCGATGTCGTCGCCAAAGGCGGCAATTTCCTTCTCAACATCGGCCCCAACCCGCGAGGTGACTTCGCTCCCGAAGCCTACGCCCGCCTAACGGACATTGCCGCCTGGATGAAAACCAACAGCGAAGCCATCTACAAAACCCGCCCCATCGCCCCCTACAAACAAGGCAAGATCGCCTTTACCTCTCTGCGTGACGGAACTGTCTACGCGATCTACATGGCCGATGAGAATGAAACCGCTCCGCCTGCGAGCTTGACGATTGACGGTATAACTCCGTCGGAAGGAGCGAAAGTCAGCCTCCTCGGCTTAGATAAAGTGCTGTCATGGAAACGAACCGCCAATGGATTCAGCGTTGATATTCCTGAGGAGTTGAGGAATAAACCGACTGGGAAATTTGCTTGGACGGTTCGAATTTCAAACACTGCGATGTAGTATTAGGAAAAATGATACTCGAAACAAAATTCATCGCCACGCCGGAAAAAGGCGAAGTCTCTGCGATCCTGATGCGACCAGACAACGCGACGCATCTGCTCGTCCTGGGCCATGGGGCGAGTTCGAATATGCGGACGCCGATGCTGACGACGATCGCTGAGAATTTGGCGGAGAAAGGGATCGCTACGTTTCGGTATAACTTTCCTTATTCTGAGAAAGGTGGTGGGCGGAATTCGCAGGGTACATGTTTGGCGACTATTCGGTCGGCGGTGAGGGCCGCAACCGGCGCGGCATCTGATCTGCCGATCCTTGCTGGTGGGCATTCGTTTAGTGGGCGGATGACTTCTACGGCTCAGAGTGAGGAGCCGATCGAGGGTGTGAAAGGTTTGGTCTTCTTTGCGTTTCCGCTGCATCCTGCTGGTGAACCAGCGACGAAGCGGGCAGATCACTTAACGAACATCGATATTCCAATGCTCTTCCTCAGCGGCACTCGCGACGCGTTGGGTGAGCTTGATCTGCTCGAACCGGTCGTTAAGGGCCTTGGGGAAACGGCGACGCTTCATCTGCTTGATACCGCCGATCACAGTTTTAAGATCCTCAAACGTACGCGGCAGTCGAGCGAGGATGTTTTTGCCGAGATGGCACGCGTTGTTCGAGAATGGGCGTCGGCTTTAGGATAGGTTTCAGTCCGGTATTGGTTGACCGCACCACTCGCTGTGTAGGCGCCGATGCCCGAAAAATTGCGTGCATCATTGCAACACCTCGTCCGATCTGACGTTTAAATTAATTATGTGCAGAAACATCAAAACACTCTACAATTTCGATCCGCCTGCCACGACCGACGAGGTGAATGCCTCAGCTCTTCAGTTCGTGCGAAAGCTTTCCGGTTTTAACAAACCTTCAAAAGCGAATGAAGAGGCTTTTGAGCTCGCCATCGAACGTGTGGCTGCCGCCGCTCAGGAAATGCTGAATTCGTACATCACAAACGCCCCGCCGCGTGACCGCGAGATCGAGGCTGCAAAGGCAAGGGAACGAGCTTCGATCAGATATGGAACCAGACCTTGACTAGGTGAAACGATGGCTATTGACATTAACGGCATGACACCGCTCATTCAGGTTTTCGATATGCCGCGTTCGCTCGGGTTTTATCGCGACATTCTCGGATTTGAAATTGTGAGCGATTCGGGCGACGGCGATGATTCGAGCTGGGTTTGGCTGCGGCTAAATGGCTGCGATCTGATGCTCAACGACCAATACGAGCCAGGCAATGTTCCGAATGGACCGCCGCCTGAGCGTGTGCGTTGGCACGACGATACCTGCATTTTTTTCGGCTGTCCTGATGTCGAGGCTACATATGAATTCCTGCTATCACGTGGCGTTGAACTCGATCCGCCAAAAATTGCCCCGTATGGAATGAAGCAGCTTAACCTGCAAGATCCGGACGGCTACGGTATTTGTTTTCAGTGGAGTGTGGAAACATGACGATGGAAGAGCTTTGGCAGAAGACGCTCAGCCACCTCAGCGAGGGCAATTTTACCGCGCTCGAGCAAGTGCTCGGTGGTCCGGAGGGTTTTGATCGGCAAATCGTCGCATGGTATGAAGCCGGGAAGTTCGGCCCTGAGACGGAACTGCTGGCCGAGGTTCTCTCGTGTTCCTGTATGCTGGGCCGGACGGAAACTGCTCTGTTCTTAATCGATGCGGGCGTTGATCCATACGCTGGTATGAAAACATGGCTCGCGGGACCTCATTATGCCGTCAGTGGTGGTCATGTTGAAACCGTCAAAATGTTGACCGATAAGGGCGTTTCGCTGGAGGTTGAAAACAAATACGGCGGCACTCTACTCGGACAGGCTTTGTGGTCCGCAGTTCACGAACACAAGGCAGGGCATGCGGAGATTATCGAGATGCTTCTTGACGCAGGAGCCAAAGCCCAACCTGGTACTCGTGAATGGTGGAACGAGCAGAATGTACCGTCGGCAGAGACAAAAAGTCGTGTTGCCGAAGCTTTGAAAAGTTCGGGTTGAGACAAAGTTATGGATTTCTCAGACGATCTTAGGTTAACCGCCGCAAAATTACTCGTTGCTAATGCGCGAGCCAGCGGAGACAAACTTGCCCTTGCGAACCAGTTAAAAGAACTAGGCAACATCGAACGTCGGCCGCCACAGCTTCGCGAAGATTCCAACCGGACATTTGCAGAGGCAGCTGGGCTTTACCTCGAACTCGGGATGCCGCTCGAGGCGGCGTGGGTTATTCGGCATATTGGTATCAATCACGAACACGCCGAACATCTCGAAGAGGCTGAAAGGTGCTATGACGAGTCGCTCGAAATTTTCCGCAAGTATGCGACAGACAACGATCCCAGCTATGCGAATACAGTGCGATACCCAGCCGTAATTAAGAATCGCTTAGGCAAACGCGAGGAATCATCTGCACTATGGGAGGAGGCTGTTGGGCGATATTCCATAATGGACGAGCCTCTCGGGGTGGCCGAGGGATCGGCGTGGCTAACACTTTTTGCTATCGAGAAAGGTGATCTTGAACGAGCCCGCGAATGGTTTGACACAGCGGAGTCTGCGGCCGAAAAAGCTCGCGATCCGGATACCGATAAGTGGATCGCCAAGGTTCGTACAAAACTTATGTCAAACGAATCGTAACGGGACCGGCGATGATCGGCATTGATTCCGCTGTTGATACTTGAAGCTCTGTAAGTAGAAGTTGCAAAATGGTGACACCGTGAAATTACGTACTGAAATAAAATGGCTCTTGCCGCTGATCGCGGTATGCTTCCTCGTCTTTGCAAATTCGCTTGGGGGTGATTTCGTTTATGACGATACTCGCCAGATCGTTCGAAACACGTTGATCCAGGACAACACTCTCTGGTGGAAAGCTCTGAGTTCGGATGTCTGGGCATTCAAGGGCGACGGCACGCAGGCTGCGAGTAACTATTGGCGGCCGACCTTTACGTTGCTCAATATCATTTGTTTCCGCCTTTTTGGAATTAATCCGATTGGCTGGCACGTGGCGAGTGTGTTGCTGCACACCGGCGTCTGCTGCGTCGCGTTTTTGCTGATGCGCAGGTGGGCATTGTCGTCGGCAGTAGCCTTTGTGATCGCTCTCATCTTCGCCGTTCACCCGGTTCACGTCGAATCGGTCGCGTGGATCGCGGGTTCGCCAGATCTGCTCTTCTCACTTACTTTGTTGGGTTCGCTGTGGTTTGCCACCAGCTATCATCGGTCGCCGTCAAATGTGAACCTGTTTCTCATGATCCTTCTTTATGCCGCCGCCCTCGGTTCTAAGGAGATCGGCATTCTGTGCCTGCCGATCTATTATTTCGTACTGAGCGGCACCGATGCTGGGTCGGGGAAGAAGATGTCCGAGTTGAACGTTCCGTTATTATCGCTGGCGGGTATGGCGGTTGTGTATTTTTTGGTGCGCCTGACCATTCTCGGGGCGGTCGCGAGGCCGCCGGACGACGCTGTCGAGCTTGGAGCAGCGATCATGAGCATTCCGATGATGTTCGCCTTTTACGTAAAGCAGATATTTGCTCCGTATTCGATCGCCATCAACTATCCGATCCTGCCGGTGACCGAGATCGGCGGGATGAACTTTGTTTTGCCGCTTATAGTCAGCATTGCCGCCTTGGCAGGTTTGATCTACCTAGTACGCGATTCCGCCAGGGCACGCCTTGCCGCGGCGATATTCCTGCTGCCGCTTATTCCAGCGATGAATGCGACTGCGTTTCCATCCGAACAGATCGTCCATGACCGCTATTTGTATCTGCCGCTGCTCGGCGTGCTCATGCTGCTTGTTCCTTTGGTGGTGAAGGTCACTGGTGAGAGGAATCTGCTTATTGCAGGCTGCCTGGTCTCGGCCCTTTTGGCATTTCAGACATTCCGGTACAACTCGGCATGGGCAAACGAGCTTGAGTTATGGACCTGGACAAGCAAGGTCGATGATTCGGCATTTACGTCGATGCAGCTTGGAAGCGCCCTTTCCGAAGAGAAACGTTATGACGAGGCGATCGAATCGTACACGCGTGCGATAGATAAAAAACCGTCGCTCCGTTCATATTACGGCCGTGGGCGGAACTACAACGCTATAAAACAATACCCCGAGGCAGAAAGGGACCTGCAGGCGGCTCTCGCGACACCTAAAGATCAGCAGGACGCCTACGCCCTTTATCAGGTTTACGAATCCCTCGGCATCAATTACGTCGAGCAAAAGAAATTCGATCTGGCGATCAGGAATTTTCTGGATGCGAGAAAGGATCTGCCGATCTACTCAGCAGCCATTACGGAAAAGCTCGCTGTGGCGCACTATCAAGCGGGAAACAAGAACGACTCATTGCGTGAGCTGGAAAGTTATGTAAACCAATCACGCCGAGAACTGCTTCCCGAATCGAAGAACGTCATCCTGCGGCTTGGAATGCTCTATGTCGAACTCGGCCGCAAAGACGAAGCCCGCGGAGCCTTGAACGAATTTCTTCGCTCAACTGCCTCGTTCAATGACAAAAACTCGCTCGGTTACAGGAATCAGGCCATGAGAGTGTTAGAGACTATTAGGTAGGTAAGGGAGTAGAAACAGCGAGACGGAACTATTCCATCTCGCTCTCATCGATATCAAAGTTCGCGTAAACCTTCTGGACATCATCGTTGTCGTCGATGGCGTCGTAGAGTTTCATCATGGTTTTAGCGTCCGCGCCGGTCAGGGCGATGTAGTTTTGTGGGATCATTGAAATCTCGGCTGCCTGCGGCTCGATCCCAGCCGCTTTGAGAGCGTCAGTCACCGCCTCAAAGGTTTCGGTGGCGGTGTAGATCTCGAAAACATCGCCCTCGTCCTGCATATCGTCGGCACCGGCTTCGATGGCAATCTCAAAGAGTTCGTCTTCTGACTTAGCCGCTTTATCAACGACGATGTAGCCTTTTTTGTCGAACATCCATGCAACCGAACCGGCTTCGCCAAGGTTGCCGCCGTTCTTTGAAAATAAATGTCGCAGCTCTGCGACCGTACGGTTTCGATTGTCGGTCATTGTCTCGACGAGGATCGCAACGCCGTTGGGCCCATAGCCTTCGTACGTGATCTCATCATAATTGACGCCTTCGAGCTGGCCGGTACCGCGTTTGACGGCCCGGTCAATCGTGTCATTGGGCATATTGAGCCCCTTCGCATCGCTGACAGCTTTGCGAAGTCGAGCGTTAGCGTCAACGTCGCCGCTGCCGCCTGTGCGGGCCGCGACCGTGATCTCTTTGATCAGCTTGGTAAAGATCTTGCCGCGTTTAGCGTCGAGAGCACCTTTTTTGTGCTTGATTGTGTGCCACTTGGAATGTCCTGACATGTGATAAAAAACCTTTGTTTTGTTGAACTAAAATCGAATAAACGAATATATCACGCAACATTATTACGGCGCAAAAATGGCGGGTGCCTTTACATCCATTGAACTTCGCGGATCTGGCGTTCATCACGCAGAATGTTATGCACAAGATCGCAGAGCCTTCCGCGCGAAGCCGAATCTTTTGAACCGAAGAGTTTCCACGAACGAGGCTTGTCGATCGTGATCGTCCAGCCGGCGTATTCGTCACCGATCGTTTCACTGACAATGCCAAAATCGAGTACAAATGTCTCGCCATTGGCTGTTACCGACTCAGACCAACCATCGGCACTTTCGACAGGCGTATGAAAGACGAACTCGCTCCCTTTGGATTTAACGATCATCCAGTTTGCGAGGTCTTCGCCAAAATGACGGTCGTTTGCGACTGGCGGCGTGGATGCCTGAGTATCGAAAAGCCCTGACATGAACGATATTTGATTCTTCATTTTATTAGTTCCTCAAACTTCGATAGTGACAGGTTTTCGATCTTTATTCTCTTTTTTTTTGAGGTTTCGCCGCTGACGATGGAAACTTCGCTTTTGGAAACTCCGAAATGT
Source organism: Pyrinomonadaceae bacterium (assembly GCA_041737885.1). Lineage (GTDB taxonomy): Bacteria > Acidobacteriota > Blastocatellia > Pyrinomonadales > Pyrinomonadaceae > OLB17. Next base: position 40,475 of record JBGSQW010000020.1, on the reverse strand, counting down.
TTTGAAAAGAGACGAATTATTTCAGCATTTGCGGCACCGTCGACCGGCGGTGAGCAGATGCGAACCTTCAGAGAATCGTCGTGCTGGCCGACGATCTCGCTTCTCGAGGCACGTGGGATGACGTGCACGCTGAAGATGATCGAGCCGTCTTTTTGGACGAAGTTCATGAGGAGGGATTACTGTCCACGGACGAAGATGCTCAAAACGATCGATTGCAAAAAGCTGATCAACAAAAGAACGATCATTGCTGAAATATCGAACATCCCGATCGGCGGAATAAGTTTCTGAACCGGAAGCATGATCGGGTCGGTCACTTTTATGACGAAGGCAAAAAAGGTCTTCTGTGTAAAGACGAACCAGGATGCCAAAAACCGGAGAAAGATGAACAGCACAAGAATGCTCAGCAGAGCATAGAGAATGAACCCGACGATCACCTTTGGATTTCCAGCCTTGACCCCTTCGGTCAGGCCATCGATCACGAAAAACGTATTTCCGATTATCTGCGTAAAAAAGAAGGTTATGACCAAACCTATGAAGAGGGTCAGCAATGGAGCGAGCCTTGTGTCAATGCGATACATCGCAAAAAAACGGGCTGCCGGATAGACCCAGCGCTCGGTCAGCTTTCGCACCTTAAAGCCGAATCGCCCGACTTTGCCAAACGGATTGGGATCGCTGTAGTTAAAGACGAGACGCAGCAAAATGACGCCGGCGAATACACCAAAGATGCACCAGACGATCAAGCTAAGTATCGGATAAACGGTAGATGACAACATATTTTATCAACGCCAATCTGGCGGCTCGTTGGGAGGAGTGTACGAGGCCGTTCGAGAATCGTCCTGAACCCAACTGGATGCAGCGGGCGGTGAAAGCTGGCCAGGTGACGTATGCGGTTCCTTCCAGATCTGCAGATACCAATAGATCGGGTGAGCGATCATGCCCCCGAGGAAAAACAGGACGATCCAGATGATCCTCATATTACTGTCGAGTTTCGTATTCTTGACAGCATGAACGATGAAGAAAACCGTCAATGCGAGGGTTAAGAAGATCGTTACCATATGGACCAACATTAAAATGACAAAACCGCCACCAAATATCGGATCCAGTTCGCCGCCTCCACCAGGATTTCCGGCAGACATAGCGATCAGGGCAAAAATAAACGCAATGAAGAGAAAGATATACACCAATGGCCAGGCGGAAACGATGCCGAGCAGTATTTTTTGAGTCCTGCTAAGTTCCATAATTAACGTCCTCCAAAGATCGCTGTTCCAACCCGAACGATCGTTGCACCTTCCTCGATCGCGACCTCAAACTCGTGACTCATTCCCATCGAAAGCTCGCCGCGGCCGTTCGCAAATATGTTTTGAAAAGCGAACTCATCGCGTATCGTTCGTAATCTTGTAAAGAAGGGCCGCGTAGCTTCTGCATCGTCAAAAAAAGGTGGTAGAACCATTAAACCATTAAATCGTAACCGTTTACACGATACTAAATACGCAACTAACGCCGGCAGATCTTGTTCAGGAATCCCGGATTTCGTCGCTTCACCCGCGAGATCGACCTGCACAAATACTGAAAGCTCATCGCGGCCTTCATCAACACAAATACGCTCAAGCCGCACAGCGAGTTCGATAGAATCGACGGACTCAATAACGTCGAAATGCTGGACCGCCTTTCGAGCTTTGTTGGATTGCAGATGGCCGATCAGGTGCCACTCTACGCCTTCACGCCCGATCTCGTCGATCTTTGATTCACCCTCTTGAACTTTGTTTTCACCAAAGACGGTTGCTCCGGCAGCCATCGCCTCGCGAAGCGTTTCAACCGGATGGGTCTTGCTGACGGCAACTAATTTTACCTCCGATGGATCGCGACCAGCGCGTTTTGCCGCATTCGCGATTCGCTCATGGATTTCATTCAAATTGTCGGCGAGATGGCTTTGCACGTATTCAATATAACAAATACGTATAAGGCAGGAACCACGAAAACACACTAAGGCAACACGAAAGACAATTTCCTTTTGTGTCTGTTGGCGCTATTTCGTGGCCACTTCTTCCGATCCGTCTTGAATTTCCGGTACCGAATTAGTATCCTCAAGGTTCGCCAAACGTGCGGACGTGGCGGAACTGGTAGACGCGCAGGTCTCAGAAGCCTGTGGGAGCAATCTCGTGATGGTTCGATTCCATTCGTCCGCACCAATTTTAAGATTCGGGAGTCGGTGAAAACGTCGGCTCCCGTTTTATTTTGCTTTATTGGCAAAGTTGCGTGAAACTCGTTTCAGAAATATGCGATCAGAATTTATCAAAGGACTGAAAGATAACGAATCGAAATTCGGCATCGAACTCGCCGCCGATGCCATCGAGCGTCTCGCCGATTATTACGATCTGATCCAGGAACATAACGAATTCCTCCACCTTGTCGGCCCGTCAACGCCCGAGGAGTTTGCCACCCGCCACATTTTGGAATCGCTGACACTGCTTGAATATCTGCCAAATGGCATCTGGTTCGCCGATGTCGGAACCGGCGGCGGACTACCGTCGATACCGTGTCTTCTCGCCCGCGAAGATCTCAAAGCCGTGCTTATAGAATCAAAAGAGAAAAAGTCGAAGTTTTTGACCCTCGCGGTCGAAAAACTCAGACTTAAACATCGCACACGACTCTCACCGACCCAATTCTCCGAAACAAACCTCGGTCATTGCGAAGCAGTCACTTGCCGTGCCCTCGATAAATTTACCGAAAAACTGCCCCGCCTCATTAAATGGTCGGGAAAATCTCAGCTTCTCTTTTTTGGCGGCGAAAATCTTCAGAAAGCTCTTGAAAGCGAAAATGTCCTTTTCAAAAAGAAACTGATGCCCTTGTCGGAACAACGCTATTTGTACATCATCAAGATCTTGAACGTTCAGGCTTAACGTACATCCAGATCATATTCCCTCAGCCTTCTATAGAGCGTCGATGGCGAGATGCCCAGTAGTTCTGCCGTTTTTCCACGATGCCAACCTGTTTTTTCCAGGGCGCCGATGATCTGTTGGCGCTCTACATCGCGAAGGTTATTTGATGGTGAATTTTGGAAGGTTCCGACAGTCTGATTAGTTTGTGGTGCATTGTAGCTCACAGATACGCTGGGTGTTTCAATGCGGAAGGCGATCTCGGGCGGCAGTTCCTTGGGCGTGATCATATTGTTGTCACAGAGCAGCAAGGCACGCTCGAGGCAGTTGCGAAGCTGACGGACATTACCCGACCAGTCAAAAGCGGCTAGAGCGTCGATCGTTGCGGGCGACATTTCCGCGGCACCGGCACCCGCGAGTTTGTGCAGCAGGTGACGGGCTAGCGGCTCGATATCTTCGCGACGTTCGCGAAGCGGCGGGATTACTATCTCAAAGCTGTTAATGCGGTACATCAGATCGGCGCGGAATATACCGTCGTTTATCGCCTGTTCTTTATTGCGGTTTGTCGCCGCTACGAGCCGAACATCAACCTCGACCTTTTTCACGCCGCCCACGCGGAAGAAAGAACGAGTTTCCAGGGCGCGAAGCAACTTCGATTGCAGAGGCATCGGCATTTCCATAACCTCATCAAGGAAAATAGTTCCGCCGTCGGCGATCTCAAACAGGCCAAGCTTTCGAACGCGAGCACCCGAAAATGCTCCCGCTTCGTGTCCGAACAATTCGCTTTCAAGCAAAGTATCCTGCAAGGCGGCGCAGTTCAGATCGATAAATGGCTTATCCGCACGGCGGCTCAAACGGTGAATAGCCTGAGCGATCAACTCTTTGCCAACGCCCGATTCACCCGTGATCATCACCGAGGTATCTGACGGAGCAACTCGCTGAACCAATCTCAGGGCTTCCTTCATCTGCCGCGATTCGGCGACTATTTCCGGTAGGGATTGGTGTGTTCTGGCGATCTGAGCGCGAAGGCGTTGGTTGTCCACCTTTAGCTGCTGCTTTTCCGCTGCGGCAGTGACAAGGGCTGAGAGTTCGCCGATGCGATATGGCTTGGTTAAAAAATCATAGGCGCCCAGCTTCATCGCCTGGATGGCTGATTCTACGGTGCCTTGGCCTGTGAGCATTATGACCTCGGGCGGATTCTGGCTGCGTTCGCGGGTGCGGCGCAGTAAGCCCATACCATCAAGGCGAGGCATGTTAATGTCGCACAACAGTACGTCAAAATCCTGCTCCTCAAGCATTTCCCACGCGGCTTCGCCGTCGGATGCGCATTCGACCTCGTGGCCTTGGCGGGCGAGTTCTTTTTGGACGACCATTCTCAGATTTTTCTCGTCGTCTACTACTAATAATTTAGCCATATGTTTTGTGGGGAGTTAATTGGTCGTACCTAGCGAGCAACCGGAAGGAAGATGCTGAATGTAGTGCCCTTTTTCACGGTCGAACGCACGCTGAGGCGGCCGCCGTGTTCGGAGATGATCCCATAGCAGACGGCGAGGCCGAGTCCCGTTCCTTTGCCGACCTCTTTGGTCGTGAAGAAAGGTTCAAAGATCTTCGACATATCCTCTTGAGGAATGCCCGCTCCGGAATCTTCGACCTCGATAACGACGCGGCTTCCCTTTGCAAAGGCTCTAAAGCAAAGTCTTCCGCCGTCGGGCATGGCGTCGATGGCGTTGGTAGCAAGAGCAATGACGGCCTGTTGTATCTGACCGCCATCGGCAGAGACGAATGGTAGATCGGCTTCGATCTCGACGTGCTGTGAGATGCCCTCACCGCGTTTCTGGTGAGAGATGAGATTGGCGGCAGATCGAACGATATCGCCGGCGTCGATCGGCGTTCGGTCACCGGCTCGAATGCGGCTGAAATCGAGCAGGTCGGTCGTAATATTCTTACACCTAAACGCTTCGCTCTTGATAAGGCCGAGGTATTCGGTCAGGTCGTCAGCTGAATCGGACATTTCGAATGCCCCCTCGTCGATCCGCTGTTCCAGAGCCTCGGCGCAGGCGGCTATCGTTGCCAGAGGGTTATTGATCTCATGGACGACCCCCGCGGCCAGACGTCCGACGGCGGCCAGCTTCTCGGCACGATTTACCGCCTGAACGGCTTCGACACGCATGGTTACGTCTTCGCCGACTGTGATAACGTGCGTGACGTCGCCGTTAACTGCATTCTTCATTGGCACCTTGCTGACCATCCAGTGCCTTGTCGAGCCGTCGTCAGCGATCGTTTGCTGCTCGATCCGTTCGATCTTCCCAGTTCGAAACGCCCGTTCAAATTCCTCGCGAACACGCCCCTGCGGATATTTTTCGAGTACGTCAAAGACGTTTCTGCCGATCGCGATATCGCGCGGAATGCCTTGCACACCGACCTCGCGATGCCGATTCCAGGTGACGATGCGATATTCGCGATCGACCACGTAAAGTGAAACAGGCAGGGCATCGAGGACAGATTCGGTAAACTTTCGGTGTTCCTCGCGGGCTTCGTTGATCGAATCATGGAGAGCCAACTCGTAGTGTGCCGAGAGGTTTACGCTCATTGCGGCCATGGTTGTCGCCGCCTCGATGATGCGTGTTTTACGGTCGGTAAACTCCTGTTTCGTCTCGAAGCCGACGATGATCGCTCCGCGGATCTCACCGTTTATGTGAAGCGGCGAGACGTATTCACACGCGTGTCCATCGCCTGCGATGATGAATTCGGCCGGATTATCTTCTGAGTATCCAACCTGCGGCGGCATGAATCTCAGCCATTTTTCAAACTCGTCGCGTTTGAGCAGGCTGTCTTCCATCTCGCCGTCGCGGCCCATTTCACAGGTTATCAGGCCGATGCTATCTAATTCGGCAACAAAGACACAGGTCGCGGCATCTACTCCTATAAGGATCGCCTCGGCCACGCGGCTCGCGACCTTTTTGGGATGGACGGTAAAGAGCAAGCTCCGCCCCAGCTCCGATATGAATTTTAATTCATTCGAGGTTTCGTCCGGGACAGATAGACGGGCAGAGGCTCTAGCGTCTTTTTTAGGCGGCGTAGATGTCAGCATTACATTTGAGAGCAGCCGGGCTGATTCAGTGCAGATAAAGCGGCTGTAAGCAGAGAACTTGAACAGAAGTAATCGGAAAACTTCCTTACTAATTAAAAACGATTTTTAACATGGTGTCAACAGATTAAACATATGGAGCATCTCGCCGTGCGATCTGATTGACACACAGCATATAGAATGAAAAACTTTAAGACGGTTATGAAGGTCTGGTTGAGCGCTATATTGGGGTTGGTTATGCTGGTCGCGGCGAGCGCTGTCAGCGCTCAGGATGTGGTCGACAAAACCGTTGCGATCGTAACCGATGGCTCACGAAAGCCTCAGTTGATCACGTATTCGGACATTCTCTGGCAGCTTTCTCTCCAGCCCGGCGTACCGCTTGAAAAGCCTCGTACCGAGGATCTGAATCAGGCTCTGCAGACCATCATAAACCAACGGATCTTCGCGCTGGAAGCGGAGCGTCTGCCGCGGATCGCCCCGACTGAGAAAGAGATAGCCGATAAGATAGCCGAAACCCTGACATACTTTCCGACGACCGCTGCTTTTGAAACGCGATTGAAACAGGTCGGGTTCGATTCGGTCAAGGATGATGCATTCGAACGTCTGATCGCTCAAAGGGTGGCGATAGAAAAATATATCGATTTTCGGTTCGCGTCATTCGTGGTCGTAACTTCTGAGGAAGAAACGCGTTACTATCGCGAAATATTCACACCCGAATTTCGCCGGCGAACCCCTGGCCTGCTGCTGCCGCCGCTTGAGGAAAAACGTCTGGAGATAGGTGATATGCTCACGCGGCAAAAGATCGCTGCTGCCATCGAAAGATTTTTGGACGAGGCAAAAAGGCGGGTTCAGATAGAAATATTGATCGAGATCTAGTTCCCGTTCATACGCCAAGTTGGTTTCCCTCTCTTGACCTGACAGGTTTGCCGACTTATTATCTAAACTTCCAATGCCGGGGTGGCGAAATTGGTATACGCACCAGACTCAAAATCTGGCGGGCTTAACGCCCATGTCGGTTCGACTCCGACCCTCGGTACCACTTCTATTTTCTAGATTTCTTTCACTTCAAGTAATTATCGATGATTTGCTGGCTTATGTCGGGAAATCCTGCCATCTTCATTTCGGCAGCGTATTCCGAAGCTTTTTTTCGGCGGGTCTGTTGGTTTGCGTACTTCTTCTAGTTGAACTACAAACTCGATGAAGGAGATGACGCTGTAGATAATGACCGTCCACAGCAGCAGCCCGGCAACGATGGGAAACCACTCACCCGGAGCTTCAAAAGCATCGCCTCGATCCGTGAAAAATAAGAGTGCCCCGACGACCAAATAGGCAATTAATCCGGGATAGTGAAAGTAATCGGCATAGGGATTACCGATCCAATAACCTATGAACATTAGAATTCCGGCCACGATACTTGAAACCAACATTTTTACTGACAAGAGTCTGTTCATAGTCAGAATTAAACGTCTTCGATACTGCCACATTTAGTCGCAAATTCTGGTAGTGATGTAGATCACTACCCAAATTCTGTTCCGGATTGAGCCTGCAAGAAGGCTGGCTTCTTCATAGCTAATCCGCATTTGACCCACGGACCCGATTTTCTCGCGAAAACTCACTCCGGCATCGCATGTTGAGCCATCTGCATAAAGCTATCGGTCGGGCCTTCGGCTACGAAGTCTGTGATAAATTCCAATGTTTAGTATAGTTCCAATCAAGCTGCCCGTTGCTAGAAACTTCTCACCGTCTACAGTCATATGGAGGACTAGACCACTTAACATCATTAGCGGCATACTCCATGGAATTCCGAGGATCATTGAAATAAGCACATGATCGTAGACCCAGCAAAAAACCGATCCTCCAAAGTAGAGAATCGCGATTATTATACTCCAGTCAAATCTTTTGATATTTGTGCCTATTTCCACTTTCGGGTTAACCGGCCTTTATACACCTCTCCGAAAATCGATTCAGTCATGCAAAAGATCATTGATCTTATATCTAAAAAGTTCTTCCGGAAATCGGGCACCTTGGGGCGAAAGATATATTTCAACCGAAGCTTCAGACCCAACTCCACCATCGATTAGAAAAATGCGTTTTGGACCAACTCTCAATGTATTCACGAGATAGTCACGGACGAGTTGCAATTATTCTCGCCGCGCTAACCGCTCATTTTGTCTCCAACGGAGACGGATAATATAGCGTAGGGTGAAACCCTACGAGTATCAGGTATACGAATCCGTCCCCAACGGGGACGAACATCAATCCCAGGCATAACGCTCAAATACCCTTACCATTGATTGCCGCATAAAGATGTTCGTCACCTTCGGCGACGGCTCCTTTTTATTCGTTACGTAGGGTTCCACCCTACGCTATGATTTTCGTCACATATGGTGACAAGATCGACAGTCCAGTAAGCCTCCACTAAACTGAAGATCAACTAAGGATCTATTCCGTGTCAATTATATCAATTGTAAATGAATGAATTGCATTTTTCCGTGCCGGACCCCTTTTCATTCCTTCTCATTTCTTTCATTTCACGCCTTCCAGGTAGTGGGGCATTTTGACGCTCTTCGCCGTGGAGCGGCGTAAGAAAATAGCCAGATGCGGAGCTTCTGGTAGTCGGCATTCCATGGATCGCCGTGCGGTGAAGCCGCACCAGACTTGTCTTGCCGCATCTTCGACGCGGCGATGAAATTTAGCCCATTTAACCAGAAGCTTCGCATCTGGCTATTTTCTAAAGGCCGCTCCACGGCCTGACTTTTGCAAAACGATTCACACCGCTTCGAGATAATCCTTGACTTTTGACTTGCCATGTGCTATGTTTGCAACAACATTGCATTCATCGCATTCGCTGCCTGCGGAATGAAGGTTATTTTGCAATGGAAAGTGGAGCTTTATGAGGACTTTTTGTTTCGGTAGATCGTCCGGTACCGCCATCAGAAAAGGTGGCGATGTGACAAAAGTGGGGAATTTTGCCCCGTCTCACTTGCGTGGAGGGTTTTATTAAGTGAGACGATTTTTTCTCACAACTCATTTGTTGGCAGATAGTTAAGCCGTCTCTTTTTGTCCTGGTAAGTGAGACGATTTTAGGAAGCTGTTGAGGCGGTTGCGTATTGTTCGATCTTTGATAGGTTACTTTCGGCATTGAGCAACGTCATGATCTTTGCTATCAATTCCTCAGGACCGAACGGCTTTTCGATAAAGCCTCCGTCGGCCTGTATGGCGATGTCGTTTTGCAGAGTATCACCGGTGTAGCCCGACATCAGGAGGGTTTTGATCTCAGGGCGAAGAGCCTGGACTGCCTCTTTCAACTGCAGCCCGTCCATTCCGGGCATGATCATATCGGTCAAAAGCAGGTCGATCTTTCCGTTGACCGTGTGACAAACCGACAAGGCCTCGAGCCCGCTATCGACCGGTATGACCTTGTAACCGCGCTGCGTGAGGATGCTGTAAACGAGATGGCGAACGGCCGGTTCGTCTTCGACGAGCAGGATCGTTTCGCACTGCTGCGGTTCCCGGATCTGCGGTGCCCGAACGGACGGTTGGTCGGATATATCCATTACCGCCGGCAGATAGACCTTAAAGGTCGAACCGATACCCGGAACGCTGCTGACCAGAATGTCACCGCCCGACTGTTTTACAATGCCGTAAACGGTCGACAAACCGAGGCCGGTTCCTTTACCCATCTCTTTGGTCGTAAAGAATGGTTCAAAGAGGCGCCTTCGCGTGCTCTCATCCATTCCGACGCCCGTATCTCGAACGGTCAATTCGACAAACAGGCCAGATGGTACGACAACATTCTCGTACGAGTAGTCTCCATCCAGCCGCGTATTGCGGGTCGAGATCGTCAGCGTTCCGCCATTCGGCATCGCGTCACCAGCATTGACCACCAAATTGACGATGATCTGAGTCAGCTGACTCGAATCGACCTTTACGTTTCCGATCTTAGGGTCGAGTTCGGTTCTGAACTCAATGTTTTCTTTAACGATCCGCTTCAGCATGCGTCCGGTATCTGTCACTACCGAATTAAGGTTGACGATAGAGGGCGACAGAACACGGCGACGGCTGAAAGACAAAAGTTGGCTGGTGAGCGCGGCCGCTCGGTCGCCTGCTTCGCTGATCTCGACTATATAGTCGCGAAGTGGATCGTCGGCATCCATGTTCTGGAGCGTGAGATCGCTATAGCCCGAGATAGCCGTCAGGATGTTGTTAAAATCGTGTGCGACACCGCCGGCGAGCACGCCGATCGCCTCCATCTTCTGGGCTTGCAAGAGCTGATCCTCGAGCTGTTTGCGTTCGCTGACATCGCGAATGACCGTCAGAGTATTTCCATCGGGCATTATGTTAGCGATAACTTCGCCGGGGAAAGTAGATCCATCTTTTCTACGATATTGCCAATCCTGATAGTATTCGAGGTCGGCATTCAGCCCGAAAAGCGTCTCGCCCAGATGCGGTATCTCTTTTGGCACGAACACATTTGTCGCGTGCAGGCCCACAAATTCCTCTCTTGCGTAACCCAGCATTCTACAGAGAGTTTCATTGGCATCGATGTATCGGCTGTTTCTGTCGGCTATCGCAATACCGTCAGGCGAGTACTCGAAAAGCGTCCGGTACCGCTCTTCGATCTTTTCCCGTGCGAGTTCGGCACGTGTTCGGTCTGTTGTTTCGGTGATCACAGCTACGACTGAAACGACCTCACCATCGATCTCGGTCGGCTCATACCGAACGTCAAAATAACGCATTCCTTCCGAGGTAGCCTGGCGAAGCTCGTATGCGAAACTCTGACCTGCAAATGCCCGATCAAGGCTCGGGCCGATCTGCTTCTCATAGAGCGACGAGTGTATCTCCGACACCCGCCTGCCAATGATATCCGTGGAAGGAAGTTCAAAAAGCTCGGCATAGGCCGAGTTTACGAACGAGAAGCGGCGGTGGTCGTTTATCATGACGAGTCCGACTCTGGCTTTTTCCGTAACGATCCTAAATCGCTCCTCGCTCGCTCGATGCCGTTCCTCAGCTCGTCTCAATTCCGTCACGTTAACGAATGAAGTGATGACCCGCTGCTCGCCCGACATTTCAACAAAAACAGCACCGATCAAGACGTTACGGATCTTACCGCTGCGTGTTGTTATCTCGATCTCGCGGTCGACGATCGTATTGTGCTCGAGCAGGTACGAACCAAGTTCTGCCTCGACCGCGGCAGATACCAGACCGCATTCTGCTGCCGTCTTGCCTTTAATATCCTTTAGATCCCAGCCGGTCAAGTCCGTGAATTCGTCGTTGATCTCGACGAATGTCCGATCGCTCCACCGGTTTACCGTTATAGAAACGGGGCAACTACCGAATACGGTCGCCAGTCTTTGTTCACTTGTTCTAAGTGCATTTGACGTACGGATCCGCTCGGTCACATCAACCGAGTGAACCAGACGAGCATATCCACCGTTTTCGGGCAGCTCGTGCGACGTCAACTCAACATAAATAAACGATCCATCTTTTTTCCTGTGCTTTGAGACGGGAATCGGAGCGCTTCCTCGAACCTCGTTAACAGAGATAAACGTTGAATCCAGTACGTCGTTGGTTACGCTGATGTCGTCGATTCTAAGACTTAGAAACTCATCCCTTGAGTAACCGTAAGCGTCCTCAGCCGCCTTGTTGACGGATAAAAACCGCCCGGTTTCATTGTCAAGAATCCAGACCGGGAACGGATTGTGGACAAATAATGAGTCAAAACGGAATTTATCCTGATCGGCGCTGGATAGGTACTTACGGATCGAGCTCGTCGCGAGAACGATGATCGATCCGATCAGTAGGAAACTACCAAATTGAAAGGTTCTCGATACGTCGGGCTGTAGCGTTTGAAGTTGAGGGATAAGGAGAAACTGAGCACCGACTGCCGAGAGAAGTTCCGTGACAAAGCCAGGTCCGCGCCCGAAAAGCCAAGAAGCTGCCGTGACTGCACCGAAAAAAAAGGCAAACGGGGTCTGGGTCGCCACGAGCTCGATCTGGATAGTTGCCAGTAGAGCTATGGAGACAATTAGCACAGCACAAAAGTAGCGTGCTAGCGGGGTTTGGGAAAAACTCAGCATCCGGTCACTCGATTATTCTCCCGTCGCCGTGGTACGACGCACATTTCGCCTACAGGGAATTGCCCGAGCACTCTGCCTTGACTAAATCGAATTAGCTGGGCGGCAGAGCATTTATCTTCGACTGAAAAGAAGGGCTTAAAAGGTAAATAACAAAATAACCTGTTAACTATTTGTCCTCAAAATTCCTTATTTCAGAAAACTATCCAATGATTTTGATCGATTCGGGCTCTGCGTCTGCATCCGCGGTGAACCTAAATCGAACAGAATGTTTTATAGTTTTCGAAGCAATATCACTATATGCAGAAAAATGTGGCTAGTCAAGTACGATTAGTTGTGGTAGTTAAGGCTTTACTTTAATGCGGGGGCAACCGTAAATCTCAGGTCTTTATTCATGCCGGAAGGGCTCTGAAGGGGCGGGCGATCTGAATAGTCTAAGGGAAGACGGATCACAAAGGTCGTACCGATGCCCGGTTCGCTGATTACATCAATAGTGCCATGATGTTTTTCGACGATCACGCGGTGACTTATTGCAAGGCCTTGACCTGTGCCCTTGCCGACCTCTTTGGTAGTAAAAAACGGATCAAATATTCGTTTTCTAACATCTTCAGTCATACCGGCGCCGGTATCAGAAATCCGGATCTCAACGCTATCCTCATGGTAGATGGTACTGATCCGTATTTCTCCCTTTGAGAGTGATCCATCGCCAAGCTTTTCCGAGATCGCGTGGGCGGCATTAACGATCATATTTAGGATTACCTGGTTGAATTCGCTGGCAAGACATGGAACTGGCGGGAGCGTCGGATCATAGTCGGTGACGACCTCGGCAACGTACTTCCATTCGTTGCTCGCAACCGTGATCGTGCTCTCGATCGCTTTATTTAGATCTGTAGCCTGTAAGTTATTTGAACCCGGGTGTGCAAAATCCTTGATGGACCTAACGATCTTACTGATACGTTCGACCCCGTCGAGAGCCTGTTCGAATGCTCTCGGAACCTCGCGGTCCAGATACTCAATATCTGCGACCTGAAATGCTAGATCGACTGAGCCAACCGCTTGCGGTAGCAGGCCTTGTCCTCTACACATCTCAACCAGTCCAGAAGCCTTGTTAAGAGCCTTGGAATAGTCAGTAAAGCTGTCTTTTAAAAATCGGACATTATCTCCTACGTATTGGGTCGGGGTGTTGATCTCGTGGGCTATGCCAGCAGCAAGCTGGCCGATCGATTCAAGTTTCTGAGCCTGACGCAGTTGATGCTCGAGAGCCTTTCGCTCGGTCAGATCGGTTGCAATGCCCAGAATGTACTCAACGCCAGACGTTCCCATTAGAGGACGTTTGACCGATTGCAACCAATGGATATTTCCGTCGCTGTCGACCAGCTTCTCCTCCTGATTAACGTATTCCTGTTTGCTGCTGACAACATAATGATCCGAGAGATCATAGCGATCGACATCGTCCGAGCTGCCTATCAGATCCTGATCGGTTTTGCCGACTACATCTTTGACATCCATTCCGTGCAGATCAGCAAATGCGGTATTTGTGAGAACGTACCGGCCGAGTTTATCTTTCACGTAGATCAGGTTCGGAACATTGTCGATGACGCGATTAAGGAAGCTCTTTGCGTCGAACATCTCGATCTCGGCGCGTTTTCTGTCGATCGCTACACCTATCTGGTCACCGATCGATGCCAGCAGCTCTAGATCTTGTTGATCGTAAACTGAGCCGTCTTCGTAATGCTGTACCGCGAGAACGCCGATCGCTCCTTTTGGCGTCCTGAGTGGAACCCCAAGCCATACCGCCGGGCATCGACCGATCATGTCGATCTCGCTGTCTTCGATCAGGTCATTGATGGCTGATCTTGTGAGCAACATCGGCTCGCCGATCCTAAAAGCATAACCTGTCAGGCCGTTGCCCAGCTTACCCGGCGGCGGCGTTTGTTCGTACTTATCGACAAAGAATTCCATATCCAGAGTTGATGTTTTTGCGTCATAGAGAGCAACAAAGCAGTTTTCTGAATATAAAAACCGGCTGATCGAGTGATAAATATGATCGAGAAGTTCCTTGACGTTTGAGGTTGTGCTTACGCCCTGGATAGTTTCAAAGATGACCTGTGATTCGGCGACCGCACGTTTGAGCTCGGTCACATCACGAATTACCGTTAGGATCTCGCCCTCGCCACAAACTACTACGCGGCACTCATAGTGCATCACCTTGTCGTTCTTGCTCAGCACAAAATCGAGAACCTGCGGTTCGCCCGTCTCTAGTGATAGGGAGCCGAGCTGTATCATTTTCTCGGAAATATGTGGTGGAAGGACATCAGAAACAGATCTTCCATGCCACTCATCGGCCCGGATGAGATTTTCGGATTGAGACGGAATGAGGTCGAGAAATCTTCCGTCACGATCCGTTCGCCAGATGGCGTCCGGCATTGCGTTAAGCAAGGCTTTATTATTTGCCTCGCTTTTCTGCAACTCCGTATTGCTCCACATCAGCTCTAACGTTCTTTCCTCGACCCTTTGTTCGAGATTCGCGTTAATGGCGGTGATATTCTTGCTTGCTTTGCGCAGTCGATAGATCACGAACGCCAGGTACGCGAGCAAGATCCCCAAAAAAATGTAGAGATAATCCGTCAAGTATTTATTACATCCAGAGCATTAGCCAATATCTTATCGGCGGCTTCATTCTCAAACTTTAAAACCAGCTGACCCATAAGTGGCATTAAATTTGCACAAAACACCTCGGACACGCCGTACAGGCCCCTATAAACATGGCAAATTCGCCCTTACAAAACATCCTGAACAGAGCCAGCGGGCTCTCCCACCTTACTGTTCCAGTCGGCGCCGTTATCATCCTTCTAGTACTGCTCGTACCTCTGCCATCGATCCTTTTGGATGTGCTGATCAGTATCAACCTGATGTTGTCTGTAGTGGTTTTGCTAGCCGCTATGTACGCTATCGAGCCAGTAAAATTCACGTCATTCCCGAACATTTTGCTTCTTACGACACTTTTCCGGCTCGCGCTCAATCTGGCCACGTCCAGGTTGATCCTGACGGATGGAAACCAAGGTGCGGGAGCTGCTGGTGCGGTTATTAAAGCTTTCGGTGAGTTTGTGATCGGTGGGAATTTTATCGTCGGTGTAGTGATCTTCCTTATACTTCTCGTCATCCAGTTTCTGGTGGTCAACCACGGAGCAGTCCGAACATCCGAGGTTACGGCTCGCTTTACCTTGGACGCAATGCCGGGCAAGCAGATGGCCGTCGATGCTGATCTGGCCGCAGGTGTGATCGATGAGAAACAGGCAAAGCAGAGGCGTGAGGATATTAGTCAGGCAGCCGAATTCCATGGCGCTATGGATGGTGCTATCCGCTTTACTCAACGAGACGCGGTCGCCTCGATCATCATCGTAGTCGTCAATATTTGTGCGGGTTTCGCGATCGGAGTTCTACAGCATGGAATGGCCTTGGCAACAGCTTTGACCACCTACACGACACTTACGGTCGGTGATGGTGTGGCAGCGGCGGTGCCGTCGCTATTCATCTCAGTTGCGGCTGCGATCATTACAACTCGATCTGCCACTACGAGCAGCATGGGTGCTGAAATGAGCGGCCAGCTGCTGACCAATCCCCGGCCACTATTGATAGCTGCCGCGGTTTTGTTATTCCTCGGAATCCTGCCGGGAATGCCGCATTTCGCGTTCATTTCGTTGGCTGTAGGCGTCGGCGGCGTCGGTTATCTATCGATCCAGCAGGCAAAGAACAATGCTGAGCAACAGGCGGATGCGGTAGCCGATCAGCAGCAGGCCGATGCAGCCAAAACTCCCGAGAAAATGGAGAGTTTGCTTCGCGTTGACGCTCTTGCGCTTGAGGTTGGCTATGGGTTGATCGGGCTTGTCAGCAGCGACGATTCTTTCCTTAACCGCATCCGTGAGATCCGCCGGCAATCGGCGCTTGAGATGGGCATAATTGTTCCATCTGTTCATGTTACGGACAATTTGCAACTGCCGCCGCGAGAATACGCGATACTCCTTAGAGGCGAGCGGATCGCGCACGGTGAGATACATCCCGACGCCTGGCTCGCCATCGATCCTGGCGTGGTGCGCGAGCAGGTTCCGGGCATCGAGACGACCGATCCGGCATTCGGAATGCCGGCCGTCTGGGTGCGTCGAAATGAGGATCGCGATCGTGCCGTTTCATCGGGATACACGGTCGTTGACCCGACCACGGTCATCTGCACTCATATGGCCGAGCTTATCAAGAATTTTGCGCACGAGTTGCTCGGACGCCAGGAAACTCGCACGCTGCTCGACACGCTCGCCGAGACACATCCTAAAACGGTTGAGGAAGCAACACCCAAAGTACTGTCGCTTGGCGAGGTTCAGCGAGTGCTTCAGAATCTGCTTCGCGAACGCGTGCCGATACGTGATCTGACAACCATACTCGAGGCCATCACGGATGTCGGGGTTGTGACGCGGGATGTCAACGCCTTGACAGAAGCGGCACGTGCATCGCTCGCCAGAACTATTTCCGGCAGCCTTGCAAATGAGAACGGCGAACTGACAGTTCTAACCCTCGATCCGCGGCTCGAATCTCAGCTCGCTGAGCGGTTCGGTTTGCTCGGCGGTGCGTCCCAGCAGGTTGTTGAGCCAGAATTTGGCAAGCAGTTGCTCGAGAAGATCGAGACGGCTTGTCGTGCTGCGGTGATGTCACAGCCAGTGATTCTCTGCTCTTCAATGGTCCGACCGCACCTCAGAAAGCTTACGGAACGGTTCTTGCCTGAGTTGGTGGTGATGGCACACGGTGAGGTGTCTCCCAACGTCCGACTGGTTTCAATGGGAATGGTCGGCTAGACACCAATTAATTCAGATCTAAATCAAGCGATCTATGACGAACGTAAAAAAATACCGGGCAACGACGACACGCGAAGCACTTGAGCTGATCAAGCAGGATCTGGGCGAGGACGCTTTTGTTCTCGAGACCAAGCGTGTGAAGGCTGGCGGCTTTCTGGGGATGGGATCAAAGATGCAGGTTGAGGTTAGTGCGGCGGCGCCATCGATGTTCGATAGATCTCGCAGCCAGTCGACACCGGCGGCACCCGCTAAAAAGCTGTCAAAAAAAGGGATCCCGTCACATCGAATACTCAATCTGACCGAAGATGCAATGTCAGTACCACGTACTGTGGTCGAACCGGCACCGGCATTAGAAAAGGAATATCAGCGGAAAGAGAATTTGATCTCCGCCTTGTCCGCCCGAGCCTCGGCTGCAAATGATTTTGAAAAGGAAATGGCGATCCGCATGCCCGCTATGCCGTCTGCTGGATTTGAGCCGGTTGAGATCAGTTCGGAAGCTCCGAAGATCGTGCACCCTCGACGCGAAGCCGCAAAGCCTGCGGCCGACGCCTCAGCAGCTAAAAAAGAGGTTATAGTTCCGCAGAATCGTGAACTCGAATTGCTTCGGGCAGAGCTGAGAGAGGTAAAGTTCTCGCTAGGTGCCTACTCTAATCTCCAGAATACGCATTCCTGGCAGGGCGATATCGATCTCGACATCTTTGGCGGGGTTTTCGATGCACCGTTTCACAATATCTATCTTGAGCTAACCGGTGCCGGTATTCCCGGTGATATGGCCCGTCGATTCGTGTCCGAGATCGTGCCGCTTCACATGGCAAACCCGGTTGCGGCAAGCCATCTGACCCGAGCGACTCTGCTTCGGGCTCTTTCCATCAATCTGAAGTTCGAAGAGGACGCTCTGCGACGCGAGACACCGGTTGTAATGGCAATGATCGGTCCGACAGGAGTGGGGAAAACCACCACAGTTGCCAAACTTGCAGCACGCGTTTCACTACACGAGCACCGCCGCGTCGAGCTAGTCACCTTAGACACCTATCGAATTGCAGCAGTCGAGCAGTTGAAAACTTACGCTGAGATCATCGGGGCCGGTTGCCACGTTGTTCGTTCGGTTTTGGAGCTCGATGCCGTGCTTCGACGCTTGCCGTCCGAGGCGACAGTTTTGATCGATACCACTGGCCGCAGCCCGCATGATCTGGCCGATCAGTACGAACTGTCCGACTATCTTCAGCAAAATCTCGCGATCAGAAAGTGCCTCGCGGTTCAGGCGACGACGCATCCGGCGGATTCGCTGGCTGCGATCAGAAAATTTGAGATGTATGGAGCCGATTGCCTGGCGGTTACCAAGATCGACGAAACGATACGTCCGGGGGCTGTTCTTGAGACGGTAGTACACAGCGGATTGCCGCTCGCGTATTTTTGCACTGGCCAACGCGTTCCTGAAGACCTTCAGATCGCAACGGCATCTACATTGACCGACAGGATCCTAGGAAAGAAAAGCTAATTTTCGCAAAGATAAATAATGATCGGTGATCAAGCAGCAACACTAAGAACAATGGCTTCGGGCGTTTCGACGATGCCTCTACAGCCACATACAGAAAGCGGACTTCGAAGCCGTTCGATTGCGGTGACGGGCGGAAAAGGCGGCGTCGGCAAATCGAATCTGTCCGTGAATCTGTCACTCGAGCTCGGTGCTCTCGGCAACAAGATCGGCTTACTCGACGCCGATTTTGCCCTGGCGAATGCCGACCTTCTATGCGGTGTCTCGCCTAGTTTTCACCTTGGCCATGTCATAGCCGGGCTCAAGGAGATAGACGAGATCACGATACCGCTTTCGAGCCATGTCGATCTGATCCCGGGCGGTAGCGGCGTCGAGGATCTGGCAAGCTTTTCCCTGACCGACCATCCTGAGGTTTTTGAAAAAGTAAGGAAAAAGGATGAGAGCCTCGATTATCTGATCATTGATACGGCGGCGGGTATAGCCGAGAATGTCGCCGGCATTCTAAGCTCCGCTTCGGAGGTGCTTGTGGTCGTTACACCCGACCCAACCTCGATCGTCGATGCCTACGCAACCATCAAGGTGATACTTCGTCGGTCGCCAGGTAAATCGATCTCGGTCGTGGTCAATAACATTGTCGGCATCGGCGATGCCGAACAGGTTTATCAGTCGATCAATGCCGCAGTCCACGGTTTCCTCGATCATCATTTGAATTTTCTTGGAATGATCCCGCACGATTCGCAGGTGCAGGAAGCCATCCGCAAGCAGGTGCCAGTCGTTAAATATGCGCCCAGTTCACCGGCCAGCCGTGCGATCAAGCTGATCGCAAAACAAATCCACGGACAGGATAGGACCAATCCTGGTTTTCCGCGGATCAGATCATTTTGGGATTCCCTCGCTCAGAATTAAGTAATGCTCGGATATTCAGAACCAAATACATATCAGCGTGGAGCCGCGACGGCTCCGAGCTTTCGGTCGCAGGAATCGAGGGACGATCTGATACTGACCCATCTCCCCAAGGTCAGATATATTGCTGACCGCATCGCGGCCAAGCTGCCGCCATCGGTCGAGCGCGATGACCTCTACGGCGCCGGTGTTGTCGGCCTGATAGACGCTGTCGAGCGATTTGATTCGTCACGCGGCATCGCATTTACGACCTTTGCGGAAATGCGTGTGCGAGGTGCGATCCTCGATAACCTTCGGCTGTCGGACTGGGCATCACGCACGGTTCGCCGCCGGGCACGTGAGATACAGGCTGCGTACGTGCATCTTGAGCAGAAAAACGGCAGGTCGGTTACCGAAGAAGAGGTTGCCGAGCATTTGAATATTGACATCAGCGAGCTTCGCGAGAATCTACGCGACATTCGCGGTCTTAAGGTCAGCAATCTCGACGAACGCGACGAGGAAACCGGGCTCTGCGTAGCAGATCTGGTGCCGGACACATCGCTTTCGCCTCTCGAGGAGCTGGGAAATCGCGAATACCGCGAGAATCTCGCATTGGCTATCGACAAACTGCCGGAACGCGAACGCCAGGTCATCGCCCTTTACTACGTCGAGGAACTGACCATGAAAGAGATCGGCGACGTGCTCGGCGTTACGGAATCGCGAGTTTCACAGCTCCGTTCGCAGGCGATCGTGAGAATGAGGACGAACCTGCCACGTTAAGAAATGAACGATAACGAAGAACTCCTATCTGCAGAAGAGATGTCGGCATTGATGCCGCCGCCGACCGGTGACGCGTCGATGCCCGGCAGGCGCCCGATCGCTCTCTACAACTTTCGAAGGCCCGACCGCCTGTCGAAGGAAGAGATCCGGTCGCTCTATCTGCTCCACGACCTCTTCGCCCACGGTTTGTCGTCGAGCCTTCCGCTTTTCATGCGTGCCGTGTGCGAGGTCAATCTGATCTCGGTCGACCAGCAATCCTACGGCGACTATCTGAAGGGGCTTGCCGATCCTACCTGCATATTTACCGTTTCGGCTAAGACGCTTCATAGCGTGTTCGCTGTGGAATTCGGTTCGTCCATAGCGTTTCCGGTCATTGACCGTATGCTCGGCGGTGAAGGCAAAGGCCTTTCTTCGCCGCGAGCGGCTACCGAGCTTGAGCTACAGGTACTTGAGGGTTTTCTGGCTGTGGTAAACGAGAATTACCGTGAGGCGTGGAAAGCACACGTCGAATTTGAGACGGAGATCGTCGGCCGCGAAACGCACCCACAGCTTCTTCAGATAATACCGCCCAACGGCATTGTGGCAACTGTCGTCTATCAAGTTCAGATCGGCGACGCCAAGGGTTTAATGAGCATTTGCCTGCCGGTAGAACTCCTCGAACCGATCATCAAAAAAGCTAGTCTTGGAGCATATGCTTCAGGGGTACCAACTTCGCCGGAGGCGACAAACTCGCTCCTGAAAAAGGTTTCGAACATCAATTTTGCCGTGACCTCAGATCTTGAGATGGTTCCGTCCGCCGTCTCCGACCTTATGGGCCTAACTGTCGGCGATGTTCTCAGAACAAATCACAGCGTTGATCGGCCGATCAATATCTGTGTCGCCGACGCGAATAAGTTTGTCGGACGCCTCGGCTCGCTCGACGGGAAGCTGGTCGTTCAGATCACGGGCGAATATGAAAATCACGGCATGGTTGCCTGAACTCACACAGAAAGCAGCCGGTAAGGAAAGTTATGCAACAGGAAATATCACCAGTCAATTTTGAACGCATCTACGATGTTGAGATGAACGTGACCGTTCGTTTCGGCAAGACTCAGATGCCGCTTCGCGATGTCGTTCGTTTCGGGGTCGGGTCGATGATCGAGCTGAACCGGACGGTTGATGAACCGGTCGAATTGCTGGTCAATAATACGCCCTTCGCCTTTGGCGAGGTGGTCGTGATCGATGGCTACTACGGTGTCAGGATCACCGACATCGGATCGGAAGAGGAACGGTCGAAAAAGATAATGGCCGATAGCACGGCGGCCGAACCGCCAAAGGTCCAGATCCCCGAAGTAGAAGCACCAAGCGAGGTAGCGGAATGAATCTGACCCAGGAACTTCAGATATTGATCGGTGCCGCAGCGATAGCCATCGTTTGTCTTTTCACCACACTTATCTGTTTGGTTAAGCAGCGAAAGTGCCGTCGCCTGGTCACCGCGAGTGAGGAAAAGGTCGAGGAACTTCAGAGCATGCTCAAACGTGTCCGCGATACGATGGACGCCAACAATGAACACGTGGCTGAGATGTCGCGTCGTCTCGTCTGGCTCGAAACGCGAGTTCGCCAGCCCAAACTTATGGCCGAAGAGGTCGTGGACGAAAACAGCGAAGCTCCAAAACTCAACATAACCGAGCGTCGTCACCGCGTCGTCACACTCGCCGCCCGCGGGCAAAGTGCTGAGGCAATAGCCACGACGATCGGAATGATGCCCGGCGAGGTCGAACTGATCCTCGATCTGGATCAGGCGGCACGAGCCGGAAGGTAAGAACAGAATGAATTACGGACTCTACACAATTTTCCTCGGGATGCGTGCCCGTCAGAATACGCTCGAAACACAGGCAAACAATATCGCCAACGCTTCGACCACCGGATTTAAGGCGCAGCGAATGACCTACGGCACCTTTGAAGCCGAGAAAAAAGGTACCGGCGACCGGCAGCTATTGGTTGCGGGAGCTTCGGCGGCTAACAGCACCGATTTCTCGAGTGGATCTGTTCAGCTGACCGGCCGCAGCCTCGATGTAGCGATCGAAGGCGACGCATTTATCCAGATCGAAACGCCGAACGGCCCACGCTTTACTCGTGCAGGCAATATGACCGTCAGTGACGGCGGTCAGCTGGTCACCAAAAATGGCGACCTCGTTGTCGGAGAAAAAGGCCCGATCACGATCCCGCGTGATACGGAGCTGTCGATCGGAAAGCGCGGAACGCTCTCCGCTGGCGGTAAGGATATCGACACGTTAAAACTCGTCAGATTTGACAATCCAGCCGCAGCTTTACTGAAGGACGGCGATACGGTCTTTAAGGCGACCGGAGCTGAGAATCCGCAACCGGCAACCAATTCACGCGTAGTTCAGGGTTCGCTCGAGGGTTCGAACATAAACACGATCTCGGAAATGGTCGCGATGATAAATAACAACCGCGAATTCGAATCGCTGCAAAAGTCACTGACGCTTTTGATGAATGACATGGGCAGAAAGGTCTCAGGTGAGATCGGTAAGATCTAAGGTTTTAAAAAGGAGCATTTATGCCAAACAGAGCACTATTAACAGCCGCGACCGGTATGCAGGTCCAGCAGCAGAACGTCGACAACATCGCCAACAACCTGGCTAACGCGTCGACTGTCGGTTTCAAACGCACACGTCTCGAATTTCAGGACTTGATGTACCAAAACATGAGAAGCGCCGGTGCCGCCGCAAACGCCTCGACACCGCTGCCCGTCGGTCTGCAGATCGGCATGGGTGCACGGTCGATAGCCAGCGAGAAGATATTCAAACAGGGCGATTATAAAGAAACTCAGAATCCGCTGGATATGATGGTTGAAGGAAGTGGATTCTTTCAGATCCGCCAGGCAAGTGGCGAGATCGCTTATACGAGAGCCGGTCAATTTCATTTAAACGAGCAAGGACAGATCGTGACTGCGGGGGGCGATCAGTTAGAGCCGTCCATCACCATTCCTACGGAAGCAACGTCGGTAACCATCGCAAAGGATGGAACGGTCTCAACGACTACCGCTGGGCAAGCGAACGCACAAAACGTCGGCCAGATTCAGCTTGCGATCTTCGCAAATCCTGCCGGTCTGGAGGCTTTAGGAGGCAATCTTTTCAAGGCGACCGGAGCCTCGGGACAGCCTACGGTCGGTGCTGGAAATGCCAATGGGATCGGAGCGATTAATCAAGGCTACACTGAAAGTTCCAACGTAAGCGTCGTAGAGGAGCTCGTGAACATGATCTCGGCACAGCGTATCTACGAGACAAATTCGAAGGTGATCACGACGGCTGACCGTATGCTCGGCACGATCAATCAGGCTGTCAACTAGAGACAGAACTGACGATATTTGAAAGGAGGAATGGCTATGAAGAATATGCGAATGACGATCACATCCCTGGGGCCAGCCGCTGCTTTTGTTCTGAGTCTTCTCCTCTGTTTCAACGCTCATGCTCAAGCCAAAGGTAAGATAAGTGTCGCCGGCGAAACCGTCGTCAACACCGATCACATCGATCTCGGCATGATCTCAAGCATCACCGCCGACAAAGATCGTACCGGACGACTGAGCAGCATTTCGTTGGGCTATTCTCCGGGTATTGGAAACACGCGTGAACTGTTACGGAGCCAGATCTTGCTTGCGATAAAGGCGGCGGGCTTTGCCGAGGGTGATTTCTCGCTCGAAACCCCAACAAAGGTTGTTATTCGCCGAGCATCGCAGACTATTCCGACGCAGTTGATCCGTGACGCTGTTGAAAAAGCTGTTCGTGGCCAGTTTTCCGATCCAAAAGTTTCAGTCGATATTCTTGGAATAGACGTTCCTGCCGATATTGCAGTTCCGCTCGGAGCTATTGATATCAAGGCAGCTATAAAAGGCGTTCGAAGCCTCTATGAAAAATTTCCCGTCCCGGTTGAAGTTCGTGTTGACGGAAAATTGATCAGAACCTTTGCGGTTTCAGCTGAGGCCGCTGTTTATTGTGAAGTGCTCGTCGCCGCCGCCGACCTTGCGGCTAATAAAAAGCTCACGCCCGCCGATGTTCGTATGGAAAAGGTAAGGCTCGAGAAACCGCTGACGAGCTACCTTCGCGATCCCGCGGTCCTGCGCGGCGTTCAGATGACGCGGCCGCTTGAGAGCGGAAAGCCGCTGTCCGCCGATTCATACACCGCAGCGGTGGTCATCAAGCTTGGCGACCCGGTCCGTGTCGAGGCCCAGTCAGGTCGAATGAAGATCATCGTCTCGGGCGAAGCTTGCGCCAATGGCCGGATCGGTGACCGCATCTCCGTCAAAAACAAACAGACCAACTACATGATGCAGGCGATCGTCGTTGATGAAGGTCACGTAAAACTCCTTTTTTAAAAATATGAAGTACAAAGGACTATCGATCTTAATGATCGTTCTCGCGGTGTCATCTACCGCAATTGCTCAAAAGAAAAAGACAGGGCCGAAAGGCCAGCCGAAACTCACCGTGGTCGAGGTTTCCGAAAAACCACCTCAGATCATCGTGATCGAGCCGGTAAAGCCGACAAATGGTTCCTTGTTCACCGACAGCTCGATGAACGCCAACCTTCTTCGCGATTTCAAAGCGAGACAGGCCGGTGACCTCGTGTTTGTTGACGTGGTGGAATCAAACACGGCAAATGTCTCGTCAAACGCGAAACGTGACCGCGATTCCGGTAATCTCGGCGGCCTCATTCCGCTCGTTGCCGGGCTGCCGATCAATGGCGTTGCCGCGGTCGCTCCGGTAATGGGTGAACTTGGCAAACGAGAATTCGAAGGTAAAGGCTCCACGAGCCGGACGAGTCTGGTTAGGTCGAGGATCACCGCACGGGTTCTTGAGGTTCTCCCAAACGGCGATCTGCGAATCGAAGCCGTCAAGATGGTCAAGATCAATAAAGAGACCGAACAGCTCGCAGTTACGGGTATTGTCCGGCAGAACGATCTTGCGAATGACAACTCAATTCCCACCACGCTCGTCGGCGATCTGCGTGTCGAATTCAATGGCAAGGGAATTGCATCTGCTGATAATGGGCCGGGTTGGCTGTGGCGGTTATTCGATAAGATCAACCCGTTCTAGGTTCTATAAAATGCTTAGAAGTATCACAAAACATTGGATTTACGGCGTCATTGCTCTCACACTGGCGTTCTCGCCGGCCGCCGTTTACTGTCAGAATACGGACGGAATGATGAATGTCCGCGTCAAGGATTTGGCGGACATCGAGGGTGTGCGTTCAAACCAGCTCATCGGCTACGGACTGGTCGTAGGCCTTAACCGTACCGGTGACCGCGTTCAGCAGAACATCTACGCTCGTCAGACGCTGCAAAATCTCCTCGAACGCATGGGCATCTCGACCAATGCTGCGGGATTAAAGCCCGAGAATATTGCAACCGTCCTGGTGACGGCAACCTTGCCTCCATTCGCACGGCCGGGCTCGAAGATCGACGCGACGGTTTCGTCGATCGGCGATGCCAAGAGTCTGCAGGGCGGCACATTGATACTTACGTCACTTAAGGGCCTCGACGGCAACGTTTACGCCGTCGCTCAGGGTTCGATCTCGATCGGCGGAATTTCGGCTGGAAACTCGGGAAATTCAGTCGAGATCAATCATCCGACCGTCGGCCGTCTGCCGAACGGTGCAAACGTGGAAAGAGCGGTTCCAACAGAGCTCGCGGCAAATAATCAGATAGTAATGGTGTTGAGAAACGAAGATTTCTCGACCGCTGCCCGGCTTAATGATGTGATCAACATCAAATTTGGCCCGGGCACGGCACGGGCCCTCGACGGCCGAAATATCGAGGTGATCGTCCCCGACGCCTACAACACCAATCGCGTACGCTTCATCGCCGAGCTCGAAAGCCTGAGCCTGAGGCCGGACAAGATCGCGAAGATCGTCATCAATGAACGCACCGGCACGATCGTCATGGGAAGCGAGGTCAAGATCGCGTCGGTGGCTATTTCGCAGGGCGGCGTGACCGTCAAGGTCGGGACAGAATACGACGTGTCGCAGCCAAATCCCCTCTCGCCCGGCGGCCAGACGTTTGTAGTGCCAAATACGTCCATCGATGTTAAGGAAAAAAAACCGGAATCGGTTGTGCTGCCGGACGGTGCGACGGTTGACGAGGTGGTTCGCGGGCTTCGATCAGTGGGTGTTTCGGCACGCGACATTATCAGTATTTTGCAGGCGATAAAGTCTGCCGGGGCGATGAACGCCGATCTGGAGCTGCAGTAACTTAATGGAAGTCTCAATGCTCGACAAGCTGAACGGGATCCAGACAGCGGCGCGAAAATCGTCGCCCCAAGAACTGCGCAAGGTGGCGACCGATTTTGAATCGATTCTGTTGATGCAATTGACATCCGCGCTGAACAAATCGGGTTACGAGACGTCGGATGGCGACGACGAGCCGCTATTTGGCGGAGATGGCGGAACGGGCCTCGCAAAACAGCTTTTCTCAGAGCAGATGGCTAAGGTTATGGCGGAAGCGGGCGGCCTCGGCCTTGCTAATACACTAATGCGTCAGCTCGGCGTTGCACCGGAAGAGATCTCAAGGCCGAAGGGCTTTGACGGGGCGATCACATCATTCAAAGAGATACAGCGTGAAGGCGAGGGCAAGCAGTTCCCCTTGATCAACAGGTCAGCAAAGCCGATCCCGCTTGAGAGGATGGAGTTTGCCGGGAATCCGAATGACGCCGAGGTGATCTCGACCTTTGAGGATCAGGCAAGATCTGAGGGCATCGAGGAATCGCTTCGACATCTTATCCTCGACGGACGTGTTGTAAATACTACGCGGCCACGCGTTGCTCCGAACGCGCCTATCACTGAGGTTCTCAAAACGGGAACGAAGGTCGAGGCGACTGGAACGCTCGAGTATCAGTTTCCGGTGAATGGCAGAATGTCATCCGATTTTGGCAATCGAGATCATCCGATCGACCGCAAGGTCAAGTTTCACGCTGGTCTCGATCTGGCTGTGCCGCGGGGAACGGGTGTCGAGGCTTCGGCTGATGGCGAGGTCAGCTTTGCCGGTTGGTCCGGCGGTTACGGCAATTTACTCGTTATCAAACATCCCGATGGGCGGGAAACGCGCTACGCACACCTCGACAAGGTAATGGTGCAGGTGGGCGACAAGGTTATGGGCGGCCAGCAGGTCGCTTTGTCAGGTTCGACGGGGAAATCTACTGGCCCGCATCTGCACTTTGAGATACGGCAGAACGGACAGGTTTTGAATCCACTCAATATTTTGACTAAAGGTTTAGAATAAAATGCCGAAAGGCATGTATTGGGAAACCTTTTTTTCAAGAGAAACGATGATGGGAAAGATAAACATAAATAGATTGAGCGGCCCCGACCCGGTTCGGACAGAGCTCCAGCGCGATGTCAAAAGCGCGGGAGCCGAGACTGGCCTGAACGTTGGAAAAAGATCCCCTGTGACCGAGGACAAGTTGGATATTTCCAGCCGGGCGTCAGAGGTTGGCCGTCTGGTCGATCAGATCAAGGCGCTGCCCGACGTCAGACAGGAAAGGATCGAAGCTCTTCGCGAGCAGGTCTCGGCTGGTACGTACCGCCCGAGCGGCGAGGTTATCGCCGATGCGATCTTAAGGGACGACAGATCCTAACATCGACTCTCTAAAAGGATAATTTTCACTTTAGGCGTCGACGTAGCGGATCTCTTGTCCTTGGGGTAATACTCACATGCAACAAGATGATCTAATACGAAAGATCGCCGACATGATGGCTGAGCAATCGGCCGCCTACACCAGCCTTCAATCGTTAACTTCACATCTGATCACGGCACTGACACGCTGTGAACCAACAGTCATCGAGTCGCTTTCACGCACTGGCGAGACGGAAATGTTTCGCATGCGTGCAAGATTGCTTGAGATCACATCTGCGCTTACAGATTTTGGTAAACAGCGTGCGGCAAATGGTTCGCCGCAGCCACTGAATATGGCGGCCCGCGAAGCGTTTGAGACAGAGGCGAACAAGCTGCTTGAGGCTGCTCGCGGTTTTGAAAAGATCGCGGGCCGTGCAGCTAGCCTCGCTCTTGGCGGTTCGTCGTTCGCCTCCGCAGCGATCCAGATGTGCGGCGTTCCGCCGTCAACATATCGAGCTCCTGTATTGAAATACAGCAAGGGAGCAACAGCATGAGCATTAATTTTTCAGCTTTTGAGATCGGCCGCCGCGCTCTCAACGCCAATCAGCTTGGCATCGAGGTGACGGGCCAGAATATCGCCAACGTCAACACGCCCGGCTACAGCCGCCGCCGTGTCGAGCTGGTCGAATCTGCTTATCAGAGCATCCACGGCTTCCCGATCGGAACGGGCGTGTCTATCGCCGGGGTTCATTCATTTCGCGATATATTCATCCAGTCGAGGATACAGACAGAGACAGGAATCGCAGGCCGTCTGACCGCCGAACGCGATGCTCTTGCTCCGGTAGAAACTTCTCTGCAAGGCAGCGAAAGCGGCGGGCTGCAGAGCTCAATAAACTCCTTTTTCGGAGCTTTTCGTGATCTTGAGGCAAATCCTAATTCGGTGCCGCTGCGTTCGCTTGTAGGACAGCGAGGCTCGTCTCTGGCAAATGCCTTTCACACGACACGACAACGGCTCGACGATATCCGGACGACGACAGATGCACAGTTGCGGTCGACCGTCGAGCAGGCAAACGGGCTTTCCGAACAGATCGCCACGCTAAACGGTCAGATCCGTTCCGTCGAGGCTGCCGGTGCTGAGGCTTCGCATTTTCGCGATCAGCGCGACGTCGCGGTAAATAAACTCGCTGAGCTGACCGGTGCACGAACCACGACCAACAGCGACGGCACTCTGACACTCTCGATCGGTGACGGTAAACCACTCGTACTCGGTACGACCGCAAATCCGCTCGAGATCAATGATACGCCGCCTCTTGGCCTTGCCCAGGTCATGCTGGACGGAGAACCGGCCGTAATTACGGAAGGTGCGATAGCCGGATACCAAAATGCCATTTCGTCAATCGCCACGCAGATCAATGATCTTGACAGCCTCGCTGCCGCAGTTGTCGAACGCGTCAATACGCTTCACACATCCGGCACCGACCTTGACGGAAACGCCGGTGTAAATTTCTTTAACAATACGCCGCCCGTCACAGCGGAGAATATCTCGATAAATACCGCTATCCTCGGTGACCCGCGTCTCATCGTCGCATCGCCGCTGACACAGCCTGGCCAGACGGGAACCATCGCCGGTGAGATAGCAAATCTGTTGACCGATCAGAATTCGACCGCAGGAACGCGATCGGGATCGTTCAGCTCGATATTCGGTTCGATGATCGCGGATGCGGGCGAACGGGTGAGTTCGGCAGACAACGCTCTACAGACACAGGCCGCGATCCTGTCGCAGGCAATGGCACAACGAGATGCGGTTTCCGGCGTCTCGCTCGATGAGGAAGCCATCAATCTGATGCAGTATCAGAAAGCATTTGAGGCCGCGTCGAGGTTTATTAGGATCGCCGATGAGATGACCCAGATGATACTTTCCCTGGCTCAATAAGGCACTGGGTTAGAGGTGTAATAAAGCAATGAATTTTCGAATTTCAGACAGCAGATCGGCAGAACGCTCAGCAGGCCGGATCAATTCGCAGCGGAGCAATCTCAGCATGCTGCAGGAACAGCTCACGAGCGGCAAGCGCATCAACCGGGCGTCGGACGATCCGTCGGGTATGGAGATGGTTCTTAATCTGCGGACCTCGCAGACCGAGATCAAGCAGTTTCAGCGTAACAATCAGGCAGCAAATCAGAAGTTGATCGCCGCCGATGATGCCCTCAATACTTACGAAACCATTCTCGAACGCGTTCGCGTACTCGTCACGCAGGGCTTGAGCGACACATCGACCCAGCCGGCTAAGAACGCCCTTGCGATCGAGATCGAGGCTCTGCGGGGACGCATTCTGACAACTGCCAATACGGCAAACAACGGCGAATTTCTTTTCGGCGGAATCAGGCAGAACGAAGCTCCCTTCGACGCCGTTACGGCTCTGCCGTCGGCAACGCCAACCAGTGCGCAGTACATACAGATCGAGCCGGGCTCGAATGCGATTGCCGTTAGCGTTACGGCGGATACTATTTTCAGCGATGCGACCTCGACCATCTTCACCGACCTGACAGCTGCGATCACCGCCCTGAGAGGAACGGGTGACGCGGTCGTTGACCGGGCTTCGCTGGAAGCATCGAGTGCTCGGCTCGCAGTTTACACCGATCTGACCAACAATGCCCGTTCGATCATCGGTGCCAATATGAATGCGACCGAGATCGCGGCCGATACGCTCGCCAGCAATTTTCTTTCGCTCGATGGACGGGCAAGCGATATCGAATCGGTCGATTTTGCAGAGGCGGCTCTCGGAGTTGCCAGTGCCGAACGCGCACTTGAGGCGTCGCTTCAGCTTGTGGCTAGAGGCCGGCGTTCCCTTTTTGACTACTTAGGCTAAGCATCGAAGATGACTGTCGTGAAGCTATGTCAGTAATAAATATCAAAGGAAAAGATGTTCCCTACAACGAGGAGGAGATCATCACGTTTTCCGAGGGCCTGATCGGAATGCCGGAAATGCGGCGCGCCGTTCTCGTTCCGATGGACGAGTTTCAGCCCTTCTGCTGGCTTGCCTCGATCGAGAGCGAGACCGGACGATTCATCGTCGTCGATCCGAACGAGATCTTCGCCGGTTACGAACCTTTTCCGGCAGAGCAGGTCGCAGGTGCCGACTTGCAGACGCTTGCGATAGTAAAGATATCGTCCGAGTGGGATAAGACGACCGTTAACCTGCGGGCACCATTGGTCATTAACAAAGAAACGCACATCGGTGCGCAGCTAATTTTGAGCGACAGCAAATATCAATTTGCCGAGTCGCTGATGCAGAACTAAATTTTTATGCTCGTTCTTTCACGCCGCACAGGCCAAAAAATAGTCATTGGTAACGAGGTCGTCGTTGACGTGCTCGGGATCAGCGGCGATGGTGTGAAGCTCGGCATCTCGGCTCCCGGAGAAACATCGGTCCATCGCTACGAGGTGTTCACAGAGATACAGGCAGCAAACCGTGCGGCAGAGGTCGCCGTTGACGATATCGAGAATGCAGCTCTCGGAAACCTTTCACAAATGGTCCGTAAGAATAAAGATAATGAAGCGATTTGATTGGACAATCTGGATCGGCATCGCGATCGGTGCTCTGGCTATCATCGGCGGTGCGTGGCATGAGAACCTGAATATCAGCGTTCTCTGGCATCCATCGGCGGCTCTCATCGTTTGCGGCGGTACGCTCGGCGCCGTCATCGTACGCCGTGGGATCAAAGGTATTACGAGCGCACTTCGAGCCGTCTGGCAGCTTCGGCTTCGCGATGAAGAGGACAAGGTTCACAACATCGAGATCGCCAAACTCGCCTGGCTTTCACGCTCTGCAAACAAGAATGGCGTAAAAGCTTACGAAGATTATGCCGAGGCTAGCGGTGATGTTCTCATCGCTCAGGGTTTGATCCTCGTTGCCGATGGCGTCAAACGCGATCAGATCGAAGAGGTCTTGAAACGCCGTCTGGCGCTTGAATATGACGAAGGTATTCACGATTCGGCAACGCTCGATGCTGCGGGCGGATTTGCACCGACATTTGGTATCCTCGGTGCCGTTCTCGGGCTGATCAGCGTTCTCCGCGTGCTGGATCGACCGGAGCTACTCGGTGTCGGTATCGCAACCGCTTTCGTAGCAACGATATACGGCCTCAGCCTTGCAAATCTCATCTTTTTTCCGCTCGCCGCCCGGCTTCGCGAACGTCACGAATCACGGATGGCACGTCGCGAAGAGCTGACGTCGGTAATTCTTTCCCTCGTATCGAATGCGACTCCGCAGGCGATCATGAACCAGTTCAATCTGCCTAAATAATGAGATCGCGATATTCAAGAACATTTGACGAGACCGAACATCGCAATCGCGACCGCTGGTTGGTTTCCTATGCCGATCTGGTGACGCTGCTGCTGGCGCTATTCATCGTAATGTACGCCGCCAGCGATAAGGAGCGGGCACGGCAGATCGTCGAGGGCTTTTCGACGTTGAACACCGGCGGCAACGGTATTCTGCCCGGCAATGAATCGGAAAAGACCGAGCGTGCCAAGTTTGAAGAGGCCCTGATGGCAAACCCCGTTCTGATACAGAAAACCAAGATGCGTCAATCCAAGGACGGCCTCGTGGTTTCGCTGTCGGAAGCCGGATTTTTTGCGGCCGGCGAAGCGGTTATCGACGGGCAAGCCGAAACTGTCATCAACACGCTCGCCGAGAATCTTAAAGGTGTCGCGGCAAACATCCGTATCGAGGGTCATACCGATTCCACGCCGATCTCAAACGCAAAATATCCATCGAACTGGGAACTCTCGACCGCAAGGGCGGCGTCCGTACTTATGCGTTTAACAGAACGCGGCATCGAGCCCGAACGTCTGTCTGCTGCTGGCTATGGCGGTTTTCAGCCCGTTGCCGATAATGCGACACCCGAGGGACGAGCTCAGAACCGCCGTGTTGACGTCGTTATAATGGGACGTTAAACAATATACAACAAAGATAAAATATTTACAGTGAGGCCTAAAGTTAAAAAATAATCTTCCGATATGGCTAAGTGCGAATCGCAAACGGCGATTCAATCTTTGAATCTAAATTAAAAAACAGATGACCAATGCACGGATGCGGCGGTCAGCCAATGTTCACGGAGGAACACAACTAAAATGGGTAATTTTTCACTCGTAAATAACAACGCATCGTCAGGTTCGCAGTTTCGTCTTCAGGGAACCAACAACAGCCTGAACAAGACTCTTCAGCGTCTTTCATCAGGTCTTCGCATCAACAAATCGGGCGACGACGCTGCCGGTTTGGCGATCGCTAACACCTTCCGCAGCGACAGCGCCGTTCTATCACAGGGCGTACGAAATGCTAACGACGGTCTTTCAACACTGCAGATCATCGATGGTGGATTGAACACGATCTCGGGCTTGCTCGACCGTGCCGCTTCGCTTGCTTCGCAGTCGGCATCGGGAACCTTCACCGGTGACCGCAACACCCTGCAGGCTGAGCTTGGCAAGGTATTTAACGAAATCGATCGTCAGGCGCAGAACATCGGCCTCGGCGGTGCAACCGGATCTGACGAAGGTCGTTTCAATAAAGCGATCAACGTTTTCATCGGCGGCGGAGCAAACGCAAACGCAGCCGGAAACAGCGTTGCTGTTGACCTTTCGAGCAGCCGCGTTGACAAGACAGGCCTCGACCTTAACAACCTTAACATTGGTACCGGAACAGGTAACGTAACGGGTAATCAGGTGATCACAGGCGCAGCGGGGCTGACCACGGCTGAAACGCTCACGTTCCAGCAGGTCGGATCGAGCGGCCAGCTGAGCTCGTTCACTGTTGCTCTTTCGGCAGGTGCTAGCTCGTCGAACGTTCTTGACACGATCAACAACGATGCAAACGTTCAGAGTGCTGGTATCAAGGCAACTCTGGATTCGAGCGGCAAGCTTGTACTTTCGTCGCCAGAATTCTTTACGGTTTCATCGTCGGATGCTGATGGTGCAGGTCAGACAGGTATCGCTGGAGCTGCTGCAGCTGTTGGCGACATCGCTGTGACCGGAGCAGCTAACTCGGTAACGAAAGCTGTCACCGCTGCTACTGCGGCTGGTTCACAGGCTCTCAGCTTCACTGGCGAGCAGATCGGTTACGCTGATTCAGGTTTGAGCTTCTCGTTCACAACCTCGGCGACGGTAGCAACCGGTGCTGCAAACCTTGCAACCGCAGTCAACGGCAACACCTCGCTGCGTTCGGCTGGCGTTTTCGCTGTCCAGACGAAAGCCGACGGCTCGGAAGTCAAGCTTGTTTCGCTGAAGGAATTTAACGTAACTGTCGCTAACGACGCAACCGCTGGTGCAAACAACAACATTGCAGCACAGTCACCGACGGCAGCAACCGCTGGCGTTCTGACGGGTGGTGAAGATGGTGCTAAAGACGCTCTCGCAGCTATCAAGTCAGCAATCGCTGCTCTTGGTGATGTTCAGGGTAAAGTCGGTGCTGGCCAGAACAACCTGGAACAGGCTATCGACCTTGCTTCGACGCAGATCGTTAACTTTCAGGCTGCAGAATCTTCGATTCGCGATGCTGACATCGCTTCGGAAGCCTCGGCATTGGCCAGACTGACCACTCTTCAGCAGGCTGGCGTTGCCGCTCTTGCCCAGGCTAACCAGTCGAGTCAGGCTCTTCTCTCGTTGCTCAGATAGTAAAAATTGGCGGCGAAGTTTTCCCACCTTCGCACCAAATATCTAAGTAGGTGAGATGTGCAAGTCCGAAGGCGAAGATATGGTGATGAATCTTCGTCTTCGGACATTTTTCGTAAGCCTAAAAGGAGGCAGCTATGCAGACGATACAAGCAGTTTCAGTAGGAGATACGCGGCTCGCCGCCGAGGTTCCGAAAGTTGCGATCAAGGCTCAACCGGCTGAGATCAGGATAGAAACAAAACCCGATCCGATAGAATTGGCAAAGCTTGAAAAGACTCTTGCTCAGCACAACATTTCGTTGAAGTTCAGCAAGGACGAGACGACCAACAACATTGTGGTTCAGATGATAGATAAGGACGGCGAGGCGATACGACAGTTTCCGACCGAGGTTTCGCTCAGCTTGGCAGCAACGTTTCAAAAGATGCAGGGCGTTTTCCTGAGCGTTGATAAGTAAAAGATTATGGCTAGCACAAGTTTCAGCGGCGTCGGCAGCGGCATCGATTTTAGCGTTATCAGAGATGCGATCCTCGATCAGCGGACGCGTCCGGTGACGCAGATGCAGGCCAAGGTTAGCGACTATAACAGCCGTATTGAGTCTCTAAAACAGCTCAATACGGCACTCGCGACTTTAACGACCTCTTCCGAAGCCCTCATCAACCGCGATCTCGGCAGCGGCCGCAGTGCGTCGGCGACTGACGCTTCGGTGATAACGGCGTCGGCCAGCTCGACTGCAAATATTGGCAGCTTCGACGTGGTTGTGTCTCGTCTCGCCTCAAATCTCGCTCAGGCATCGCGTTCCTTTGCCGCAACGAATACCGCAGTGTTAGTAGGTGGTGCAACGACCGGAACCTTTGAATTGCGAAAGGGCGGAGC
This sequence comes from Pyrinomonadaceae bacterium, assembly GCA_041737885.1. Taxonomy (GTDB): domain Bacteria; phylum Acidobacteriota; class Blastocatellia; order Pyrinomonadales; family Pyrinomonadaceae; genus OLB17. The sequence continues at coordinate 5,286 of JBGSQW010000020.1, read as the reverse complement.
CTCCACAGGCACGTCGATCACGATCGACACGCAGAACAACACGCTCGAAGGGCTCCGAGATGCGATCAACGCAGCAAATGCCGGCGTGACCGCAAGCATCGTCGATGTGACTGGCGATGGCACCGGAAATCAGCTCGTTCTCAGCTCAAAAGACACCGGAGCGACCGGCCGAGTCGAACTGGTTGAAACATCGGCAACTGGAACGCTGACCGATTTGAATATTCGTTCGCTCAATCCGCCGGATGGTGATTTTGCCAAGCTCGATGCATCGCTGACGATCAATGGCCTTGCGATCACGCGTTCGACAAATACAGTTTCTGATGCCGTTACCGGCGTCACGCTCAATCTCAAGAAAGCCGGATCGGCGAGCGTCGGTGTTACGCAATCGAGCGATATCGAGAACAAGCTCCGCGGATTTATAGCAGCCTATAATACGATTCAGGACGCGATCGCCAGTCAGTATAAAAAAGACTCAAGAGACAGGCCGACAGGTGTTCTTGCCGGTGATTCAACCTTGCGAAACGTACAGCGTCAGCTGCGCGATGCCACGAGCAGTCTTTCCGTAGACAACGGCGGAGCCTTTACCGCTCTGACCGACCTTGGGGTCACGAAAGACGAGAACGGAAATCTGACGCTCGACTCGACAGTCTTCAACGAGAAGCTAAAAACGAATCCCGAGGATGTAAAAGCCCTTCTATTTGGTGCTGTGGACGCACAGGAAGGGCTGTTCGAAAAGTTCCATACAGTTTCTAAAAACCTAAGCGACAGCATCACCGGCAGCGTTCAGACCGCGATCACCGGCTACCAATCGTCGGTCACAGGGCTGAATGCGCGTATCTCGGACAGGCTTGAGACGCTCCAGCAGCTAAGGACGACGCTGACGAAGCGGTTCTCGGTCGCCGATGCCGCGATCGGGCAGCTTAACGGCCAGGGTACCGCTCTGGGAAACATTATAACTTCGCTGAATAATGCGAATAAAAATTCGTAAGTAACTAGGAGCTAAAGGTTTGGAGCGACGAGCCGATATGTGATTTACGTTCAGAAGAACGCTAAAAAACATGTACGCTAAACCAAAAGTAATCTCAAGTTACGGCCGTCAGGCAAACACAGAAAGCGATCCGATCCGTCAGCTCGTAATGCTGTATGACGGAGCTATCAAGTTCCTGAGCCTGACGGCGATCGATATTGAGGCGGGCGACTTTGTCGCAAAAGGCGAACATTCGCGTCGGGCACTCGATATCTTGACGTATTTGCAGTCGATACTCGATTTTGAAAAAGGACAGGAAGTCGCAGTCAATCTCGACAATCTGTATCGCAGCATCACCATGATGGTCCTAAAGGCGAGTGCAAAGACGGATGCATCGATGATGCGGCAGGCCGGTCAGCTTTTGGTACCGGTTCGTGACGCTTGGCAGGTAAATGCGGGCATCGGCATCGCATCGCAACCGGGAAACGCAAGCAGCGAGGGAGCAGGCCTCGCGATGGTTGGTTAACAGATCATAAGGGGTTCTGGTTATGGCAACTTTGGACAAGGTCAAAGATAGTTCCGAATCGCTGATCGAATTGCTCGGAGCTCAGTGCAGCGATCTCGAACAGCTCTTAGCACTGGCCCGGCAGGAGACCGCGGCGGCACAAGAGGGCAAGTTTCTCAAGATCCTGGATATCGTCTCGGAACGCTCTACCATCGGCAAACGCCTCGAAACCTATCATCGCCAGATCAGCGAACTTCGCGGTAATCTCGAAGCAGCAGGCGAAAGCGTAAGCCAATTCGACATAACGAACCGAGTCATCGAGCTCGCCAATTCAACCTTGGTCCAGGATCAAAAGACACGGTCGCTGCTTACCGCATCACGCGACCACGCCGCCGCCGGGCTCAAAACGATCGGCAAGGGACAAGCCGGCAGCAACGCATACCTCAAAGAAAATACAAAAGGCCTGTCATACAGCCGAAATTTTTAACTAATACGTAACCTCTTAAGCACTAAGAGATCAAGGCAAAAAAGCGTCGCCCCGCAAACCGGGCCGACGCTTTTTTGTGCGTTTCCGACTTCTATCGGGGACTTCATATAGGAATGGTCTAGATAAGTTGAGTTAAACGGCCGGACAGTCTAAGCGGCGGACCAATCTGCTCTTGGTACCGATATCTAAAATGCCGGTTACAGGACAGACTAAAAGCGTTGACTTTAAAGCGGTTTGTGCATTTGCTTCTTGCACTATATAAAACCGAGAGCTCTTTGTTGTTGATCGCTGCATTGGTGCTTCGCCCTATTTGGAATTAGCTATCTTGTTTCCACAAGGCTGACTCCATTCCCATTTTTGCCGTATTCAAATAGTTGAAATTGCGGAGGAGAATCTAATGAAAAAGAACCTGAGATCACTTTTCATGTTTTGTCGGAGAAACATTTTACTCGTTGGCGTCGTAGTTGGCATTGCAGCCTTTGGTGCGTTTGCCTATGGCGTCGAGGCTTCCAACTCCCTTCTCTCGAGTGCCAGAAGCTACCTTGCTCCGCAGTCAGCGGCGGGTAGCACGGCCGTAGATCCGGCAGGCTTGGCCTCGGTAATGGATACCAGAAATGGTGGAGGTCCAGTCGTCTGTGTTGACCTTCCGTTTGGACAATACACGAAAGAAGAGCTGGAAGCTTACTATAATACGCCGCTCAGACTAGAATTGAGCACGAGGACACCGCCCGGATCGCGGCCGGAAAATGGTTCCCACGAAGCGAATATTCTCACAATCGTTCTCGACTTTAAGACCGCCGGCCAGGGTAACACGACTGATATTTTTGGCAACGTCGTCGGAGCCTTCGACCCGGTTCCGTACGGATTTGTCGCGGGCGATTTCAACACTATCGCAAACGCGGTGCTTGCCGAGGTTGAACAGGATTACTTTGATGAATTAGCCGGCACGGTTGCCGGACCTCCGGGACAAGACCTCCGGATCGATTTTATTCTTGGCGATATTGGAACGCCGCCGCCGGGTCTCACCAATTATTACTACATGCAGATCGGCTCGCGGGTTTCCGGCCCGAACAATGGCCTTGGCGTAGCGGGTGGTTCGGTCGTCCGCAATACTGCCGGTACGGGTCCGAATTTTGGGATTGTCGTCGGTGATGTCGTCGGTTCGATCTTTACAAATAATATCCAAGTGCTCAGCAGCCTGACGCCGTCAGATGCTTTGACTACGGGCAATCTCGGCTTTACAACCTTTGCTATCGCCGGTACTACGGCTCACGAAGCAGGTCATACGTTGTCGCTTTCGCATATCAATAAAGCCGGATCGACTCAGCCGACAGCCGTTCCGCCGCTCATGGGTACAGGAGCTATCGATCTGCCGAACAATGACCGTATTGGCGAAAGAACTTTCTCTCTTTCTGGAATTGATAACGAGCAAGGCGGTGCCTCGGTCTTTCATATACCGCAATTACTTGGCTCCGTCGGCCTGCACGCTCTTGCTGCAGCACCTACGACGACAACCGTAGCGTCGAGCGCCAATCCGAGTGTGTTTGGACAATCAGTGACGTTCACGGCCACGGTTGCTCCAAACCCGGGAGCGGGAGCTACAGTAAATTTCGTGATCGACGGCGGTGGACCTATCGCTACCGTAACGAATGCAAGCGGTGTCGCTTCAACAACTACGAGTGCTCTCAGTGTTAATACCCATACGGTTGCGGCGAACTTCCTCGGCGTTTCCGGATTTGACCCGAGCAGTGGATCGCTTACCGGCGGACAGGTGGTAAATAGAGCTAACACGACCACGGCGCTGGCCTCATCCGTTAACCCATCCGTTTGGGGACAGCCTGTGCTCTTTACGGCGACTATCAGTGTGACAGCTCCTGGAGCGGGAACGCCGACAGGAAATATCTCTTTCAGAGATAATGGCGTCAATATTGGTACTTGTGCGGCGCAAACGGTTGCCGTTAATGTGGCGACTTGTTCGATCAGTAGTCTCGCCGTTGCAAGCCATCCGATCACGGCGGTTTACAATGGTGACGGCAACTTCAACACCAGCACGTCAGGTAACTTGAATCAGGTCGTCAATAAAGCGGACACGGCGACGGCGATCACGAGCGACCTTCCGGATCCGTCTGTCTATGGTCAAATTATCAACGTGAATTTCACGGTGGTTGCGGTGCCGCCCGGAGCGGGTACACCGACCGGAAATGTTGTAATAACGGTTAGCGGCGGGGCGGAAACCTGTACGGGAACCGTGGCAGCCGGGCAATGTGCTTTAACTCTCGAAGCCGTCGGCTCACGAACCCTGACCGCAAGTTACGTCGGCGACATGAACTTTAACTCAAGCTCTGATACCGAGGCTCACGTCGTGCTCAAAGCTAATACGACCACCAGCATCAGTTCTGATGTGCCAGACCCAACCGTATTTGGACAACCGTATATGGTCAACGTAGCGGTTACACCGCTGATCCCTGTTGCACTCAGCGGAACACTAGGAGCGGGCGACCCGACATATAACCGCCCACTCGGATTTAACCAGGGCGGTGGGTGCTCCCTTTCCGGCGTCGGCACGGCTGTTCGGTACCGTACCCATTCCTTTACGCTTGCGTCGAGTACGAACGTAACCCTGAGCACGTCGCCGTCCGATGGAGCAACGATCACGCCGGCTGATGCGGATACATTCATAACGCTCTACGGCCCCGGAGGATTCAACCCGGCCGCGCCATGTGCAAACGCGATAACGGCTAATGACGATGGCGGTGGAAATCTTAAATCCAGGGTAACAACCACTTCCCCACTTGCGGCGGGTAATTACACGCTGGTTGTGACATCATTCGATAATGTGCCCCCCGGCACCGGGGCCTTCCCATGGACCTATACAGCAGTGCTGGTACCTGCTCCTGTGCCGCCGCCAGCGGATGAAGACCTGCGTTTGATCGACAAGGGCGATTTCGCTTTGCCGGAAGGAGTTGTACCGGAATTTTCAGGAAGGGTACTCTCACCCGATGCTCCTATGGTGGTGCTGCCCCCGAGTGGAAACATAAGTGTGAGTGACGGTACGAATGGCTGCGTGATCGTGCTGCCGGCTACGGGCTGTCAGCTTCCGAGCACTGCAGTTGGCGGCCTGACGCTGACGGCTTCGTATCCGGGGGACACGAACTTCAACGGAAGCTCGGACACGGAAGCTCATACGGTCAATAAGGCGGACACATCGACGTCGGTGACGACGGCGATGAATGCACCGGTGTATGGTGAGAATCTGACGATCACGGCGACGGTGGTGCCGGTGGCTCCGGGTGGAGGGTATCCGCCGGGGACGGTGAACTTCTTTGA
>JBGSQW010000119.1:0-27592 GCA_041737885.1 Pyrinomonadaceae bacterium | reverse complement strand
GCGATCTTATTTTCTTAAGATTTCGGAATGAAAGAAGGCTTTTGATGTTCATTCAGATTTCCCTCCGAGATAGCGTAAAACTGTGGGGTGATGATACAGGAAAACAAGACATATGCGATATCATTTTAATTTTCGATGACCACACTATGAACGCACCAGTAAAACAATTCATTAAACATCACTATCGGCATTTTAACTCAGCAGCACTTATCGACGCCTCCGAAGGCTATGTAAAGCATCTCGACGCGGGCGGTAAGATGATGATCACGCTCGCCGGAGCGATGTCGACGGCTGAGCTGGGTTTAAGCCTCGCGGAGATGATCCGTCACGATAAGGTGCAGATCATTTCTTGTACGGGGGCGAATCTTGAGGAAGACCTTTTCAATCTCGTCGCCCACGATTTTTACGAGCGCGTGCCGCATTACCGCGACCTGACGCCGGCTGACGAACAGGACCTGCTCGACCGCCACATGAACCGCGTGACCGACACATGCATCCCCGAAATGGAAGCTATGCGGCGGCTGGAAAAAGCGATGGTTGATGTCTGGACGAAGGCGGATCAGGAAGGAAAGCAGTATTTCCCGCACGAGTTCATGTACCAAGTCCTGAAAAACGGTTCGCTCGAGGAGTATTACCAGATCGACCTCAAAGATTCGTGGATGTACGCCGCGATGGAGAAAAACCTGCCCATGGTCGTGCCGGGCTGGGAAGATTCGACGATGGGCAATATGTTTGCCGGCCACGTCATCACCGGCGACATCAAAAACGTCCATACCGTCCGGACTGGCATCGAATACATGATGTCCCTCGCCGAATGGTATACCGCGAACGCAACCGACGACTCAACCATCGGATTTTTCCAAATAGGCGGAGGCATCGCCGGCGACTTCCCGATATGTGTCGTACCAATGCTACACCAGGATCTCCAGCGCGACGGAGTTCCCGTTTGGGGCTATTTTTGCCAGATCTCGGATTCGACCACGTCGTACGGCTCATATTCAGGAGCCGTCCCGAACGAGAAGATAACTTGGGGCAAGCTGGAAGCGACCACGCCGAAGTTTATTGTTGAGTCGGACGCATCGATCGTGGCTCCGTTGATGTTTGCTTATGTACTAGGTTGGTAATCGTATATTTCTCGCAAGAACTATTTCCTTGACTTTTTTGCTATCTTGTGCTATTTTTGCAACATCGTTGCATTCCTACTTGTTGCAGCGACCGATCTTTGAAAATTAAAGCGGCAAATGAAGGATTGGAACCGTCAAATCGGCCCAGTTAAAGAGGGGTTCGAAGTGTCAGTTTTGTCAGGGCGAGTCAGATTGAATTTATGGTGGGACAGTGGGACAGTCAACTCACAACGTCATAAATGCCGTATTTGCAGCGAGTTAGAGACGCCGCAAACTGTCCCACACATGTCCCACGTGGGACAGCAATTTGTGAAAAAATGGTTCGATATGGCGGTTGTGGCCGTCTTGGCGTGGGGAAAAAGTCTGTTATGCTAACCGCCATGAAGCATTTTGATGTGCTTATTATAGGGGCTGGACTTTCCGGCATCGGAGCGGCGGCTCGCTTGCGGATGGGCTGTCCCGATAAGACATTTGCGATCCTAGAGGGCCGCGAAGCGTCGGGTGGGACTTGGGATCTGTTTCGGTATCCGGGTGTTCGGTCTGATTCGGATATGTACACGCTCGGGTATCGATTTCGTCCGTGGACGGATCCGAAAGCGATCGCAGACGGCCCTGCGATATTGAAATACATTCGCGACACGGCCGCTGAATATGACCTCGAAAAAGAGATCCGCTACAGCCATCGGGTAAGTCGTGCCGAGTGGTCGTCGGATGACGCGAGATGGACGATCGAGGCAGAAACACGACCGTTAGGGAGTGAGCCCGCTCGATGTGAAAGCGATAGATCACCGGAGAGGCGCGGAGGAGCAGAGAAGGAAGAGAACAAAAGGGAATCCGTTCGCCTGACGTGCAATTTCCTCTACCTCTGCACCGGCTACTACGACTACGAAGCGGGTTACACCCCGGAATGGCCGGGGTTTGACAACTACAAAGGCATCATCATCCATCCGCAGAAATGGCCGCAGAATCTGGGCTATGCAGGCAAGCGCGTAGTCGTGATAGGCAGCGGAGCTACCGCTGTTACGCTTGTTCCGGCGATGGCTGAAACGGCGGAGCATGTGACAATGCTGCAGCGTTCGCCGACGTACGTGGTCTCGCGGCCGTCTGTCGATAAGATAGCGAACACTCTGCGTTCAGTTCTGCCCGACAAAGCCGCATACACGATCTCTCGGTGGAAGAATGTGCTGTTGGGGATCTTCTTTTACACATTGTCACGCAAACGTCCGTCTGCGATGAAACGCTTGCTTGCGAAGGGCGTGAAGAAGGAGTTGGGAGATGAGGCAGCGAATAAACACTTCAGCCCGAGCTACAATCCGTGGGATCAGCGGATCTGCCTCGTTCCCGATGCCGATCTGTTTAAAGCGATTCGCGACGGGCGGGCGTCGATCGTGACCGATGAGATCGACAGCTTTTCGCAAACGGGAATTCATCTCAAATCAGGCGAAAAGCTGGAAGCTGATATCATCGTCACCGCGACCGGCCTTGTGCTAAAGATAATGTCCGGCCTGACGCTTGTCGTTGACGGAGAGACGGTCGATCTATCGAAAAAGTTCGCCTACAAAGGCATGATGTACAACGACGTGCCAAACCTCGCTCAGGCATTCGGTTACACGAATGCCTCCTGGACGCTCAAATGCGATCTGACATCGGAATACGTCTGCCGCTTGCTGAAATATATGGACGCGAAGGGTTGGAAACAGTGCTCTCCGCAGATCGGTGACGATTCGATCAAGCCGGAGCCCGTGCTGGATTTTAATTCCGGCTACGTGCTCCGGGCTCTCGATTCACTGCCGAGCCAGGGCTCAAAACCACCTTGGCGGCTGTATCAAAACTACGTTCGCGACCTCTCTATGCTCAGATATGGCCGCGTTGATGACGGGACGATGAAGTTCCTCTGATGCCTACAAGAGCTTTTCGATCGTGATCGGCAGATCGCGGACCCGCTTTCCGGTCGCGTGGAAAACAGCATTTGCGATCGCTGCCGGAACACCAACCATACCGAGTTCGCCCATGCCTTTGACTCCGAGCGGGTTAACGATCTTGTCGTCTTCCTCGATGAAAAAGGTCTCGACATCGAGGATGTCAGCGTTTACCGGCACATGATAATGCTGCAGGTTAGGGTTCATCATTCGGCCGTAGCGATGATCGATCTCGGTGGCCTCCTGCAAGGCCATTCCGATGCCCCACACGATGCCGCCGATCTCCTGGCTATGCGAGGTCTTCGGATTCATGATCTTGCCGCAAGCAGAAACCTCGATCACGCGGGTGACCTTGATAGTGCGAAGGTCGGGGTCGATCTTGACCTCGGCAAACTGCACGCCGTGCGCACCGGTCGCATAGTTCTGACGTTCAGCCCCGGGACTCGCCTGGAACGTATCCTCGATCTCGGCAGTGCTATTTTTCCGCATTAGATCGGACACGCTTACCGACTTCGCTGTTTCTTTCTGATATCTCAGTGTGCCGTTAAACAGCTCCAGATCTTCGGGTTTCGCGGTTTTGAATATGGAATCGTCAGCTTTGTTGGCGAGGTCCATCAGCTTCTTCTTGATGTTCTGAGCGGCTCCATATATCGCCGAACCAACGCTCGCGGTCGTAAACGAACCGCCTTGGATCGGAGCGGGCGGATATTTGGTGTCACCAAGTTCGAACTTCACCTTTTCGGCCTGAATGCCAAGATATTCGGCGGCGATCGCCGTCATCGCCGTGTACGTTCCCGGTCCGATGTCAGTTGTTCCGCTGCTGACGTGAGCAGTTCCATCTGCTCGCAACACGACCTTTGCTGAGGCCTGCAACTGAGCAGCATTCCACAACCCCGAAGCCACGCCCCAACCAACAAGCGTCTTACCCTCACGCATCGATCCGGGCTCGTGCTTGCGTTTGCTCCAGCCAAATTTCTCGGCCCCGAGCCGATAGCATTCGATCAAGGCCTTGCTGGAATACGGACGATTGTTATCAGGATTGACGTTAGAAAAATTGACCACTCGAAGCTCGAGCGGATCCATTTTCAGGGCATACGCCAGCTCGTCCATCGCACATTCGAGAGCGAACATTCCCGTCACAGCTCCCGGTGCTCGCACGGGTGCTGGCTGAGGAAGATCGGTCGAGATGATCTTTTGCTTCGTGTCGGCATTCGGACACGCATAGAGAACACGCGGCAAACCCGTCATGTTGTCGGTGTAGACCTGTGCGAACGGCGAGTTATTTATGCCTTCGTGAATAATGGAAGTCAGTTTTCCATTCGTCTCGGCACCGAGCGAAACCTTCTGCCAGCTCTGCGGGCGGTAACCGTTTCCGGTGTACATCTGGGTTCGCGTGTAAACAAACTTTACGGGCCGCTTGATATCTTTCGACGCGGCGGCGATCAACGCCGGATAATAATTTGGCCTGAGCGACGATCCAAAAGCTCCGCCGACGAACGGCGAAATCACCTGTACATCCGTCGGCGGTATGCCAAACGTCGTGGCCAGATGCTGCCGCACCATGAAAACACCCTGCGTTTTGTCAAAGATGGTCAGCTTATTCCCTTCCCAAAACGCGATGGCTCCGTGTGGCTCCATCGGATTGTGGTGATCGATCGCGATGGTGTACGTGCCCTCGATCTTTACAGGAGCCGCGGCAAGGGCCTGTTCCGGATTTCCTCGAGGCCTTGCGGCTCGTTCGGGGTTGGGTACGAATGCTTTATCTATCAACCCGAGGAAATCAGTCGTCGGCTTCTCTTCATTGTAGGTCGCCTTGATCAGACGCGCGGCATAGCGTGCCTGTTCAAACGTCTCCGCAACAACAAAGGCAATCGGCTGTTGATTAAAAATAATCTTGTTCGAATGCAAAGCCTTGTAAGAAGTGTCATTCGCCGGCGTTGCGGTCGCGGGTTTTGGCACGGGAAAATTCTCATGCGTATAGACCTTGATAACGCCGGCGGCCTTGCTCGCTTCTGTTGTGTCGATCGAACGGATCGTGCCGCGGGCGATGCTACTGGTGGCGATGAATCCGTACGCCAGATTTGGCACCTTAAATTCCGCCGCGTACTTCGCCTTGCCCGTCACCTTAGCGAAGCCATCAACCCTGCTCATTTCTTTACCGATATATTTGGTCATGATGATCGCTCCTTGTTTATCCTGCTAAAGCCCTTTCAAGTGCAACGACGATCGCCCGTTTGCTTAGATCGATCTTGTACGCGTTGTGGCTGAGTGGTTTTGCTCCAGCTAAAGCCGCCGTAGCTGCCGCCTCAAACGTCCCTTTGTCCGCTTTTTTGCCGACGACAATTTTCTCCGCCTCAGTCGAACGCCATGGTTTATGAGCAACGCCGCCGAGAACGATTCGGGCCTGTTTCACGCGGTCGCCATCCATCTCGATCGCACATGCAACCGCGATCAATGCGAACGCATAAGAAGCCCGGTCGCGGACCTTGAGATAATATGACCTCGCCGCAAACTTATTCTTTGGAATGTCGATTCCCGTGATCAGCTCTCCATGAACGAGCACGTTGTCTTTTTCCGGCGAATCGCCCGGCAGACGGTGGAATTCGTTCACCGGTATCGACCTTTCTTTGCCGTCCAACCCGCGAACTTTTACCACCGCATCAAGAGCGTAAAGGGCGTTCGCCATATCGCCCGGATCGGTGGCAACGCAGTCTGCACTGTGACCGAGGATCGCATGTGTTCGATTCAGCCCTTCGACGGCGCTGCAGCCGCTGCCTTTTTCGCGTTTATTGCATGGCAATGCGATGTCGTAAAAATACGGGCAACGGGTTCGCTGCATCAGATTGCCGCCGTTGGTCGCCATGTTTCGCAATTGAGGCGAAGCTCCGGCGAGGATTGCCATCGAGAGCAACGGATATTCTTTTCGGATCAGCGGATGATTTGCAGTGTCTGAATTTCGCGCAAGAGCACCGATCGACACGCCGTTCGAGGTCGGCGATATCTGCGAGAGGCCGAGGGGTTTGATATCAACGAGTTCGTTTGGCGTCGCGATGTACTCGCGCATCAGATCGACCAGATTCGTGCCGCCGGCGAGATATTTTGCTTGTGCGTTCGCGGCGACGGAACGGGTCGCAACAGCTGGATCAGTGACTTCTGTGTACTTAAACGGTCGCATCGTTTTTGTCCTCCGTTCTCATAACAGCGGCAATGTCGTCTTCGCTGGCAAAATTCCATGTTGCTGCGGTTTGTTTGCCGGAATTCACCTCGGCAATAGCCGCCACAATTCCCGGATAAGCTCCGCACCGGCAGATATTGCCGCTCATGCGTTCCATGATCTCGTCGCTCGAAAGCTTGAGGCCCGTTCCAGTCTTGCGAACATCCGCAGTCGCGTGGCTAACATCACCGCGTTTCGCCTCATCAAGCAAAGCCACCGCCGAGCAGATCTGCCCCGGTGTACAGTAACCGCATTGAAAGCCGTCGTACTTGATAAATGCAGCCTGTATCGGATGAAGTTCGTCGCCCTTGGCAAAGCCTTCGACGGTCGTCACCTCTTTTCCCTTACAAGTTGCAGCAAGCGTCAGGCACGAAAGCACACGGCGGCCATCAACGATTACCGTGCAGGCACCGCATTGCCCTTGATCGCAGCCCTTTTTCGAGCCGGTAAGGTCAAGCCGCTCGCGAAGTGCATCGAGCAGCGACATCCGCGAATCGACCGCCAGATTTTTTGACACTCCGTTGACCTTAAATGTCACATCGACCGCATTCTCTACGCCGATCTGAGCAGCATAAAGTGCTTCAGACGAAGGTGTTATGGCTCCGACAGCCTGTTCCTTCGCCAAAAGCTGAAAAGCAAACAGCCCGATAACCGACGACAAGCTCTGTCCGAGGAACTTTCGACGGTCGGCACCGAAAATGCCCAAATCGTCCAGTATCCTTTCCTCATCGGGATTTAGAGCGGTCTCGCCGTAGGGTTCGAGATCTATACCTTCGAGATTGTCTTTCATTAATACCTCTCAGTTTTTGTTGGGGTCCGTCGAGTATGATTCTAACTCGATTCTAATGAGAATTGCATTGTTTTGTAACTGGTTCGTAGCTGCCGGGCCTGTTTTGGTTGCAAAAATTCGTCGTACGACTAATTCGCTGGGGTCACGCTCCATCAAATTGCGAGCTCCTGCTAGCGGAGTGCGGGCTTCCGGTGCACCGCCTCAGCGGGACATGCGTAGTTCATTCGTCTGCATCGCGGTGGTATGATAAGCCGTATGAAGATCATTGTAACAGGCGGAGCTGGCTTTATCGGCAGTGCGGTCGTTTGGCGGCTGAATCAGCACGGCCACGACGATATCCTGATCGTCGACCGGCTAGATGAGACCGATAAATGGAAGAATCTGGTGCCGCTAAAGTTTGCAGATTATCTCGATGCGGACGACTTTCTCGACGATCTCGGTGAATTCAAAGATGCAAAAGCGATCTTTCATCTCGGAGCCTGTTCAGCGACTACGGAACGCGATAGCGATTACCTGATGCGTAATAACTATCAGTACACAAAGGATCTCGCGGATTTCGCTGTCGCAAATAATATACGTTTTGTTTACGCTTCTTCGGCAGCAACTTATGGTGACGGTTCAGCCGGAATGGATGACGGGACGGAACATCTCGACGCCCTACGGCCGCTGAATATGTACGGCTATTCGAAGCATATTTTTGACAAGTATGCGGCTCGAAACGGAATGTTTGACCGCATCGTCGGGCTCAAGTATTTCAATGTTTTCGGCCCGAACGAAGATCACAAGGGTGAGATGCGTTCGCTGGTGAACAAGGCTTTCGGCGAGATCAACGCAACAGGCATGATCGGACTGTTTCGCAGCTACAATCCGGAATACAACGACGGCGAGTTCGGACGGGATTTTGTGTATGTGAAAGATGCCGTCGATATGACGCTGCATTTTCTTGAGAACAATGTTGGCGGGCTATACAACGTAGGCTCGGGCGAGGCTGCAACTTGGAATTCACTGGCCCACGCCGCCTTCGCCGCATTAGACACCAAGCCGAATATTCAATACATCGAAATGCCCGAACAGCTTCGCGGCAAATATCAGTACCACACTCAGGCCGATCTAACGCAGATCCGAAAAGCCGGTTACACAAAGCCCGTGACACCGCTCGCTGACGCCGTCGCCGATTACATTAAGAACTACCTTGTCCCGGATAAGCACCTCGGCGACTAGTTACCTATGAGCCAGATCGACGACATCTTTGTTACGACGCGCGAATGGCGTGGAACTGTTCTCGTTTGGGACGAGCAGGCGATCTTTCTCGGCCAGGCGGCGGACGCAAGTCTGCACGAATCCCCGGCTATCAAGGTCTGCGTGGCTCTCGAACAAACTTTTGCACTGCGAACACGCGAAGACGACACCTTCACCAACTACGAATCCGCCATCATCGCTCCCGGCCAGCCCCACGCTATCGACGGGCGGCACAATAAGATGGTGATGCTTCTGCTCGCTCCCGAGACCAAACTTGCACAGCCGCTTGCACCGATCTTTTCAAAACACGGAATCACGAGGCTTTCGGCAGAAGCTGTTACTAAGATACGCTCGATCTTTTCCGCTTTTGACGACCGTATGGCGGCAAATGATATCGAAAATATCTGCCAACAGATGGTCGCAGCCATCGATAATGGTGAAAGCATGCCGATCGACAGTCGCGTTGCGCAGAGCATTGAGTGGATCAGATCGAGCCGCGACGAGGGCATTTCGGTTCAGGAGATCGCAGCCGGAGTCGAGCTTTCGGAAAGCCGTTTCTCACACCTTTTTACCGAAAACGTCCGAATTCCCGTCCGCCGCTATCTGCTCTGGTTGCGGCTGCGTGACGCGATGCACCTTTTTGCAAAAGGCGAATCGCTTACAGAGGTCGCTCATGAGGCCGGATTTTCTGATTCCGCACACCTTACGCGAACCTTTCGCTCGCTGCTGGGAATCGCGCCATCCGCCCTTACCAAAGAAAGCACCATCATTTCGTTCCTGAAATAGCAGAAGCGTTCAAGCGTTTCTGATCGTTGTAGTACAAACTCCATGTTACTAAGCGATGAACAAAGATAAATTGATCTATCCGGAACCGATATTCATCGGAGCCGACGAAGCAGAAAGCTGGGAAAACTGGGGTTTTCGCGATACGAGTTTTGCGATAAATGATCGTGATGTCGTCGAGATCACCGGCAGCCGTTACGAACTGAGCGGCCAGGAATTGCCGCGTCTTTTGCCTTGGATCCGTGAGACGCTAGCCATCGACCTCGATCCGAAGGATCAGCACCGTAATTCGTACCCAACCGAAATTCCGGTCGCGATCGAATCACCTGCTTTCAGCAACGCGATCCGCGAATTCCTCAAAGAAGAACAGATCGACGCCTCCGGCGAAAACCGACTGCGTCATGGCCACGGCCACACGCAGGAAGAAATGTACGCCATCAAGCACAAACGCCTCGGCCGTATTCCGGATATGGTCCTGTATCCGGAGAACGAAGCACAGGTCGCTTCGCTGATCGCGACGGCGAAGGATCATAACGTAGTGCTCATTCCATTCGGCGGCGGCACGAACGTCACCGATGCCCTGCGTTGCAGTGATATTGAAAATCGCGTCATTGCGACTGTCGATATGCGGGGGATGAACCGCATTTTGTGGATCGACAAGGAAAACATGATGGCCTGTATCGAGGCCGGGGCCGTCGGCCGCCACATCATGACGCAGCTCGCGAAATACGGCGTCTCGATGGGCCACGAGCCGGACAGCGTCGAATTCTCGACTCTCGGCGGCTGGATCGCGACCAACGCGAGCGGCATGAAAAAGAATAAATACGGCAATATCGAAGACATCGTCGTCGATATAACCGTTGCCGCTGCCGACGGCGAACTAAAACGAACGACCGCCGCTCCCCGCGAATCCGTCGGCTCCGACCTTCGCCGTTTGATGTTCGGTTCAGAAGGCACGCTTGGCATCGTTACTTCGGCGATCGTTAAGCTCTTCCCTCTGCCGGAATCACAGGCTTACGGCTCTGTTTTGTTTCCTAGTTACGAAGCCGGATACGCTTTCATGCAGGAACTTGCTCACACATCCACGCCGCCGGCGAGCGTGCGTTTGGTGGACAATCTTCAGTTTCAGTTCGGGCTCGCCCTAAAACCAGCATCGAGCGGATTAAAGGTTTGGAAAAGCAGTATTGAAAAGTTTGTCGTCACGAAGGTTAAAGGATTTGATCCTTACAAAATGGTCGCCTTGACCTTGGTTTTCGAAGGCACAAAGCAAGAAGTTGACCGCCAGCAAACCGACGTATACCGCATCGCCGCCAAGCACGGCGGGATGAAAGCCGGAGCCGAAAACGGACGCCGCGGATATCAGTTGACCTACAGCATCGCCTATATTCGCGACTTTTTGATGAATTACTACATCATCGCCGAGTCGTTCGAGACATCTTGTGCGTGGAGCGACGCTCTAAAGATCTGCGACAACGTAAAACGAGTGCTGCGTGAGGAATACACGAAACGCGGCCTTCCCGGCAAGCCGTTTGTTACATCGCGGATCACACAGGTCTATCGAACAGGCGTCGCGATCTATTTCTATTTCGGCTTTTATTACAAAGGGGTCGAGAATCCGTCAGAGGTCTATCTGGAGCTGGAAAACATCGCTCGCGAAGAGATCCTTCGCTGCGGCGGTTCGCTTTCTCATCATCACGGCATCGGCAAGATCCGCGAGCAGTATTTGCCCGAGATCATGTCCGAAACGACCATAAAGTGGAAAAAAGATATTAAGAAAACACTTGATCCGCAGAATATTTTTGGAGCAGGAAATCAGAGCCTGAGGTAAAGAGCTATGATGCGAGCCGAAAAGTTGATCCAGATTATCAAGACTGCCAAGCTTACTGGTGGCGTGGACGATCCGCCGCTATGGCAGATCGAGAAAACGCGGTTTCAGTCTAACCTTTGCCGTATTTTGCTGCTTCCTGTCGGCGGTCTACTGGTCGCGGTAATGAAATACGTTCAGGGCTATCGAATCGAGAACATGGCGGAGATCCGCAAACAATTCCGGGAGATCTGGGAAGACAAAGAACGAGGCCAGTATCCGCTGGTCATCTGTTCAAATCACCTGACATTTATTGATTCGGCTTTGGTCATCTGGGCTCTGGCGTCGAATTTCTGGTATCTGTTAAATTACAAAGCGTTCATGTGGAACGTACCGGCGGGTGACTTCTTCAAGAAAAAGCTGCACTATCACGCGATCCTCTACCTTACGAAGTGCATCTTCATTGACAGAAAAGGCTCGCCCGCTCATAAGAATGCGGTGCTCAACCTGTGTCGATATTTATTGGCGAAAGGAAATGTCGTGCTGATCTTTCCCGAAGGCCAACGCAGCCGCGAGGGGCGTTTTGACGTGGATAAGCTCCGCTTCGGCACCGGCAAGATCCTCACATCGCTTGAGAACGCCCGTGTTCTGTGCGTTTACATCCGCAGCCCCTTGCAGAATACGTTTTCCAATTATCCGCCAAAAGGCTCAAATTTCAGCCTAAACATGAAGCTTATCCAACCAAATGTCGAGGGAACATCTAAAAAACAAGCCAGCATCGCGGCAGTCAAGGAGATCGGAGCTGAGATCGCGGAAATGGAACGTGTGTTTTTTGCGTCTCAAGATAAAATACAGGTATGAGTTTTTTAGCCGCCGCTTTGTTGATGACTTGTTTACCATCAGCCCTCATAGATTTTGCCTTGCCGAAATGGAAGGCTGATAAGGATATTCGTATCGATGACGCCTATAAATGGACCTACCAGGCGACCCGCGGTGGTGAGCATGCAGTTCCCGATATTGAATCGGCCAGAAAATGGCTGACGAATGAATGGAACACCCTCTCGGAAAAGAAGTCCGAGCCGATCTGGCAGCCTTTGTGTCCTGACGGCGACATCGGACGACTCAACCTGCGGCCATTCAAAGACAGAAATGGCGATAAGGAAGAATTACTGGACGCTTTTCTAAATAGCAGCCGTGACTACCGCTCAGACGGTGCAAACTTTCTCGCCGCCTGGAACGAACTTGGAAAGCGTCTGAAAAAGAATGCTGCCGGAAATCTCGACCACAAAACCTGGCTCGATCTCGACACTCGAATGAAGGCGAAAAACTATCCCGCGATCCACCACAGCGATGCCTACAACAAAGCGAACGCTCCTGCCTATCGCATCATTACCATGGCCGAGGCCAAAAAGCTGCTTGCCATCGTGGAATAACCAACGGACGCCGATGGTTGCCTATTCCCTCTGCCTCAAATAACATTTTGAGTGATGAAGATATTTCACGGAACCGACAACGCAAACATCTCACGCCCGACCGTCCTAACGCTCGGCGTTTTTGACGGGCTGCATCTCGGGCACCAGGAAATAATGCGGAAGGTTGTCGAACGTGCCAAGGCCGTCGATGCTGTCGCCACCGCCATTACCTTCGATCCACATCCGCGAGCGTTGCTGCATCCCGATTCCGCTCCGCCGCTGCTGCAGACTCTAGATCAGCGTCTCGCAAATCTCGAAGTTCTCGGTATCGAGCAGGCGATAGTCATCCCATTCACGCGCGAATTCGCTGGCCAGCCTGCCGAAATTTTTCTTTCGGACATTATCCACGAGCGACTCCAGGCGAAAGAAGTCTATCTCGGCAAAGGTTTTGCCTTCGGCAAAGATCGCGGCGGGAATATAGAACTTTTGAGATCAATGAGCGAGAAGCTTGGCTTTATTGCTGACGAGGTCGACGAGATACGGCTTCGCGGAACGCGTATCAGCTCATCGAAGATCCGTTCGCTGCTCGCCGATGGCTACGTTAATCTCGCCCGTCGAATGCTCGGCCGGCCGTACGGTGTTGAAGGTGTGATCATTCGCGGCAACCGTCGCGGCCACACGATAGGCTTCCCAACGGCGAATCTGAAGCCGCATAACCGCGTCATCCCGCGATATGGCGTCTACGCCACAGCGACACTGATCGACGGCTCCTGGCGAAAAAGCATCACAAATATCGGTGTCCGCCCGACTTTTGAATCCGATGCCGACCCTTCTATCGAAACATTTGTATTCGACTTCGATGGCGACCTTTACGGTGACGTTCTGAGAGTCCGCTTTTTGCATCGAATACGAGACGAACGCAAGTTCAACGGCATAGGCGAACTCAAAGCCCAGATCGAAAAGGACTCGAACCGTGCTAGGAACTATTTCCGCCATCAGGGCGTAAAGAACATGCTCGAGATTCTTTGAGAATCAAAGTGCAAAGGCGAGATGTCAACAGGCATCTAATCGCATCGAGCTAAGGCGGGGAAACTGAATTAATGACCGAAACAGGAAACGGAACACTAGCTAAAGGCATTGAAACGAATGGTTTTGTGTCGACGAAAGATCTTGCGATCGCGAAAAAGATCACCAATGACCAATTGATCGAAGAAGAGCGTGAACTGCAAAAAGTAGATGACGGTGAGAATGGCAAATTTCAGGGCATTCGAGGTTACCTGCGGTTGTTTCAGATATCACGAGTGATCGCGATGCTCGCGATCTATCTTTATCTCGATCAGCTTGACCTGCATTTAAGAATGCAAAACAAGCAGAAGCTCGAACGTCTGAAATCGGCGATCCGTCTGACGCGAGCCGCATATTACGGCGAGAAACTTTACGCGATTCGACTTTGGTTCTTTCAAACCTTTCTCAAAAGCCTCCGCCGCTTCTTCCTTGGCACCGAGACCAATCGCGAAAAGATCCAGGAGCGTCAGGCCCTGTGGCTCAAAGACAAACTGATCACGCTCGGGCCGACATTTATCAAGATCGGCCAGTCTATGGGAACGCGAGCAGACCTGTTGCCCCTGCCGTTTGTTAAAGAACTCGGAACGCTCGTCGACCAGGTGCCGCCATTTCCGAACGACGTTGCATTTGCCATTATCGAACGCGAACTCGGCCGCAAGATCAACGAGGTTTACGCCGAATTCGAACTCGAACCGATTGCTGCGGCTTCGCTCGGCCAGGTATATCGGGCGCGTTTGCACACCGGCCAGGAAG
This sequence comes from Pyrinomonadaceae bacterium, assembly GCA_041737885.1. Taxonomy (GTDB): domain Bacteria; phylum Acidobacteriota; class Blastocatellia; order Pyrinomonadales; family Pyrinomonadaceae; genus OLB17. The sequence goes on along the minus strand of JBGSQW010000119.1, from coordinate 13,489 downwards.
TCGCCGTTAAAGTTCAGCGGCCAAATCTGGACGCGACGATAAAAGGCGACATCGTCATCCTTAAAAAGGTGGCAAAATTTGCCGAACGTTTCCCTCAACTCAACGAAAATGCGGATTGGGCGGGAATGCTTCGCGAGTTTAACACGACCGTCCACGAAGAAATGGACTACCGAGCCGAAGGCAAAAACGCCGAGCGGTTTCGCGAGAGTTTTAAGACGTGGACTAACGTCCACGTGCCTACGATCTACTGGAACGCTTCGACCGCGAAGGTGCTGACCATGGAATTCATCCATGGTACCAAGGTAACTGATCTCGAGGCATTGGTTCGCCGCGATGTTGATCCGGCAATCATAAACCGTCTCCTCATAAAGACTTACCTTAAGCAGCTTCTCGAAGACGGCTTTTTCCATGCCGATCCGCATCCAGGTAATCTGCTCGTTATGCCCGACGGACGCCTGGCGTTTTTCGATTTCGGCATGGTCGGCCGCATCACGCCCGAGCTGCAGGCAAAGATGATCGACGCATTCTTCCACGTGGTCAGCAAAGACCCCGCAGGCATCGCGCAGGACCTGATCGACCTCGATTTCCTCAAACCCGGAACGCCGCATTCGACGGTTAAGCCCGTGGTCGAAAAGATGTTCGAGTTTCACTTTAACCTGAAACTCAAGGATGTCAATTTCAAAGAGCTGACCTACGACCTCGCGGACGTGATGTACGATTACCCGTTCCGCCTGCCGTCGAATTTCACATACATCATGCGAGCCCTGATGACTCTTGAAGGCATTGGCATCATTACCGACCCGGAGTTCAATTTCTTCGAAACCGCCAAACCGTACGCCAAGGAATTCATGCTCCGCCGCGAGGGCAAAGATTTCCGCAAATTCTTCGTCGACAAACTAATGGGCCGCGACGAAGGCGGCAAGATCGACTGGGACCGAACCTGGAAGCTCGCGAAGATGGCTTTCAAAACGGTTTTGAACAACTAGGTATTATAGGTAAGAAAGCTCAAGGCTGATTTCAACAGGGTGAGTCATTCGTTTAAGATACAGTTATGGAAATTTGCTCGAAGCTTAGGTTATTGTTCCTGGTCATGTTGGCCTTTTCGGCGTTCGGGTGTGGCGTTACGCAGTCAAACACTCAAACAGCCTCCAATTCGGGCCTAGCGACCCCACCGACGGCAAATACGCCGGTAACGGGGCAAAACACCGCCAATGGGACTATTCCATCCCCAACTTTAGCGAATGGCAATTCGACCACTAATGTCGCGGTGGTTCCCGACGCTGGCAAAACCTCTGGCGGAGCAAGCATTAAAGTTAAAGACACAAAAGCGGCTGCGGGAAGCGAGGTAACGGTAGACCTCGAACTCGAATCAAAAGAGGACATAGGGGCAATGGTTTTCACCTTGGATTTCGATCCTGCGGTGTTCACATATGTCTCTTCGACCCTGAGCCCCAAGGCACCAAAATCAGCGGTTTTGACGCTCAACGATAAACAGACTGGTTCGGGAAAACTCGGAGCTCTGATGGATTCTACCGTGCCGTTTTCTCAGGGAAAAAACACTGTCATGAGTGTGGTATTCAAGATATCCTCGGATGCTCCGGCACGAGATCACCAGTTCAGCTTTAGTTCGAAACCCGCGATCCAGAGCGTATCCAACATAAAGACTGGCCTCGTTGAAACAAAATTTATCCCCGGCAACGTCCGCGTTACTTCTCGCTAGGCGACGTTCGCCTCAATTTAAAGTGTGCTCGCAGAAATAGTTTACACAGATACAGATCTGTCCTCATCCGATCTTGACAGCGCAGAATGGATGCGGAGCAAAGAGATATCTATCACGCGATACTGGTCGGGTGAAATCGCCCCAGAATCACGGCATGCGTTCGCAAGGCCACTGTGGTCCGATAAATGTTTCCTTATCCGCTTTGAAACGGTAGCTCGCGAACCAATGGTCATGAGTCATGCTCCCGATGTTTCAAAAAAGACGATTGGCTTGTGGGATCGTGACGTGTGCGAGATATTTATCGCCCCGGATGCTTCCAACAGAAATAGGTACTTCGAGTTTGAGGTTGCTCCGACCGGTGAATGGGTCGATCTGGCAATCAACTCCGTGTCGCCCGAAACGCGGGAGACAGACATCACTTACGAGTCAAATATGAAGTGTTCGTCTCGAATAATGGACGATCGATCGATATTGGCTCTCGAAATACCGTGGACTGCCTTCTCGGCGGTCCCACGGTCGGGCGATATCTGGTTTGGCAATTTATTTAGGTGCGTTGGCAGCGGCGAAACGCGTGGCTACCTCGCCTGGCAGCCAACGGAAACAGTTAAACCGGATTTCCATATCCCGTCAAAATTTGGCGAACTGTTATTTGTCGGAACTCCGTAACGATCGCTAGTTTCACAGATTTTCTATACGGTCATTCCACCGTCAACCGCAATCGTTTGGCCAGTAATATAACTCGACGCGTCCGAGGCAAGAAAAACAGTCACGCCTTTGAGTTCCCCCTCGTTCCCGACCCGTGGGATCACATTATTTTCTTGAATTGATCTCTCATAAATATCAATAACTGCGTCGGCCAAGCGCGAATGGAAAAAGCCCGGTGCGATCGCATTGACGCGTATCCCTTTTCGCCCCCAACTCGCCGCCAATTCGCGCGTGAGCCCGATCAACCCGGCTTTGCTGGCGACATAGCCGGCGTAGAATGGCCCGTTGGCTGACGACGTCAACCCCGCTATCGAAGCGATGTTTATTATTGAACCGCTGTTCTGCCTCAGCATTTCGCGTCCTACCGCCTGAGCGAATACGAAACAGCCAGTTAGATTTACATCCAAAACCTTTTGCCATTGCTCTAATGGCATATCTTCAGGCATTGCTCCCCACGATATACCAGCGTTATTGATCAGAATGTCGATAGCACCAAAATGCTTGATCGTGGAATCAACCACGGCCTGAACCTCTGCGGCATTTGAAACGTCACAGACCTTGCCCGCCGCGTTAAATCCGCGATCGGCAAATTCTTTTACGGTTTCGTCCAACCACTCGCGTCTTCGTGCACAAAGCATAAGATTTGCCCCGGCCTCAGCCAAAGCCTCGGCCATTTCCTTGCCGATCCCACGTGATCCGCCCGTAACGATCGCGGTCTTGCCAGTGAGATCAAAGAGTTCTTTCACGTTTTTTGTCATGTCACAATCGTAAGATAGGGAATAGGAATTAGTAAACCCGAAAAGGATTTTTGGAAGTTTCTTTCCTATTCTGTATTCCCTGATCCCTCCGCTCTAATCCCTACTTCTTTGCCCTTCCTGTTTACTATTTCCTGTTTCCTATTTACCCTTAAGGTTATGGAAAAAACACAAAAGGAACTCGCGTTTCTGCGTGACCTGTACATCCAAGACGACTGGACCAAGCGGTTTACAGACCTCGTCGATAAGCATATGGATCTGAGTGACTCCGAGAATGTGCTTTACATCAACGCCGGAACCGGCAGTCACGCACTCGCAATAAACGAAAGGTTTGGCGAAAAGACCGATGTTTTCGCGACGACCGAAAACGAAGACCTGCTCACGATCGCTAGTGACAAAGCCGCCGCGATCAAGGCTCCTGTCGATTTTTCAATGATCCGGTTTGAGGATGATGCGTTTGACGCTGTTCTCGCGGACGCGAGTTTTGTTAAGGCTCCTGAGATCGAATCGTTCATCGAGAGCACGATCCGCATAGCAAGAACGGGCGGCGACATCGCGATCTTTTTACCGACCGCTGGAAGTTTTGGTGAGGTGTTCTCGTTGCTATGGGAAGCATTTTTCAACGAAGACTTGACCGAATATGGAGCAGCCGTCGAAACTATGATCGCCGAACTCCCGACCGTTTCTCGCGTCGAGGAACTCGCCGCTCGATATGATCTCGTCAACATCAACACACAAATGGCGACCGAGCTATTTGAGTACGAGAACGGAACCGAATTTATCGAATCGCCGCTCGTCGCAGATTTTCTAATGCCTGTCTGGCTAGAGACGCTCGAAGACGAACAAAAAGAGCGAGTCGTAAAACAACTCGCCCAATTGATCGATGCCGAAGACGGCAAGATAACTTTTAGATTTACGTTGAAGGCAACCTTGCTTACCGGAGAAAAAGGTTAAAAAGTGAAAATGCTATTCCGTTGTTGGCGTTTTCACTTTTTCCGATTTAAACCTGTTTAACTTCCGCTCGTCGACGCATTTCTTCCATCAGGGCTTCGTCGCTCATCTGGTTGATCTGCGGAGCGGCGGCGTTTGATGGCAGCTTTTGGGCTTCGGCTTTTTCTTCTTCCTCGGCTTCACGCATACCGTCTTTGAAAGCCTTCCTTGTCGCACCAAATGATTTAGCGAGTTGCGGAAGACGCGATGCTCCAAATAACAAGAACAAAACCGCCACGATCAAGATAATTTCTGTTGTTCCAAAACTTCCCATATTATTATTCCTCAGACTTAGACCGCAGAAATTTCTGCGTGGTCTTGGTATTTCTCAATAATAAACCTATTTAAGCCAAGATTCACGTAAAATCTTAATGCTTTGCCTTAAACCGATCCATTGCCTCCACAAGAGCGGATGAAATACCCTTTTCAGATACCGAATGCCCGGCATCCGGAACCACGATAAACTCAGCCTCTGGAAACGCCCGATGCAGATCCCAGGCCGAGGTGATAGGACAAACAACGTCATATCTACCCTGCACAATGACGGTCGGGATATTGCGGATCTTGTCGACATTTTCGAGCAGATAATTCTCTGTCGGGAAGAAAGATCCATTCATAAAGTAATGACACTCGATGCGGGCGAGGCTCAGAGCCTCATGCTCGCCTTCCCAGTGGTCCATTAGGTTTTTATCCGGATACAGTTTCGATGTCGAGCCTTCCCAAACGCTCCACGCACGAGCGGCCGACAGGCGTGTCTGCTCGTCGTCGCTGGTGAGGCATTTGTAATAGGCGGTAATAAAATCGCCGCGTTCCTCGACCGGTATCTCGTCCCGGTAGCGTTCCCAAAAATCCGGATATATCTCAGAAGCTCCGTGCTGATAAAACCAGGCAAGCTCTTTCTTACGTGTGAGAAAGATGCCGCGCAGGATCAACCCCAAGCATCGATTAGGATGCGATATCGCATAAGCAAGGCTCAGTGTACTTCCCCACGAACCGCCAAAAACATACCACTGATCGATCCCGAATTTGTTCCGCAGCGACTCGATATCTTTGATAAGGTCCCACGTAGTATTCTCACGAAGCTCCGCGTGCGGCGTCGAGCGGCCCGAGCCGCGCTGATCGAACAAGATCACCTGATAAACCTTAGGATCAAAAAACTGCCGATAAAGCGGTATCAATCCGCCACCAGGCCCACCATGCAGAAAAACGACCGGAATGCCGTTCGGATTGCCGACGCGTTCGTAGTAGATCGTGTGGATGTCCGACACAATGTACATTCCGCTGTCAAAAGGTTCGATCTCAGGATAAAGATTTGCCATATAATAATAATACGTGAATGCGTTAGGATGCAGAAGCCCGCACGAAGTAAGGGCTCATTGAACGGTTGGGAATATTACGGACCGAGCTAAGCATCGATGGAGAAGAGGATTTGTTTCCAACCATCAGATCCCTTACTTCGTGAGAGCTTCTGCACTAAGAAAATTCTCCTGCCAAAGCTGAAACACGAGCATCGTCCAAAGCTGCTTATGGTGACTCGCAATGCCATTCTCGTGTTCGGTTATCAGCTTTTGTACATAGTCGCTCTCGAAAATGCCCTGAGCTTTCAACCGTTCGGGGGCAAGCATGTCATGCATCAGCGGGTTGAGCAGTGTTTTCAGCCATTCGGCGATCGGAATACCGAAACCCTTTTTTGATCTATGCAGGATGTTTGTCGGCAGCAATCCTTGCAATGATTTTTTCAGAACATGCTTGCCTTTGCTGCCGCGCAGTTTGTAATCCAGTGGCAGTGAAGCGGCAAATTGCCCGACACGCGGATCGAGAAATGGCGCCCGCGTCTCAAGACTGACGGCCATCGAAGCACGATCGACCTTGGTGAGGATATCCTCGGCCATATAGAAATTCATGTCGAGATACTGCATCTGCTCGATCTCGCTGGTCGCGTCGCAGAGCTTGAGCATGTCTCTGGCTCCTGCGTAAATATCGCCGCTCGAATTCGTTAGAGCATGCTCCGTCAACAGTAGTTTCTGCTCGTCGGGTGTGAACGACCCGAACCACGAATGGTGCCGAGTTATTGTGTCGTAGTTCGAGGCTCGCACAAATCGTTTGGCCTTGTATTCGAACGAGAGATTCTTAGTCGAAACCGGCAGACTGCGAACGATAGGCTCGATCAATCCCGAGCGCACGAGACCCGGCACAGTCGAATACAGTTTCGCGACCTTGTGAGCGTAATACATCGGATAGCCGGCAAACAGCTCGTCCCCGCCATCGCCCCCGAGAGCAACGGTAACGTGTTTGCGAACAAACCTCGCTAATAGGTAGGTCGGGATAAGCGAACCGTCCGACATCGGCTCATCGAGCCACGTGCCGATGTCGCCTATAAGCTCAGCCGCCTTTGCGACGCTCAGGATCTCTTCGTGATGATCGGTGCCGAGGTGAGCAGCAACCTGTCGGGCGTACTTTGTCTCGTCGAAGGAATCCTCGGTAAAACCGATCGAAAATGTCTTTACCGTCTCGGTCGCATGCTGCGTAGCAAAGGCAGCAACCGCCGACGAATCAACGCCGCCTGAAAGCAAAACACCTAAAGGCACATCAGCCACGAGCCGCATTCTGACCGCATCAGAAAGCAGATCTTTCAGCTCAGCCGCCGATTTTTCGAGCGATTTGTGGCCGGTTTTAGCAAACGTTAGATTCCAATAACGCCGCGTCTTGATCTCGCCGTTCTCGACGGTAAGCACGTGAGCGGCCGGAAGTTTTGAAATGCCTTTGTAGATCGAATGCGGAGCGGGAACGTAGTCGTAGCTCAAATAATGCCGCATCGCGTCAAGGTTTAGCTCTTCCTTGACCGACGGATGAGCAAGGATGGCTTTTGGCTCGGAGGCGTAGAGCAATTTGCCGTCAAACACGCCGTAATACAAAGGCTTTTCGCCAAAGCGGTCGCGAGCGATGATGAGTTTTTTCCGCCGCGTATCCCAGAGCGAGAATGCGTACATGCCGTTCAAATGATCAAGCATGTCTTCGCCGTATTCTTCGTAAAGATGCGGCAGGATCTCAGTGTCGGACTTTGTGATGAATTTGTGGCCGCGTTTTTCGAGATCGTCGCGGACTTCGCGATAGTTGTAGAGTTCGCCGTTCATCATCACGACGATGGATTTGTCCTCACTAAAAACCGGCTGATCGCCCGTATGCAGATCAATGATCGACAACCGCCGCATCCCAAGCGCGATCGTATCATCCATCCAGATGCCCTCAGAATTAGGCCCGCGATGAACGATCCGCTCACACATCGAATGCAAAACTGCCTCGGTGTGGTCGCCTACGTCAGATTGTTTCAGGTTTATCCAGCCTGCGATTCCGCACATTTCGTGAGTCAGGCCGCTTCGGCGAGTATTTGTTGAACTTCTGGAGCGAAATCGACGGGAAGGAAATCTTCGGTATCACAACTGGTCATTTCACCATCCTCGTCACGAACCCATATGCCGCCGTTTACGATTGTCACAGGATAGAGTTTACGAGGAACAAGCAGTGAGTGGTCATCCGATTCCAGGCATACAGCCCATGCTTCAAGCGGGGCATCGATTCGTTCGGGCATCTCTAGCGTGAAGACGCGGGTGGGCTTGATCTCACCGCGCATGATCTGACCGGCCTCGATCACGCTATTCTTAAGTTGTTCAAAACGTTCGTTATCCATCTCGCTGCATGTCTTCAACGATCTTTTTTAACTCTTGCAGTCTCGGCAATGTAAGATCCGTTTGCTCATTTTTTGCATAGATATCCAGCATGAATATCTGATGCCGGGACGCCGCAAAATAGTATATCACTCTCGCCCCTCCGCGTTTACCTTTCGATTTTACTCCAACGCGAAACTTTCTTATTCCACCGCCGCCCGGGATCACGTCCCCGATATCAGGGATCTGCACGATTCTCCATTGCATTTGGGAGTACTCGTCATCCGTCATTAACCTCATGACCTGGCGGCTAAACCAACTCGTTTCGACGAAATTTAGAAGAGGTTTCATCCACTAAATCCCACTCTTTCCCGCACCGCATAAATAGCCTTATTCTGCGACTCGTGATAGGTACGTACGAGCAATTCCGCGAGCAGTCCCATCAAAAAGAACTGGATCGATATCGCAAACATAACGATGCTAAGAACCGGCAGCGGTGTTTCGACAAAGTCGGCTTGAAACTGAGGCAGGCCGATCAGATTTGCGGCTTTCATAAAGACCGCATATAGACCTGCAAAAATCGAGGCGAAAAACGCGAACATGCCGAACGTGCCGAACACGTAGATCGGTTTCGTTCCGTACGACGCCATGAATTTGATCGTCATGAGGTCAAAGACGACCTTGACGGTGCGCGAGATGCCGTATTTGGACTTGCCCATCGTGCGGGCATGGTGATCGACCGGGATCTCGGCAACGCGGGCACCTGCCCAGCTCGCATAGATCGGGATAAAGCGGTGCATCTCGCCGTACAGCTTTACGTCCTGGATCACGTCGCGGCGGTAGGCCTTTAGCGAACAGCCGTAATCGTGCAGCGGAACGCCGCCGATCCACGATATGATGCGATTGGCGATCTGCGACGGTATTTTGCGTGAGATGAGCTTGTCCTGACGATTCTTTCGCCAGCCTGAGACAACATCGTAGCCTTCGTTGAGTTTGTCGAGCAAGCGTTTGATATCCGCCGGGTCGTTTTGCAGATCGGCGTCCATCGGGATCAGGATATCTCCTTCGGCAGCGTCGATTCCCGCTGACATCGCGGCGGTCTGGCCGTAATTTCGACGAAGCGATATAACGCGGATGCGATCGTCCGAGGCCGCGAGATCCTTCAGTATCTCGAGGCTCCTATCAGTCGAACCGTCGTCGACATAAATGACTTCCGCAGTCTTGCCAAGAGCGTCGAGCGCCGACTGGATCTTGGCATGCATCGGGCGCAGGTTTTCTTCTTCGTCGAGGACGGGCAGGAAGAGCGATAGCTCGGGTTTTGTGCCAGTCTGTTTTGCTTGAACGGAATCCATTCTTAATTCTCTACTAGTGCGACAAACTTAATAATGTAGCTGTTTTGTGCCGGAAAATACAGTATGAGCAGTGTTTTATGGTTAAATTAGCGTAATGAACAACTGGCAGATCATCCAGCGTTTGACGCCATTTGTGCGTCCTTTTCGTACGCTGGTTATCGCCTCGCTCCTGCTGACGCTGATCGGAGCCGTTGCCGCCCAGGTCAACCCCATCGTCCTTCGATACACGGTGGATACCGTTGAGAGGCTGCTGAAAGAAGGTGTTGCCGCCAGCGAAACCACGTCCCTGCTTTTGTTCATCTCGGCGATCCTTTTCGGAAAGGAATTAATAAACATCGCCGTAAAATACGGCCAGAGCATGATCGGCGAGAATCTGCGTGTGCGTCTCTCGAGTTCGCTTGCGCAGCACGCGATCGAGCGGATCTTGTCGTATAAATACGCCTTTTACGCCTCTGACGACAATGCAACCGGCAAGCTGCAAACCCGCATCGATCGCGGTGTCGAAAGCCTAACCACCTTTGTTCAAAACATCTTCATCGAGCTTTTGCCGCTGTTTGCTAACGCGATCCTTGCTCTCGTTCTGATGTTCTCCGCCAATTTCTACGTCGGCCTGGTCGCGTCGATCGTGATGCCTGTTTACTTTTTCCTGAGCTGGCGTCAGGCAAAACTGCTGCGAGGTGTGAGGCGTGGATTGCGAGCTTTGCGTTAGCAAAAAACGAACGGCCTGTTCAACATCATCGAATCGATCATCGTCATCAAATCCTTCGTTCGCGAGGAATACGAACGCGAAAAGCAGTACCAACTGCAGCAAGATCTCGTAAAAGCCCAGCTTAAACAGCGAACGACCAACTACGCCTTCGACGCACTAAAAACCTTTGCCGAGCAGGTCGGCGTGACCGTGATCATCATTCTCACGTCTTACCTCGTGCTCGATCAGCAGATGACGATCGGGGCTATCATGTTTCACATTCTGCTCTTTAACAACGTCTCGGCCCCGATCCGGCAGCTTCATCGCATTTACGATCAGATGAACGAGGCATTGACCTATGCCGAGGGATTCTTTGAGATACTAGATGCCGACGATGCGATCGAGGAAAGCGGGGAGCTGAATTCGGAGAACATCAAGGGCGAGTTCGTGCTGCGCAACGTCAATTTCACCTATCCCAACGGCACGCAGGCATTGTGGGATGTGAATATGACGATCCCTGCGGGAAAGACCGTCGCTTTCGTCGGCCTCTCAGGTGCGGGCAAATCGACGCTGCTCAATCTACTCTGCAAATTTTACGAACCTTCAAGCGGCGAGATACTGCTCGATGGTAAAAACCTGCTCGAATACGACACGCATCTGCTCAGGCGAAATATCGGATTGGTGCTGCAAAAAAATCACATCTTTCGCGGCACGATCGAGGAGAACATTCGATACGGCTACATGCGTGCCACGTTTGACGAGGTCGTCACGGCCACCAAAAAAGCCTACCTGCACGATCAGATCGAAAAGCTGCCGAATGCCTACGCCAGCGAAGCCCAATCGCTTTCCGGCGGCCAGCAACAACGCATCGCGATCGCACGCCTTTTCCTGAAAGATCCGCCAGTGATCTTCCTCGACGAGCCAACCGCCAGCCTCGACGCGATCGCCACCGAACAGATCAAAAACAGCCTCGACGCTATCAAAGAAGACCGGACAACGGTCGTCATCTCGCACAGCATTTCACAAATAATTGATTCGGACGTGATCTACGTCCTAAAAGAAGGCCGCGTCGTCGAGATCGGCACGCATCAGGAATTATACGACCGAGACGGCACCTATTCAGAAATATTCAACGCCTCAGCCCGCAGCCTGAACCTGGATAAGATATCTCGAACGCTAGAGAGCGAAAATTAATGTGCACAATTGTCAGGTAGGCATATACTTTGAGTATGAGATGTGTGTTGCTAATAGTCGCTGCGTTGTTGTCGAGTTCATGTTTTACTCAGCAGGCGGAGACCGCAACTGTTCAAACAACGTCGCCGGTCAATGAGCCCTACATCTATGAGAGGCTACATTATTATTTTAGTCGGAATGAAATAAGACCCAGTCAGATCATCAACAATCTAAATTACGACGGCTGGAAACCTGGAACGGAAACAATTCGAATTGGGGCGAACACCGTAAAATGGACAAAAAAGGTTGATAAAAATGCCTTAACTGCCAGCGTGAGCATCAATGGGAATTTGATCGATCTTGATAGCAAAAAGAGCTTTAATAATGCCGATGGTGAAAATAAGATCGATCTGGCGATGGTCGGCAATTGGGATCAGATAAAGCTATATCGGGTTCACGATCAGGAAGTAATTGCTATCTCAGTGACCCCGGTCTCATGCACTGGATTAATGTGCAGTGTGGCGGCTCAGTTGTTTTACGATTTGCGGACGAAGGAGGCCAGCTTTTTTGGATCTTACCGCACGGATCTAGGGGCAACATTGTTTCAGTTAACGGGTGGAAATGAAAACTATTTCGTCGCAACGAATTTCTCAGGCGACCCACACGGCGGCAGTATTTCAGCTGTGAATTACGAATTGTATAAACTATTGCCGAACGGAAAGTTTCAGGTTCAAAAGAATGCGAAAGGTCAAAATTTCTATATCAAGCACACCCGCCAACCAGAAAAGTTAAATGGGGCAAAAGATGATTTACTCGAAATGACTTGGGTCAGTCCAATAGATTTGGACTAAGCCGCTTTAGATAGCCGAGATCGTTTTACGAATTACTTCCGCATCCGTCACAGCCCGCGAATACTCCGGAGGGCGAAGCGTGCCCCCCATGAATACGCGTTCGTTGCGGTATTGCATCTCGCTGTCGACGGAGCGGAAGCCGGTAAAATGCAGTTCTTTTGCACCCGTTTCAGCGATCACGCGATTTATGTTTCGCTCGTTCAGATTGCCGCAGACCATGATGATAATTCGGTCGCCGGCGTGCTTGATGAGCTTTGCGATCAACTCGGAACCTTCAACGGCGGTAGCTTCCTGACCCGAGGTTAAAATGCGGTCAACGCCGATCTCGGCGAGTTGATCGATGGCCTTGAATGGGTCCGCACACACATCGAAGGCACGGTGAAACGTCACCGCCATTGGCCGCGACAGTTCGACTAGCTCGGCGGTTCGCGTGAGGTCGATATTCCCTTCGCGATCAAGCAGCCCGATCACGACACCGTCAACACCTTGCCTTTTAGCCGCCTCGATGTCGCGTTTCATTATCTCGAATTCAGTATCGGAATAAAGAAAATCCCCGCCGCGTGGACGGATGATGACATGAAGTTTGATGTCTAGCAGTTTTCTCGCAACCTCGATCGAGCCAAAACTCGGCGTAGTTCCGCCTTCCATCAAATTGTCGCAAAGCTCAACGCGGTGTGCACCGCCCGCTTGCGCCGCAACGGCTGATTCGACGGTATCGACGCAAACCTCAACCGCAATATTCATTCCGACTTCCTCGCGACCACCACTATAGACACCCCAAACGGGAAATTAAAGTTCTTTAACCACAAACTCTCTGACGAGAATATTTTGCCGAGAATTCCGTTTAGGCCTGAGATGGTGATGTTGTTTTCGGATTCGGGTTTAATGCCGGTGAGTTTCTTCAGGGTTCGCCCGGCGAGGATTGGCGGGAAGAAGGTGATGTTGGCGTAGGTCGCTCGTTCTATCTTGTATCCAGCTTTTTCGATGCGTTCGGTTATCTGCTTGCGGGTGTAGCGAATGCGGTGATGCGAGATGTCGTCCTGCACGCCCCAGAGCCACATGAATGCGGGCACGAAAAAAAGCGAATAGCCACCGCTCTTTGTAACGCGGAACATTTCTTTTAATCCGGCAACATCATCGTCCAGATGCTCGATCACATCCAAAGCGGTCGTCAGATCAAAGGATTCGTCAGCGTATGGCAACGTCTCCGCAAGGCCTTTCTGAACCTTCAAACCTTTTTGGCGGCAAAACTCTAGAGCGTCGTCCGACACGTCCACACCCTCAGCATCGCCAAATTGCGTGAGCATCTCGATATTCGCACCCGTTCCGCAGCCGACATCCAGAATTTTGATCTTTGAGCTTGGATCTTTGATCTTCGAAACGATCTGTTTCAAAAACCCTTCGAGAATAGAGCGCCGACCGACGAACCACCAATGCGAGCCCTCGACCTCGTCCATGATGGCGTATGTGTGTTGCTGCATTTCCTGTGGAAGTGCTGTGCTCATAGAGATAAGTATAGTGCAGAAGCCCGCACGAAGTAAGGGCTCTCTCGTGATGAATGGAACGGAAGCAATTTTTGCGACGGGAGCC
>JBGSQW010000096.1:0-27325 GCA_041737885.1 Pyrinomonadaceae bacterium | reverse complement strand
GGACACTCCTGTCCGCCTGTGTTTCGTTATCCGAGCGGACTGGTGTGTCCGCGCTCCGGTCGGTCGTGATCCACACGTCTTTCCCGTTCGCGTAAGTGTGAAAATGCTTGTAATTAAAATCCAGCCCCAGAATGCCCAACTTCCACATCTGATATGCAATGTCTTTTCCAGTGTAAGTCACTGTTCCGTTTGATCTTACGAGGATCTTGTCGCCTTCATTATCTTCGTTTCCGCTGTGCTCTTCAAACGGCATTACCCAACAACCTGCCTGTTTTCCGTCCGTCTCGAACCGGATAACACCAAGCTGTTTCATCTGTTCAAACGCTCTGTCCCAGAAATGCAGGTGCAGGATCTCTGATTCGCGTGGAAGCAAGTCATAGCGGATCGAAAGGCGTTCCATCGTGTCGAGAATGCATTCGACATTACGCGTAGCGACGAAATCGGCGAGTTCAGCAGTGTCGTTGCCGCCTTCCTCGATAAGACGCAGAACTTCGGCACGTTTTTCCTTTAGCTCTTCATTGGTTTGATACTCGATACCAACCTTGGTGTAAAGGTCCCAACAGTAGTAGTCAAAAGTCTTGCCGGATGCCGTAAGTTCTTTATCAAGATTCTTTATAGCGTCCAGATTCATGTTTTCAATGAACATAAATCCAACGACCACATCCGCTACCTGAACGCCGGTGTTGTCGATATAGTTCTGGATCTCAACTCGTTTACCGGTCGCCGTAAGGATACGCTGAAATGTATCGCCAAGCACCGAATTACGCACATGGCCGATGTGAGCGGACTTATTCGGGTTGACCGATGTATGTTCGACACAGACCTTAACCGCATCAGGTTCGAGCGACGAAGCAAGGCTCGGCAGTGGTTCAGCCGCCGCGTTATCCGCCAAAAACTTCGCCCGGTCAAAGAAAACGTTCAAATATCCCGCACCGGCAACCTCAACCTTCCCCACGGAATCCATTGACTCGAGCGCTGTTTTCAGCGTTTCAGCTATCTCACGAGGGTTCTTCTTCTCACCGGTCGCCTGCTTGATCTTTTTAGCAAGTTCGAATGCGACAGGGAACGCGAGATCGCCGAGTTCGGTTTTTGGCGGAGTTTCGGCGGCGATCATTTCCGGTTCGACTCCGAATTGAGCAACGGCGGTCGAACGAACGGCTTCGCGGAGGGCGGTTTGAATTTCTGTAATGGTCATTAGATTGTCTTCAGATGCAGTAAAATAAACAGTGATTATAGGTTTTTCAATGGGCGTAAGCAAAAGCCGCATCGTTCCGGAATAACTGAAAAATGAAAACTGAAAAGTTATAACTTTTCAGTTAATAGTTCCCACTTATTCCGAAAAGCCCCAAACTTTAGCTTTTGACCCAAAAACGCTAGAATCAGAGGTTTATGGCAAAGAAGATCAAGAAAAAGATCGATCTGAAAAAGATCGCTGACGGCGTTCGGCTGATGCTCGAGGGGATGGGCGAAGACCCGGACCGCGATGGTTTGAAGAAAACCCCCGAGCGTGTTGCCGACTTTTACGCCGAGCTGACCGAGGGAATGTGGATCGACCCCAAAGAATATATTATGCCGCTGCCGGGCGATTCGCACGACGAGATGGTTATCGTCAAAGATATCTCCTTTTCGTCCGTTTGCGAGCATCATTTAGCCCCGTTCATCGGTAAATGCCACGTGGCGTATATTCCAAAGGGCGGCCGTATCGTCGGGCTCTCTAAGCTTGCGCGTATCGCCGAAACGTTCTCAAAACGCCTACAGTTACAGGAACGCCTGACGCAGCAGATCGCCCAGACGCTGTTCGACAATCTCGATCCGATCGGTGTAATGGTCGTCGTCGAGGCAGAGCATACGTGTATGACGATCCGCGGTGTCAAAAAGCCGGGTGCAGTCACGATTACGTCGGCGGTTTTGGGTGGATTTAGAAAAGACTCGCGGACCCGTGCTGAGGCGATGTCGTTGATTAAGGGATAATTAGTTTTTATGAAAAGAATATTCGTATTGGTTCTGATCAGCGTCTTCGCCGCTACATTTGTCTCAGGACAGGATATGACGTCCGCGTTCGATGCTAGCAAGATGCGCGAACGCGTTAAACGCCTTTCGGCAGATGATTTTGAGGGGCGAGGCCCCGGAACTGCCGGCGGCAAGAGGGCTGCTCAGTACATCGCCGATCAGATGAAAGCGAGCGGTGTTCAGCCCGGCAATAAAAAGAGTTTCTTCCAAAATGTGAAGCTCGTCGGGCTAAAAGCCGATCCGAATACTCAGCTTACGGCCATGATCACTAAAGTGCCGACGAACATGTATTTCAAGTTCGGCGACGATTTTGTGGCAACGACCGGAGCCCAAACCCAGGATGTCTCGATAAATGCCGAGATCGTCTTCATGGGTTACGGAATCGACGCTCCGCTCTACGATTGGAACGATTACAAGGGCGATCCTGATCAGTACAAAGGCAAGGTTTTGATGATCCTGGTCAACGATCCACCGGCGACCGCTGCGGAACCGAATCTGTTCGGCGGACGAGCGTTGACCTACTTTGGACGCTGGACGTACAAGTATGAAGAGGCGGCGAGAAAGGGGGCCGCGGGCGTTATCCTCGTCCATACCAACGAATCTGCCGGTTACGGCTGGAATGTCGTCCGCACATCAAACGGCAACTGGCGTTACGAGATCGCCCGTACCGCCGCCGACAAGACGCCTTTCCTGAAGATCAGATCCTGGATGACAAATGACGCAGCGACCAGGCTCGCGAGCGTCGGCCATATCGATCTCGAAAAGCTCAAACAACAGGCGAAGAGCCGCGATTTTAAGCCTGTCAATCTGGGGGTGACCGCAAATCTCAACCTGAAGAGCGAACTAACGACCTTTGATTCGCCGAACGTGATCGGAAAGATCGAGGGAAGCGACGCCAAGCTCAAGAGTGAATACGTTCTGTTCTCGGGGCACTGGGACCATCTAGGCATAGGCGAAGCCGATGCGAGCGGCGACAAGATATACAACGGCGCCTATGACAACGCTTCGGGCGTGTCCGCGATCCTCGGGATTGCGGACGTTATCGCCAAAATGCCAAAACAGCAGCGTCCCAAACGCTCGGTGGTCTTCTTTTTTCCAACGGCAGAAGAGCAGGGCCTCTTAGGCGCCGAATATTTCGCCGCCAAGCCTCTGATATCGCTCAATAAGATCGCTGGAAATGTGAACATTGACGGTGTCAATTTCTTTGGCAAGACCAAGGACTTTTCGGCACTCGGTGCGGAACGCTCGTCGCTCGGAGTCTTTGTCGACGAGGTGGCCGGTGAGCGAAAGATGACGGTTGAGGGCGATATGTCACCGGAACAGGGCTTCTTTTTCCGATCGGATCATTTTCCGTTTGCCAAAGCGGGTGTGCCTGCAATCTCTCTGCGTCACGGCGACGATTTTGTCACGCCGCTCCGTGGCGAGGCTCTGAATTTCTTCAGTAATTACACCGCCAAATACTATCACCAGCCATCTGACCAGTATTACGACTGGTGGGACGCTGGAGCGATGGTGCAGAATGCGGAACTCGGCCTCGCGATCGCACTTAAGATAGCAAATTCACCGACGTTGCCGAGGTATAAGGAAACGGACGAATTTTCGGCACCGGATAAGAAGCGATTTAACAAATAAGGGAACGAATTGAGCAACAATACTTTTTACATAACAACCCCGATCTACTACGCGAACAGCCTGCCGCATCTGGGCCATCTGTATACGACGATCGTGGCGGATGCGGTGCGGCGGTATAAGAAACAGCGTGGTTTTGACACTTATTTCCTGACTGGAACGGACGAGCACGGGGTAAATATCCAGCGAGCGGCAGAGAAGAATGGCCGGACGCCACAGGAGCAGGTCGATCTGATCGCGGGCGAGCTGAAACGAATGTTCCACGACTTCGGCCTCGATACTGAGAATGGCGGTTACGACATTTTCATGCGTACAACTGAGAAGTTTCATTACGAAGGCGTTGCTCATCTGTGGCAGGAGATCGCCAAAAACAAGACTCCGAAAGGGAACGACACGATCTACAAAGGCTTTTACGAAGGCCTGTTCTGTGCTCCGTGTGCCGAGTTTAAGAATGAGGACCAATATTACACGCCCGAGGGCTCAGACATTCCGCTGTGTCTGATACACGAACGCCCGCTCGATAAGGTTGCCGAGGAAAGCTACTTCTTTCGGCTGTCGGACTATGACGAATTTTTGATCGATCTGATCGAAAGCGACCCGAGTTTGGTTCGTCCGGAAGGTAGGAAGAACGAGGTTTTGTCCTTTGTTCGCGGCGGGTTGCAGGATCTGTCGATAAGTCGCCAGAAATCGTCGGTCTCGTGGGGAATTCCGGTTCCGGGCGATGAAAATCATGTGATGTATGTCTGGATGGACGCTCTTACCAATTACATCACCGCGCTCGGTTATGGGAACGCCGAGAAGGCATCGGTTGGGTTTGAGAAATACTGGCAGAATG
The DNA here is from genome assembly GCA_041737885.1 of Pyrinomonadaceae bacterium. Classification (GTDB taxonomy): domain Bacteria; phylum Acidobacteriota; class Blastocatellia; order Pyrinomonadales; family Pyrinomonadaceae; genus OLB17. The sequence continues at coordinate 22,851 of JBGSQW010000096.1, read as the reverse complement.
TCGTGCATCTCGTAGGGAAGGATATCCTGCGTTTCCATACCGTTTATTGGTTTTCGTTCCTAAATGCGGCTGGATTGCCGCTTCCGAAGACTGTTTTTGCTCATGGCATGTGGCTTGATGCTGATGGCCGAAAGATGGGTAAAACCTTGGGAAATGTGATCGAAGTTGATGTTTTACATGAACATTTTCAGGTCGATGCGATCCGCTATTTTGTGCTGCGTGATATGGTCTTTGGCCAGGACGGGAAGTTTGGTTACGAGAATCTGATCGATCGTGCGAATGCCGACCTCGCCAGCGGCCTCGGTAATCTCGGGAGCCGTACGTTTTCGATGATCACGAAATACCGGGACGGCCTCATTCCGAGCGGGAAAATTGCAGAAGAGAACTATCTTAACGCCAAACGAGCGGGTGTCAGCCCGGACGATCAGGAACTTGCATCAGTCGTCGAGCACGCTCGTGATGAATATGTTCGGCGATACGACAATTTCGATTTCAGTCTCGCTCTGGAGTCTGCGTGGATGGTGATCGCTCGAGTCGATAAGTTAATATCCGACTCTAAGCCGTGGGAGCTAATTAAAGACGATAAACAAGTTGAGACACTTAATGCAGTGCTTTACCGTGCGTGCGAAACGCTTCGGTGGTTATGCGTCCAGCTCTATCCAGTTATGCCAGAAGCATCAAAAAATATCTACAGCCAGATCGGCCTCAGCGAAGACATCGCCACGCTCGATCCGGCAAACCTAAAATGGGGCGAACTCGCCGCCGGAACCAAGATCGGCGAAACCGTTGGAGTTTTCCCGAGAATCGATAAGAAAAAAGTTATGAGTGAAATAGAAGAGAAGTCAGAAGCAAGAAGTGAGAAGCCGGAAGTGGCAGCGGCTTCTGCCGAGTCAGTACCACCTGCGGTAGCGGGTGGGGAAGTGCCGACTCAGTCCACAACGATCAACGATCAACCATCAACCGACGAAAATTTCATCACCATCGATGATTTCATAAAAGTCGATCTCCGCGTCGGCGAGATCAAGGTCGCTGAGCGAATTCCAAAGGCGGACAAACTGCTCCGTTTTGAGATCGACCTCGGCGAAGAAAAACCTCGCCAGATCCTCGCCGGCCTCGCCGAATACTACGACCCCGAAACCCTCATCGGCCGCAAAGTCGTCGTCGTAGCCAACCTAAAACCCCGAATGATGCGCGGCCTGGAATCCCAAGGCATGATCTGCGCCGCCTCACTCGAAGACAATTCGGGCCCAAAACCTGCTTTGGCAGCTTTTATCGAGGATGTTGAGATCGGAGCTAGATTGAAGTAAATGAATTTTGACGAGGATCCAAAAAAGGCTGCTGCCAATATCAAAAAGCACGACGGCATAGGCTTCCAGGAAGCCGAAACGGTTTTTGGTGATCCTCTTGCTCGCATATTCGATGATGACGAACATTCTTATGACGAGAAACGGCATGCAATTTTCGGCCGCTCGGATCAGAATCGGCTATTAATGGTCAGTTACACTGAGAGAGAAAATGATACGATAAGAATAATTAGTGCCAGGTTAGCTACGCCAAAAGAAGCTAGAAGATATGCAAATCAAACTTGATGAAAACGACGATCTCCTTCCCGAATACGATCTTGATTTCTCAAAATCAAAGCCGAATAGGTTTGCGGAGAAGTACAACAAAATGGTTCGCCGTGTAGGTCTAGCCCCCGATGTCGCAGATGAGTTTCCGACGGAGGATTCCGTTAATGACGCACTGCGTGATTACATCCGGATCACCCGAAATCCGAATGTGGAAATTTCAACACGGTAATGCCCACAGAGGATTTTAATGCCAAGACGTTAACGGCTTACTAAAAGGCGATGTCCGCTTCGAAACAAGCCGTTAAAAGTAATCACCCGTACTGTAAACCTTTGATGACGGCGGTACGATCAGAAAGTTTGAGAAACAATATATGAAGTTAATTTTGTTGTTGGTCACTCTTTTGATTCTCGTTCCGGGTCTTAGCGCTCAGGTAAACGACTCTCAGCCTCCGCCGCCAGCTCCTGTTGCTAAGGGGCCTGCTCCGTTGTATGAGGCGGAAGATGGAAGCTATAAGGTGCGGTTTCCGGCTAAGCCTGTCGTCAATCGTACGTCGAGCGATTCTTCGTTTGGCAAGAGCGAGGTAGTTACCGCTTATCTCTCTACGGGCTTGGCTTCGTACGCCGTCGTTTATATCGATTTCCCAACCGTAATGGAAGATCGTTACGATCTCAATATTCGTTTTGACGCGATGCGGGATGGTCAAATTAAAGCTCTCAAGGCAAAGGTCGTGAATGATGTCGAGTTCTTTTTTGGCTCGCACTACGGACGCGAAAACTCGTACGAGAGTGCGACCTCGACAACGTCGAGCCGAGCGATCGTCGCGGGCCCCAGAATTTTTGTTCTCTCCATCGATACTCGCGGCAAACTCAGCACACAGACCGGCAAGGCTCTCGAAGGGAATAAGAAGCTGATCGCGGATTTCTTCAATTCGTTTCAGATAACCAAGATCCCGCAGGCCAAGCAGACGGCGGCTCCATTCCCGGCTGATTTTGGCGTTTCGATCAGTGACGGGCAGTTCAATTCTTCGTTTTTGGAAGTCGGTATGAAGGCTCCCGCGGCCTGGACCTCGCTCGATCGTGAAAGTATCGACCTGCTCATGGGCATCGGAAAGGACGAGGTCAAAAAGACCGACGCCGTTTTGGCGGAGCGAATGAGCGACGAAATGTTTCGAACCCTGGCTGTTTTTAGCAAGGTGGACATAAACAAGGGAGCGTCAAATGCGATGATATTCGTCATGGCGGAAAAGGCTCCATATCCCGGCTTTCTACCGCTCGCTGTTGCGAGCACTTACACCAAGTTGTATCTCGAACCCGGTGAAAAATTGACGATCGCTCCGGCTGAAACAAAGATAAACAATGTCGATCTCGCCTGGATCGAGACCCACGAGCCCGCTGTCAAATTAAATAAACGCTTCTATTTTGCCAACAGGAAAGGCATCTCGTTCCTCGTAATGCTGACCTATACCGATCCGGCTGATCTGAAAACGATGCTCGCTTCGCTCCAAACCTTAAAGATCACCGGAGCGGCGACGAAATAATGTTTTTTATCGATTCCCATTGCCACATAGACGGTGAACAGTTTGACGCCGATCGCGACGCGGTTGTTCAGCGGGCTCAGGAAACTGGGGTCGTGGCGATGTTAAATATCGGGACGGGCGATCCACATTCGGGTGAGATCGAGCGTGCTGTCACGGTTGCCGAGCGTTATGACAACGTTTACGCCGCGGTCGGGGTTCATCCGCATGATGCAAAGCTTTACGACGATGCAGCCGAGGAGCATCTGATGGACCTCGCTAGCCGAGAGAAAGTGATCGCTTGGGGCGAGATCGGGCTTGATTATTATTACGATCATTCGCCGAGGGAAGTGCAGCGGGACGTTTTTCGACGGCAGATACGCACCGCTAGGTCGTTAGATCTCCCGATCATCATTCATAGCCGTGATGCGGATGATGAGACGGTTGAGATATTGACCGAGGAATGCTCGTACAACGGATTTCGCGGTATCATGCATTGTTTCGGCGGCACGCCGGCGATGGCTGAGGCTCTGATGAAGATCGGGTTCATGATCTCGTTCGCGGGGAACGTGACCTTCAAAAAAGCTGAGAATCTCCGTGATGCGGCTCGTGTCGTTCCGCTAGACCGGCTTTTGATCGAGACCGATTGTCCATTTCTGACGCCTATTCCATTTCGAGGTAAGCGGAACGAGCCGAGCTTTGTTGCTCATACCGCCACTTTTCTCGCTGAGATGTACGGGATAGAGACCGAGACTCTGGCACAGGCTACTACTTCAAATTTTCTCAGCTTCTTCGACCTTCCAGATCCCTCAAAAATATCTTGACAAGCGTGTTATGCTTGCAACGATGGGTTGCGTATGCACCATCCAAGGCTTGTGTAAAGCAGGGCGTTTTGTATTAAGAACCGATCCGACATCGTTCCAAATCGTTCCACAAATAGCCCCAAGAACGGTATTTATGAAGAAAAATGAAATAGGCCAGTAGTAAGAAAATGACGGTAAATGTTGCAAATACAGGGAATGTAGGATCAGTGCATCCAACTGGTACGTGGGAAACCGTGGAACGATGGAACGGAACGGAACGATCTGGGATGGCGAAAGTTAGGTTCAAGGCGTTGTGAGATTCGTGAATTAAGCCGATACGTGGCAAAATTTTGATTATGGCTAAAGAAAATTCATTCGATATTGTGTCAAAGACAGATTACGCAGAGCTGACCAACGCTCTCAACCAGACCGAGAAAGAGATCTCGCAGCGGTTCGATTTTAAGGGCAGCAAGGCAAAGGCGGAATTGCAGGCGAAGGATCTGATCCTGACCGCCGAGGACGACACGCGGCTGCGCAACCTGAACGAGATCCTTCAGAGCAAGCTGCATAAACGCGGCATCTCGCTAAAAGCTCTCGATTACCAAAAAGCCGAGCCAGCCGCAGGCGGAACTCTCCGTCAGCTCGTAAAGATACAGCAGGGTATTCCAACCGATAAGGCGAAGGAAGTCGTACGTTTCATCAAGGACGAAAAGTTCAAGGTCCAGGCATCGATCCAGGGCGAAACCGTCCGCGTCTCCGGCAAAGACCGCGACACGCTGCAGGAAGTCATGGCGAAGCTAAAAGGTCACGACTTTGGCATCGATATGATGTTTGATAACTATCGGAGTAATTAACGGCCTTGGGTATTTTGAATTCAAAAAGATTTGCTTTTATTGTGGCGATCGGCCTTCTGTCAGCCGCATGTGCGAAGCCCGTTGTTTTTGAAGGTAATTCCATGTTGCCAGCGATAAAGAATGGTGACCGACTACTATTTTCTTCAGACATTTCGAATTTAACTCGTGGGGATATAATTTTGTTCAAGTATCCCAATGATCCAACGAAATATTACATAAAAAGGATCGTTGGGCTTCCTTCTGAGAGACTATCGACTAGGGATAGGAAGGTTTTCATCAATGGAAATCTCCTCGAAGAAGATTACGTTGATGACGTTACCAATCAGCAGGAATGGCCCAATAGGTCTATTCTGATCAAGCCCGATAGTTACTTCGTTTTGGGTGACAATCGAGATAGCTCGTCTGACTCACGATTTTGGGGGGCGGTTAAGCGTGAGCTGATAGTGTCGAAATACATTGGACGGTAGTCGCTGAATCAAAGGATGTAGTCATTGAGCAAGATGAGAATGGGGTGTTGTTGCGTATGATCCGGATTTGAAGGGTTGTCATACACAGGCACGCTCAAGGGAAGAATTAGTTAGTCTAATTGGCGAGGCGATTGAGTTAGCCTGGGAAGTATGCGGACTCGATAGTAAAGTGAATGCAGACATTTGCACCAATGCGTGAGCCTCGGGATGCTCATCTTGCTTCTAAGCGGATCTTTGATCTGATCAAAGCTGAGCTGGCTTTGGTTGAGGATGAGTATGAGCGGCAGGCTAGTTCGAATATTCAGGTGATCGATTACCTGGGTGAATATCTGCGTGCTTCGGGTGGCAAGCGTGTGCGTCCGGCGTTATTGGTGCTGTCGAATTACGCGGTTGGAGGCGACGCTAGCAAAGACAATGTCATTAGGCTGGCGACCGTGATGGAGATGCTTCATACGGCGACGTTGGTTCATGATGATATAATTGATAATGCCGATTTGCGGCGGAATCGTTCGTCGGTGAATGCACGGTTTGGCAATCAGACGGCCGTTCTGATGGGCGACTGGCTGTACATGTCGGCGTTTGAGACGACGGTGGCTGAGCGGTCGCTGGAAGTCATCGACATTCTGACGCGTTTGACGCGAAAGATGACCGAGGGCGAATTGATCCAGCTAACGCGGATCGGGCGGTTGGATATCTCGGAAGCCGAGTATTTTGACATTCTCGAGCGAAAGACCGCTTTTCTTTTTTCGGCGTGCTGTGAGGTTGGGGCGATTTTGGCGGGTGCCGGGGAAGCACATCAGACGGCGCTTCGTGATTATGGAATGCACCTTGGGATCGCTTTTCAATTGTCCGACGACATTCTCGATCTGACGTCAGAAACCGAGACATTAGGCAAAGCCGCAGGTTCCGATCTGCTCGAAGGCAAGCTCACGCTGCCGCTCATCTATCTGCTCGAAAAGCTTCCCGATCTGCAGCCGAAGCTCGAAAAGATAATGTTCGACGGCGAATATACTGCCATCCGACGCGAGGAACTTCGAGCGTTGCTGCGTGATAATGGTGTTATTCAAGTGATTAAAGAGCGTGCCGACGATTATGTAACACGCGCGAGAAAAAGTCTTGATGTTTTACCTGAATCAAGGTATCGTTCTTGTTTAGAAGACGTTTTGACGTTTGTAACTGGTAGAAATAGTTAAACGCAAACCGCGTATCTTAAGCTCTACGGCTTGCTCTTCGCTATGCCGTAAGCAACACGAACACAATATGTTAGAAGAACAGAATCCAGACGCCCTGCAGGATATCGTAGGCCAAACACGCACTGCCTTAAGTCTAGCAGTGGCAAAGCTCAGGGACGCAGAGAGCGAGGTCGAAAGGCTTAAGTCCGCGTTAAGCGCCCTCGAGGGAATTGCCGCGGGGCAGGCCAGATCTGCAGAAGCAGTTCGTCCGTTGACGAACACCGGACGAACCGGCAGCCTTGGGAACACGTTCCATATTGAGGATGCCTCGTCGCACGGGGCCGAGCGAGCAGAAGGGCGTTCGAACGTTCAGGATCTCAATACTCGCGATTATTTTCGCGATAACTCCGTCGCCTATCTCAACCAGAACCGCCCGAAACTAGTTCAGCAGGATTCCGAGCCGAGCAGTGATCGATTCAGCGACCGTACGATAACGCAATCCTGCACGATGCTTCTGCGTGAGGCTGGCAGGCCGCTTCATGTAAATGAGCTGTACAATCTGCTCGTCTCCGGCGGCATGAAATTTAAGGGGAATAACCCGACGATATCAGTGGCTGTCTCGCTCAGCCGTAACACCCGGTTTAGAAAGGTCGATCCTGGAACATTTGACCTGGTAATTAGAGAAGCCTACCAGGCGGCATCATAGTAACTTGATCGGAAGGGTCTTACGTTGAGCTCGTTTGGGTTTATACTGACCGGGAACTGAAATTCCTGGAGACCTAATGTTCTTATCTCGCTCATTCTCATTCTCGCTGGACCTTAAGACATCCATATTTGTCATCGCGATCCTTCTCCTATTGGCATCGCCGCTGACTGCTCAGAAGTTAAGACTCCGCTCTCAGATCAATCCAGATTGTCAGGTAGCAGGCGGCCTTCCGCACCTGCGGTATTCTGACATATGGGCCGATGGCAACATTGCCGTGCAGGGCAGTTACAACTGTCGAGGCGTCTTTATCTACGACCTTACTGATCCAGACGCTCCGGTTCTCGCGAGCGTTTATAACCCAACTCCAACTCAGGCATTTCTAGAAGCGATCGTCGTCGGCAATCGAGGCTATTTCGGCAGCGGCGGGCCATTTGCGAACAGTGCTCCGCAGAATGGTGACGGCGTCCATATTGTCGATCTTACCGACCCGTATCATCCCGTATTGCTTGGCAAAGTAAATGCCGGCCGCGGCGGTGGGTTCAACGGTATCCATGAAATGAACATTCATGGAAACTTTCTGATCGAAAATTACAACAACGTCAATATCAGAACGATCAAAATAATTGATGTCTCGGATCCGCAGAATCCGATACTCCGTTGGGATCTGACACCACAAGAGACATTTTGGGTGCATGCGTTGCATATTCGCGGCAATCGAATGTATCTATCGGGTTGGGCGGGGTTGATCGAGATCTACGACATTTCTAATCTGGCGAATGAGCCGCCACGCCTGCTGGGAACGATCCAGGGCAACAGCACTAACCACAGCTCCTGGACGAGCGAAGACGGTAACTATCTGTATTCTTGCCGCGAGACCGATGACGGCGATCTGCGCGTGTATGACGTCAGGAATCCGGCCGAAGCTACTCTTGTCCGGACGATCAGAACGAGCGACCTCGGCATTAATGCGATCAGCCCGCATAATCCGGTTGTTATGGGCAACTACCTGTATGTTTCCTGGTATCAGGCAGGCGTGCAGGTCTTTGACCTGACAGATCCGACGTTTCCTAAACGGATCGCGCAGTACGATACCTATCCAAATACCTTCGCACCTCCGACAGAGGATGAGCTGCGGTTGGCGGATCTCAAGCCTTGGGACATGGTGTGCGGAGCAGCGAACCTCCAAAATGCTTTACCCAATACCTATGACGGGAACTGGGCAGTCTTTCCCTTTCTTGGGCAAAACAAGATATTAGCCGGCGATCTCGAACACGGATTGTTCGTCCTCGATGCCAGTCGAGTTTCTGCCAGGCTGAGGAATAAGGTGTCTGATTTTGACGGCGACGGAAAGACCGATCTCTCGATATTTCGTCAGCCGACTGGTGAATGGGAAGTCGAAAACAGCTCAAGCAATGCGTTGAGTTTTCCTCAGTTTGGTGTCGCAGGCGATGTAATGGCTCCTGGTGACTATGACGGAGACGGCAAGACAGAGTTGGCGGTGTTTAGGCCGGGAAATGGAGTTTGGTACCTGCAGCGGAACACCTCATTTGTGACCGTCCCTTTCGGCATAGCAGGCGATGTGCCGGTTCCAGGAGATTATGATGCGGACGGCAAGACGGACGTCGCTATCTATCGTCCATCGAACGGAGGCTGGTACATTCTACGAAGCACGATGGGCTTCGTCGGTATTCAGTGGGGCCTGCCGACCGATAAGCCGGTTCCCGGTGATTATGACGGCGACGGTAAGACCGACGTCGCGATATGGCGGCCCGGCAACGGGGTCTGGTATGTGCTTCGCAGTTCGTCGTCGATTCCTCTGTATTGGCAATTTGGTATTAGTACGGACAAGCCGGTCTCCGCTGACTTTGACGGTAATGGGATCACCGATTTTGCGGTTTACCGTCCATCGGAGGGAAGTTGGTTCGCCCTTGATCCTGCCGCTGAGCCATTCATGCGGTCGTTCGTATGGGGCGTCGCGAGCGATCAACCCATACCGGCGGACTACGATGGAGATGGACGATCCGACGTTGCGATCTTCAGGCCCGGTTCGAACGAGTGGTATGTCTTATACAGTTCCGGGTCGCCATATACGCAGCGAATGTTTGGGCGTTCGGGCGATCTCCCGACTCCATCTTCTGTCAATCACTACTAACGTTGTCTTGTAGAAGTGTGCCGGAATTCGCTTGACTTAGATCTTTTTATTCCTATGATTGCAGTATGAAACTACATCTGACGATCAGCAGCGGCTCGCTAGCGGGCCGTAATTACGAACTCGAAACCGGATTTGTAACCATCGGCCGCAGCGATACGTGCAGCGTTCGTCTGGATCCTCAAACAGAAAGGATCGCTTCCAAACAGCACGCCTTTATTGAGGCACGCTCAGATGGTTTTTACCTTTCAGACAACAAGAGTACAAACGGAACTCTACTAAACGGGCAACGCATAGATTCCGCCAAACTCAATAGCGGAGATCAGATACAGTTTGGGGCAAACGGTGTTATCGCCACCGTTTCCATTGATGCCGCATTACCCCAAGCCGTCGTATCGGGTCAGCAAAGCTATCGCGATTATGAGGCTCAGAGGTTCGATCAATCGGTTGTCCAGGAGCCCGCAAACCTTCAAGCTTCGCTTAGCAATTTCGGGCTTGGCGGGGTCGCGGTCGCGGTCGTTAAACCTGAACCAGCTAAAACCGGGATGTACATCGGCATCGGTGTGACGATCTTTGCGATCATGTTCATGTCGTTGGTCGTAGCTCTGCTAATGTTCGCCAGCGTCGGGCTCGTGCCTGCTGTTATTGCTACGGTCGTTGCTTTTTTGCCGGCTGCTCTGTATCTACTTCCGCTCATCTGGCTCGACCGATATGATCCTGAGCCAGTCTGGCTCCTTGCACTCGCATTTGCCTGGGGCGGATTGGTCGCTGTCATAGTCTCATTTATCGTAAACACGGTTCTCGGCGAAGTTACTTATCAGCTGACGCAGAGTGCCGAGGCGTCGACCTTTGTAGGAGCCGTTATCTCCGCACCTATTTTCGAAGAGGCTTCCAAGGGGCTTGGCCTCGTCGTTCTCCTGATATTCTTCCGGAAATACTTCGACGATATTCTGGATGGCATCGTTTTCGCTGGAGTTATAGCATTGGGCTTCGCGACAGTCGAGAATGTGCTTTATTACGGACGTGCAGTCGGCGGTGGCGGGCTTGGCGGACTTACAGTTCTTTTCTTCATGAGAGGCATAATGTCGCCTTTCGCTCATGTCACCTTTACGGCCATGACAGGTATAGGCTGCGGCATCGCTCGCGAATCGCACAACACGGCAGTTAGGATCCTGTTGCCTATTGCCGGCTATATTGCGGCGGTTGTGCTTCACGCCCTGTGGAACGGGATGGCAGTTGTCGGCGGGCTCGGCGGATTCGTTGTTGGTTACGTAATTCTCGAGATACCGTTCTTTCTTATTATCGTAGGCTTCGCTATCTATATCATGCGTCGTCAAAATAGGATCCTGAATGAAATGCTCGCCATTGACATTGCTCGCGGACTAATCCCAGCAGAGCATGCAAAGACGGCAACTTCTGCCTTTAAGAGCTCTGGATGGATCCTTGGTGGTTTATTCAACGGCAAATTTAAACCGCGTAGCCGTTACGTAAGAGCGATCGGCAAGCTTGGCCTCAGCTACTGGCACATTCAGAGGGCGACCGCTGCTCAGGGCCATACCGGCAGTTTTCAACAAAACCCGATATTGCGGGAAGAGGTTCTAAAATGGCGGGATAAAGTGTAGAAAGATGATCTAAAGTCTAGCGAGGTACATTCGAAAAGGATTACCGATACAGATCAGTCCAAATCTCTATCCTAGACATAATAGATAGATTATCTCCTATTCTTTCACGCATTTTGTAAAATTGGCTGCCTAATAGTTCTTTCAATCAGTATCAGATAGAGCAGAAAAATATTTTAAAAATGGCATCGTTGGCTATTGCTATTGGCAATACTTTTTGCGTAAATAGTTTTATACAAGTCATTCAAACCCAGATGCTTACCCGTAAGAGGTCGTTCCGCTAAGTATGCAAGAATTTACAGACCAGATGCCATCGGACATCGAACGTTTCCCGATGGTTCCAATTCGTGATGTAGTTATCTTTCCTTACACAAAGGTCGCATTCAAAATCGGACGACCGTCATCCGTTATGGCACTAGAGCAGGCGATGACGGGCGAGCGGCAGATCTTTTTGGCGACGCAACACGACGCGACGGTTGATGAGCCAAATGCAGACCAGATATATCAGGTTGGAACTCTCGGAAGGATCCTTCAGGCGCAGCGTCAGGACAATGGCCAGATCAAGGTTGTCGTCGAGGGGCGTGAGCGTGGTCGTTCAGTGCGGGTTGAACAGGGCTCGGATGGGATGTTCTACGCTCACGTTCGAAGGATCGGAGCAACGGACGAATCGGGGTACCGAACCGACGGGCTGCTTCAAAAGATACATTCCCTTGTTGAGCAGTTTCTCAGGGTGTCACCCGATGCCTACACGGATGCGCTTCATGCGTCGTTGCGCGGAGTTTCTGCGGCCCAGATCGCTGACTCGATGTCCTCGCACCTGCGTATCGGTGTCAATGAGAAGCAGGAGCTACTTGAAACCGTGTCTGTCGCCGAACGGCTTCAAAAACTGATCGCGGTTTTAGAGGCAGAGATCGAAAAACGCCAGCTTGATCGCAACATCCATTCGCGCACCAAAAAGCAGATGGATAAACACCAGCGCGAGTACTATCTGAATGAACAGATCAAGGCGATACATAAGGAACTGGGGCGAAAGGACGATAAGGCTGAACTCGAAGAGCTGAAAAAGAAGATCGTGGATGCCGGTATGACCGAAGAGGCTACCGATAAGGCGATGCAGGAATTTGCGCGGCTCGAGTCTATGCCGCCTATGTCCGCTGAAGGAACGGTCGCCAGAACCTATTTGGACTGGCTGATCAATGTGCCTTGGCAGAATCGTTCTGAAGAGATCGAGGAACTGAGCGAGGCCGAAAAAACACTGAATGAGGACCATTACGGCCTCGAGAAAATTAAGGATCGAATCTTAGAGTTTCTTGCCGTTCGACAGTTGGTCAAGAATCCGAAGGGAACCATCCTTTGCTTTGTCGGACCTCCTGGAGTCGGGAAAACCTCTCTTGGTAAGTCGATCGCTAATGCAACCGGACGAAAGTTTGTCAGACTCGCGCTTGGAGGTGTTCACGACGAAGCTGAGATCCGTGGTCACCGACGCACTTACATCGGTTCGATGCCGGGACAGATCGTTCAATTGATGAAACGGGCGGGAACGACGAACCCGGTAATATTACTGGATGAGGTCGATAAGCTAGGGCGCGATTATCGCGGAGATCCAAGCGCGGCGTTGCTTGAGGTTCTAGACCCGGAGCAGAATAGTACGTTTCGCGATCATTATCTCGACGTGGACTATGATCTTTCGCACGTCTTCTTTATTGCTACGGCAAACGTGTTGCATACGATTCCCCCAGCTTTGCAGGATAGACTGGAAATATTGAATCTTTCTGGTTACACCGAGCGTGAAAAGCTAGAGATCGCCAAGCAGCATCTTATTGTTAAGCAGTGCGAGAACAGCGGGATCGATCCCGAGAAGGTCGCGTTCACTGATGATGGCATTATTGAAACGATCCGGCATTACACAAGAGAAGCCGGGGTTCGTAACCTTGAGAGAGAGATAGGTTCATGTCTAAGAAAAATCGCTCGCAAGTTTGTCGCGTCGGATGACAGAGATAATTTCCGGGTTGTGGTCAACGCGGAAATGGTTCAGGAGTTGCTCGGCATCATCCGTTATCGAAAGCAGGACATTGCCCGCAAAAGCGAGATCGGCCTGGTAAATGGGCTGGCATGGACCGAAGTTGGTGGCGACGTTCTGCAGGTAGAGGCAACTTTGGTTGACGGGAAAGGCGATGTTACCTTAACGGGTAAACTTGGCGAAGTAATGCAGGAGTCCGCTAAGGCGGCATTGACCTGTATTCGTACGAGGGCTAAAGATCTGAACATCGACCCGAAGATATTTCATGAGAAAGATCTGCACATTCATGTCCCTGAAGGAGCTATACCTAAGGATGGTCCGAGTGCCGGGATAACCATTGCGACCGCTATGGTTTCTGTCATGACAGGCAAGCCTGCACGCCATGAAGTTGCGATGACGGGCGAGATCACGCTGCGAGGAAAGATTCTGCCGATCGGCGGGGTAAAAGAGAAGCTTCTTGCCGCGCATCGTTTTGGGCTAAGAACAATTATCTTGTCAAAAGATAATGAAAAAGATCTCGTCGATATTCCTGACGAGGTACGCGACGACCTAAAGATCCATGCGGTCGAATATATTGATGAGGTTCTAAACTTTGCTCTTGAGGATGAAATTCGCGAGATTAAGCTTGAAACCCCAGTTCTATGGAGCTCCGGAGCGGCCGCCGATATTACGGCAACTGTAGAATAGTTAGCTAGCGAAACGCCATTCCATGAAGATCACGTCTGCGGAGTTTGTTAAAAGTGCTTTTGAAAAGCAGCATTGGACGCTGGACGGACGTTGTGAGATCGCATTTCTTGGTCGGTCAAATGTCGGGAAATCGTCGCTTCTAAATTCATTGCTTATGCGAAAAAGCCTCGCCAGGACATCAAACACGCCTGGTCGAACGCAAAGCATTAATTTTTTTCTGATAAACGAATCTTTCTATTTTGCCGATCTACCCGGCTATGGTTACGCAAAGGTTTCAAAAGCTATGCGGGCGGACTGGGGAATTATGGCTCAAGAATACCTTGCCGATCGAGAAGAGCTGGCCCTGTGCATTCAGTTGATCGATTCTCGGCATAAGCCGTCAGTCCTGGATATTCAGCTTAATGAATGGCTGGAATTTAATCAGAAGCCGCACCTTATTGTTGCCACCAAAACTGATAAGATCTCGGCGAACGAATTACGAAGATCGATCAATGAAGCTGAAAAAGTGTTGCCCGGAGCAAAAATACTGGGTTATTCAGCTCAGACCGGACGCGGAAGAGATCAGGTTTGGGCCGAAATTAATTCTGCGGTCAATAATTATCAAACTTATAGTTGATTTTTAACATCGTATACTGTAATAATTAAACTTCCCGGTAACTCTTTGGGTTCTAAGAAAGCTTTTTTAGCTTGGTTCGTTTGCATTACTACACACAACCCGTACGATTTCTCCGCTTATCTTTACAATCTCGTTACATCGTGAAAACGCGCGGGAAAATCGTTCATGACCGCATATTATTGTCCTAAGAAATACCTATTTTTCGTTAATCAGACTTGAAAATGGCTACCAAAACCACACAGACGCGCAGACCGAAGGCTGCGAAATCCGCTACAGTTGAAGAAAAAGAGCTTCCTCAGACAGATGAGATTGAAGCCCTTAATGGCGAGGCTTCAGAAAAGAAATCATCCGATGGTAAAAACAATCCGTCCGAAGATTCCACGCTGAATATTGGCGATCTCAAGGATATGTCAATCAGCGAACTGACCAGCATCGCCAAAGAAATGGGTATTGAAGGGGCTACGGGCTTGAGAAAGCAGGAGCTTATCTTCAAGGTACTTGCCGCTCAGACGGAGAAAAGCGGACTGATATTCTCGCAGGGCGTGTTAGAGACTTTGCCTGATGGATTTGGATTTCTGCGAGCCCCGGAATACAACTACCTTCCCGGCCCGGACGACATTTACGTTAGTCCTTCACAGATCCGGAAGTTTGATCTTCGTACGGGCGATACGGTTTCGGGCCAGATCCGGCCGCCGAAGGAAGGCGAACGATATTTTGCGCTGATTAAGGTAGAAGCGATCAATTTTGAGGCTCCTGAGCAGTCTCGCGAGAAGATTTTCTTTGATAATCTGACGCCGCTTTATCCGGACGAACAGTTGACGATGGAGATCGAGGGCGACCCTGAACGCATTGCCGCCCGCGTAATGGATCTCGTCACGCCAATCGGCAAAGGCCAGGTGCCCTGATCGTCGCTCCGCCGCGTACCGGTAAAACGATGCTTTTGCAGACGATCGCCAATTCGATCACGCTCAATCATCCCGAAGTAACGCTGATCGTTCTCCTCATCGACGAACGTCCTGAGGAAGTCACGGACATGCAGCGAACAGTCAAGGGCGAGGTTATCAGCTCAACGTTTGACGAACCGCCGACACGTCACGTGCAGGTCGCGGACATGGTTATTGAAAAGGCAAAACGTCTTGTAGAACACAAACGAGATGTCGTCATCCTGCTCGATTCGATCACGCGTCTCGCACGTGCACACAACGCCGTTGTGCCGCCGTCGGGCAAGATCCTGTCGGGCGGTATCGACTCCAACGCGTTGCAGAGGCCAAAACGATTCTTCGGTGCCGCTCGTAACGTCGAAGAAGGCGGCAGCCTTACGATCATCGCCACGGCACTGATCGATACAGGCTCGCGTATGGACGACGTGATCTTTGAGGAGTTCAAAGGAACGGGTAACTCCGAAATATATCTCGACCGTAAGCTTTCTGACAAACGCCTCTATCCTGCGATCGACCTGCAGCGTTCAGGTACGCGAAAGGAAGAGCTTCTCATCGACAAAGAAAACCTCAACCGCATCTGGGTCATGCGCCGCGTACTTAACCCACTGTCGCCTGTTGAGCAGATGGAAGTCGTGCTGGAAAGGCTGGGTAAGACGAAGACCAATGCGGAATTCCTTGCTTCGATGCAAACATAAGGTTGATCTCATTCAGACAAAAAAGAAAGGCTGTTCGGCGAATCGAACAGCCTTTTTTCTATTGCGTCATGTCGATCTCAGGGTCGGGCTCAACGACTCCGGCGAGCTTTGCGTACCAACCGTAGATCCGCTCTGATTCGCGAGTTAGAAGCGGGCCGAGGATCGCCAATATCAGGACATACAAAGCTGAGAATGGCTGGATGATTGGAAGTAGATTTCCGGCGATGGCGACGTTCGCCATGATGATCGAGAATTCGCCGCGAGAGACGATCGTGAGGCCGACGTTCAGTGAAGCCTGAGACGACAGTCCGGCTTGTCGGCCCGCGACAATGCCAGCGGTTACATTTCCAATGATGGTGATGATCACGGCACCGATCGCCAACGGAACGGCTCCGCCGAGGCCAAACGGGTCGATCGTCAGTCCAAAGCTGAAAAAGAACAGAGCCCCAAAGAAATCACGGAACGGGATGATCATATGCTCGATCCGTTCGCCGTGAACCGTTTCCGCCATTATGAGCCCGAACAGCAGAGCACCGATCGCTTCGGCGACGTGAATCGTTTCTCCAAATCCCGCGAGGATAAACAGGCAGGCGAAAAGTACGAGGATGAACACCTCGTTGGACGAGATCCTCAGCGACCAATTTAAGAAGGGAACCGCCAAACGCCCGATGATAATGAACCCCAGAATAAAGCACATCGCCATCCCAGCCGACGCGAGAATTCCAACTATCGAGGTTGCATTACTGAGAACGATGCCGGAAACCAGCGAAAGGTAGAAAGCCAGAAAGATGTCCTCGAACATAATGATCCCGAGGATCATTTCGGTTTCGACGTTGGCCGTGCGTTTGAGGTCGAACAGAACCTTGGCGACGATCGCACTCGAGGAGATCGTTGTGATACCCGCAACGATCAGCACTTCTTTATACGGCAGGCCGGCAAGATAGCCGAACATCAGGCCAAGAATGACGTTGATGCCGATGTATATCGAGCCACTGAATACGATGGACTTTCCGGATTTTATTAGACGGCTGACCGAGAATTCGAGGCCGAGATAGAACAGCAGAAACAGCACACCGACGCGGCCCATGAATTCGATGAGTTCGGCGCTTTGAATAAACCGGAAATCAAATATCCAGACATGCGGAGCGTGGGGGCCGACGATCATTCCGGTGAGGATGAGGATCGGGGCGTTGGAAAATTTAAGGCGGGTAGCAATTACCGCTGCTATCGCGGCAAGGCCTAGTGCCAATCCAACTTCGAAGATTAAGTGATTCATGTAGGCATCTTGCTCCCGTTTTGTAAAAGATCCTTCAACGACGCGATGGTTTTGCGGTCACCGGCGATGATGAGGGTTGCTCCGCTGTTGAGAACGGTGTCGGCCTGGGGGTTTGTTCGCTTTTCGCGGTTGGGCTCTATGATCGAGACGATCGACGCGCCTGTTTGCGTTCTTACCTGCAGATCACGGATGGTACGGCCAACGCAGGCAGCATGGCGGTCGATCTTGACCCATTCCAGGACCAGGTCGTCGAGGACAAGTTCGGTCGAGGGTAAAGCCTTCGGCACGTAAGTCAGGCCGCCGAGAATGCCGGCGATCTGCCGAGCTTCCGAATCGACGAGCGTTATTACCGACGCCGCTTTTTCAAAATGCTTCCGGTAATAGTGATAGATCTCGCGCGTTCCGTCGTCGTGCATAACGATGATCAAACGGTCGCCGCGCGCGGTCTCGACTTGGAATTTGTGCCCGACGCCGGGCAGATTTGCTTCGCTTATTGTGGACATTAAGTAAAAAGTTCTCCTTTTGTTAAATTTTGGACGTCATTCACATGCCCATTTCGAATGATCTCGACCGGACACGCGGTTTGACCAAGTACGGTAGAGATCAGTGGGCTGTCTAGCTGAGGATCGGCAATGCAGATCAGGTCCGATCGCCAGCTTTTGGATTCTTCGACGAGTTCGGAACCCAGATCGAATGAGACAGACCGCGAGTCTATCTCCAGCCCGGCTGACTTCAATTGTTCGACGAATTCCGTCAACTGCTTGTTTGGAACGTACAATATCCTGACATCTGATTCGTCGTGCCAGTCACGGCCGGAAACCGATTCGAGGATCATTTCTGTTCCTTCGGTCGAGTCAAATCCCAAGAGAATTCTTGGCTTATGTTTGTGGTTGGCCGAAACAGATTTGGAAACGCGAACCGAACACAGAGCCCGTGTCGCGACCTCCAAGGAAAAGCTGCCAAGCAGCAACCGGCCAACCAGCGAACGCCCGTGAGATCCGACGAGGATCATGTCGGGTTTCCAAACAATTGCCTCGGCGAGAAAGGTTTCGATTGGAAATCCGGTTATTAAGCGATGCTGGATCTTCCATTCCGGGAACAGACGACGAATTTTCTTTACAGCCGCCGCACCACTTTGCCGTAGAGCCTCCGCGTCCGGACTGTCGTGGCTAACCACGCCTAGAACAGACGGTGCCCGAAAAGCATTTCGTGCCCTCTCAACGACATCGAACCGTGAGAATCCGGTAGTCGTTACGTCCTCAATTACCGAGATCATCAGCACATCGGCAACAGCGGGAAGGCCCGACGAATATAGGTCGGTAATGATGGAGTCGGACTGCGCCGATCCATCGTAAGCGATCATTAGTTTCATTCTTCTGTACCTTTTCCTTCGGTTGAAACTGAAAACTGTTTGAACAAGCAACAGTTCAACCTATAAGACGAAAACGTCTATGGTTTTTAGAAACGGGGTATATTAGGTGGTTGGGTTAGATGAAAAGAGCGGGCGGGGCGCGGCCGGAAATTCGAAGTTGAACTCCGGTACTATTGAAGACGGGCTGATGATAAAACTCTAGAGATGCGACGTGAGAAACCAATTCCCTCGAGGCAATGGTGTTAATCCTAGAAACGTGAACAGCCGATGATTGCTCGGTTGAATCTTTAGCTTCTTTTGCAGGCGTTCGCTGTCTTTTCGATGATAGCTCGCGAACTGAGAAATTATAGTTTGCTTTTGCGGCTGATGAGCTGGTTGACATCTCATTGGACTCAGCATCAGCGGCCGAGAAAACACTATTTGTCGCAAATGGCAGAAGCCTGACACCTTCCGAATTCGAAAAGAAAAGCCCAATGAACAGTATGCCACCGATGACGGTTCTGAGCATTAGACTTCTGGAAAGTAGTACGGATCTTCGCATTTGTTTCCTCTATGATACCATATTGCGTCTGTTCCGACAATATGGGCCCGAAGTAATACGGGTAAGCGTTTGACGCCACCTTCATTTCTCGATTTACTATAAGTAACAACTTCAAAAAATGCGCGTAGCGATCATTTCTTCCGAAGCAGTTCCATATTCTAAGACCGGCGGCCTCGGTGATGTCGCAGGGGCTTTGCCGAAGGCATTGAAGCAGATCGGGATCGACTCGCTACTTATCACGCCTTGTTACTGGCAGACGAAGGGCGAGTATCTGTGGCAGACGGCGATCGAAGATCTCTGGGTAAACTGGCGTGGTCGTCCGTATCATGCCAAGGCATTTTACAGCGAAGCAAACGGCTCGCCGACCTTCCTGATCGACGCTCCGTCGCTGTTTCACCGTGATTCGATCTACGGATACACCGAGGATTACGAACGCTTTGCCTTTTTCAATCACGCTGCACTTGTCTTGCTTGAACGCATCGGAGCCGCTCCTGATATAGTTCATTTGAACGACTGGCATTGTGGATTCGCCGCGGTCGAGATCGTGGCTCGTCGGCAGTATCAGCCGTATTGGCAAAACACGCGGACGGTTTTCTCTATCCACAATATGGCGTATCAGGGCGGTTTTCCTCTTGGGGAATTGGCCGCGCTTGGATTTTCGAGCGGGTTTGCCCGTGACAGTTTTAGCTTTAACGGCTATGCATCGGCGATGAAGGCTGGGCTTGAGCGTTCGGATACGCTTTCGACAGTCTCACGTCGATACGGTTATGAGATACAGACGCCTGAGTTTGGCCAGGGCTTGGATTGGCTCACACGAAAGCGTGCGGACCGGTTGATAGGTATCACCAACGGCGTTGATTACGAAGAATGGAACCCGGAAACCGACAAGGAACTGCCGGCTCATTTCTCGATCAACGATCTTTCAGGTAAGGCAGAATGCAAGCGTGCTTTGCTCGACCGCTTTCATTTGCCAATCGAACTCGACCGTCCGATATTTGCCTCGGTCACACGCCTGACCTCACAAAAAGGCGTTGAATTGATCCGGCAGGGAGCCGGGGACATTTTAGCGGCGGGTGGATTTTTTATCGCGCTTGGATCGGGCGAAAAAGATTCGGAGCAATTCCTGCAGACGCTTCGTGACTACGCACCCTCGCGGGTCGGGGTTTACATCGGCTATAATGAAAGCTTGGCACATCTGATCGAGGCGGGAGCGGATATGTTCCTGATGCCGTCGAAGTTCGAGCCGTGCGGGCTAAACCAAATGTATTCATTGAGATACGGGACGGTTCCAATCGTTCGAGCCACGGGCGGACTCGACGACACGGTCGAAAACTGGGACGCCGTCAGTGGTCGCGGAAACGGGTTCAAATTTGGCCCGTACCAGGCTGATAAATTGCTGGAAAAGATCTATGAGGCTCGTTTCGCTTACGAAGATAAAGAGTCTTGGACAAAGATCCAGCGGAACGGCATGACAGTGGATAATTCGTGGGAAAACGCGGCAAAGAACTACGTCGAGCTGTATAATTGGACGCTCGGACGATGACCGGGCATAGTCTTACGAGTCATTTTTTTTAATTTATGATCATTGTGATAATAGGCGCTCAGTGGGGCGATGAGGGTAAGGGAAAGGTCGTTGATCTGCTCGCGGATCGATTTGATATCGTCTCGCGCTATCAGGGCGGACACAATGCCGGTCACAGCGTATATGTTGGCGATAAAGCCTTTGTTCTCAGGCTTTTACCTTCAGGAATCATTCACGAGGATAAGACGTGCGTTCTCGGCAACGGCATGGTAATAGACCCGAAAGCGTTTTTTGAAGAGGTCGATCAGATCGCTGAAAAGGGAATTTCCGTCACGCCGGAACGCCTCAAAGTCTCGAGCCGTGCCCATCTGATCATGCCGTACCATCGTGCCCTCGACCACACGTCCGAGGAGCGTTTGGGTAATGAGAAGATCGGAACAACACTTCGTGGGATCGGCCCAGCGTATGAAGACAAAGCCGGACGACGCGGCATCCGCGTCGCAGATGCTATGTCCCCCGAGCTTTTGAAGCTGCGTGTCGAACGCAATCTCGAGGAAGCCAACCGCATCATCGTACTATTCGGCAATCAGCCTCTGCGAGCCGATGAGATCCTCGAAGAAATAACACCGCTCATAGAGCGTCTGCGGCCGTTCGTCTGCGAAACCTCGCATTTCCTTGCGGAAGCTCGAAAGGCAAATAAAAAGATCCTGCTCGAAGGTGCACAGGCGACCCTGCTTGATGTGGATCACGGCACTTATCCATATGTCACATCGTCGAACCCGACCGCCGGCGGTGCTTCGGTCGGAGCGGGAATTCCGCCGCATCATATTACCGGTGTTCTGGGCATTGTTCGAACCTATGCTACCCGTGTGGGCGAAGGGCCGTTCCCGACGGAGATGATCGATTCCGAAGAGGACATGGCGAATCTCATCCGTCAACGCGGCAACGAATATGGCTCGGTTACAAAACGTCCGCGTCGCTGTGGATGGTTTGACGCGGTTGCGACTCGGTATGCAGCTGAGCTGAACGGGTTTGATTCAGTAGCTCTGACTAAACTCGATGTCCTCGACGCTCTCGAAGATATCAAGGTCTGCGTAGGTTACGAGATCGAAGGACGACGCGTCGATACTTTCCCCGCGGTTTCCAGCGAACTTACCAAGATTAAACCGATCTACGAGACGCTGCCGGGATGGATGGCAGATACAGTTGGCACGACAGATTTCGACAAGCTGCCGGAAAAGGCACAGAATTATGTCCGGTTCCTGTCTGATCAGATCGGGGTTGAGATCGGCCTGATCTCGACAGGCCCCGAACGGGATCAAACCATTATTCTCAAAGAATCTGTAATGGAAAGCTGGTTCGAATCAAAATCCTAAATCGAGATTATGAGATCTGCTAGTGTCGAGATAGTTGAATTTAGCGATGAATGGGCGGAAGATTTTGCCGCGTTGAACTACGAGTGGATAGAGAAGTTTTTCGCTGTCGAAAAACATGATCGAGACATTCTCGATGATCCTCAGACAGCGGTGATCGAGCCAGGCGGTCAGATATTCATGGCTATTGTCTCGGGCCTAGCTGCTGGTACAGTTGCTCTGATCCCATCGGGAGACGGGGTTCTGGAACTGACAAAGATGGCCGTTGCCCCTGAATTTCAGGGCATGGGAATCGGAAACCACTTGATGCAGAGCTCCATCAATCACGCGAAGGCTTGCGGAACGCGTCTGATTTTTCTCGAATCGCACCGCTCTCTCCAGCCAGCCCTTGCGTTGTACCGTAAATATGGCTTTGTCGAGGTTCCAACCGACCCAAACTCGGAATACGCCCGAGCGGACATTCGCATGGAACTTTCACTCGATCACGAATAATTTGAGCAGCGTACGATATTTTGCATTCAGCACTTTGCAATTTGCATTCGTCGTTGTAATATTACCGTTTGTGGTCCGATAGCTCAGTCGGTAGAGCAAGTGGCTTTTAACCACTGGGTCGCAGGTTCGAGTCCTGCTCGGATCACCAATATTTACAACAGTTAAGGCGTCCAATATGGACGCCTTTTTCTCTTTCTAACCATTTTACTAACCATTTGGATTAGGTTTTATTTCATTTCCTACCCCGAATTCTTCGGGGTTTTAATCCTGGCATTACCTCTAATGTAAAATAAACTAGTCTGGAACCATCACGTTGAAGAGCCGAGACTTCTCCCTGCTCGACTCGGTTTCTCGCGGTATCATCCGTAATCCCGATAGCCGAACAAGCCTCTTTCTGCTTTACAGCGATTATGGATTTTAGGGGGGCAAGCTGAGCCTCAATTCTCTCATCTAGCAAATTA
>JBGSQW010000056.1:0-9224 GCA_041737885.1 Pyrinomonadaceae bacterium | reverse complement strand
GGAGGGCGTTCGCGTATTTCCTAGCGGTCAGCTGCTCGCCCGCCGAAGTAGATCCTCAACGAGGAGTAGGGAAGATGTGCCCGGTAGTTCTGGTTGGGCGTCTGAACATCTTTGTATTTGTAATACTGGTAGCCAATGTTCCAGTCTATGTTTCTGGTTAACCTAATTACACCTCGAACCTCGGGGGTGTTAAATGTCATTGGATAAGAGGCTACGATATTCGGAGAGTTGTTCGGTGGCGGGGAAATTCGATCACCCTGGCCATCATCTGTGTTAGCCCGATAAGTCGCGTAGAAAGAGACACGCTTATGCGGTTTGGCCGATACCTCAACATACGTATATCGATCTTTAATGTAGAACTCACTTAGGCCGAGTGTGCGGATGCCGCTAGACGGAACCAAGCCAATCCAGGTGAATATCGGGGTCTTGGCAGTCTGATTCCGATGAGTATATCCGCCGGAAACACTCAGTGCCTCGGACGGTGTCCACGAAATATCGCCGCTAAAGGTGCGGCTTTTTACGTCAGTCCCGAATGGAAGTCCCGGGTTATCCAGTGTCAGCGAGGGGTTGGTATTGTCTTTTGTTATTCCCGAGACATTAAGCGTAACAGTTTTGTACGACCAGCGGCTTCGGACCCTGAAATTTGTAAAATCATAGTTCTCAACACGCGTGAAAACGTTGTCCGATGTTCCGTGCTCAACGTCAGCAAATATCACCCAGCCTTTTGTCGGCTTGAGCTTCATACCGGCGAGGAAAGCGTTAGTGCTGTTTTCCTCGTTTTCACCAATTACTGCGGAACTGACTGAAGGTGTTGGAACCGTGGTTGGCGTCGGGAGGATCGTGTTCGTGGTCGTCGAGCCTTCACGGCCGTACACATTGATCTCGCGCTTTGTATGCCTCCACCCGACGTGGAATGAGAACTTGTTGCCAAATTGGTAGTCGGCTTCGAGCAGGTTGCTCAACCGATCGTAGTCATTGACGCGGTAACCGAACGATCTGATGTTTCGAAACGTTGTGACCGTGTTTGTCGGATTCCGGAAATAGAAGTTTTCCTCTAAATTCTCACCGCCATTCACCGTGAAGCGGTCATATGAAACAGTGTTTGATATCCGGAAATCATTGGTGATCCGGTAGGTCAGGCCAAGATCCATTCGCGACTGAGGCCTCTTTGATTTGCTGTTGATAGTAAATTGGTCCTGATCAACGAAGTTGTTCTGGTTATCGCGACCACCCGTAAAGGTCTCAACGATGTTTGATCGCGATCTTGTGCTGGAGTAAATGATACGTCCGGTCATGTCTAACTTATCAGCAAACGTTCGATTCACGTGAAACTGCGAAAAGCTGGCGTTACCTTGAACCGGAAAATACTTGCTAAAGGCGTTGTAGACAGTTGTGTCCGTGGTATTGAACCCAGTCGTTGGCCCACCTAACAAATAATTTGACCCGTCGTTGAATACCCGGAATCCGTGGTTAAGTCCCCAGTTAAATCCGGCGAGCTTGCCTTCGAGGCCGATGCGGAAATCCTTTGAGGTAAACCTGGTCTTATTAGGAACACCGAAATCATCGCGAAAGCCCCTAGCGGTCCACGTTCCGTCACCCGTAGTTTCGCTGAACGAGCCACCGAGATTCAACCTAAGCTTTTCATTTTGAGGAAAGAGCGTAAAGTCTATGTCGGAGAGGTCATGTTTCCAGTTTTGCGTATGCTGGCCCACTCCGTTCACCGCAACATAGTTGGAAAGGTTGTTAAAGTAGTTGATGCGCCTTGTAGTCGCGTTCAGCTTGAAGAAGCCCACCTTCTCCATGTTCATACGGAAGTATCCCGTTGGATCAGCTCCCCAGCCGGAATTCATAATAAGAAGCTGATCGAACCAGCGGCCGTTCTCCTTCTGCATGAAGATATTCGAATCAAAGAATCGAAATCCCTCTTTGTAGTTAAGGTCGCTTCGGTACTTATTCTCATTTCCGTCCAGCGATCTCCAGCGCCATCCGAACTCGGTCGTGCCGGCTAAGGTGTAGCCGCCATACGTTTGTTCCGGAGTTGGGCTGGGATCGGTTTGAGCGAGCGATATACCTGCACATATCAGGACGGCGGCTGCCGAAGTGAACGAGAGGATCGCGGTTAAGGCTCGTCTGCAATTAGCTTTGTTTCTAAACATGTTTCCTCCTGTTCATCCTTATCTAAAGAAATATTTGCTTGCATTCGAACCATGTATCCGGGCATGGCATATCGTGCAGTTCATGTACCGGGTCGTTGTCTGATTATGCGGCGATTGCGGAGCTCCGGGATCGGCGTTTGAGATCGAGCTATGGCATTCCATGCAAAGCTGCCTCGTCGTGCTGCGGTTCAACATCTTAGGGTTGCTCGATCCGTGGGGCGAGTGACAAGAAGCACAGCCCTCGGTCTTGAGCGGAGCATGTTCGAACGCGAACGGGCCTTGCTTGTCGTTGTGGCACTTTATACACGCGCTGTCTGCCCCGACGGCGAGCTTAGTTTGCTTCGACTCGAAACCGCCGTGGGCATTATGGCAATCGCTGCACTTCATCGCTCCTTCAAGCACCTTATGCTTGAACGGCTTGCTGAACTGGGCCTTTGTTTCGGTGTGGCAACCCATACAAAGTTGCGGCTCGCTCTGCTTGAGCATTGCGACAGTGGCGAAGCCCGGATTCTGATGACTCGTTTCGCCAACGAAGGTGATCGAGTCGGGTTTTGAGTTTGTTAGCGGAGAACCATGAGATGTGTGGCAATCAGTGCAGCCAACATCATTTCTGAAGTGCTCGCCGCGGCGGAAATTGTTGTGGCTCTCCTTGCCTGAGTGGCACGTCATGCAGGTCTCGGAGATCTGCTTTGAGTTCTTATTCTTGAACGAGATTATCTTTGTCAGGTCTGTCGCGTCTTCCAGGTGAGCCTTGCCGGGCCCGTGGCAGGATTCGCAGCCTTGGGCCTTGTCCTTCCAACTTGCGACATCTTTTAGCTTCGCGTGTTTGGTGCTTTTGAATTTTTTGAACTGATCCTCGTGGCATGCTGCACAAGTATCGCTGCCGACATAGTCATCCGGCTTTGCGTTCGCGATCAATTCGGGAACGGGTGCCGCTTCGTCCTCAACTGCCACACCTAAGGCAGTCGAAAATGTGGTCGAGATCACCCACGCGAATGCAAGAATGCTGAACGTCGTGAGCATTGCCACCTTGGCAAATTTGTTTGAAGCCATGATAAACGCCTCCTAATTGTCGAATAATTTTCTATTCGCGCCCCGAGGTTATCCGACTCTTTAGATCTGGTATGTGAGCGTTGTCACAAATGCTGTGAAATAAGAATCTTCTCGGTCTCAGTAGCTGCCGATCGCCGCCTTTAGCCGTTGCCGGTCATGTATGACCAGATCTGAACCTTTGAGCGTAACTAGATCCGATTCGCGAAAATGCCTGAGTGCCCGGGTAACCGTTTCGCGGGAAGCCCCGATCATCTCGGCTATTTCCTCGTGAGTAAAATGATTTTTGATCTTTACCCTGCCGCTTTGTCCGCTGCCGTTGCCGGTCCAGGTAAGGAAAAGCTTGGCGAGCTTGTCTGATGCCGACTCCGAGAGACCTAACGAGCAGACCTGCTGATTGGCGGCCTAATAGTTACGGCTTAGCTGCTTCGCCGCATTTAGGCATGCCTCGGGGTTTGTTTTTAGAAACAACAAAAGCTCGGACGTATTCACGTAGTTGGCCTGACAGGGTTCTAGAACCTCGGCAGTCATTTCGTGTTCACCGTTGCTTAACGCGGAACTGAGGCCTAAAATATCACCTGCTTCGGCGATCCCGAGGATCATGACCCGGCCGGTTTGAGAGCAGGCCGATAACTTTACCCGGCCCTTGCATAGCATATAAACGCCCTTTGTTGGCTGTCCTTCGATAAAGAGTTTCGTTCCTTTCGAATATGATCTCGATATTTTGATCTGCTCAAACTGCTTCAATTCCGCCTTCGGAAGTTTACAGAACGACTGTTCTTGCTGTATCTCACAACTCTGGCATTTATGCTGGATGTGTATGTCTTGAGGGGTATTCATATTCACCTGGATCCGTTGCTCGCGATGACTGAAGAGAGTTTTTCCTGAAACAGCTTTGCGGAAACGGTTAGAAAATCGTACGCCGTGACCAGCCCAACTAAGTGGGCATCCTTGACGACTGGCAGGCAACCAATACCCCGTTCCCGCATTAACTCAAGAGCCTCTAATGTCGGAGTTTCGGGAGCGATGGTCACGAGATCGGTTTTCATGATGTCACGTACAACGATCGGGTTCGAGGTAGCCAGCTTGCCTGAAGCTAAGAGTTCGATCAGATCGCGGTGCGACACGATCCCGATCAGATGCCCGCCATCGTCCTCTACCGGTACGTGGCGAACGTGTCGCCAGTGCATGAGGCTCGCCGCCAGATCCAAAATATCTTCCGGCCGAACGGTGAAGAGATCTACGGCCATGAACTGCTCTACGGTCTTGTAGTTATCGATCCAGTCCGACTCCGCCGGTATCTGGGCGAGCGGCCACTCATGCATTGGCTTTCCACTCTCTTGCTGCTTTAGCAAGGCCGCAGTCAGCGAACGCATGCGCACGTTCGGCTTTGCCCTCTTATCCATTGCTGCAAGAGAATCGACCATCCATCGGGAGCCCGTCTTTTCCGCACTTACCCGCAGCCGGATGATCTCAAGTAGTCGATCTATATCTGTTTCGTTGATACCGGCCTTCTGAAGTCCTTGACGCGCTCGCGGAAGAAGCTCCTCAAGAATGAGTACGCCGATGCGGCGGCTCTTGCCGTCAAGCCCGCGGATCTGTCCGCCCAAACCATATCGGGCGGCGTTAAAGAAGTTGTTTTTTGCGTCGTCAAACGACATGAGCTTCGTCACGTCGCCGAATTCATCCGGGAGGGAATTCATTAAGCCGAGAAAGAACGCAGCGTTAGCCATTTCGTCGGCGACCGAAGGACCTGCGGGCAGGTATCGTGCTTCGATACGGATGCCCGGCTTACCATTGACGATCCCGTAGCACGGCCGGTTCCAACGCCAGATCGTTCCGTTATGCAGACGCCATGCCGATAGTTTTGGAACGCCATCCGCAGCGAGAACGTGGAGCGAATTTTCCTCAACGGCCTGTGTGAGCAGTATTCTAAATCGAACTGCATCCTCGCGAAGGATCTCGATGATCGAATCATCAACCCAGCGATCTCCAAAATTGACTCTCGGCGTTTGGTTTCGCTCTTTGAGTACCGTCGATCTTGTGTCAGTCGCGTGCTGAAACAGGGCGAGCCTCGTTTCGCACCATAGCCGGTGGTTAAGGAGCACAGGAGAGTTCACCGCGGACGCCAAAACAGGGGCAGCGATCGCTTGTGCCCAGTTATAATGATTGACAAAATCACGTGCCCCGGTTTGGAGATGAATCTGAAAGCTCGTGTTGCAGAATTCGATGAATGTATCCTGCAGCGTTAGGTGCAGCTCGTCCAGTCCTTTGATCTGGATAACGCGGTTTTCACCGTGAAGCTTTGTTACGACCCTGTCGATCTCGTGATATCGCGGATTCGGGGTCAGGTTTTCGTGGGTCAGATCGGAGAGCTGAATTGTCGGAAGGATCCCTGCCAGCACCACGTCGGAATTGAACTTCGACGCTGCTTTTTTTACAATGCCGATCACTTCGTTGAGCTCTGTCTCCATCAACGACAGGCAGTCCCCCGAAAATTCGCGGGGCGTGAGATTCGCTTCGAGGTTGAACTTGCCGATCTCAGTTGTCAGGCGACCGTCTCGGGCCTCCTCCATCAGCTCGGTCACGATAGGGGAAGGCCGCATAGCGGAATCTACGAGGAACATCTCCTGTTCCGCACCGATCCGCTGCACGTCTTCCTCGAACATCCCCGAGTCGAGCATGCTCTCGAGTGCGTGCAGATCGTTCAACACAGCAAGCGTGAACGATCGCATCTGCTCGTCGTCGTATTCGCTTGTTACCTTTTTATCTCCCATTTGCTTCGCCCTTCCATTTGAACGGACCGCTTGTATCGTGTTTTCGGCGGCTGACGGTCAGTTTGTTACCATCCCAACGGCGGCGGCGAAATCCCAGAAGGTGAAATATTTGTAGGGGAAACAACCGGGCTATGGCCGTGTTGACGTTAAGGGTGGACGGATCGCCCGGGACGCGGCTGACGCCGGGCAGAATATGGATCATTTTCTGAATGCCAAGCCCGCGAAGAAAGCCCGAGAGCCAAAGCCAAAACGGTGAGATCTCGCGACCGATGAAGAACCCGTCTTCACCGAGCTTTTGATACAAAGGCATCATGATCACTCCAGATTCAGTAGCCTTAACGGGCCCCGAATTATCATTGCCTAGAGTGTCGCCGCGATGTATAGGGTCAAAATTTTGGAAGCCGGGCGTCATTTGGAACGAATCCTCAGCCATTACTGCATGACGCTGCCTGATCTCGAAGATCTTTGAATCATGCTTACCCGTCGCAAGTTGGGATCTGTGCCGATGAATATCCGGCAAATCCGACTCGGCCAGGATTCCGGCATTGACCATTGCGAGCCAAACCATCGCCATGTGATTATCGACAGTTTTGGCGGATTCGTGTTGTCCGCCTTCGAAGCCAAGAGTTACTGCACCGGCGTTATTGAGATATTCGAGCATCGTCCCATCGAGTTGCTCCTCGATGCCGAGAAGAATGGTGACCGGGAACTTCTGGGCGAACTCACGGTTGCGAAGCGTATCGCCGACCGTCGCGAAATGCAGTCCGTCAGCCGACGTCGAATGCAGATCGAGTACAAATACCTCATCCATCGCGGTGACGAGAATCCTATCTAACTCTTGTAAGAGTTCGGAAAGTTCGAGATCCTCGGAGCAAAATTCTTTACACAAGCTTGACATGCTTTCAGGCGTCCAGCGTCGGTTTAGATCGGTATCAATAAACCTAACGCCTTGGGCAAGGGCCCTCGTGTTTCCAGCAAAAAATAGAGTCTGCCTTTGTGAAGATGTTGGGTGTGTTCAATTTGCGAAGCGAGCTGTTGAAGAGCGATCATTCCGCCTCGCTCATTCCCATGCAAACCACCAACAACGATCAAGGTCGGACCCGAAGGCTCTCTTGAAAATTCTGCGATCAGGTGTTCCCCCGCCCGGGTTTGAACATCCTCATCCTGTTTGAGTATTGTTTCTGAGCTCAAAGTAGATATCGCCATACCAAGCTGTAGGGCAACTGCTGTTCCCAATGTGGATCAACTCTGATCGTTGATTTTGCTGACAGTTTTCAGTGAGTTCGGAATGTTTACAGGTGAAAAGTCGCTTTTGATTGCGAGAAAATCCACACATATCTACACCCGCTCTCCAAAGATGTTCGTTCCTGGGTTACAATCAAAAAACAATCCTTAAAAGCAAACGAGTACAATTCCGAGGAACTATGAAATTTTTCAAGCCCAATGTATTGATCCTGATTCTCTTTTTGATGGCCGTCCAGGGATCCGTTGCTTCGACTGCTAGGGCTCAAACCAACGGCGAAATAGTCGCATCGATCGGTTTTGATCCGAAAATACATGGATACGGCATTAACAATTTTGGCATTAACCCGGATGTCGGAGTGGAGCTTACTGAGGATGACCTCATTTGAATGTTTAGGGTTGAGAATTGAAGGCATGAGGATGGAATGCTTGAAGACGAAGAATGCTCGGAGATAGACGACGAAAAACCGGGAAAATAGACTAACAATAAAAGGAAATACAGATATTATGCACCGAAGTTTGGCACTTGTTTTGTCAGCATCACTATTACTAGGATCTCTGGGACATGGCGTTTTTGCACAGTCATCGGACGAATCCGCACTGATCGCCAAAGCTAGAAAGATCCACGCGGATGTCATTACGCTGGATACTCATAATGACATCAACTCGAGTAATTTTACCGATTCGGTAAATTACACGCAGGATCTGCCGACGCAGGTCAATCTTCCAAAAATGGTTCGCGGCGGCCTGGATGTCTCGTGGTTGATCGTTTATACCGGCCAAGGCGAATTGAACGAGGAAGGTTACAAACGCGCTTACGCCAATGCGATCGATAAATTTGACGCGATACATAGGCTGACCAAAAAGATTGCTCCTTCGCAGATCGAACTTGCTTTAACCTCTAGTGATGTACGTCGCATTTCCCGTTCGGGCAAAAAAGTGGCCATGATCGGCGTCGAGAATGCCTATCCGATCGGCACCGATATCGGGAATGTTAAAGACTTTGCCGCTCGCGGAGCCCGCTATATGTCGATGGCTCATAATGGCCACAGCCAGCTTGCCGACTCTAATACAGGTGAACGAGATGGAAAGTGGCTCCATAACGGATTGAGCGAACTCGGGAAGCAAGCTGTTTACGAGATGAATAAATGGGGAATCATGATCGACCTTTCTCACCCGTCCAAACTCGCAAATATCCAGTCCATGCAGCTCTCAAAAGCTCCCGTGATCGCGTCTCACTCAGGAGCGAGAGCACTTTGCGATCATAGTCGGAATCTAAGTGATGAAGAACTCATGCTGATCAAAGCGAATGGCGGAGTCGTTCAGGCCGTAGCATTTCGCAGTTATGTTAAAAAGGAGAAAAGTGAGTTACGGGCTGCCAAAACTGCTGAGATACAGGCTGAGTTGGCTGCTAAAGAGAATATCAAGATATTGCCGCGTGCGGATATGCTCAAGCTTTCCGAGAGCGAGCGAGCTGAATACATGGCAAAGCTCCGGTCTTTCCGCGAAAAGGCAAATCCTATTATCCGGGAGCGGTTAAAGGACGTTGCTCCCGACGTCAATGTAAAGGATTTTGTCGATCATATAGATTATCTTGTTAAGAAGATGGGCATCGATCATGTCGGAATAAGCTCCGACTTTGACGGCGGCGGCGGGGTTGAGGGCTGGGATGATGCTGGCGAAACCTTCAACGTTACACTAGAACTTGTTCGTCGTGGTTATAGCAAAAAGCAGATTGAAAAGATCTGGAGTGGTAATCTGCTCAGAGTTCTGGATAAAGTCCAAAAGGTAGCGCAGCAGATGCAGAAAGAGAAGTAAATCAAAGATCACTTCTTGCTGTTATCGGTGAGCTTTGGCGGGAGGGTGTAAATTATTTTGTGTAAGTGGTCATTGAAAGCCGAATGAGATAGGTTTGGCGGAGGAGAAAAAATGACCAAAGAAAAAGAGTTGTTGGACAACGAGCTGATTGACAATTTGTTGAAGGGCTATCAGAAGCCGG
>JBGSQW010000054.1:0-15874 GCA_041737885.1 Pyrinomonadaceae bacterium | reverse complement strand
GGGGATATCGCCTGGCAGAGATGTAAAAAGGGCTGTTGGAACGGCATAGACAGCTTCGTTCCAACAGCCGGTGTGCTTACGCATCAAGGCGAATCTGAGCCATGTGGTGGATCTTTTCAGCTAGATCCTCGTCTATGGCTTCGCTGCCGTTAATGATCTGGTTTATATCGGCTTCGTCGCGGCCTAATGCGAGTGCGGTCTTGCCGATATCTGAATCGAATTCGCTTTCGAAAAGGTCATTTAGGGTTTCGCGAGCATCCTTTACCGGAGCCGCGGCATTTTGTTTGTCATTCATCTTTTGCATTCTCCTCAGATTTGCCGACCGTGCCACAACACTGTGTGCCAGCAATGATTTTCTCTTCCCCGTTGATCCTGCATTTTGCACAGAACAAAATGCCGAAACTACTCTGTTTTCGCCGAACTCGACTGATCAGCGATCGAACGGCCTGCTTCGGTAACTGTTTCCTTTGTCTTGTCTAGCAGCTCGGCGGCCTTATTCTGGGCCTTATCTAAAACGTCTTTTCGGGCATTTCCCAGCCACTCGTTTTCAGTCCGGGACGTCGGGATCGCCATGCCGACCGCTGCCCCGAGTGCCAACGCGACGGCACCGACGACCAGAGGATTTTCCTCGATCTGCGCGTCGTATTTACTGCGAACAACAGATCCGAGCTCGCCAACCTTTCCGTAAGCCTGATCGATGGCATCACTGGCTCCGGTATAAGCAGTGTCGACCGCATCGGTTACCTTATGATATGCATCACCGGCGACGTCACTGACTTTATCAGTAACGCCGGATAGTTTGTCGGTCACGCCAGCTCCGATGGATTCACCATTCGCTCCCCTTTTCTGAGTGCCTGCTCCATCGCCGATAAACCTGGTTCGGGTTTTACTGCTTTTCGCCCCATAACTCTGGTACGCCAGCAGCCCTGCTCCGAGGCCTATCAATATAAAAGGAAACGGATTTTGTTTCGCCGTTTTAACGAGCGAGCTGCCCGAGATCTCATCACCAAGATTTTTCATAATAGTTGCCGCCTTCCCCACGGTTGCATCGTAGACGGCTTCCTTCGCCGTTTCGACTGCGTTATTTACATGCTCCGTCACCTGCTCGGAGATGTTCGCGTAATTAAGTTTTTCCTGTATTGCCCCGATCGTTTCGCCCATCTGACTGCGGGTCTCTTCGATCTGTTCTTTCAACTGTTCCGTCTCGCCGCCGTCAATCGACCCGTCGCCACCCGTCACATGCGTCGGGTTTTCGCGCTCGGATGAGAACTGGTCACCAGTTTTAACGTCTATCTTTTCTACTTCAGTTCGTTTTTCAGCCATGTCGCATCCTCCTTCAATGTCTCAATTGTCGCCCGAGGCACGGGATCAGTCTTTTTCAGTCTCGCGAGTGCGGCCGAGATCATGAAAATAGCTGCTGATCCGACAACTAACCCAACTACCAACGCGGCGGCCCAGGCAGGAATAAACCGCGAGAGAAGCAACACCACCGCCGCCAGTAGAGCAAGAACCGCGGCGTATCCCACCGCTCCACCGACAACGAGAAACCCGATATTTTTTCCCGTAGTCGTGGCTGTCTGCGTTAATTCGGCTTGAGCCAATGCAACTTCCTGCCGCACGAGTGTTCCGGTTTCGCCCGCTAGTTCGCTTAACAGATCGCCGAGGCTTCGTTCTTCTTTAACCAATTGTTGTTGTGCCATGATCTCGACCTCCTTGCATTAACAGAGACTAAGCTCCAACTCCAACTGATGCACCAGATCGTTGCGATCCCTTGCGATTCGCGATGGCACCGATCGATGACGAGTTGGTTGGCGGTTCGCTTTTGATAAACCTTGCCGCCAGGACGCCTAGAGCAAAGGCGGCACCAAGAAACACTGCCGGGTTCCGTCGAGCATAGGATTCCACGTCCCGTGCCAGTCCTCTAAGATCGGTTTCCTCAAAGTACATAGCGGCACTCTCAAGCTTTTCGGCCGCTGTATCGGTATAGTTCGCCGCAAACTCGGTAACGCCATTCTTAGACTCGCCCTCCGTGATCGCACTGCCAACCCGTCGAACCGTCTCAGCAACGCCAACGAGGCCGTAAGTGAAGTCCGATTTGCGCTCACTGATCACCGTCGACGCCTTTTCACTCACCGCGTCATAAGCATCCCCGGCAGTAGATTTCGCGAGTTCCACCAGATTGCCTGATTCCCCCGCTGCGTCGGAGCTACTATCAGCGGCCTTAGAATTCTGTTGGCCACCGGATGATGAGCCGCTCGAACCGACCTGGCCATTTCCTGCCTGGCCGCTCATACTCGCGCTGTCTTTCTGCTTCTCAGCGTTCAACCCCTTATCTTCCTCTGTCATATTGTTCTTTTGATTGTCCATATTAAAAACTCTCTCCTAACTTCGTAAATCCTAACTGAAACTTGGGGTCCGTTTGGTTTGCGGGAGTACATTTCGCGAAGAATTAATCGAAGAGTTCGGTACGCGTCACTCCTCATCGAGCATTATTCGATCCGATCGCGTGATATCGGCGCAGTAATTTCGTTTCAGCAAGTTCAAAGCCTGGTTGTGATAAGCCTTTTTTACGGCTGCCGAACAGTCCTTCGGCACGGACAAATCTTGTTTTCAATCGTGTCAATCAGGAATCCGTAATCGGGAGCTTTTTTTGTAAGACAGTCTACATTTTCTGTTGTAAATCCTTGCCGAGTGGAAAAATACGCGGCGAATGTATTAGGACGTACATTCATCGGTGTTCTCGTTTTCTACAATTACTTCCCATGAAAGCACTCAATAGAAACTTACCAGCGATATTGTTGGTTGACAGGTCGGCGTCTAAATTAGCATTGACTGCGCAGTATCTGAGCGATAGAGGGCTTTGTTATTCGGAGGCGTGGGACATATACGCGGCTGTAAATGATATCTGCGATTTTACGCAGGAGAGCCGGCCCGACGTGATCGTGGTGAATGTGGATTCGCTGTCGGAATCGTATCAGAGCCTGATGCTGATGCTCTCGCAGGGAACGCTTGGGCGAATGGAATTCCCGGTTTTCACTGTGGCTGAAGATCTCCCTTGTAAGGGTGAGAGTACGTTACCGATGTTTCCATATTCCTCGTCCACGCTGGTGACGAGCGCAGGTGCGAGTAAAGTTCATTGATCGATATTAGAGGATGAATAAGTTATCGGTCTCACATACACAAATCCCGTCTATCCACACTCCTTTCCGGATCCGTTCGTCTTAAAATTTGGCGGTGAATATTTTGCCTATTCCACTGGCTGGGCTAGTGGTGGACGGGTTTTTAGTATTCTCCGTTCCGGCGATCTTGTGAATTGGGTCGAGGTTGGCGGTGCGATGGAGAAACTTGCGAGCGATCCGCCGCATTACTGGGCGCCCGAGGTAACATACTCTGACGGAAAATTCTATCTATATTACAGCGCGGGAAACGAAGCTTTGATGGAGATCCGTGTGGCGGTTTCAGATCGTCCGGACGGCGGTTTTGTGGACAGCGGAAAACGGTTGACGCATGAGGAATTTGCGATCGACGCGCATGTGTTCACCGATACGGACGGCAGCCTTCATTTTTTCTATGCAACGGATTTTCTGGAGCATACGCATATCGGAACGGGTGTTGTCGTCGATAAGATGATCGATTGGTTTACTCTTGCTGGTGATCCTCGGCCGGTGACCCGGGCGAAATTTGACTGGCAGGTTTATGATCCTGCTCGCGTTGAGAAGGGCGGCGTCCGGTGGCATACCGTTGAAGGGCCGTTTGTGATCAAGCGAAAGGGCGTGTATTACCAGATGTTCAGCGGCGGGAACTGGCAAAATACCTCCTACGGCGTGGGCTTTGCGACGACCGGCGATATCGAGAGCGAGACGGAATGGAAGCAGTTTTCCGACGGCGTCGGGACCTTGCCCATCCTTAGGACCATCCCCAATCAAGTCATCGGCCCCGGCCACAACAGCGTCATCGCGGGGCCGAACAACCGCGAACTGTTTTGTGTCTATCACGAATGGATACAAGGCGAACGTGTGCTGGCCGTCGACCGGATGGATTTCGCCGGAAGCCGCATTTTCGTATTAGGAGCGACCAACACTCCGCAGCCTTTGCCGTATTTGCCATATTATTGTGGTTTTGAGGATCCGGCGATCGTTTTGCAGGGAGGATGGGAGATTTCAGAAAAGATCGCTACGAGTAAACTCCCTGGTGAAAGTGAGCTGATTTTCCCGAACGCCGGAGGGCATTTCCTTGCAGTATTTGATGTGGAGATCGCGCGGCTTTCCGAGACGGACGGCACCTGTGGTTTTAGCTTGGCTGCGGGTGGTGAGACACCGTTTGAATTGCAGTTATCCATTGAGCACGGCCGAACGTGTATCAGATGGGGTTCACGGATCAACGGTGAGCTGAGCGATAGTTTTTACGCGAGTACGGACATTGCTTTGCTCAATCTTAGGCTCGATGTAAACGGCAGGAACATAACGGTAGATGTAAATGGTTCGCTGCTGCAGATCGAGAGCTTGCTGCCATCGGCACCGAGTCGATTTGCACTGACGGCAAGTTCCGAAGCAACCTTCTCCGGCTTTGCTCTGACTCGCGGGTTTGAGGACCTGTTCAATCGGCCTCGCGAGTCAGTTGAGGGTTATGGCTGGGAGGTGATTCGCGGCGGCGGGAGCTGCGAAATTCGCGATCGGGAATTCATCGTGGACGGGCGAGCGGGAGCCATATCTATCGCGAAAGGTCCCTTTTATGAGGAATACGAAATAGCGGTCAACATCCGCGTTAGTGAAAATGGAGCGGCGGAAGCGGTTTGCGGTTTCGAGATCGATTGCGGGCAAGGCGAGCGTCTGAAAGTGAATATCAGCGGCCGGACAATACGGTCGGAAGCTTTTGTGTTTGAGCTGCCAGAGAGCTTCGATCCGGCGAACTATCATCAGTTCCGGCTCATCGTAAGGAAAGGGACGGTCAAGATGCAGATGGAAGGTCTGGAGGTGGGAACATTCGCTGGCCCGGACGGCCCGTCCCGCACGAATATCTTTTGTGAGAAATCAGTTATCGCTCTCGATATGGTTCGTCTGACCGACCTGACAATAGATTCGGCATCGAGATCTGTTTAATTTTTGTCTGGAATTAGGTAATTTGATCGATCTACGATTATCGGTATCCCGCCCGTTGTGTAAGATAAATAAGATCTTACAATCTTGAAAGCGAGCCCATAAACTTGAAATACTCAGACCTACTTAAAGCCGACCCGGACGATTTTTTATGGGCCGGGGGAATCGAAGACACCTTTGTCCCCCAGACCAAACCCGGTCATCGTGCGCTCGATGAATACGAACTGCTCGGCCATTATGACCATTGGCGTGAGGATCTCGCTCTTGTCCGGGATGTCGGAATGAAGGCCGTGCGTTGGGGTGTGCCGTGGTATAAGGTCGAGCCTGAAAAAGGTAAGTTCGATTGGTCATGGACAGATCAGGTCGTTCCTTACATGGTCGAGGAACTCGGGGTGCTGCCGGTGATCGATCTGATGCATTACGGAACTCCGTTCTGGCTTCGGCGGGAGTTTTTGAATAAGGACTACCCTAAGTACGTCGCCGCCTACTCGGCCGAATTTGCGTCCAGGTACGGTCATCTCGTCAAGTGGTACACGCCGCTGAATGAGCCAATAATCAACGCCATGATGTGCGGACTGCGCGGCCTCTGGCCTCCGTATGCAAAAGGCGACGGTGGCTACATCCGGCTAATGATGCAGCTCGCACGGGGCATCGTTCGGACAGTTAAAGCGATTAAGGATATCGATCCTGATTCCGTAATGGTCCATGTCGAGGCGACAGGACTGACAAGGACGGTAAGAGAAGACCTGAATGCCCTTGCCGAGGAGGAGACGTATCGCGGTTACCTGTGCTACGACCTGATCTCGGGCCGTTTGACCCATGACCACAAGCTTTTCTCGTGGCTGATCAGGAATCACGTAAACCCATCGCACCTCGAAGAACTCGGTCAAAACAAGATCGACATCGACGTCCTCGGCCTAAATTTTTATCCGCAATGGTCGACAAAACAGCTCTATATCGATAAAAAAGGAAAACTCGCCTTTCGCGAGGTGGAACCCGACGGAGAGGGCTTCGCCGAGCTTATCCGCAAATACCACGATCGCTATAAGGTTCCCGTGATGATCACCGAAACGAGCGCTCTGGGGAGCGACGAAGTACGCGGAAAATGGCTCGAATCGTCGCTGTCGATGATAAAAACGCTTCGGGCTGAGGGCGTTCCAGTGATCGGGTATACGTGGTTTCCGCTTTTCACGATGATAGACTGGCGATATCGCTTTTCGGATGAACCGATTGATAATTTTTATCTGGAACTCGGCCTTTTTAGACTAAACCGCGAGTCGAAAGGTGACCGCTGGCACGATACGCCGCTCGTCGAACAGATGAAGCGTTGCATTGAAGATCCGCAGGGCTCGATCGGATCTCTGGGAAGTTCGGCGGAGTAGTTTTTGGATAACGGATGGAGGATAGTACGCAGCGATTATTTAAGGGTTTTTTGATGGGGGGATTTGAGTGCTCGACGCACCGCAACGCCGGGGGCCGTCGTCTGGACCTCATTGCTTCAACCCGTCACGACGAATTTGCCCTACAGGACTATTCTCGACTTATCGACGGCGGAATGCTCACTGCCCGTGATGGTTTGCGTTGGCATTTGATCGAAAAGAAGCCGGGTGTTTATGATTTCTCGAGCCTCGAACGGCAAGTACGAGCGGTCCGTGAAACCGGATTACAGGTGATCTGGGATTATTTTCACTATGGCTACCCCGACGACCTTGATATCTTCAGCTCCGAATTTGTAAGCAGATTTTCTGCGTTTTCCCGAGCCGCTAGCGAGTATCTGACTGCTGAACTTGGCAGCGAACTGTTTGTCAGCCCGGTCAATGAGATCTCTTTCTTCGCATGGATAGCCGGAACAAAAGGACATTTTCACCCCGGCAAAAAACGATTGGGCTCGCGTCTAAAACAGCAGCTCGTCAGAACCGCGATCGCGTCGATGAATGCTGTCAGGGAGGTTTGCGCGAGCGCCAGATTCGTTATCACCGATCCCGCGATACACGTTTTGCCGCCGCGGGTGAGCACGCCTGCTTCCCGCCGGGCGGCGGAGGCTTATCGGCAATCGCAGTTTGAGGCTTTTGACATGCTCGCGGGGACTAGAGAACCGCAGCTTGGAGGAGGGCCGCAATACCTCGATATCGTCGGGCTGAATTACTACTTCCACAATCAGTGGAGATATCCGAGCCGCCGGAAAGTTCCGCCCGGGCACAAAGATTACAGGCCTTTCAATGCCATTTTGACAGAGTATTACGCGCGGTATAAGCGTCCGATCCTGATCGCCGAGACAGGCATCGAGGACGACAAGCGGCCGGAATGGTTCAGATATGTCGCGGATCAAGTGGAAATTGCTCGGCAGAACAATATTCCGGTCGAGGGCATCTGTCTCTACCCGATCGTTAACCACCCGGGTTGGGCGGATGACCGTCATTGCCATAATGGCCTGTGGGACTATGCCGACAATGACGGTAACCGTGAGATCTTTGTGCCGCTGGCAAATGAGATAGCGGCCTTTAAGCCATTCTCAAGATAAGCTAGTTCTTTGCCTGAACTGCTGCTCCTGCCGCCATTCGTTTACGTTTTCCATTTCCATTGGCATACGGCGACGCTGCGTTGATCGCGACAACATTGGCCGCCTGCTTGCGCTTGAGGCCGATGATCTTGGCATATTCGGTCATTGCCTGTGCAACGATCTGATCCATGTTGTAGTACTTATAGGTCGCGAGGCGGCCCACGAAATGAACGTCGTGTTCGGCATCGGCCAGAGCCTTGTATTTCTGATAAAGCTCCGCATTTTCCGTCCGGGGCACGGGATAATAGGGATCGCCTTCAGCTCGCGGGTATTCGTATACAATACTGGTCTTTTTGTGCACCTGGCCGGTTAGGTATTTGAATTCCGTGATCCGCGTGTAAGGCTGATCATTCGGATAATTAACGACCGGTGCGTCCTGAAACACCTCGTCGTCGTGCGTCTCGTGTTTGAACTCGAGTGATCGGTACGGAAGTTTTCCGTAACAGTAATCGTAAAACGCATCCACCGGGCCCGTGTAGATCATCTCCTTAAAATCTATCTCGCCAGCGATCTCCTTATAGTCGCAGTTGAGCATCACCTTGATGTTCGGGCTATCCAGCATCTTCTCGAACATTCGCGTATAGCCGTGTTTCGGCATGGCCTGATATTTATCGGTGAAATACCGGTCGTCTCGGTTCGTACGGGTCGGAACGCGAGCCGTCACCGACGCATCGAGCTCGGACGGGTCGAGGTCCCATTGCTTCCGCGTATAGTTCTGGAAAAACTTCTCGTAAAGATCCTTTCCAACAGCGTTCAGGACAACGTCTTCTGACGTCAAAACCGGCTTACGCTCCTCACGCACCGAATCGAAAAATGCCTGCACGTCACTCGTACTAAGTGTCAGGCCGTAAAGTTTATTTATTGTGTCCAGATTGATCGGGATCGGAACCAGCATTCCGTCAACGCTCGCCAAAACGCGGTGTTGATATTCGCGCCACTCGGTAAAGCGGGAAAGGTATTCAAAAACATCGTCCGCATTTGTATGAAAAATGTGCGGGCCGTATTTGTGAATAAGTATTCCCTCGTCATTGTAAAAATCGTACGCGTTGCCGCCGATATGGGGACGTTTATCACATATCAAAACCTTTTTTCCCGAACCATTTGCCAGCCTTTCGGCTAGAACACTGCCCGCAAAAC
Organism: Pyrinomonadaceae bacterium; assembly: GCA_041737885.1. Lineage (GTDB taxonomy): Bacteria > Acidobacteriota > Blastocatellia > Pyrinomonadales > Pyrinomonadaceae > OLB17. The sequence goes on along the minus strand of JBGSQW010000054.1, from coordinate 7,081 downwards.
CCGCACCTACAATTAGATAATCAAACATAATTCCTCTCGTAATTCCTTTTTTAAATTAAGCGCTTGTAGCGGCAGCTAGTCTCGACGCGGCCACGTCATCGATCAGCGCTTTCATCTCGCGAAACGTATTGTCCCAGGACATTTCACGTAAAAATTCCTCGACGCGGGCGTGTCTTTCCGCCGCATCATCTTCTAATGCCATTTCGATAGATGTTATAAATTCGTTAGCCGTCGAAGCGATGTAAACAAGCCCTTCGTCGCCGTACGGACTGACCACATCCGTGATCGCGGTCGAAACGACCGGCTTTCCTGCCGCCAGATACTCCGGCGTTTTCGTCGGGCTGATGAATTTCGTCGAGTCGTTCAGAGCAAACGGCATCATCGCCACATCCCATCCGGCGATGTAAGCCGGCAGCTCGTCGTATAATTTGCCGCCGAGATAATAGATATTCTCTTTAGCAGGCAGGTCAGACGGGTCGATCTTTACGACCGGGCCGATCATTACAAAATTCCACTGCGGCCGCAGATCAGCAAGCGAGCTTAGGAGTTCGATATCCATTCGCTCATCGATTACCCCGATGAATCCGATTCTCGGCGATCCGATCTCCTTCTGATCCGGCATTTCCTCTTCGATCTCGTGAGCCTGGGCAAAATGCTCTTTATCGATGCTCGACGGAAACGGATGCACCGAGCTATGTTGATGCCGCTTCGCCTGATATAGGCTGTGGCCGCCGGTGAATACCAAATTCGCCGCAGAAAAAAGATCCTTCTCCCTAACCTGCAATTCGGGCGGAGCATTTTTGAACCCGGAAAGCTCGTCCATGCAGTCGTAAACCGTCGCGACCGGCTCCAAATGATCGCTCCACGCGAACATCATCGGCGTGTAATACCACGATACATAATCCTGAATTCCCTGCTCTCCTACGATCTCGTCGAGCAAAGTTCTCAGTGTGCTCTCGACGTTCTCAGAATTCATCCCGTGCGGAAGCTGGGGAGTCAGCACAAAAAGGTTTTCCGCCTTCTTTTGTGTCTTTAGCGAAGCCTCAGCCGCATCAACAAATTCCGGCTCTTCGATAACGAAGACCCGATGATCTTTGGCGAAACGAGATAACAGGTGCTGCGGCCGCTGATAAACAAAATCCCACCGCAGGTGCGAAAAGCAGATCAGGTCTGAAAACGTCGTATCGCTATTTAGGCTATTCATTTCTTCGTTCATATAATCATTTCACGCCAAAATCGCAGTCAGATACAGCCAGATTATCCCCGATAAAAGACTCCGACCCCCGTGATCGTTGCTGATTTGGGTGCAACTCAATCTTAGTTCGGAGCGAATATCTGCACAGTACGCCACCGTACTTTTCTGATTCTTATGTTTGTTCGGACGCGAAAACTACGGTTCCGCAGGCATTTGTCCCCGCTGGTACGCAACCGTACAGTGCTTCCCGAATGAAAGAGTAGGATGGAAATGCGAAGCATAAAACAAATGGCCGACTCTGCTAAAAAGAATCTCCGCGTGGTAAATGTCCCGCCCAACGCCGTAACGGACACGCCCGTCATCCGCGGGAGTTTTGTGATCCACGAACACCACGCACGTCGCCTGCATTTTGACCTGCGACTTGAGATCGCCGGAACCGGAAAGTCGTGGGCAGTACCAAAAGGCCCATCGATGGATCCCGACGAAAAACGGCTGGCTATCGCCGTCCCGGATCACAGCTTGGGCTATTTCGGATTCGAGGGGATGTTAGCTGAAGGAACCTACGGTGCTGGTGAAGTTCGGATCTGGGATTCGGGCGAATATGAAACACTCGTCGATCCAGCTATCCAGTATGAGAACGGCAAGCTCGCGTTCACCTTCCTCGGCCGCAAAGTCAGAGGAGCATTTATTCTCACCCGAATGTCGGGCCAGGAAAAAAACTGGCTGCTGATCAAGCGGGAAGATAAATTCGCGGATATCGACTGGGAACTGAAAACGATCCTTCCGCCTAAATAGCTAAGGCACCGCAGAAGCAATATTCCACGGTGCCCGCCAACTTGTTCTAAGCCGGTACCTTTCGGCTCTGCTCGCGTTTCCAGTTACGGTGTTTTGCGATCGCCTTGACGAAGCTAGGCATTGCGTCCTTGAGGCTGTCCTTTATAATAACCGCCTCGTCACCCTCCGCTTTGCCCGCGAAGGTATTCTCGATGAACGCCGCCGTGTCGCCTACCGCGCATATGGCTTTGCAATGTTTATACGCTTCGTTTACGAAGTGGTAAGCATCCGCATTGCCAGCCAGCGTTTCGATGCTCTGCGTGCCGCCGGGAACATAGATCGCGTCAAACAGGACCGAGGCACTCGTCAGGAAACTGAAATCCGCCGCGACTGCTTTCCCATCAGCAGTAAGGATCGCACCGTTGCGCGGCGCTACGGTTTTGAGCATCGCTCCCTCTTTCAAGAGAGCCTCCTTCATCGCGTTGACCTGGTCGCCGTCAAATCCGTCCGCGATCAACGCAGCAACCTTGCGGGACTTGATAGTGTCCTTAACTGTGTTTTCCATGCTGAGCGAGGCGGATGATGAAACGGATGACGTCACTTTGACCGGCTGGACGGTTTTTGGATTTGTATCGGCTCCAAATGACTGGTTCATCGGCTGTTCGGGCTTAGGGACGGGAAATCCTAGCCCCTTGGCAACGGCCGCGGCGAGATCCCCGTCGATCTGTGACAGTATGCCGACCATTCGCGTCCTAATGGCAGGCACTTCGACCTTTCCAAGCTCAAACCGAAGTGCATCGATCAAATGTCGTTTTTCGTCCTCGGACTGGCTGTTGAAGAAAAGCCTTGCCTGGCTGAAATGATCGTGAAAGCTCGGACTCCGCTCGCGCACTTTTCTTGCATCGACTCTTTCCTCCACAGTCGTGAATCCACCGTCCTTAGCCATCGCCTGAAACGGACAGCCACCCGCGAGCGAGTTCGGCTCATAGCTCACACGTCCCGTATTGACCGTCTGCCGAAACTGCCCGTCGCGCTGATTATTGTGAACCGGAGCGACCGAACGATTGATCGGGATCTCGTGAAAATTCGGCCCGCCCAGGCGTTTGAGCTGGGTGTCGAGATACGAAAAAAGCCTACCCTGGAGCAAAGGATCGTTCGTGAAATCGATCCCGGGCACGATATGGCCGACGTGAAACGCCACCTGCTCGGTTTCCGCGAAAAAGTTGTCAGGATTGCGGTTGAGGGTCAGCTTTCCAATGCGTTGAACTGGAACTAACTCCTCTGGAATGATCTTTGTGGGGTCGAGCAGGTCAAACTCGTACTTATGCTCATCCGCCTCCGGCACAAGCTGGACGCCGAGTTCATACTCAGGAAATGCACCAGTCTCGATCGCTTCCCAAAGGTCACGACGGTGAAAATCGGGGTCTTTGCCCGAGATATTCTGTGCTTCGTCCCACGCAACGCTGTGAACGCCGAGCAGCGGTTTCCAGTGAAACTTAACAAACGTGGATTTGCCTTTTTCATTCACAAATCTAAACGTATGAACGCCGAAGCCTTCCATCATCCTGTACGACCGCGGGATCGCTCGATCCGACATCAGCCACATGATCATGTGCGCGGATTCGGGCATAAGCGAGATAAAGTCCCAGAAGGTATCGTGAGCCGAGGCAGCCTGCGGCATCTCTTTGTGCGGTTCCGGTTTAACGGCATGGACGAGGTCGGGGAATTTAACGGCGTCCTGGATGAAGAACACGGGCATGTTATTCCCGACCAGATCGAAGACACCTTCTTCGGTATAGAACTTCACGGCAAACCCACGCACATCACGTGCGAGATCCGTCGAACCACGCGAGCCTGCCACTGTCGAGAATCGAACAAAAACAGGAGTCTCGCGTGCGGGATCATTCAAGAAGCCAGCTTTCGTCCACTTCGCCATCGACTTATAGACCTGAAAAACGCCGTGTGCGGCCGAACCGCGTGCGTGAACGATCCGCTCGGGTATACGTTCGTGGTCGAAATGCGTGATCTTTTCACGCATTATGAAATCTTCGAGCAGCGTCGGGCCGCGGTCGCCAGCTTTTAATGAATTCTGATTGTCATTGATGCGGACGCCGTGGTTTGTGGTCAAAAATTGGTCAGCCCCGTCCTCTTTATTGATCTCCAGATCGATCTGTTTGGCGCTAACGTTCGTGTTCTTTTTCTTCGTTACCATTTTTTTCCTTTACAATCGGGTTTACCCGTATATCGTCTCCGTCGATAGGTCAAATCGGGCCTTCTCGCTCTCCATTTGAATGCCAAGCAAATCGAGAGTGTCGGCAGAAAGGACTTTTTGCACCAACGGAAACATCTCGCCTTCCTCTTCTTTAACATGGTGCCGGACGTCCTCGATCAGTTTTGTGAAAAGCGGTTCAAATTTAGCGGGATCTGTCGAAACCGCTGCCAGTTCTCCGAGAAAGCACTTCATTGACAAGTGTTCCTGGATAGCTTCCGCAGTTATCTCAATCAGCTTTTTGTTGCCCTCGGACTGTAATGAAGGATAGAAGATACTCTCCTCGATCCAGGCGTGCCCTTCAAGTGCTGCCTTGATTCGAAAAAAGATCTCTCGCTTTATTGCCCGGGTAGATCCTTCGCTTTTCTTAAACAGGTCTTCAATTTCTTTGTGATCCGTAGTCAGCAACTTAATCGCGTTCATATTTTTTGGTTTTACTTTTAACTTATTGGTAAATAAGATCCGCTATCGACGTCATTAGCTCAGAAGCATTCGTTTCCGGAATTCAGAGCCACATCCGAACGGTCAATAAGATAAGGTCCTTCTAGGAAACCACTACCTGCCTCAACTCAGTGTATTAACTTGTACAAAAGTTAATCCTTAAGGGAACATCCACGTATTATTCAGATCGTTGGGGCGAGTAACCTCACGAAAATCCAGTCGTATTGAAAAACCGAAGTTTGTACAGATGAGTACAACTAAAGTTGAAAAACACATGTAAAGTCGACGATATGGCTACTCTGGGTTACAGAAAAGTTGATGACGATGACGGCGTTGAGCTGCGTGAAGGGTCGCTGGCTCTGATCAACGGTTAATTCGTCCGTGTGATCTTTTTTAATGAGTTGGATGAAATAGATATCGCTGATTTCAGGTGGGAAGATATTAGGTCAATCGAACGAATACCTGATCATCGTTACGAGACAATTGATGCTCCCATTCACACTTACCGCGGGGGGCGAGGCCAGCAAGATCGGAATGATGCATGATGAGCTTAAAAAGTGCGAATGGGATAGTTGTCCGAATGCGGCCACAGGCCACGCCGTCTTCGGTTTGAGGGTTCTTGAGGTATCACCTGCCGACGGGCTGGAGATATTTGAAATTGCTCACACACTGCATGAGCGTGACCTTTGCCCCGAACATATCAAACTTGCCCAGAACTCGTATTTGTATTTCAGGGTGGAGAATCTTTAAAGAGCAAGTCCAACAAACAAGCACCAAACAATCCCGCATTCTTCCGCACTAGACGGGCAAACGCCTTACCCTATGACCGGCTCTCGAAGTCGGCGTCCTTTCGGTCTGATGCGTCGTTGGCACCTTCGTCTTCGGATCGGTTCTGTCCGATAGCCTTCCGGCTTCCGAAGCGTTCGTCATCGATCTTTTTTTCCGCGCCCATGTCTTCTCCACCGGATTTTCCTGCTCCGGCGTTACCGCCGCTATGACCCTCCGCTCGCGTGTGGGCGTGAGAATTATTGTCATCGTTGTCACTAGAACTTCTGTACGGTGCATTTTGTCCCATTGTTTTTACCTATTCTGAAGATTATTCCTTGAGGGCCAGCGGGTCTGTATTCCATAAGACAATCACCGCAACGCCCAGGGGAAATCAAAAAACTTTAGTCAAATGCCTCTTTTGAGGCAGTTTCCGATAGTGCTAAGGGACGCAACATCAACTAGAGGGGAAGCTACACCTGGATCTGAACTAAAGTTAACCGAGCAGTTCTTCCGTACAAGCTGGCTGAATGAGACCACACCCAGCGTAATCCAGCGACCGGTGTCAGGGTGTCGACCTTGAGCTGTTCACCCAAATATCGCCTGGGCTTGTTTTTGATTCCGGAAACACCCGTTAGTGCCATTTGATCAACACCTTTAGCCAATGCTCTCTCAGCTGAGGGGGCATCGACCTGAGCCACATAGGTGGCGCCAATATATTCGAGTACGAGAGTGAAATATGCCATCAAATTAGATTCGAGTTAATTGAGAAAGAAGGCAGAAACCGCGTTCCGCGTCAGTCTCCGCCTTCTTTTTGCGACACATGAAATCGTCAGCCTGTTTAGGGTAACAACTCAAATATAAAGCTATTGTCTGCTCCTGTACCTTCTTCGCAAGATACAAAATCTATCGACGAAAGGCCTCAGAATTTTTTGCAACTTGGTACTCTTCCCGACAGTATCGTAGGTTTCAATTGTCTATAACTTTACCTACACATAAGAAAGGAACCGGCATTCGTAGGCGAGTTATGATTAATCTACTAAAGATCGCATTCCCATCCTTCTACGATTTGCACCCGGTTGAAAACGGGTGCCCGCAACGGAAGGCTTCAAGTTTGTTTGACAGGCTAGGGGACGAAGACAGCAGTTCCTTTGCTGAATGCATAGCAACCAATTCAGGTTTTGTTTTGGACATCGCAACGACTTATACCGCCGATTTGGAGGATGCAGGAAGTGCGACGGCCGAAATATTTAATGAGATATGGGAATATGGGGCATCTTCGCGGTTCATTGACATGGATGAGCATAAAACGATCTCTTACATCGCCCATCAGTACTTTCTGAACAGGAGTCGAGGACTTAGGTCACCCAAGCTGTCAAGATCGATCAAAGTAGATAAAAGCCGGGGGAAGTCTTATTGAAGCAGGATTCTTTCCGGTAGCAGAAAAATACCGATCGGACCTTTTAAAAAGAAGAAAGGGGAGCACTCTCGCTCCCCGAGGGTGTAAATTATTTTGTGTAAATGGTCATTGAAAGCCGAATGAGATAGGTTTGGCGGAGGAGAAAAAATGACCAAAGAAAAAGAGTTGTTGGACAACGAGCTGATTGACAATTTATTGAAGGGCTATCAGAAGCCGG
>JBGSQW010000022.1:0-3533 GCA_041737885.1 Pyrinomonadaceae bacterium | reverse complement strand
GATAAACAATGCCGAATTTCCGTGCTGTTTCGAGCTGCGGATCGCTTAAAACCGTGAACTGCAATTCGTTCTTTCGCGCAACGCTCGAAGAGTTATCAGGATTTTCAGCCGAAATTGCAACAATATTCCCGCCAGCAGCCTTAATCGCCGCCGCTTCTTTTTGAAGATTCTGCAGATAGAGATTGCAGAACGGACACCATGCGCCTCGATAGAACACCACGACGAGATTGCCATTTTTGAGTAGCTCATCGCTGCTGACGGTTTTGCCGCCGATATCCTTTAGCGAAAACGACGGCATTTTAGCTCCGACGTTCAGAGCATTCTTGACCGCATCCTGGTCGGTGACGATCTTTTCCCTTTCAGCATTGCTTGCAGGTAACGCCGGCTGTTTGGTTGATTCCGTAGTTGTTCCCTGGGTACATCCGGTAAGTAGTACTGAAAGGCCAAATAGCAAAATAATAAAGATGGATTTCTTATTCATTGTGTGTCTCCAAAAGGGCGCAGTTTTCCTGGCTTAAGTTACTAATGGTCGATTTATCTGTTTTTATTCCCGGGAAGGCTTGTATTTTCAGATATAAATTGCCGAAATTTCGAAACAATGGTGCCGGGAATAATAATCTTGCGTCTCTAAAGACGGTTCCGGTGTCAAGGCGGAGCTAACGCCTGCCGCTTAGAATAGCGGGTCGCACCGGATCAGGTTTTTCGACAAAGTATCTGTTCTTCATATTCTTAATGATGTCTCCCACCGCTCCCCGCGTAGGGGCCGCCGGAGGCATTTCCTTTGTTTGGGGTTCGCGTGGTGTCGAACCGTCGAGTAGAGCCGGTTAGTGGTGGCTCACTCACTCATCTCTTCGGGCAGCTAGGAGGATGCGTTTTTCGCATTCTCATGGCACCATGATGTACGGTTTCGTACAACCCGCAGGTTTCGCCTGATCGGGGCGAGGCCTGCGGGAAGGTTGGCTTGGCTCTATCAATTCGCGGTCATTTCAGACCTTGCAATATTACGAGCATTGCCTACTGTGCGTCCACGCAGGTCAAACTCATCGGCAGTGATATTGTCACGTAGCATTATCGAGAGCTTGACCAGAAGCCTTCGGGCGGTGGCTGTTTTGGCTACCGCCTTTGGTTTTTTCTTCGCCAATCGCTTATAAAAAGCTTTCAGCTTCACGTCCGAGCGGATGGCATTCTGTGCGGCTTGTCCGAGCTGGAATCGAAGCAGCGGAGAGCCGCCCTTGCTGATCGGGCCGAAGCGTTTTCGCGACCCGCTCGAATCTTCGACCGAATCGTATCCGGCGAAATGGGTGACGCCTTTTGGGCCTTTGGCAAACCGTGTGACATCACCCACCGTATGGACAAAGGCCAGGGCCGTCAGATAACCCACGCCTCGTTGTGTAAGCAGCAGTTCGACCCGGCTATTGATCGAAACCTTCGCCTTTAACCACTTTTCCAGCTCGCCGATCCTCTCGTTGAGGTGATCGACCATTGAAAACAGCTGCTCACGGCACAGTGTACCCGATTCGCTCATCTCCACAGCTTTAAGGACTTTCTGAACGCCGACATTCCTCATGCTGCATTTCGGCATCCCGACGCTGTGAGCCAGAGCTTGCAATCGGTTGAATACCTGCGTTCGCTGTCCGACCAGCCTATGCCGAAGCCGTAGCACATCGACTATCTCGCTGCTTTCACGCGGCCGACGCCAGATGGCCGGAAACTTTCCCGACATCAGCAGGTCAAGCATATGCTCCGCGTCCCGCCGATCGTTCTTGTGCCTCGAAGGGGCACTTTTTCTTATCAAAACCGGATTCCCGACAACTAGTTTATGACCCGTTTCAGCGATCATGTTCTCAAACCAAACTGCCCGGCTCGATGCCTCGATCCCGACCACCGCCGGTTCCGCCAACGACGAGTAGAACTGCCTAACCTTGTCCAAATCGTGAGCCAGATCCAATGTCTCCATCGCACCAGTACTCTTGTCAATCCAACAAAGCGTCTGCTGATGTGGATGAAAATCCACTCCAATGTAAAATGTCATAACGGTTTCTCCTGTCAAAGAACTTAGATCTTTTGTCGTCAACAAGGATTCTACTCCGCGTCAACGAGAAACCGTCTTTATAACATCAATACAGCATTAAGTTCAATAGAGTTCCGATCGTATAAGGAATCTGGGCCGGTCGTGACCGTTTTAAGCGGCTCGCGGAATAAACCGATAGACTTTGAGAATCATTGTTTAAGTTAGTTGGGAAGGGGAGAATATGGATAGCTTTGAAGATGAAGATGAAGATAAAGATACTGTCAGGTTTATCAATCCAACGATGGAGCGTTTTGCTGTGGTCCTTGCCGGGGGCGACGGAACCCGGCTACTCGACTTAACTAGGCGTATAACCGGTTGTGAGCGGCCTAAGCAGTTTTGTCCGATAACAAGCGACGAGACTATGCTCGCCGCGACTGAAAAGAGAATTAGATTGAAAATTAAGCCTGAAAATACGTTTTTCAGCCTGACCGCTCCGCACGAACAATACTTTGGCCCATTGCTGTCGGACGTCTCAAAAAGGCGAAAGATCGTGCAGCCGGAAAACAAAGGGACTGGGCCGGCGATCCTGTACAGCCTGCTCCGACTTGAAAAAGTCAATCCCGAAGCGACGGTTGCATTCTTTCCGGCGGATCACTACGTGTCGGATGACTCGCTATTTATGGATCACGTCGATCGGGCTTTTCACGAGGTTACTAAGAAGCCGGGCTCGTTGGTTTTGTTGGGCATCGAGCCTACGTCACCAGAATCTTCATATGGCTGGATCGAGTTAGACCAAGAGCCGGGCGATGAGAAATTGGTTGATATTGCGGGAGTCAGACAGTTTTGGGAAAAACCAAAACAGAGTGAAGCCTCAGACTTGATGGACAAAGGGTGTCTATGGAACAGCTTTATAATGGTTGGCAAGGTAAAGTCGTTCCTCAAGCTATTTCGTCAGCAGGTTCCGCACATGTATCGGCTCTTCTGCGCCGTAAGCATCGTTATCGGCACGTCCGCTGAACGCATTTCGATGAAGACGATCTACGCGATGATCGGCAGATCCGACTTTTCGAAGGCTGTTTTGGAGAATGTTCGCGAAGATTTGTGCGTATTACGCGTCCGAGGCGTGTCGTGGAGCGATCTCGGAGAACCGCGACGGGTTATTCAAAAACTGGCTGAACTCGGTCTGAGAAGTAGATTGTTCCCGATGGCGGCATAAGGATAACGGGTTTGTTAACATAAATTGTATGGCATTTGACGTTGAAAATGCAGTCCGTACTCGATACGGTGCTGCGTCGCATGAAAAGGAAGAGGCTCTTTGTTGTCCGGTCGAATACGACCCAGAGTATCTGAAGATATTGCCCGCCGAAATCGTCGAACGCGATTATGGATGTGGGGATCCTTCGAGCTTTGTAAACACCGGTGAAACAGTTCTCGATCTCGGTTCGGGAGGCGGAAAGATATGCTACATTGCCGCACAGATCGTCGGGGAAAAGGGCAGAGTAATAGGCGTCGACACAAATAC
>JBGSQW010000014.1:0-23076 GCA_041737885.1 Pyrinomonadaceae bacterium | reverse complement strand
CAACGATTGAAATGGCAGAGCGGTCGGAGTTTTCGGTAAGCGAAAATATGCGCGGGGTGACGGTCAAGCTCGACCGCGGCGATGTGATCGTTGAGGCAGCGAAGCAGAAGAGCGGACGGCTGTATGTGCAGACCCCTGATTCGCTGGTTTCGGTAAAAGGAACGATCTTCGCGGTCGAAAGCGGAACTAAGGGTTCACGCGTTTCGGTTGTCGAGGGTGAGGTTCAGGTCAATCATGCTGGCAAAGACGAAACGCTGCTTCCGGGTGATCAGACGACAACGAGCCCTGTATTGGCTAAAACACCAGTGAAGGAAACCTTTGCCTGGAGCAAAAATGCCGCGAAATACGCAAATCTTGCCAACGAACTCACAAAACTGCGTAAGGCTGTAGATCAGAATGTGGCTCGCCCGGGCGTTCGATACACTTCGAAGCTCGCCGATCTCGTTCCCGAGAACACAGTATTCTACGCCGCCCTGCCGAACATCGCCGAGTCGCTCGTCGAATCGCAACGCATCATGCAGGAACGCATCAAGCAAAATCCGGCCCTCGCAGACTGGAAGAAAGGCAACAAGGATGGTTTTGGCATCGATGAGCGGACGATGAACCTGGTTCGTGAACTCGGTTCACAGCTTGGCGACGAGATCGTCATCAGTGCCGGAATGGACGCCAAAGGCGAGCCGAACGGCGTACTGGTTCTGGGCGAGGTCAAAAACGCGGCCACGTTCCGCACCTATCTCGACAGCAACATTGCACGTTTTTCGAAAGAAGCCGGAAACTCGGCAAACATCCGCATCGTCGAAGACCCGGCAACCGCAACCGCCGCGAAACCGGCAGCAACGACTGACAAAAATGCGAAATCCGATATCTACGTCTGGATCAACGACGGTATCTTCGTCGCCGCTCCGCAAATCGAAAGCCTTCGTGGCATCGCCGCGACATTGAGAACGCCGGACGCGAACCGCTTTGCAAATTCCACATTCCACAAACGCATCAACGACGTGTACAGAGACGGTGCCGGCCTCGTGGTCGCGGCCGATCTCGAAAGGATCGTTGCAAACGCTGCAGTGAAAAACACTTCGCCCGATGCGGAACGCCGTGCCGCTGGTTTCAAACAGCTCGGCATCACGAGCCTGAAGCATTTCGTCGCTGAGCGGAAGGACGTCCAGGGCAAAACGTTGAGCCAGGCTGCGTTGACGTTCAACGAAACTAATCGCGGTATCGCTTCGTGGCTCGCGGCTCCGGGACCGATGGGAGCACTTGATTTCATCTCGCCGAACGCCAACGTCGTCGCGGCTTTTGTTGTGAGAGAACCGGCATTGCTTGTCGATGATATGCTCGCATTTATGACGACGGTCGATCCTGAGGCCAGTGCGCAATTTCTGGAGATCCAACAGCAGCAAGGGTTCGATGTTCGAAACGATTTTGCGGCCCCGCTGGGCGGCGAATTCGCGTTCGCGATCGACGGCCCGCTGCTCCCGACGCCGTCGTGGAAGGCTGTCGTCGAAGTTTATGATCAGGCAAAGCTGCAAAGCACATTTGAGCGAGCGGTCGAAAAGCTGAACCAGTTTTCCGTCCTGCACGGCAAAGGCAAGCTGAGCATTGAAAATGAGAGCGTCGGCGGTCAGGCCTACTACACGGTCAAATCCAGCAAAGGCGGGCCTGAGGTGCATTACACCTACGCCAACGGCTACCTCGTCGCGGCTCAGAGCCGTGTGCTGCTCGAACAGTCGATCAGCAGCCGTGCGGCCAGTAACACGCTGGTTCGTTCGTCGAGGTTTATCAGCTCGCTGCCGGAGGATGGCAATGCGAATTTCTCGGCGATCTTTTACCACGACCTCGCCCCGCTCATGGGCCCGCTTGCCCAACGTCTGAAAAACGCCGCCGGCGGTTCGGAAGAGACCAAGGCCCTCGCCTCGATCGACGCAAACGCCGCTCCAACGCTGGCATACGTCTACGCCCAGGGCGACCGCATCACCATCGCGGCCAACACCGAAGGCGGCGCCTTCGGCCTCAGCCCGGCAAGCCTGCTCGGAATGCCCAATTCATTTGATATGCAGCATATTTTAATGAACGCAATGGGCGACAAGGACGTACAGAAGAAGAGTGAATAAGAGCAGTTAAAACCAGAACAAACACCGGCGACGTTTTAAAGCGTTCGCCGGTTTTTAATGTATTATTTGGAGAATGGCTATCAACCTAACAGATCACGAATCTATGCGAAAATCCTTGCCGTTACGGAGGATCTTTTGCATTGCTTTTGTCGCTGGTCTTTTATTGCTTTTGACGATACTAGTAGCTCGAATCGAGTTTAAATCTGAGAGTATCACGCCAGTACCAGAAAAAGGGTTATCCACGTCTACGGACAAATCAGATTTGCGTTTTGTCATCCTCCGCGGAGATAAGCTTGGTTATATTGACGGAGACGGAAAAATTGTAATCGAGCCGCAATTCGATGATTCTTATCAGTTTCACGAAGGTTTTGCTGCGGTTATGATGAATACTGAACTTGGTCATCGGTGGGGTTATATTAACAAATCGGGGGATTTTATCGCACCACCCCAGTTTCGTCGATGCAGAAACTTTTCCGAAGGACTTGCGGCGGTCAGTATCATAGATTCTAGCGTGTGGGAGTCGAAAGACGGTTATATTGATACGACTGGTCGAGTCGTAATTCAACCGACTTTCAGTGTTGGATACGATTTTTCCGATGGTTTGGCACATGTAGTTCTAGCCAAGGGCAGTGGTAAATACGGCTTCATAGACCGCACCGGAAAGATCGTGATTAAACCACAATTCGATTTTGCATCATCGTTTTCTGATGGGCTCGCCAATGTTGGGTTCCAGGGTAAGGACGGTTTCATTGATCGTGCGGGCAAGGCGTATATCAAGTCCAAATATGAGTGGGCGTACTCTTTTAGCGATTCTCTAGCGGCAGTGAAGTTGGGGGAAAAGTGGGGGTACATAGATAAGTCGGGCGACGTCGCGATACAGCCTGTTTTTGATAGTGCTGAAACCTTCCATGAAGGTCTCGCGCAAATAGGAGTAAAGGAAAAACTGGGATCTGATACTAAATTTGGGTTTATCGACGTTTCGGGAAAGGTCGTTATCGATCCGGAGTTTGAGTACGCGGAGCATTTTTCAGATGGAATGGCGGCCATCGAAGTGAATGGAAAGATTGGTTTTATCGATCAGACAGGCAAGATCGCCATTCAACCGCAATTCGACAGTTGGCGAAGTTTCAAGGACGGCCATGCGCTCGTCGGTTTATGCGATTCAAACGATCCCCGATACGGACATTTGTCTGGTCAATATCGAGCGTTTCTTACGATGAATTGCAACTGGGGCTACGTGGATAAGTTGGGTAATTATATCTTTGAGCCGAGCAAATAGTAGAAAGTATTTGGACTCGTATCGTATCTAAATGACCAGCGTAACAGAACTAGAACAACTAAGCGTCACCTTCGGCAAGCGTCCGATCTTGCGCTCTCTCGACGGGCAGTTGAAGGGGCGTGCTATTGGGTTGCTTGGGCCAAATGGGGCGGGGAAGACGACGCTGATCCATACCCTGCTTGGCTTTCACCCGCCGACATCGGGAACGGCTCGGATCTTTGGGCAGGACATTTCGCGGGATGCTAAGAGTGTGCGTGCGACGGTCGGGTATATGCCGGAGAGCGATTCGTTTATCGGGAAAATGTCGTGCGTGCATTTTGTCAGGCTGATGGCGGAATTGTCCGGTATTCCGGCAAAACACGCGCTCGAACGTGCTCACGAGGCTCTGTTTTACGTCGGTTTAGGCGAAGCACGATACAGGCCGGTCGACAGCTATTCGCTGGGCATGAAACAGCTTGCCAAGCTCGCCCAGGCAATCGTTCACGGGCCAAAACTTATTATCCTCGACGAACCGACCAACGGCCTCGATCCACCGACTCGCAGCCGAATGATCTCGCTGATACGGCAGATCCGCGACGGTGGCCGGGCTCGGATTCTGTTGTCGTCGCACCTGCTTCGCGATGTCGAGGAATGCTGCGACGAGATCCTCGTGCTGAAGGACGGCAACATCGTCGCCAACTGCGATCTCGAAGAAGAGCGCAAGGCGAATCGCAAGTTTATCGAACTCGAAACCCGCGGCGGCGATCGCGAGGCGTTCGTGGCGGCGATCGGCGAACTCGGCTGCGAATACGCCCTTACCGGCGAGCGTCGGATGAAGCTGATCATGCAGGAATCCGTCGAGATCGGCGATCTTTATCAGCTCGCACTCAAGCATTCCGTGCAGATCAGGCGGCTGAATTTCAAACGCGATTCGCTCGAAGACATTTTTCTCAAGGCGATGGAAAGCGGCAGCGTTGCGGCAAACGGGGGCATTTAGGCGATGGCAGTTTACGAGCATTTATACGGTGCGTACGAGGGCGAGGCTCAGTCGGCCCTGTCGCGCTTTCTCGTCATCCCGCGATATGCCCTGCGTGACGTATTTAAGTCGAAGCTGTTCCTGGCGATCTTTATCGTCTGTTTCATCTACCCGCTGATCGCGGCGATCCTCGTTTACCTGCACCACAACGTCAACGCCCTCGCCCTGCTGCAGATCAACGTTCGCGAGCTGCTGCCCATCGACGCCACGTTTTTCCGGACGTTTCTCGAGGTCCAGGGCTCATTCGCCTTTATCCTGACGGTCCTCGTCGCTCCGCCGCTGATCTCACGCGACCTCTCGAACAACGCCCTGCCGCTCTACCTCTGCCGGCCGCTGTCGCGGTTCGAATATGTGGTGGGCAAAATGGCGGTGATCGTTGCCCTCGTTTCGCTCATTACGTGGGTTCCGGGCTTGCTGATCTTCTTTTTTCAGGCGAGCCTGAGCGGGATCGGCTGGCTGTGGGCCAATCTGTGGATGGCGTGGGCGATCTTTTTCGGCTTTATGGTCTGGATCGTGATGCTCTCGCTGATCGCTCTTGCCGTCTCGTCGATCGTGAAATGGCGGGTCGTCGCAAGTGGAGCGATCCTCGGCCTGTTCTTTGTGCCGGGAGCTTTCGGAACGATCGTTAACGAACTTTTCCTGACACGTTCCGGACATCTCATCAGCCTCTGGGCGACGATGAACAGCGTTTGGCTCGGGCTGTTCGGGCTGTTTGAGCGGCAGACCGGAGCCGTTCGGGGCAGAGCTAACAGCCCGATCTACCAAGGCCAGTACGTCGATATCGCCCTGCTTGAGCCGCCGCTGTGGGTTTCGTGGCTGGTGATCGCGGCGGTGTGCGGCATCTGTGTCTGGATCCTGGCACGCAAGGTAAGAGCTTACGAGGTGATCAAATGACGGCAGGCATGATCGTCTTCGAAGACATCTCAAAATTCTACGGCGAGGTCCTCGGCGTTAACCGCATTAACCTCCAGATCGCCCCCGGCATCACGAGCCTCGTCGGGCCGAATGGCTCGGGCAAGACCACGCTCATGAACCTCATGACGGGCCTCCTAAAACCGTCGAGCGGCCGCATCAGCGTGCTCGGGATATCGCCGAATGATTCGGAAGAGATCTTTCGCAGGGTCGGATATTGTTCGCAGTTTGACTCGTTCCCACGCGGAGCGACGGCGAGGCAGTTTATCGAGTTTTACCTACGCGTTCACGGTTACAAGCGCCAGGAAACCGACGAATTAACCCACAAGGCCCTCGACCGCGTCTCCATGCTCGAAGCCGCCGACCGCAAAGTCTCCTCCTTCAGCAAGGGCATGCGCCAACGCGTCCGCCTGGCCCAGTCGATCGCTCACGACCCGACAGTTCTGGTGCTCGACGAGCCTCTCAACGGCCTCGATCCGATGGCGCGGGCTGAGATAATCCGGCTGTTCCGCGAGCTTGCCGATGCCGGAATGTACCTCATTATCTCGAGCCACATCCTTCACGAGGTCGATATGATGTCCGACAGCGTGGTGCTGCTGCACAACGGATACGTCGTCGCCGAGGGCGAGGTCCACGGGGTGCGTGACGAGATCGACGACCACCCGATCCAGATCCTCATCCGATGCGACCGCCCGCAAATATTGGCAGCACAGCTATTTACACAAGAGCACACGGTCGAGGCACGCATCCACGACGACAAAAAAGGGCTGTTTGTTAAAACACGCCGCCCGGACGATTTCTACCTCATCCTCAACCAAGTGATCGCCGAACAAAAGCTCCAGGTCGAGTCCGTCGCCCCGGTCGACGACGACCTCAATGCGGTGTACCAGTACTTAATTACGTCGGAGGGAGGGAATGTTTGATGTTTGTCGCAACGCAACGTTTGAATTTAGGAGGCTGTTGGAAAGTGGATTGGGCGGTGAAACCGCCAGAGATTCTAGCCAGACGTGGAACGTCTGGAAAAGTGCGGTAGAGATCCCCGCACTGAAGGTGCGGCAGACGCGCCCGTGAATATTCGGCTTTCGCCTCTTCAGGGCGACAGGCGTGAGGGCGATAAGCCCAGACGTTTCACGTCTGGCTAGAATCTTTAAGCCGTTCCACGGCCAGAAAAAAAATGGTAACGCAAACTGACATAAACGCCGGAAATGCAATTCCCGTTCGAGCCTCTTCCTGGACCCTCTGGATCAGGCAGACGATCGCGATCCTGCAGCTTGAGATCAGGAAGAATTTCCTCAGCCGCCGTGCTCTTTTGCTTTATCTCATCGCCGGTTTGCCGCTGGTGATGCTGTCGATGCACGCACTATTTCCGCCGCCGACGGACGATCTGGAAAACTTCAACGAGCTGAGCCAGGTCTACGCGGGTATTTACGGAGCCTTGATCCTCAGAACGCTCGTTTTCTTCGGCTGCGGCTGGGTTTTTATGAACCTCTTCCGCGGCGAGGTCGTCGATCGCAGCCTGCATTACTATTTCCTCGCACCGGTTCGGCGTGAGGTGCTGATCGTCGGTAAGTACTTATCCGGCCTGATCGCTACGGTAACGCTGTTCAGCGTGACGACAGTCGGCTCGATCCTGATCCTATATTTCTGGCTGTTTCCGTCCGAATCGTCGAGTTATTTCTTTGGCGGAGCGGGCACAAAGCAGCTACTCAGCTATCTCGGCGTCACGATCCTCGCGTGCGTCGGGTACGGAGCGGTTTTCCTGATCGTCGGGCTGTTTTTCCGCAATCCGATCATCCCGGCCCTGTTCCTGTACGGCTGGGAATGGATCAATTTCCTGCTGCCGCCGCTGCTGAAAAAGTTCAGCGTGATCCATTACCTGACCTCGCTCGTTCCCGTCCCGATGTCCGAAGGCCCGTTCGCCGTCCTCGTCGAACCGACCCCGGCGTGGATATCGGTGCCGAGCCTCCTCATCTTTACCGCCGTTGTCCTCTTCCTCGCCAGCCGCCACATTCGCCGTATGGAGATAAGCTATGCGGGTGAATAGGGCGAGGATCGCAGTTTCTTTTGTCGCGGCAGTGCTCTGCCTTTTTGTCGTCGCCTGCGCTCCGCCGAAGAGCGAACAGCAGAGTGCCGGCGACGTTCTCGAACTCACCGACGAGATGATCCTCGAACGTATCAATTACGGTTACGTCGAGGAAGTTCCCGAAGAAAACGGCGCCACACCGCCCATTCCCTGGCGTTTCTTCCCCAACGAACCAAAAGAGATCACCATCGTCGAAAAAACCGTCACCGGCAACACCGCAACCGTCATCCTCGACATCAAAACCCAGTCCGGCCCCCGCACCAAAGAGAAACGCCACCTCCAAGGCCAGATCCGGACCATATGGGAGCTAAAGACCGGCTTCGCTCTGCGAAAATGGCAGATCGTTCAAATCGAGAATATCTCGCTGAAGTATAAGAACCTACCGAAATCGGCCGAGCAAATTTCTGAACGGTGAGTCTATTTAGCTCGAATCCCGAACATTGCTACTCTCCCGCCGAAATGTGGCGACCTTCTTTAAGAACATTGAAATCCACCTCCTGGAGCGTCATTTCGTCGCCGCGAATTACCTATACGTTAAAGGCTGTATTTGATTAACGCATCAGTTCCTTCCAGTACTCGTTTCACATAAGAGCCTTCCAGAAGATAAAGCAGCCTTCAGGTTGAGAGGAAAAATTTCGATAAGAAACCAACAGTATCGAAAAGTCCTGCATGTAATCCATCAACGAAAAAGGACGGCCCGGAAGCCATCCTGATGTAACCCATTGTGTTAATGGGGGTTATGCTGGTACTCGCGGCGGGATTTGAACCTGCGACTTCTTCCTTCGGAGGGAAGCACTCTATCCACTGAGCTACGCGAGCGTGAAAGGGTGTATTTGGTAAACTGTTGCTACATCAACTAGCCCACCAAAAACAAGCTATCTCGGAACAAACGTGATGCTTTTTATTTTGACCGGTTCGACTGGCCGTTCACCTTCTTTTGGCTGGACGCCTGAGATGGTACGAACGTTGTTCATACCGTCGATCACCTTGCCAAAAATAGTGTAGCGATTATCAAATCCGGTTTCGCGTTTCAAAGTTATGAAAAACTGCGAATTGGCAGAATTGTTGTCCGGTCCGCGAGCCGCTCCGACAATAGCTGTGTCGTAAGGAATATCAGAAAATTCAGCGTCCACATTGGGTTTATCCGACTTTCCTGTGCCGTCATTTCGTGGATCGGCGTCCTTTGAAAGCGGATCTCCTCCCTGAATGACCGATGCGTTAATTCGGTGAAAAGTAGTTCCGCTATAGACGCCCTCTTTTGCGAGTTCCTTGAAACGAGCGACCATTTTCGGAGCAACATTAGAATAGAGCTCCAACTTGATCGTCCCGTAGGCGGCGGCGTTCTCCATTTCAATTACCGCTATCTCAGCATCAGCAATCGGTGTGACACCTTTTTTAACTTCGGCGTTGGCAGTTGCCTTATTTCCATTGGTTCCGGCCGTGCCGCATCCAACTGAGAAAGCGAGGGCCGAAACAGTTAACAAATATGCGATCTTTTTCATGAGTTTTTCTTACTATCAATGATAATGGTGACGGGCCCGTCATTTACGAGCTCGACATCCATCATCGCTCCAAATTTACCATGAGCTACAGTCTTGACGGCTCGACGAGCCTTTTCAATGAAATATTCGTACCATTGAAAGGCCGTTTGTCCACCGGCTGCATCCATAAATGATGGCCGCCGTCCACGGCGTGTGTCGGCAAACAAAGTAAATTGCGACACGACAAGCATCTCACCGCCAATGTCAGCCAACGAAAGATTCATCTTGCCGTCGGCATCCTCAAAGATCCTAAGCCCCACTATTTTGTCTAATAAATAGTCGGCGTCAACTTCAGTATCATCGTGAGTCACGCCGAGCAGCACAACTATTCCCGCACTGATCTCGCCGACGATCTTATTTTCGACAGTTACCTTTGCCCGCTTAACCCTTTGAATGACGGCCCGCATTTATTCTGCGGCGTCTTC
This sequence comes from Pyrinomonadaceae bacterium, assembly GCA_041737885.1. GTDB lineage: Bacteria > Acidobacteriota > Blastocatellia > Pyrinomonadales > Pyrinomonadaceae > OLB17. Next base: position 13,710 of record JBGSQW010000014.1, on the reverse strand, counting down.
GATGTAGACCTTGTTCATAACGACAGGCTCGAGTGGCTTATCGTTGTGGTTGCGGTCAACCGCAGCGATCGCATTTATGACATCCTGGCCTTCGATCACTTTACCAAACTTCGAGTAGCTCGGCGGCAGCGGGTAGTCTATGTGCATGATAAAAAACTGCGATCCATTCGTGTTCGGACCGGAATTAGCCATCGCAACCGTTCCTTTTTCATACGAACCGGCATAAAGAGCCGATCCGCGGTCGATCTCGTCGTTGAATTTACCTCCCCACGCAGATTCGCCGCCGTAGCCTTCACCAAGCGGATCGCCGCCCTGGATCATGAAATTGGGGATAACGCGGTGAAAGATAACGCCGTCGTAGTAGTTCTTATCCGCCAGCAGGCGAAAGTTCTCGGTCGTTTTCGGAGCGTCGCCTTCGAGTAGTTCGAATTTGATGGTTCCTTTGTTTGTCTCTAAAACTGCAATTCTATTTGCCACTTATTTATTGATCTCCTAAATGTCTATTTATCTGATTCGTTGAGAAGTTCTCGTTGTTCCGCTATTTTAACAATTTCCTGTTCGAGCAATCCAATAGCCTACTCTTTTTGTCGCATTGACGGGTTAGATTTATGCGTTAAGGATAAACCTCTCGATGGCAGCCGCAACGCCGTTTTCGTTGTTGGTGAGGGTTGAATGGAAATCTTTGCGGTCGAGCAGTTTCGCGTCGGCATTGCCCATGACGACAGGCGTTCCGGCGTACTCGAGCATTTCAAGATCGTTGAAATTGTCTCCCATGGTCATTACGTTCTCATGGGTTAATCCATTCATCTCGGCAAGCCTTTTTACTCCGTGGCCCTTCGAGGCCTCGGGAGGCAGGATGTCTAGCAATGTGAAATCGAGCGTTGGATAAATCGTCGCGAGCAAGGTGACATTATCACCGAGTTCCTCGCGAAGAGTAGTCTCCAACTCAATCATCGGAGCACAATTACCCGAAAACGAAATATGCACGATCTCCTGTTCATGCAGAATGTCCTCAAGGCTCGGCACGTGCATCACACCCTCACGGCCCGCTTCGCCGCCATGCAGATTCTCGGACCAACGGAGGTATTTCTTGAGAGGTATATTATTCTCCGAGATCCGGTCGTAAAGTAGAACGCCGCTGCAATGCGGGTCGGTACTAACCAAAGCATCACCGCCAAACGCTTTCCCAACGCGAACCACTTCATGACTCGTCTCTGTCGAAAGCAGATCGCAAGCCACGGTCTCCTGCGAATCGGCATACTTGATCAACGCTCCATTGTGCGTGATCAGCGGAGCATTCAACCCCAACGCCAATCCCACAGGCCGAGCATCCCGAAAACGCCGCCCCGTAGCGATCGTCACAAGCACACCCATCTCCTCCGCTGCCCGTATGGCCGCCCGATTGGCGTCGGGAATCTCGCCGTTCGAATCAAGTGTTGTGCCGTCGAGGTCAAGAGCAAGGAGTTTTATCATTGATTGGTATTCTGCTCCCGCTTTTCCTGCCTCTCTTTTTCCAGCCACTCCTGATACTTCGCTTTACCTTTCTCAAACTCAGCAGCCGAGGCGTAGAACCAGTGTGAGCCGTCGTTGGCGTCGACGTTGCGGACATAGAAGATGTAATCGTTCGGCTGCGGGTTTAGAGCGGCTTTGATGGAGCTTTCGGTGACGGATGAGATCGGGCCAGGTGGAATTCCGGTTTTGATGCGGGTGTTGTAAGGGGAATCAACTTCGAGGTCGCTTTTGTGGATCGTGCCGTCCCATTTGCCGAGCATTTTGGCGATGTAGACGTTAGTTTGGTCGATGCCTAGGGGAATATTCTTCGAGAGGCGATTGTTTATGAGACCCGCTACGATGGGGCGTTCGGCCTCGACACCGGTCTCGGTTTCGATCAGCGAGGCGATCGTCACGATCTCGTGCGGCGTTCGGCCAATCGATTTGGCCTGCTGCGTCCATTCCGGTTTCCAGAATTTGCGAAACTCATCGACCATTCGCTTGATCACCTCGGCCGGTTTGGTTTCTCGCGGCAAATTGTAGGTCGTCGGGTACATGTAGCCTTCGAGATTTTTGGCCGTCGGCGAGATGTCGCGGATCATGCTGACGTCGTCCATCATCGCGATAATGGCTTTGTCATCGATAGGCGGTTGCTGAGGGAATTTTTCAACGATACGTTTTGCAATATCAAAACGCGTAAAGCCCTCAGGGATCGTCAGCTTCGTTGTCAAAACCTCGCCCTTTTCCAGTTCTTTCAATACTTGCAACGGCGTGATCGGAGATTCGAACTGATAATCGCCCGCCTGCATCTTGCTCGCATCGCCAAGCGTTCGTAGATAAACAAGAGTCGGTATCTCCTCGGACAAAATGCCCTCGGATGCGAGTTTTGAGATGATCTCACGCGGCGTGGAACCTTTCTCGATTCGAATATTCTGAGAGGTTTTGGTGTGCGCGTGTGCAGAGTTCAACGAGCTGAACATCCAATATGACGCGCCCGCCAACGCGACAACGCCAAGAAACAGCAAGGCAAAAACTATCTTTACTAACTTCATAAGAAAGAAATATCCACGAATTATGTCCTAGGACGGAATTCGTGGATAGATGATCCGATTTTCACCGAGCACAAGGCTCAAAACCGCCTATTTCGCTGCCAGGTATTTTTCAACAGCGGAGACAACGGCTTCACCGGTCGGAGTATCTTTGGACCCGAACCGAGCGACCACCTTGCCGTTGCGATCAAGCAGGAATTTGTTGAAATTCCACGAAACATCGCCCGAGAATTCAGGATTAGTCGCCTTGTTGGTCAGCCAATTATAGAGAGGATGCTGTTCCGGGCCCTTGACCGAGATCTTTGCGAACATCGGGAATGTCACCTTGTATTTCAGTGTGCAAAAATCTTTGATCTCTTCCTCGGTGCCCGGTTCCTGGCCCATGAAATCGTTGGCAGGGAAGCCGAGAATGACCAGGCCTTTGTCCTTATTCTTGTCATAAAGAGCCTGCAAGCCCTCATACTGAGGCGTGAAGCCGCATTTGCTCGCTGTATTTACGATCATCACGACTTTGCCTTTGTAGGCGTCAAGTTTTACGTCATTGCCGTCGATGTCACGCATTTTGAATTCGTACAGCGACTTCTCCGCAACCGGCTCCGTCGGCGAATCGTTCATGATAAAGCCGAATTTATAAGCTCCGCCCGCAATCGCGACGACCGCTAATACTAAGATAACAACGGTAACTTTGATCATATTATTTCTCCAATTCACGTGGCGAACGCGGCGGTTTTGGTAATTGTGCTGCGGTATCTTCGCCGGTTGCGGCAAAGACTTCCTTAAATGCTCCAACGCTTGCCAAAACTCCCGACGTTTCCATCGGCATAAAGATCACTTTCGAGTTCTGCGTTCGAGCCATGTCCCGCATGGAATCTACGTAGCGCTGTGTTATTAAATACTGAGCCGTCTGCTTGCGGTCGCCGATCGCACTTGCGATCTGTGCGATGGCTTGAGCCTCGGCAGTAGCGTTAACCAAACGTGCCTGCGATGCACCCTCGGCATCAAGAATGGCCGACTGTTTATTACCCTCAGAACGCGTAACGGCTGCCTGCTTTTCTCCCTCAGCACGCGTGATCGCGGCTTGTTTGTCGCCTTCGGCTTGCAGGATCAGAGCGCGACGGTTACGTTCAGCGGTCATCTGTTTTTCCATCGTGATGCGGACATCTTCCGGTGGGTTGATGTTTTTGACGTCGACACGCGTTACTTTTACGCCCCATTTGTCAGTCGCTTCGTCGAGGATGATGCGGAGTTTTGCGTTGATCTGATCACGGTTTGAGAGCGTGTGGTCGAGGTCCATTTCGCCCATGACCGAACGCATTCCGGTGATGGTTAGCTGGACCAAGGCTCCAACCAGATCAGCGACCTCATATACGGCCTTTGTCGGGTCCGTGATCTGCCAGTAAACTACGGAATCTACATTGATGGTCACGTTATCTCGCGTGATAACGGGCTGAGGCGGCATATCGATGTACTGTTCTCGCAGGTCGATCGACGTGGTGCCGGGCCTGACACTTGACCAATAGACAGCGCGAGGCGATTCGAAAAACGGTACGATTATGTTCAGTCCGCTTGCCGCGACCCGATGAAAACGTCCCAGCCGTTCGATCAAAAGTACGCTGGATTGCGGCACGATCTTGATCGTTTTCCACGCAACAACCAGCAATGCGATACCGAGAAAAGCAAGAAAGATAGCTCCAAGTCCAAAGAGTTCAGGCATAATATTCCTCCGCTATGTCTAAAGTAAATATAGCACAAACGGTTCATTAAAGCGTGTAGCCGATCATTCGCGTTCGACGGACGATTGACATATAATTTCGGCTAATCATGAGCGTCAAACTATCCGATATTCAAGAAGCCCGCCGCATACTCAACGGAATTATCACGCCAACGCCGGTTCTTTACGATGACCGATTGTCGCGCGAGATCGGTGCTCCGTCGAGCCTCAAGGCCGAGTGTCTTCAGCGAAGCGGTTCATTTAAGATCCGTGGTGCGTATAACAAAATTTCACGGCTGTCCGACGAGGAGAAATCCCGCGGCGTAATTGCCGCATCGGCCGGAAATCACGCACAGGGTGTTGCCCTAGCTGCAACCCTGGTTGGGATCAAATCTACAATCGTTCTGCCGGAGATCGCCCCGCTGACCAAGATCACGGCTACTAAGAACTTTGGCGGAAACGTTGTTCTTCATGGAGCCACCTTTGACGAGGCCGTTGCTCATTCGCGCGAGTTGCAGGCAGAGCACGGATATACCTATGTTCATGCGTTTGACGACGAGCTTGTCATCGCCGGGCAAGGTACGATCGGTTTGGAGATCGTCGAAGCCCTGCCTGATGTATCGACCGTCGTTGTGCCGATCGGCGGCGGCGGACTAATTTCAGGAATTGCAACAGCGATCAAAACCTTGAAACCGAATGTCCGCATCATAGGCGTCCAGGCAGAGAATGTCGCATGGGTCAACCCAAGCCTCAAAGCCGGACACGCCGTAATCGCCGAACCCGGCCAAACAATTGCCGACGGTATCGCCGTCAAAAGCCCCGGAGCGATCACTTTCCCGATCATTCAGGAACTCGTCGAGGACGTTGTAGAGGTCAGCGAGGAGGAGATCGCCCGGGCTATCTTTTTCTGCGTACAAAACAATCGACTCGTTGTGGAAGGTGCAGGAGCGGCCGGGTTAGCCGCCTTGCTTGCCAAAAAGATCAAGGTAAATAGTGATGACACGGTCTGCGCCGTCCTCTGTGGCGGCAACATCGACGCTAATCTGCTCGCCCGCGTGCTTGAGCAGGTTCTCGTCCGCCAGGGCCGTTACATCATGCTCAAACTCCTCGTCCTCGATCGCCCCGGAATGCTCGCGGCACTGCTAAATACAGTTGCCGAATCCGGAGCAAACGTTATCGAGGTCTTCCACCGCCGTGCGATGTGGCTTGCCCCGCTCGGCCGTGTCGGCATCCAAATGCTCCTCGAAGTCCGCGACGAACAACACGCCCGCGAAGTCCACAAACATATGGAAGACGCCGGATATCACGTCGAGCGTGAAGGGCAGGGCGATTGGGAAGAGTAATTGCCGCTTTAGAAATATTTCTTTGCCCCAAATCTAAAGTTTTGTTATATTTAGGTTACAGAAGAATTTCTATATTTTGGGCGTATTCAATGTACGCGGGAGGTGCTTATGAGACACGAATATGAAAGAGAAGAGGCAAATGCGGCGACTAAGTTGACGTATTTGATCGTCGGCGGCGGTATCGGTGCCATATTGGCGTTATTGTTTGCTCCTAAATCCGGAGTCGAGCTTCGCGGCGATATTGCTGATGTTACCCGCAAGGGAATCGAGAAGAGCAAGGAAACGGCGTCCCACTTGCAGGAACGAGCCGGTGAATACTACGAAGTGTCACGCGAAAAGGCTAACGAATACTATCAGACAGCAGCCGAGAAAGCTGCCGAACTTGGTGAAAAGGCTAAAACAGCAGCTGCAAATACGGCTAATCCATTCACGGCCGCTATTGAAGCCGGAAAGGACGCCTATACTGCAGAAAAGCGTAAAACCGAATCAAGCTCGATAGCGGACGGCCGTGCGAGCTATCCGGTGATCGATGATCCTGAGAAGAAAAGCTAGAGTTAGTTTATGAACCCCAACGAACCTCAATTTTGGATGATGGTCTCATCGATCATCATTGCGATCATGTTCATCGTGATGGCGATCTGTCTCGTCGCGATCGCCGTCACCGTTCGTAAGGTGGTTGCGACCGTTAAGAATCTTGAGGCGCGTGTGGAACCGTTGATTGCGAAGGTTGATCCTTTGATGTCAAAGGTCGATGCTATCAGTGTGCAGGGGCGTGAGATATCCGTGCAGTTTAGCGAGATCTCGACCAATCTGGCCACCGCCACAAAGTACCTTGCGGAATCGACTGAGCTTATCAAGGATGAGGTCGGTGAACTCCGTCAGATCGTTGGCCACACGGCTTTAACAGCCCGTGACAAGGTGGATATGGTCAGCCGAACGATCGATCGCACACACGATCAGGTAACCTCGACGACGGAATTTGTAAATCAAAAGATCGTCGTTCCGGCTCGCGAGATCGCTGCGATCATGGCCGGAGTTAAGAAAGGCCTCGAAGTTCTTTTTGCTCCTGCTCCGAAGCAGATCGATAGGGTTTATATAGACGACGAAATGTTCATCGGCTAGATTGCTGTTACATGCGGAAGCCCGCACGAAGTAAGGGCTCTTTTTTGACGTGCGGTGTGACCGTGTTGAAAAGAGCCTTTATTCCGTGCGGGCTTCCGATTTTTCAATCTCCAATTAGATCTCCGGGATCCAAAACGTCCTGCTCGCGTTCACCACCTTCTTCAATCCCAAACCGCTCAACTTCGATTCCTCCACGCCGATGTAGGTAAAGTGCGGCAGATCGGAAACTACTGTCTGATACCAGCCATGTTTCGCAAGTATCGTTCGAACCTTAGCATTTTCGAATTCCTTTACGTCCAGAGCAAGCATCGATAAATGCTGCGACGTTCCCGGAGGAGCTACGGAGTAGATTATCGATTTGTCGAGAGATTTCGCGAAAAATATACCTTTCGATTCGAGATCAAGTATTTCCGAAACCTGCTGATACGGTGACAAAGACTTGATACGTGAAGCTTCTGATGGCGGAACTCTGCCTTTCGCGACCCAGTGTGAGAATCCCGGATTCACGCGGCTAGCCCATAGCGTAACGGTCTGGTCGTAACCTCGGCGAGCGGAATCGACTCCGCGTGGCGAGATCGATAGGTTTGCGGCAGCCGCTTCCTGGCGTGCAGTAAGCAAAGCGTTCATTGCGGACGTCTGCAGGGCAACGCGAATTCCGCCGATCGTCTCTGTTGAACTCTTAAACGAGGACTGGAACGCCTGAACATCAGCTTCGTCGCGAAACACCACTTTCTTTGGCGGTACAGCTCCATTTCTGGCGAGGAATACGGCTCCGTATTCCCTGAGAAGCAGACGGCCAGCGTCGTCGGTTGGCTGCTCAAATCCCTTTGGCAGATTTTCTAGAAATCCTTTCTTTTCTGTGGTTTCCGTCATTGATGTTGCCTGCTCTGAACTCGGCTGACTTGGTTCAGCTTTTGAACCTATCGACCAACATCCCGCCCCGATAGATAGTACGGCGGTTATCGCGATCAATCTTTCTTTTTTCATAAAATTCAAACCGTCCGAAACCTTCGAACGACCGCAATCGCCGATTCGATATGTGGTTTCATAAATTCATCGCTCTCGATGAAGGGAATTGAGGTGCGTATATTCTCGTACAATTCGCGAGTCCCTGAACCAAGCTTTGTGTTTGCCCCCAAAACCTTTTTTCTAAAATCAATTCCCTGAGCCGCACAAAACGCTTCAAGCGCCAGGATCGTCTCCAGGTTATCAGCTACGACGCGCAGTTTGATGGCGGCGGTTGCCCCCATTGATACGTGGTCCTCGACATTTGCTGAACTCGGAATGGTATCCACGCTTGCGGGATGGGCGAGAACCTTGTTTTCGGTACAAAGAGCGGCAGCGGTGTACTGAACGATCATAAAGCCTGAATTAAGGCCACCGTTCTCGGTCAAGAATGCAGGCAGAATGTGGGCGTTCGAGCTTTCGTCAGTCAGCCGCATGATCCGGCGTTCGGAGATGTTGCCAAGTTCGGAAAGAGCGATAGTCAGATAATCGAACGCCAGAGCGAGCGGCTCACCGTGGAAATTGCCACCGCTAATGACCTCGATCTGGCCCGTTTCGTCATTTATAAAGATCAGCGGATTGTCCGTGACCGCATTTAGCTCGAGTTTGATCAGCCATTCCGCGTAGGCGATGGCGTCGCGACACGCACCGTGGACCTGCGGCATACATCTCAGCGTGTACGCATCCTGCACGTTAGAAGCGTCGAAATCTCGAACGAATTCGCTATCAGCCAGCAGCGTTCTTAAGTTACGGGCACAATCTATCTGACGCGGATGAGGCCGCAAAGCGTGAATGCGTTCGTCAAAAGCGAGAACCGTTCCATTCAAGGCTTCGAGGCTGAGACAGCCGGCAATATCCGCCATCTCGCCGAGATGTTTGGCTTTCCAGGTTTCGAGCAATCCAACGGCGGTCATGACCGTCGTACCGTTGGTCAACGCCAACCCTTCTTTCGCCGCGAGAGTTATCGGAGAAAGCCCTGTTCGAGACAAAGCCTCGGACCCGCTCATTATCTCACCACCAAATTCCGCTTCTCCTTCGCCGATCAATACGCAGGCAAAGTGCGCGAGCGGAGCAAGATCTCCGCTTGCCCCCAAACTGCCTTTTTCCGGAATTGACGGATGAACGCCGCGATTTAGAAGTTCAAGTATCAACTCCAACGTTGCGAGCTTAATACCGGAAAACCCGCGAGCCAGTGTATTGGCTCTGATCAGCATGATCGCCCTCACGGTTGGAATGTCGAAGTTATTCCCAACACCGACCGCGTGGCTCACCACGATATTCCGCTGAAGCAACTCAACCTCCTTACGGCTGATGATCTTGTCCTTAAAAGCTCCAAAGCCCGTCGTTATGCCGTAGGCGATCTCGCCGCGGTCGAGCAAAGTCTGCACCGCCGCCGCCGCACGATTAACGGCCGTCTTCGCCGTGTCCGACAAAACGACGCGAGGCTCGCCCGGTTTTCCGTAGGCGACAGCTACAACCTGTTCAAATGTAAGGCTTTCGCCGTCAAGAATGATATCGTTCATCTATTTTCCAGATTTTCGGAATGGGACGTGTCAGCCCGGTACTGATATTCACGCCAAACAAATATCTTATCGCCGTTTAGCTCGATCCACACAGTGCCATGATAGGTAAAATGTCCGGTGTAGGTGTATTCGGCAACTCCGATCTGCCTTTCGACGTCGAAGATGTGCCGGTGAAAGTTACATTCTTGTTCGTGACCGCCATCGTCTCGAAAAAACTCCAATAGCGACGTTCGATCGCGAAACGAGTAGTTAATGAGGTCGGTGTAGACGACATTTTTAGTAAAAATGGCGGCTACATCGTCGTACTGTTTCGAGGACCAACCCGATGCAAGGCGATGAAGCATGTCCGCGAAGCCCTCACGATCCATAGACAACCTCACCCCGTTTCCAGATCTTCTTTACCGGGCTCGTGCCGAACTCATACGACAAAATTCGATGATCGTCCGAATCAAGCAACAAAAGATCTGCCTGCTTGCCGATCTCGATCGAACCGACAGTTGAACCCAGACCGATAGAGTGTGCGGCATTTATGGTTGCGGCATTCAGTGCCTCAGCCGGTAGTAATTTCTGATACCGACAAGCGATCGCCATCGCCATCGGCTCTGACGGGCAAGGTGCGGAACCTGGATTATAATCCGTCGAAAGAGCCACAGCGCAGCCCGAGTCGATCAGCTTTCGAGCATTCGCAAACTGCATTTTCCCGCCGCTGAAATTCTCCGTTGGTATAACGATCCCGACCGTATTGCTGGCAGCTAGCATCTCGATCTCATCATCGGAGATCGCGTCGAGATGGTCTATCGAGGTGGCGTTCATCTCTATGGCCAACCTGGACCCGCCTAGGTTTGTGAACTGATCGACGTGTGCCTTGATCCCAAAGCCGAGATCTCTCGCCGCCGCAAATACACGCCGCGTTTGTTCGATGCCGTACGCGTTTCGCTCCGTGAAAACGTCTGCGTAAAACGGCACGCCGTTCTCGGGAAAATGAGACGTCTCGTACCATTTCCACGCGAGCGGGAGCATTTCGCTGCATATCAGGTCTACATAGTCATCAGCTCGTTCCTTGAATTCTGGCGGGATCGCATGAGCCGCCAGGAATGTCGGAACGACATCCAGAGGATGCAAATTGTCGATAATCTCAATGGTAGCGAGCATTTTAAGCTCAGTCTCAGTGTCGAGGCCGTATCCGGTCTTGATCTCACACGTGGTCGTTCCGCACGAGAGCATTTTATCGAGGCGTTTCATCGAAAGCTCAACTAACTGAGCTACGGATGCGTCCCGCGTGTGTTTTACCGTCGAGATAATCCCGCCGCCATTCGTCAGTATCTCAAGGTAATCCGCACCCTGAATTTTAAGCTCAAACTCATTCAACCGGTCGCCCGCATAAACGATGTGAGTATGCGGATCGACTAACCCGGGACAGACAACGTTACCGTCCGCGTCGATCACGTCATCGGCGGTGAAGCCACGAAGGATATCGCTCGACGTTCCGACGCCGACAAACTTTCCACCCGAGATCGCAACCGCTCCATCGGCTACGATCCCAACGTCCTGCATCGCGGCGCCGCGCTTTGGCTTTCCGTCGCCCGTGCAGGTGACTAGCTGTCCGGCGTTGTGAATGATCAGATCAACCTTGGTCATTTAAGAGGTATTACTGGCTTTTCTTTGTGATCTTCTTATGGTTTTCGTTGACCAGCATCGTTGCGGCTGAGCCGTACCATGGCGTTAGTTCGGCCACCATCATTCCCGATTTGATAACTGGATCGGTGTCAACGAGCTTCTGAGCTTCCTCAACCGTGGTTACAGCGAGGATGAAGATCCCGCGATACTGACGGTCGTTCTTACCAAAAGGCCCGGCAAGAGCGAGTTTGCCCTCGCCTGCAAGCCGTCCAATATTCGCCATATGGCCCGCAAATATCTCGTCACGCTGTTTCTTATCCGTGATCGACGCATCCTTTGGCCCCGTCTTCAGGATGCAAAACACGTAGCTCCGCATTCCGCTATCGTCGCCACCGGCTTTCGCCGCCAATGCTGCGTCGTAGTTAGGATTTGTAGGCTTCTCGGGCGTTTGAGCAACGCCGCAGATCGCCGCGAGCGCACTTATTGCAAAAATTGCGATTACATTCTTTGTTGTTTTCATACCTTATTCCTTACGATTCCTTACGATGAAATATCGAAAATGTTACCACGTTTTTACCGGAAACGAATTGACGCTATCATTATCTCAGATATCTATGACCAGACATATAAAAGCTCCGACGGGCACCGAACTTTCATGCAAAAACTGGCTGATCGAGGCTGCGTATCGCATGATCCAGAACAATCTTGATGCGGAAGTAGCATTCGATCCTGCGAACCTGATCGTCTATGGCGGACGCGGGAAGGCTGCCCGGAATTGGGAATCATACGATGCTATCCTTCGATCTCTCAGGGAACTTAACGAAGACGAGACGCTATTAGTTCAATCGGGAAAACCGGTCGGTGTATTTAAATCTCACGCGGACGCTCCACGCGTTTTGCTCGCCAATTCAAACATCGTCCCTCATTGGGCAACGCAGGAGCAGTTCGACCAGTACGAACGCGACGGCCTGATGATGTATGGCCAAATGACAGCAGGTTCCTGGATATATATCGGCACCCAGGGAATCTTGCAGGGAACCTACGAGACCTTCGGTTCGCTAGCACGACAGCACGGCTGGGGCTCGTTGGCAGGGAAGTTTGTCCTCACCGCCGGTCTCGGCGAGATGGGCGGTGCTCAGGCTCAGGCGATCACGTTTAATGGCGGTGTCGGTTTGCTCGTCGATGTCGACCCGTGGAGGATCGAACGAAGATTACAGCTCAAGCAGGTCGATGTTGCGGCGAAAGATTTAGATGATGCTTTAAGTTTAGTTGCGGAAGCTGTTGAAAACAAGGAGGCTAAGTCGATCGCACTTTGCGGCAATGCCGCCGAGGTTTTGTGGCAATTACTCGAACGCGGCGTAATTCCAGACGTTGTAACCGATCAAACTTCGGCTCACGACGTGTTGATGGGTTACATTCCAGTTGGCTACGATGTCGAACAGGCTGCCGAATTCCGCAAGTCCGACCAATCCGCCTACGAACAAGCCGCGATGGACAGCATGGCAAAGCATGTCGAGGCAATGCTCGAATTTCAAAAACGCGGAGCCATCGTCTTCGATTACGGCAATAATCTCAGACAAAGGGCCAAAGACAACGGCGTAACCAACGCGTTCGACTATCCCGGATTCGTGCCCGCCTACATTCGTCCGCTCTTTTGCGAAGGCAAAGGCCCGTTTCGCTGGGTTGCTCTTTCGGGCGATAAAGAGGACATCTACAAAACCGACGAAGCGATCATGAATCTCTTCCCCGAAGACGATCATCTCGCCAAATGGCTGACGATGGCTCAGGAAAATGTGGAATTTCAGGGCCTGCCCGCACGCATCTGCTGGCTCGGCTACGGAGCGAGAGCAAAAGCAGGCCTCAAGCTCAACGAAATGGTCGCCAGCGGCGAGCTAAAAGCCCCGATCGTCATCGGCCGCGACCATCTCGACTGCGGCAGCGTCGCCTCGCCCAACCGCGAGACCGAATCCATGAAAGACGGCTCCGACGCCATCGCCGACTGGGTCTACCTCAACGCCATGATCAACGTCGCGGGCGGAGCCACCTGGGTCTCGCTCCACCACGGCGGCGGCGTCGGCATCGGCTATTCCCTCCACGCCGGCCAGGTAATAGTCGCCGACGGCACCCCCGAAGCCGCTAAGCGGATCGAGAGAGTCTTGACGACCGATCCCGGAATGGGCGTGATCAGGCATGTTGATGCGGGATATGACGAAGCGAAGGAATTTGCAGGTCAAAATAATATTAAGGTTCCAATGATTTGATCGATATAGAAGTTGGCCTTTGGCCTCAAGCCGGAATATCGAACGTCTCCAAGAAACTCTATGCGAAAAAGTACTCTGCTTATCGTCTCCTACATCATTGTTTTCCCGTTCGCATATCTTTTGCCTGCGATCGCGGAATTGGCGGGTTACACATCGTTTCCGGCATGGTCGCTATTCGCTCGGAGCGTGGCAGCATTTGTCGGTGCCGGTGTTTTGACCGTCGTTCTAACACCACTGAATAAACGTCTCCTCGAATGGCGAAAGGCTCGCGGCCGCGACATCGAGGCCGAAGAGCGTCACGAATCCGCTCACGGAATGATCAGCCTCAACCCAAGCGAGGAATCGAACGACCGGCGACCTTAATAAATATTTTCGGATTTCTCAACCAATTAGACCTTTCCTCAACCCAAGCAGGGTCAAAACTACGTTTGTAGAGCAAAGCTGGAGTTATTCATTGTTTCCTCGGCCGCGCACTTGGCCCTGCTGTTTCTGTTGATCGTTGAGTCTTTTCATTCCCGGATCATCTTAAAATCACGTATCATAAAGCCAGAGGGCTTGCTATGAGACGTGCTTTTTTTCTTCTCTTTT
>JBGSQW010000098.1:0-67512 GCA_041737885.1 Pyrinomonadaceae bacterium | reverse complement strand
ATTTGTCAGAGAATATTTCATATGCGGTTGATGACTCGATGAAGAAAGGGATGGAGCTGTATTTCAATCTCGCGGCGAGACACGGATTGATCGATCGTAACAAAGAATTGCTTTTTATTTGACGTCCGTTAGTTCCGGTCTTGGTACGGATGCTGACCGAGCGTCTTTTCGATATGCAGTTGAAGTTTTACAGCCATTGCCGGGTCCGCTCTCTCCATCAGCAAGAGCGACCTCGCAAATATCAAACGGCGAGCGTCTGGCCCCTCAACCCGATTCTTTAATTCGAACTCAACACCCATCCAGAATGTCAGGTCATAGATCAGCCAATATAGGATCTCTTGCATGTCGTTGGTTGATCGATGTTCAAGATCGAGGCCGCGTTCGGTGACAATGTAGTGATATTGGCCCTCGGTAAACTCAACATGTGGGCTTCCAACATCCAGACGTGTGGTTTCAAAGGAATACGAATGATCACAAGGCTCGATCCGCTGACATAGTCGATCATATCCGTCTGCGAGTTTCTTTAATTCTTCCATCATTGGCTCACGGTTAGAATTCCATCATCGGGCGTTTTAACTGACGATTTAAGACGTCGTCGATGATCTTGCCCTCGTTTTCTTTCAGGTGTTCGACGACGATGAGAGCTTGGTGGATGCGCATGTCGATGTCTTTTGAGCGGGAGAGCAGATACAGCATGGAACGCTGTTTTCCTTTCGACAGTGCGTGAAAGAGCCGGTCGCCCTCGGCATCCTGTTTTAGAACTTCCTCAAATTCCTCAGGCATCGGCAGGCCGTATTTGCTTTCATCTTTTACGAGCACGACATCGACCATGTCACCCGCGACAACGCCGACCTCGTCGCGTTTCTTTTTGTTGACGATGATGTAAAACACCTCGCCCCACGGCATTAACGCACATTGAAAAGACTCGCCGCCGTTGATCGAACAGATCACGCGTTTGAACTTATCAGGGAACTGAAATTTATCGACGATGCCTTTCTCAACGATCAGGAAATGCCAGCCGGAGCCGGTCGATGAGATCGACAGCTCGGTTTTGAATTTGACTTGGTCTAGGGGCTTTGCCATTACTTATCTTGTTCATACAGTTTAGATTTGTATTTTGTTAAAATAAAGGCAATGAAAAGCGATATTCAGCCTATTTTGGACAAAGCCTTAGGCGGCGAACGCCTGACGGTGGAAGATTGCACTGCTCTGCTAGAATCACACGATTTCGTCCGCATCGGCCTCGCCGCAGACGAGATCCGCCAACGCAAAAATCCGGACGATGTCGTGACATACATCATCGACCGCAACATCAACTACACCAACGTCTGCAACGTCGTCTGCACCTTCTGCGCGTTCTATCGGCGGCCCGGAAAGCCCGACACATACGTGCATTCGATCGAGGAGATTTGCACTCGCATCGACGAAACGATCGCTCTCGGCGGCACCGGCGTCCTGATGCAAGGCGGGCTGCACCCTGATTTTAATATCGAGTGGTACGAGAATCTGTTACGCACGCTCCACGCAAAGTATCCAAAATTCCAGCTCCACTGCTTCTCACCGCCCGAGATACACAATATCTCGCTGATCTCAAACCTCGATTACGAAACTATCCTTCGCCGCCTGAAAGCCGCAGGCCTCAACTCAATGCCGGGCGGCGGCGGCGAAATTCTCGATGACGAGGTTCGCGCGAGAGTCTCGACCAAGTGCAACACTCAGCAATGGCTCGACGTTATGCGTGCCGTCCACAAGGTCGGTCTGATCTCAACCGGAACAATGATGTTCGGCATCGGAGACAAGATCGAGCATCGTGTACGCCACCTCGACAGAATCCGTCAGGTTCAGGATGAAGCACTTGCGGCAAAGGCCATCGATCCAAACTACGGCGAGTTCACCGCGTTCATCCCATGGACATTCCAACGCGAAAACACCGCCTTGGGCCGCAAAATTACCGAAGAACCAACCGGCATCGACTATCTTCAAATGCTAGCCGTCTCACGTCTCTTCCTCGACAATATCCAACACATCCAGGCATCCTGGCTAACTCAGGGCATAAAGCTAGGCCAAACGAGTCTGCGTTTCGGCGCCGACGACATGGGCTCCATCATGATCGAAGAAAACGTAGTCTCCGCCGCCGGAGCGCACAACGAAGCCAACGAACGCGACCTAAGATACCAGATCCGCGAAGCGGGTTATGTTCCCCAGCAGCGGGATATTCTCTATAACTATATCGACCGCGAAAACGTCGATTCTCTCGACCGAAGCGATTCGATGAAATTGAAACAGTTAAGCGTGGCGTTTGCGGATTGATTGGTTATTCAACTGCATTGATGAAGAATTCAATACCATCTCCGTGGCTTGGCTCAACTCGCGGATATCTGTTCGACTGGATAACTCAGAAGTGGGTTCAACTTACGGGGCGGACGGTTGATCTCGATTCGAACTGGTGGCTTGATGGTCCAATAGGCGAGCCGTCAGGAATCGGGGGAGATTATTTCAACCGCCTCTCGGAGAAGGATGGTCTCCAACTGCGTCGGAATGTGCCAGAAGTTGGCCTGATTCAGGAACTTACGACGCTTGAAAGCGACAGTTTTGATCTGAATCAACTCGATCCACAAGTACGAAACTTCTACGAGCATACGTCAGATTATGATTTGGACGTTTGGGCTGAATGGTCGAGTGTTTTCAGGCCATTTGGCAGATTACTCGCTTTTTTCTTCAGTCGTCGTCTTCAGCAGCTAAACGTACCTTTGTCTTCGCTCGAAACCAGTCACGGCATGACCAGTGAGGTTATTCAGTTAGCTGAACCAGATTCAGGAGCTATCAAATACGTTGCCTGGCTTAGGCATCTAGTTGGAACAGGACACGTTCTTTATGCCGGCTGTTACTCCGCCTGTAAGGTACCTGGATTTGACGGAGTTTGCGTAAAGGTCGTCTTTCCGCTGCCGAATGGAAATGCGATCGTATTAATGAAACCCTCGATCGGCCATGATGGATCCTTGACTGTCACTTCTTCGGGAAACAAGTTTGGCGATCCCGGCTTCTATTTTGTCGTGCACAAGAGTGATAGAGAAGTTACTGCGAGATATGTACGAACAATGCGAGAAAGCATCCATGTATATCCCGATGGGAATTCAGTTGTGCGGGCCGACCACCTTTTGAAGGTTTTTGGGTTTACTTTTTTACGCCTACACTACCGGATGGTGCCAAAATTGAACTGATTTTTCTTGTCAACTTGTCAAGAATATCCTAGAATCAAACTATGAAAAGCCTAACCGTCGGAGAATTCAAAGCCCAGTTCTCAGAAGTGTTGGAGTTGATCCAGCAGGGCGAGAGCGTTGGGGTATTGTATGGTAAAAACCGAAAACCGATTGCCAAACTCGTGCCGATGAATGGTTCGAAGCCTAAGAAGAAAAAACGAAAACTGGGTATCTGGGAAGGTAAAGCCGAGGTCAAGTTCGCACCGAATTTTAAGATGACGGATGAGGAATTGCTGAACCTCCGCGGATAAATGCGCTATTTACTCGACACTCACACGTTTCTCTGGGCATTAACAGACCAGAAAAAACTCCCGGCTCGGGTTACCGCGATCATCGAAGACAC
This sequence comes from Pyrinomonadaceae bacterium, assembly GCA_041737885.1. Taxonomy (GTDB): domain Bacteria; phylum Acidobacteriota; class Blastocatellia; order Pyrinomonadales; family Pyrinomonadaceae; genus OLB17. The sequence continues at coordinate 63,909 of JBGSQW010000098.1, read as the reverse complement.
ATCCCAGGAGCTTTTTCTAAGCGCGGTCAGTTTATGGGAAATGGCTATAAAGTTGCGGTCTGGACGGCTCGATATAGGTGGTAGGTTGGCCTCGGACGTTCTCGCCGAGGCAATAAATATGAACCTTGAGATCATATCGCTAGATCCTGTCGAAGCGGCGACACATGGCAATTTAACCGAAGACACACACTTTGATCCCTTCGACAGGATGCTCATTTGGCAAGCGATTGCTCGTGACCTGACACTTATCAGCCGCGATCCCGAATTCACTAGATTCAAGAAAGATGGCCTGAGGTTGCTGTGGAAATAACAAAGTGATTGAAATGAAACTTCGCCTTTCAAAACAAATTATGAATCCGTTGGAAAAGGAGACGAATAATATGCGTTTTTTCAAGAAACTATCAATTTCAATTTTTGCAGTGATGATATTTGTGGCGGCAGCGAGTGCGGCTGATTGGTCGAACACGATCGCGGCGGTTGTTTTGGATGACCGGCTTTATACGGTCGAGAAAAGCGGGGCTCTTTATAGTGTTGATCTGGGCAATGGCAAATGGGTGCAGGTCGGAAAGGCGGATTTTGGGAACACAAGGCTTTTGTTTGCTGGGAACAAGAACCTGTTGACTATCGAATCGGATGGCAGTTTGTACCGGATCAATCCGGCAAACGGTGCGTGGGTTCAGCTCGGGAAAGCGGGTGATTGGAAAGGTTCACTGGCTGGGGCTTTTGTGAATGGACGGCTTTATACGGTCGAATCGAACGGGGCAATGTACGCGACGAATCCGGGAACCGGAGCCTGGGTACAGGTTGGGAAGGCGGAATTTGGCAATTCGCTGCGGCTTTTCGCTACGGATGATTCGCTGTTTTCGATCGAAAAGGACGGTAGCCTTTACTGGATCAGCCCTTCGGACGGCTCTTGGAAAGGTATAGGTAAGGCCGGCGATTGGAAAAATACCACGGCCCGCACGACTCTGAATGGCAAGATCTACACGACGGAGGCGAGCGGTGCCCTATACGAAACGAATCCTGCGAATGGTACCTGGCGTCAGATCGGTAAAGCGGAATTTGGTAAAACACGTTTCCTTTTCAGTGCTAACGGCTCGTTGTATTCCATGGAGAACGGCGGGATCTATCGCATCAATGCCTCAACCGGAGCTTGGGTAGCGATCGGATAAATGGGAGCCAAGATCGCTGCATTCCTTCTTACGATGACCGCTTGCATCACTGCGGCGGTCATCGCGTTGTCGGTGCTCATCTTGGCGATGAACGGATACAGCGAGAGCGATGCGATGTGGGGGCTTGGTTCATTTGTGGTTCTGACGTTTCTGGTTTCACTCATTTCGGCGATCGGTTCAATAGTTCTTAGCTCGAAGCTAATAACTAGACATCTTAGCGTTCTAAAAGCTCTTGTGATCGCTGTCCCTGTATTCTCGACCATTGGTGTAGGACTTATTGTAGTCAGTGCCTTGATCGGCGTCGGGGTGGCGGAAGTCGTTCGGGTTAATTTTTAAGCATGCCGCAGATAGTTCTCGAAACCTTTATAAACGCTCCCGCCGAAACATGTTTCGACCTGATGCGGGACGTTCGACTCCACACTAAAACTACCGCTAAGACAAATGAAAAGGCTGTTGCTGGCGTCACAAACGGCAAGATCGGGTTGGGTCAAACGGTGACTTTTGAAGGAACGCATTTTGGAATGCGCCAGCGATTGACGGTAAAGGTCATCGAGTTTGAAAGGCCGCGTTTGTTTGTTGACGAGATGACCGAAGGGACATTCAAAACATTCAAACATATTCACGAATTTTCGACGCAGGATGGTGGCACACTTATGCGAGATACGGTGGTTTGGACATCGCCGTTTGGGATCCTCGGACGCCTCGTTAATGTTATTTTGCTGGAGCGTCATTTACGCAACTTGATCGGCGGGCGAAATGAGATGTTGAAAAAGATCGCAGAAGATCAAGGGCTCTGAGGTCTGACAAATCTATTACAAACTTCCGAGCTTGAAACTGTTAGTCTAATACTGTCTTTATTTTAGCATTCGTATTCACATCATTTAATGCAAAATGTTCTCGACTTCAAGCGGGTCGGCCAGACTATAAATTGGCGCAATGCCATCATGGTCACGTCGTTTCATATCGTTGCTATTGGCGTTTTTTTTACATTTAGCTGGCAAAACCTTGCTGCTCTCGTGATAGGAAACTGGATCGTCGGAAGTTTGGGTGTTGGGCTCGGTTGGCACCGTTTGCTGACGCACCGAAGCTTTAAGGCGCCGAAGTGGCTCGAATACGTGCTGTCTTCGCTCGCCTGTATGTCGATGCAAGATCCGCCGGATAAGTGGATCGCGACGCACCGGATGCATCATGCATTTACGGATACGGACAAAGATCCGCACTCGATCCGTCCTGGATTCTGGTGGGCGCAGATCGGTTGGGTCGTGTGGGGCAAGGCTCAAGATCACGACAACGCAACGCTGCAAAAGTACGTTCCCGATCTGATGAAAGACCGTGGCCATGTGCTGATCTCAAACTTCTACCTCGTTCCGATCATTCTCTCTGTCGGCGTCTTTTTTGCGATCGGCGGCTGGTCGATGGTGATTTGGGGCGTTTTTGCACGCGTAGTTTACGGCTGGCACACGACCTGGTTCGTCAATTCGCTATCGCACATGTACGGCGGGCGGCCGCACGAAACGGGCGATATGTCGACAAACAACTGGTTCGTCGCCCTGCTCACATTCGGCGAAGGCTGGCACAACAATCACCATATGTTCCCGACTTCAGCACGGCACGGTACGGAATGGTATCAATTCGATCAGAACTGGATCACGATCCGTTTTTTCGAGAAGCTCGGTTGGGCAAAAAATATACGTTTATTTAACACCGAAAAGCCCCCCATCGAATTGAAACAGGCGGCGTAAACGACTAACATTCGGGGAATATGAGCAGCAGCAAAATGTCATGTTCCCCTCGTTGGATAATTCTTTTTTTATTTCTTTGTGCGTCTACTATTTCAGCGCAGAGCAAGATCGAGAACGTAATTCTTGTCACACTCGACGGAGCCCGGAATCAGGAAGTATTTGGCGGTTTGGATTCAGAAGTCTTCCGTAGCATCAACAAAAACTTTGAAAAGACCGCAGCTTTTAAGAATTACAACGCTGCGACCGCCAAGGAACGCCGTGAGCGTCTGATGCCTTTCTTCTGGAAAACGCTGATGACAGAACACGGCTCTATCGCCGGTAATCGTGAGCTGAAAAGCGAAGCCAAAACGACTAATAAACTCTTCTTCTCTTATCCCGGCTATTCCGAGATCCTGACTGGTGAAGCTCACGACGATGTCATAAAAAGCAACGGCCACCCGCAGAATCCATATCCTTCATTTCTCGATTTCTTAAACCGTAAACTCGGAAAAGGGCCGAACGCGGTTGCGGAATTCTCCTCATGGGACGCTTTTATGCGGATCGCCACGAATAAGCCGGGCTCGTTCGTCGTAAACGCCGCATACGAAACCTACCCGACCAAAAATCCCGAGATCAACGAACTATTCCGTCTGCAAAGCGAGGTTCTCGCACCGTGGCCGAGCGTTCGTCATGACTATTTTACGTTCAAGCTCGCGATGGCTCATATGAAGGAGTTTCAGACCCGGGCGATCCACATAGGGTTTGACGAGACTGACGATTATGCTCACGATAAGAATTACGAAAGAGTCTTGGATTCTCTTCACAAGACCGACGGTTGGCTAAAAGAGCTGTGGGAATTTGTTGAAAAAGACTCGCGATATAGGGGCAAAACGGCGATCATGATCACCGTTGACCACGGCCGCGGCAACTCTCCAAAAGACTGGTCGGATCACGGCGAAGATGTTCCCGAGGCTCAGTATATCTGGATGGCCTTCATCAGTCCTACCGTGAGCCTACGGGGCGAATGGAAAGATACCGAGCCCGTTTATCAAAATCAGATCGCCGCGACGCTTTGCCGTTTTCTCGGTTTTGATTATAGTGAGAATAATCCGAACGCGGGCAAACCCGTCGCTAGGCTATTCGAAAAGCGATGATCCAAAACTACTCAGAATTTTGGGATTTTTACATTCAGGAGCATTCCAAACCGCTCACGCGTACTCTGCATTTTATCGGCACATCGCTCGGCATTTTGCTGCTGGTTTGGTTCATTGGACGCGGCACGTGGTACTACCTTCCGCTTTGTTTTGTGTGCGGGTATGGTTTCGCCTGGGTCGCTCATTTTGCGGTCGAAAAGAACAAGCCCGCTTCGTTCAAATACCCGCTGTGGTCGTTCATATCTGACTACAAAATGATGTGGTACATGATGCTGGGCCGAATGAGTGCAGAGGTCGAACGCGTTGCCAGTCGATCATAGAGTACAACGATCACAAACGGACCTTGGCAAAAATCGGTGTGGGCAGAAAAAGAATATGCTGAGATAAAGGACACGTGGGTCGACTTTCGTTATAAAAGTGCTTGGCACATAGATCAAGCTGAAGCCTGCGAGATCAATTCCAAAGACCTATCAAAACGATAAGAAACCCCAAAATGCCCGCCGTCAAATTCCTCGTGGATGTGATCGATACTGAGATCGCTGAGCCGCTTCGATAATATTCTCGCCCCGACATCGAGATTAAACTCATCACTTTTTCCGGCATCGAGAAACAGGAGTCTCAGAGACTTTAGCTCGGTGGCGTGCTTTTCAACCAGACGCGCCGGATCGTGTTCTAGCCACCGTTGCCAGACATCGTCGCGCATTTCGCCCGTTTCCAGATCAAATGGCAGATTGAAATCAGTTCCGTTTGGCGAATAGCACGCGCTCATTCCTATTGTGTTTATCGCTGCGTGAGCGTCGCGGCCGTGTTTTTCGGTCGACCATATCTTTTCCATGAAGGCTTTCGGGTCGCCCTTGATCACGCGAAAAGCCTTGGCAAAATCCTGGGGAAGGCAGTATTCGAAATAGCAGTCACCCGCGATCGAACAGATCATCGAAAACTGGTCCGCGTGCCGCATTCCCATTATCAGCGAACCGTAACCGCCAGACGATTTGCCCATCGACGCCCGCGAATCTCGCGAAGCAATTGTTCTAAACTTTTCATCGACCAGCGGCACGATCTCCTGTGTCAGATAGTCCTCATATCTAGCTGTCGCCGTCGAATTTATATACTGCGATCCGCCATAATATGTAAAGCAATCGGGCATGACGACGATCATTGGTTTGATCGTTCCGGCGGCGATCAGGCGATCCATTCGCTCGGCGATATTGGGCGTGAATGCCGAATCGTTCATCAACATCTGCCCACGGCCGGTGAAACCGGTCAGGCAAAAGACGGTCGGATATCTTTCGCCGCTTTCTTCATACCCTGGCGGTAAATACACAAATAGGTCCCGCTCATACGGGTCGCCGAGTGGATTTCCCTTTAAGACTGAGCTTTCGTGACGTGCGTTTATGACGGTGCCGCGTGGTTGATCGGTGAATCTGTTCATTTTTCCGAGATTATAGCGTAGAATGCGAGAATATGTTCGCTGACGAGTTGATCAGTATTAATTCTAATGCCCTGAACACGACGATCGAATTCCTGACGGCGATGGTCACGCCTGCCCTGCTTATTTCGGCAACCGGTTCGCTCGTGCTCTCAACTTCGACGCGTCTCGGCCGCGTGGTGGATCGTGTTCGCCAGCTTGAGGTGCGGCTCGGTGAGCTGATCTACGTCGAAAACCGCGATGACGTGCCGCTTTACGACAAACGTGTCGAAGTGGTCGTAGACCTATTGGACAAGGTGACGAGCCGTTCGCGAATCCTGCAAGGAGCCCTCGGAACCTTTTATTACGGCATCGGAGCGTTCGTTTTGACAAGCGTTCTGATAGCCATCGCTGCATTCTTTTCTAAATATAGACTGCTGCAGCTGTTCCCAATCGTGTTCGGCATCGGCGGCATAATGTGTCTGTTTTACGGTAGCCTGTTGATGATCAAAGAAACCAGAATGGCGACCGCGACGGTAAATGCTGAAATGGATTTCACCTGGGAACTCGCTCGCAATGTCGCCCCCGACGCCGTCACCAGTAAATACGCCGCGCATGGCAAACACCGTGGCAGAGATCTCGCAAAAATAAAGGAAAAACGTGACCGCACAGTATCTAACACTCTTGGCGGAGAATAAAGCAAAATGAAAAAGTCTTGGTTTTCCGCGAAGTGTGTATTTCGTCTTCCGGCGACTGATGCCCGTCGGCAAATTTACGAAGAAAGGATAATTTTGATTGAGGCTAAAGACTGGGATTCTGCTATTAAGAAGGCCGAGAAAGAAGCGAGTCAGTATTGTGATGATTCGTTCGGTTCAGAGTTTACGGGCTTTGTAGATGTATTTCATTTGTTCGATAAAAAGGTCGGTAATAAAACAGAAATATTTTCCTCAACGCAGACTAGTGATCTTAATTCTGCTGAGTATTTGAATCGTTTTTATCCTGATATGCCAAATGATTGTGAAGCGGAAGGACTAACTCATCGTTGGCATAAAAAAGATGATAAACAGAAAAGTTGTTATCATTGCCGAGTGGTTATTAAGATTTGAGTGACTCGGATGGCGGATACACAACCTAATTATATTGGCCTTTTGGATTCAGGTGAGTTTGAATCTCGGGTCAAGCGACTCGAAGCTCTCCTTGCCTCCTGCACCGTCTGCCCCAAGGACTGCGGCAACAACCGCCTCAATGACGAGATCGCGGCGTGCTATTCCGGTCGTTTGCCGATCGTCTCAAGCTACACTGCCCATTTTGGCGAAGAGCCGTGTTTGTCAGGCACAAACGGAGCGGGAAATATCTTCTTTGGAAACTGCAATCTCCGCTGCGTCTATTGCCAGAATTATCAGATCTCGCAAACCTGGAAAACGCAGAAGAAGAATGAGATAACCCACGAACGTCTAGCCGAAATGATGCTTGAGTTGCAGGCAAAAGGCGTGCACAACATCGGCTTCGTCTCTCCCACGCATTTTGCACCGCAGATGGCCCGCGGGATCTTGCTGGCGGCGCAGCAAGGCCTCACGTTGCCGATCGTCTACAACACCAATGCCTACGATTCGGTCGAGGTCCTGCGGCTACTCGACGGCATCGTCGATATCTATCTGCCTGATCTGAAATACGCCGATTCGGACGCGGGTTTTCAGTATTCAAAGGTCCGCGATTACAAGGAATACGCCCGCGCCGCCATCAAGGAAATGCACCGTCAAATGGGCGACACGCTCGAGTTTGGCGAAGAAGGCCTGCTCAAACGCGGCCTCATGATCCGCCTGCTCGTCCTACCAAACGGCATTGCCGACATCGAATCAAACCTCCGCTGGATCCGCGACGAACTCTCCCCCAAAACCGCCATATCACTCATGGCCCAATACTACGCCACCAACAAAGCCGCGACCGACGAGAGATATATTCTCCTCTCGCGACGCATCTCCGAAGGCGAATGGTTCGAAGCAGTTTCCTTATTGGACGATCTCGGAATGGAAGAGGGATTCATGCAGGAATACGAATCGGCATCGCACTACTATCGGCCTGATTTTACCGACGCGGAGAAGCCGTTTAAGGATATAAGGGATTTTCAAACGTGAACGAAATCAAGTTAAAGTCAATATTGCTTCTTGCCTTAGTTGTTTTCGCTGCATCGTGTTCAGATTAGCAGCCTAATGATCTACTATTCGATTCTGACAAGTGGAAGCAGGGGAACATTCGTGTGCGAGGACAAATGGTCCGCAGTCTTCTGGATCAACAACATATTCTAGTTGGAAAAACGGTCGCGGAGATAGAAGAGCTTTTGGGAGAACCGAGCGTTCGAGGGAAGGACATCATAACATACCGTATCAGCTGGGGAAGCATTCTCGAAGAACACGATATTGTCTTCAGATACTATCTTTTTGTTGAGTTAGACAAAGCGACCCAAAAAGTCAGTAAGGTCGGCTTGGGCGATGCCTAGCAGCATAAGGCCTGGAGTGTAAGGCCTTTGGCACCAACGTGACGAACATGGTAATTGAGCAGTTTGAGAAAGGGGAGAGCACCGAGACCCTAGGAATCAACGTTCCAAGCGAGTAGTTTATGAAAACAAGCGAAAAAGCACCTGACTTCACCCTTACCGACGGCGATGGGAACGACTGGACGCTCAGCGATCACAAGGGCAAACCCGTCGTTCTGCTCTTTTATCCGGCGGATAATTCGCCGGTTTGTACGGCTCAGTTGTGTTCGGTGCGGGATCATTGGTCGGAGTATCAAGCGACGGGGGCTGAGGTTGTCGGGATATCTACGGACACGGTGGAGTCGCACAAGGGGTTTGCGGAGAAGAATCAGTTGCCGCTGCGGTTGTTGGCGGATACGGATGGAAAAGTTTCAGCGACCTACGGCATGAAATCATGGATACCCGGCCGCTCGGCTCGCGGGGTGGTTGTTATCGATGGTGACGGAAAGGTCGTCTATCATAAGGTGCAAACCGTCAGCCTGTTTAAGCCGTCGGACGATGATGTTTTGGCGGCTATTTTGCTGGCAAAGGGCTACTGACTGGACCGAAAGCGTCCCGCTTGCCAAGCGTTTGTAAGAACGCTGACGACGCTTAGGTTTATTAGAGTTGAAATTTCATTGGCGCCGTCACGCCGGAGGAACCGGCGTTGGCAAGCGGGTCGCTTGCGGTCCAGTCGGCTGGCTTGTGGTAAAATTTAGGCATGGCTTTATTTGGTGACAAATTTAAATGTGGACGCTGCGATCAGAAGACTGAACCGATCGGTTATGCTCCGATACCGACGGAATTGGGGCAAAAGATCGGTGAAGAGATGTGTCAGGGCTGTTGGAAAGAGTGGCTGCAAAAGCAGAATCAACTTATCAACCACTTCGGGCTCGATGTATCGAACCCCGATTCGCATCAGTTCCTGTTCGATAACATGAAGATATTCTTCTACAACGAAGGCGTCGAATTGGCTCAGATCGATACCTCGCAGGAGGGCAAGGTAAATTGGTGAGGAAAGCTCTTTGGGTATTTATGCTGCTCGTTGGACTTTGGTTCCTGGCAAGTGCGGCAACGACCGATGGCCTCTTACCGAGTGGCCATGGTTTTGGCCGCTGGTCAGAGATCGTTCTAGGTCTGTTTTTCGTGGTTTATCCGCTCTTTCGACTTAAAAGAGGATAGACAGCCCTGCCTACTTCGCTTTTTCAAACTTCAGCGAGACCGAATTCATACAATATCTCAATCCCGTAGGCTTTGGTCCGTCGTCAAAGACATGCCCAAGGTGTGAACCGCAACGTGCACATTCTACCTCGATTCTCTCAACACCCAGAGTTTTGTCTGAAACCTCTACGACATTCTTCTTATTTATCGGTTCAAAAAAGCTAGGCCATCCAGTGCCTGAATCGAATTTGGCCTGAGAGCTGAAAAGTTTCAGATCGCAGGCGGCGCAATAGTAGTCACCCTGCTCCTTATTTTTGTCGTATATGCCAGTGAAAGCCCTCTCTGTTCCCTCCTCACGGAGCACGTAATAGGCTTCTTGTGAAAGCTGACTCTTCCACTCTGCGTCTGACTTGATGACCTTGTTGCCATCAAATACTTCATCTGAGCTCGTTCGCGATACCTTGTTAACAGGTTCGGGAGAAGTGGTTTGCGGCGTTGGTAAATTGCTCTTCGCGGCTTCTGACGAAGGCTTACTTGAGCACCCACTAATTAGTACCAATGTCGAACCCGCGAGCAATACCATCGATAAAAGGATCTTGAGAACTTTCATACTGTTACAAATGTAGCAAAATATGCCACTACGTTGATGTACTATTCCTTTCGGTCGCAGATTTGTTCCGGATTCATATAACGTCGATCGGGAATAATTTGCGATAGCTTCGGTATTATTAATCTGACGACAACGTATGTTCGGAACACGCAAAGAGAGAGAGCAGGAATGGGCGGCGTTTGAGGCTGAGGCTTTGCCGTTGATGCCTGATGTGTATCGCGTCGCATACTGGCTCGTCCGAGATAAGGAAACGGCTGAAGATCTTACTCAGGAAACCTTTGCTCAGGCGTTAAAGTCGTTTCATCGATATATGCCCGATACAAATTGCCGGGCTTGGCTAGTAACGATTCTCTACCGTTTGAACGGCAAGCGCAGGATGAAACTCGGTCAGTTAAAGCTAGTCGAGGATACTGAGGAACAGATCGCAGCTACCGTTGCGTTTGAACCGCCGATTCCGCAAAACCTTAAGGATGAAGAGATCATAGAAGCCATTCGGCGAGTACCGGCAAAATTTGCACAGGTTGTTTTGTTGACGGATGTCGAGGAGTTTTCATACAAAGAGGCTGCCGATCTACTGCAGGTGCCGATCGGTACCGTCATGTCGCGGCTTCATCGCGGACGTCGGTTGCTGAGACAGGAATTATCGGGCTATAACGCTCACGGAAAGATCGCGGCTGACGGATAGGAAGGTTGTTATGGATTGCAGAGAATTAAAAGCCATGATGGACTCATACATCAGCGATGAATTGCTGGTCGAGACCAACCACGACGTGCTAAGGCACCTCGAAAATTGCCCGACTTGCCGTGCCGAGATGTCTGCGAATCGATCGCTCAAAGCTCAACTGCGAAAATCGATTCTGGCTGCCGAAGAATCACTGGCGGATCCGTTTTTTGTCAACAGGACCATGTTGGGCTTAAAAGAATCGGCATTAAGCCCCGGATTCTTTGAAAGACTCACAGGAGGGCGGCATTTTGTGGCTCGCATGACTGTGGTTGGCCTGTCGTGCGTCATGCTATTTGTAACAGGCCTTGTGTTTTGGATGGGCCGTACGCAGAATAGCCCTTTTGGAGCCCTGAATAATAATACACAGATAGCTGAAGCAGTTAGGGCTTCCTGGGAAGAGTTGACATCACACGCGGTAGGTGACCATGAGAATTGTGCTGTCAAATATAATCTGAAAGAAGACCCGATCACCCTTGACGAGGCAGCCCAAAAGTTCGGTGCATATAATAAAGATCTCGACAAAGTGATGATGGCTGCATTCACAAAAGCCGACAACATCGAGGTGTCGAGAAACGTAGAGTTCATCGAGTCGCATTCATGTATTTATGAAGGTCGCAGATTTGCTCACATTGTCGTAAGACATAAGGGTAAAATAGTTTCACTATTGATGACCGATACTGATCTGCCGAGCGACAATTCAGGTATTCAGACCGCGGTTTACGATCAGGCGGTTCGAGCTGCGGGATTTCTTGCTGGACATCATGCGGTTTTTATCGTCTCGCAACTAAGTGATAAAGAAAATGTAACTTTGGCAAAGACGCTCGCACCTGCTGTGCGTGCCCACGTGGAGAAACCGACCGCCTCGTATCGGCGAATAAAAGGCTAGGATGAAAAAACAGCTCGAAAAAAAACATCCGCTGGCGATCCGTTGGATGCATTGGATCAATTTTCCCCTTCTGACGATGATGATCTGGAGCGGAATGCTGATCTACTGGGCAAATCAGGTTTATGGCATCAGGTTGTTCGGTTACGAACTGTTCAAGTTTTTCCCGCAGCCGTTCTACGATTTCCTCGGCATACCCCAACGTCTCGCCGAGGGTATGCAGCTGCATTTCTTTTTCATGTGGCTTTTCGCCATAAATGGTCTGATCTACGTCATTTATACGATCGTCTCTGGCGAGTGGCGATCGATCTTGCCAGTTCCAAGCTCATTGAAACGTGCACCACTCGTAGCCTTACACGATGCTCATATAGTCAAAGCCAAACCGCCACAGGGCAAATACAACGATGCTCAACGCATCGCTTACACGAGCGTGATCCTGATGGGCGTTGGCTCGCTCCTGTCCGGCCTCGCGATCTACAAACCGCTGCAATTATCTTTTCTGACAGCTATATTCGGCGGTTACGAATGGGCACGCTGGGTGCATTTTTGGCTGACGATCCTGTTCGTAATGTTCTTTCTCGTGCATGTTTCTCAGGTTGTTTTAGCGGGTTGGAGTAATTTCAGATCGATGATCACAGGTTATGACATCATCGATGCAGTCGAACCGGTTACTGAACCGGGAATCACCCGCGAGGAGAGTGCGTCATGAGCGAGAACAAAGATAGGGAAGTTTTGCTGGAAAAGGTTCGTGAGTTTGAACGGCGAACCGGCCATACTGTCGATTCATTTCCGGGTGACCCCAACAACACGGCATCGATCCTCAGCGAGCATCGGTATCTTAGCGAACCGATGTCCGCAGAGGAGGCGAAGAAGGCGATGGCCGCTCGATCCCGCCGCGGTTTTCTGGTCGGCGGAGCTGCCGCACTGATTGGAATTTTTGGCTGGCGCTGGATGAGCGATGAAACGAAAGCCAATCTGTACAGAAGTGCTTTCGAATTCAACGAAAGAGTAAGCCAGGCGTTTTTCAGCCCCCGCCAGCGAGCCGCCGAGTTTCCACCCGAACGCGTGACACCGATCCGCACCAATGGATTTGAAGGTCTGGAGGGCGAAGTCGACGCTTCCGCTTGGACGCTCGCCGTCGCAGGGCTCGCAGGCCGCGCAGACGATCTAATCCTGACTCTCGACGACATCAAAAAGCTGCCTAGAACCGAGATGATAACCGAATTTAAGTGCATCGAGGGCTGGAGCACGATCGTGCATTGGGCCGGCGTGCGGTTTTCTGATTTTGCGGCGGCGTATCCGCCGAAGACCATCAACGGCAACCAGCCTGATGTTGCGGGCCGACCGGAAGAACTGGTCCAATACGTGTCGATCAATACGCCGGACGAAAAATACTATGTCGGCTGGGATATGCCGAGCATCCTGCATCCGCAGACACTGCTTGCCTACGAAATGAATGGAGCACCGCTACGAGCTGAAAATGGAGCACCGTTGAGAATAGCTTCTGCGACAAAATACGGGATCAAACAGATAAAACGAATCGGACGGATCGAATTTACCAACGATCGCCCTAAGGATTTTTGGGCTGAATACGGCTATGATTGGTATTCAGGGCACTAGGCGGGTTTGGTCCTGCGGCAGCGTTCCGAGCAGTACTTTACCTCGTCCCAGACCTTTTCCCAGCGTTTGCGCCAGGAAAATGGCCTGTTGCAGCGTACGCAGACCTTTTCTGGAAGAGTCGTTTTGGTAAACCGTTTTTTCGATTCCACAATACGATGATACTCGACCGGCTGGAGATCATAAACGAGGAATTTCACGCGACGCAGATCGAGCCTGAGATGCTCGACATCCTGCTCGCCGACGGTTGGCGGCACTTTGGAGATCACTTTTTTCGGTACAATTTCGGGATCTACGAAAATGAGATTCGGCGTGTTTTGCCGCTGCGGATCCGTGTGAACGATCTGCACTTTTCCAAAAGCCAACGTCGTGTCCTCACCAGAAACGCGGATATGCTTACCGTCATAACACCTCTGGATATCTCGCCTGAGCTGCACGACCTTTTCCACCGACACAAAGCCCGGTTCAAAAGTGGCGTTCCCGATTCTATATTCGATTTTGTCTCACGCGATCCTGTTGGCCCGACCGATTGTCACATGCTGACGGTTCGAGACAAAAACGTCCTCGTCGCCGCTAGCTTTTTTGACGTCGGTGGCGAATCCCTCTCAAGCATCTACGGCATCTTCGACCCCGAGATGCACTCGCGGAGCCTCGGCATCTACACAATGCTCAAGGAAATAGAATTCGCCCGCGAACACGCTAAGCCGTTCTACTATCACGGCTATGCATACGAGGGCGAATCTTTTTACGATTACAAAAAACGCTTCGGGGCGTTAGAGATCTTTGATTGGAAAGGAAACTGGACGCCGGAAAAGCAGGCGCCCTCGCCTGCAATGCCGGTTCCTCCGGCGTAACGTACTCAGATATCTGACCTGATAGAATCCGCGGGGCCGTCAGCGTCCCGAAGCGGAACGCTTGCAGGCGAGTGCTCCTGCGTTCCAGTCTCATTCCCCCTTCATATACGCCACTAACTGATCAAGCGCCGCTCCCCAGCCGTGTTCGAAGCCCATTTCCTCGTGTTTCTTGCGGTCGTCTTCGCTACGGTGGATGGCGAGAGCGGTGTATTTTGTGCCGTCGCCGTCTGGCTGCATTGTGACAACCGCCGTGAAAAACATCCCATCCGGTGTTTCCGGATTTGGACGATAGCCGGGTCCGAGAGCACTCGTCCAGACCAAGCGCTTGTTTTCAACTACGTCGAGAAAGCAGCCTGAGCCCGGAAATTCCTCACCCTCAGGCGATTGCATCACCGTTTTAAAAATGCCGCCGGGACGCAGATCGATCTCGCAGTCGATGGTTTTCCACGGTGCTGGCGTAAACCAATGCAGAATATGTTCTGGCTTTGTCCACGCCGCCCAGACAAGCTCCGTTTTCACATCGACCGTGCGCTCAAGCACCAGGTCGTAACGCGAGTCAGTTTCAAAATCAAAATTAGGTATCATTTCGTATTCTCCTTCATTGTTAATAAATAGCTGTCGAGCTGATCGAGCCGCTTTTCCCACAGCTTTCGCTGTTCGGTCATCCAGTTTTCAGCGGCCTTGAGCGGTTGCGGCAAAAGGTAATACGTACGTACGCGGCCCGTCTTTTTCGATCTCACCAAACCGCATTTCTCAAGCACACCGAGGTGCTGCGTGAAGGATGGCAACGCCATATCAAAACCGCTTTTAAGCTCGCTCACTGCCGCCGGCCCCGCGCTCAAACGCCCAACAACGGCTCGCCGTGTCGGATCGCCGAGAGCATGGAATACATGATCTACTTGAATGGTTTGGTTAGGCATATACCTAACTATACTGATAATAAATAGTAAGGTCAATGCCTAAGTATAAATTTTAGTTGGTGAGTGTATGATTGGAGTATGGCTCTGTAGCCCTACATTATGAACACCAGACAACCGTTGGAATCGTGGATGAGGCTTGCCTTGTACGCTACGGCCGTGATGAATATCGTTGGCTCGTTTAGCTTTGTTCCCTATTTTGCGAGCCTTCGCACTCAGTTCGGATTTCCAGACACGCATCCAATGTATCTCTGGATACTTGCGGCGTGGATCATGGCGTTTGGATTTTGCTATTTGTGGATGGCTATATCGTCGCGGCGTGACCGCATCTTCGTCACGATCGGAGCCGTTGGCAAGCTATCGTTTTTCGCGATCATCGCCGCATATGTAGCTTTGGGACAACTTCCACTTCTCACGCTCGCCGCGGCATCAGGTGACCTATTGTTCGGAATTATATTCCTATTCTGGCTTGCCATTTCGCGGAACGAATGAGGTTCGTAGCTACGTTATCCTATAGCATTTTCGTCCACTGGATATACTTCTTCGAATCGAACTTCTTCCCCGTACTTCCGCTAGTCATGTAGCGTATTTGCCCAAACACCTCTCGCTCCATCCACGGCCGGTCGTGTTTGCCGAAGCACCAGAGGATGCCGGCGTAGCTGTTCGGGTTGCGGCCGTCGAGGCAGTATTTGTTGTTGAGATGGACGATCGTTTCGAACGCCACCTCGTACGAGGGCGTCCAGGCGATCACATTTTTGCCCCACAGCATCCGCACATAATTGTGCATCTCGCCGGTCACAACCATCTCGCGTTGGGCGGCGTTCCACAGTTCGTCGTGCGTTTCGCCGTTTTCTAATTGTTCGAGTGAGTAGTCGAATTGCCGCTCGTCCGAAGCGTGTTCGCGCATCGTTTTGTGAACCCACGCAGGCAAAGCCGCGAGCGAGTCGTATTTGTCGTTAAACAAGGTCATGTTGTACGACAGCTCGCGGCGAACGATCAGTTCTTCGAGATAAGCGTCGATCGATTCCTGAGGAGCGTCTGCCTTTTTCACTTCCAGAGCAATTTCCAGAGCTGACAAATAACCAAAGTGCAGATACGACGACAACCGCGACGAACCATCGCGATCCGGCTTGCTCCGCGCTTTGTCATAATCGGGCAATATCTCGTCAACAAACTTCTTGAGCCGTTTCCGCCCTTCGATCGAGCCGCCGTGGTATTGATCGGACGCCGGAACGGTGTGGTCGATGTCGCATTCGGAAACGAGCTTGGCGATTTTGTCGGCGGTAACGATCGTTTCCGGGCAATCGACTTCTATTTCGTTGCTTTCTATATCAACATTTTCAAACAGCAACGGCTTTAGGTAACGGTCAAGCAGCTTCTTTATCTTCGGCCTGATGGTGTAGGCGGCGTATTCTTCCTTGTCGAACTTCGACATTGGGATGACGCCGTTCGAATCGACTGCGAAAATAGGAATCTCGGTCCGTTCGGCAATTCGGCGATTGTGTTCAGGGATGATAAAGCACGGAAAATCGTCAGTGACGATCATCGCTGCGTCCTTCGCAAGCTTAGCGACCGTCTGCTTTGGCGAATCCTTATCCTTTTGCAGATAAAAGAGATATCGAATGCCAAGCTTCTCAAAAGCGGCCCGCTTTTCCTCGACGCCTTCGAGGATGAACGCATGGATTCTGTCGCTGGCCCACGGGTAGTAATATTTCAACCCCTCGTAAACCACGAGCGGCAGCTTCAGCTCATTTGCCCGGCGAATCGCGTAGATCAGCGAATGATTATTATCAACCCGCTTGAACATCTGCATCCAATAGAGTACGTATCGCGCCTTTTCGTTAACTGGCTTCTCGTTTAGCTGGATAACTCTTTCATTGACTCGCATTGAACAGTATTATAGATAAAGTTTTTATACAGGGAACCTCGGGAGCACGAACACAATGAAGCCATCAATTTCAAAACTCACGCGTTTATTACTATCTATTAAATTCGTCGGTTATCGGGTTCTGGTTTTATCAATTTGCTCTCTCCTTGGTTTTTTTGCCAAAGTATCCGCTCAGGACTTTAAAACGATAAAGCCAGGCGTTGAGTATGCCCAAGTTCGGCGGGAAATTAGTGGTAAGAATGTGAATATCGATCTCGTTCGGCTCGACCTTAGCCGGGTACGTATTGATGTTCATCACGCTAATGAGAAAGCCATCGGTACCGAGGCGACCTCAGCTATCGCCAAGAGAAAGCGGGCGATCGCGGCTATCAACGCAGGGTTTTTCCGGCTTGATAGGACCCCGTTTGCAGGCGATCCGGTTGGGCTTTTTATGGTTGATGGCAAATGGCTAAGCGAATCAACTAACGAAAGAATTCAGCTGCTGATCAACAATCGCAGCTCTCGAACTGATGTCGAAATGGCCCGGACAAAGTTAAGGCAGACCCTTAAGATCGGCGATCAACCGTTCGAAGTAGCGGGTGTTAACCGCGAAAGGAAAAAGGACGACCTTGTGATTTACACGCCTGAGTACGGAGAAAGAACCCAAACCGGATCAGATGGAATAGAGCTTATCGTCATAAGGGGCGTCATAACGTCGGTCGCAAAGGATCTCGGGAACGCCGTTATTCCCAAAAATGGCTATGTGTTGTCGGCATCCGGCACGTTCCGTGATGGACTTGCCGCTGTAGCAAAGGCCTCGGATGAGGTAACAGCCAAGCGTTTTTGGGAAGGCTTGCCCGAGTCGTTTGCTAAAGACCGCGAAAAACTCGATGTTGTGACAGGTGTGCCGCAGCTGGTAAGAAACGGTCAGATCGATGTTACCTGGGAGCGAGAGAGATCGAGCAAAACATTTGTCGAAACACGCCATCCGCGAACAGCGGTTGCCAAGCTAAAGGACGGCAAATTCCTGCTTCTAACAGCGGACGGCAGAACCGAAGAAAGCGGCGGTGTGGGGTTGGAGGATCTTGCCGCTTATCTGGTCGAGCTCGGAGCTGTAGATGCAATGAACCTGGACGGCGGCGGTTCGACTACGATGTATGTAAATGGAAGAGTAGTGAACAAACCGTCGGATAAAGAAGGTGAAAGAAAAGTCAGCGATGCACTGGTAGTAACTCTCAGACGCCGCCGGTAACCTTACTACTTGATCACTTTAATTCCGCGAATCTCCGCGACATTTTTAAGGTCATCGGGTAGCGTCAGCGTCGGGAACAGTTCACCGTTATCATCAAGGCTCATTTCAACCTTGAATTCTTCTACCTTGGCCTTTTGCAGAAGGGTTCTCGGTGCAAATATCGTAAATGTGGCCGATTTGCCAGCTTCACCGAGAATAGGAGCCGTGAAAGTTCGTTCGATACGCTTTTCACCAATGCGAAAGACGACATCGACAACCGTATTCAAAACTACGGCCTGGGGATTCGGAGAAAAAACAGCTACCTGTCGAGCAGTAAAATCAATTTTCTTGTCAGAAACGTCGATCCGATCGGTCTGAACATACTCGAGAATCCGAACCACACTCGCCGGACCGCGCACGCGGATCCTTGCTGGCACAACTGATGTTGAATAGACCTCATATCCCCCATCGACTTTGCCGAAGGTCTCGGCTTTAACCTCTATCTCTTTTTCTTCGACAGCTTCTATATTTACGGGTATTCTTCCGGGAGCCACATCCACTAGATTAAGACCGCGTTCCAATGGTACGAAAACCGTGTCCGGCGAGAGTGATATGACCCATTCGCCTGGTTTCATCTGGGATAGATCAAGAGAGGCGGACAGCGTCAATCGGTTGATCTGGTCCAGTTTTCTTTTATCTCCGCTTATTTCGATAGTTACTTCCTGCGGAGGAGCATTAACGATCTGAGTATTGCTGGAGATATCCAGATTTAAGGGGACACTGGAAAATCTTTTTGTCGTTGGCGTGCTTAATCCTGTTACGCCCAACCAGAGAGCTAAGGTTATGAATAGCGCAAGTAGTTTTAGGCCCCAATCCTCCAGAAACGCTTTTCTTAGGATATGTCGGACAAAGATAGTCCCAGATTTCGGCTGTGTAGTCTCGTTGATCATCGAAAGCTAGCTTACGGTCACGTCTGTCTCTACATCGGACATCGCCTTAGTTTTCTCTCTCTTCGATTCGACCATCGGAATGTCGATGGCGTCTAAGAGCAATTTTCTAAGTTGTGTCGTTTCAACATTTCTTCGCACCTGGCCTGCTTCTACATAAGTTATCAGCCCAGTTTCTTCGGAAACGACAAGAGAGATAGCATCTGAGCCCTCAGTAATTCCGATCGCAGCACGATGCCGTGTTCCGAGTTCTCGGGAGATCTCAGGATTTTTTGTTAGCGGCAAAAATACTGAAGCAGCGGCAATACGCTCATTTTGTATAACAATAGCCCCGTCGTGAAGTGGGGTTTCCGGATGAAAAATTGAAACAAGTAGATCGTAACTAATTCGAGCATCGAGCTGAACGCCCGCATCAATAAAGTTTCGGAGACCGACGTTTCGCTCGATGACTATTAGAGCACCGGTCTTTTCTGTCGAAAGGGTCGTGACCGCCAAAACGATCTCGTCATAAACGCTACCGCCAAATTGACCTCGCTGCCGTTTCAAGATCGGGAATCGGAAACGATTGGCGAAGTACATAAGTGCCTGCCTAATCTCCGATTGAAAAAGCACAATAATGGCTATCCCGATAAATCCCACCGCGTATCGCAGAACAAACTCCAACGTTGACAGCTCTTGCGTGACGGCAAACCAATACAGGACCGACAGGATAACGATGCCAACCAATGTCGGCACGGCCCGCGTTCCCCGAAATAACTTAAGAACTACGTACACAATAACGAAAACTAGCGCAATGTCGAGGACATTTCGCAGGGTGTTCATCGTCGGAATGTAGCTTTCGATCTGCATAATTAGGCCTTCGCTAGACAGCTGGGCGCAGAAATAGAAGTCGGGCTCTATAATCTAAAGAATAGCATAAGAACTAACGCGATATGACAGAGATTGTTCCGTCGATTTCGGTATGCGAGTTAAACCTCGAAGGGAATCTCGGCGTTTTGGAGTACGTTGAGCTCGTTGCGGGAAACGCGCTCGAGAAGTTTTTCATCGTCAAACATTTTAACCAGGCCATTGACCGTCGCATAGCGAGGCTCATCTGATATCGTAACGGGCAGATTGATGAATGATCTGAGGTACTGATCTATTCCTTCGAGTAAGGCTCCGCCGCCGGTCAGAATTACACCGCGATCGTAGATATCCGCAGCAACCTCCGGGCGAAGTTCCGTCAGCGTGTCTTTAACCCTAAGGGCGATACGACGAACTATTCCCTCGACGATCGGATAGATCTCACCTGCGGTTACGTCGACAGCTCCGGGACCGCCTGTTTGAACGTCTCGACCGCGAACGGACATTGATTTTGAGATATCCTCAGGCAGAAATGTTGAGGCAAATGTGGTTTTGAGCAATTCGGTAGTTTCCTCGCCTACCTGTAGCCCACGATGACGTCGAAGGTGGGTCGCGATGCTCTCATTTATCGCATGACTTCCATAACGCTCTGAGGTGGAATGGACGATCGAGCCTTTCGCAACGATCGCAATGTTGGTCGTTCCGGCGCCAACATCAACAATGGCAGAAGCTCGCTTGTCCGAAGGGAGCACCCCGGCACCAAACGCGGCAGCTAGACCCTCTTCCATCATGAATACTTTGCCAATATGGGCCTCTTCAGCGGCGTTCAGTAAAGCTCTCTGCTCTACATGCGTCACATCGGAGACCATGCTCATAACCGCTTTTAGCGAGATGTTTGAACCGCCGGTCTTTGCCTTTTTGACAAAATAGGCCAGCATCTTCTTTGTCCGCTCAAAATCTGCAACGACACCGCCGATAAGAGGAGCCCGAACATTGACATCACGGCCTTCACGCCCTGACATCTCAGCAGCTTCGAGGCCGAAGGCGACGATCTCCTCAGTCATCTCATTAATGGCGACGAGTGACGGTTCATCGAGCACGACGCCTCGGCCCTTGACGGCAATTATAGTGCTTGCCGTGCCCAGGTCGATCGCCATCGAATCGGTCACAAGTTTTTTTAGAGACGAGATCTTTAGCATAAAGATTTCCGAGAAAAAGAGGCTTAGGTAATTATAGTCCTAATCTATCACACCTTCCAACACTATTGGTTCCAATTTACCTCATAAAGGTCAACCGGCTGCAAGCGGTTCTTGACAGTTATCGGTTCGCGTCTGGTAAGCGGAAAAATATTTCCTGCGGCACGTGCTGTTGCTTCGCTGATCAATATCTGACCGCCAGCTGTATTTGCCTCAAGTCGGGACGCGAGGTTCACAGTATCGCCAATTGCCGTGTACTCAGAACGCCGCTCTGAACCTATGTAACCTATTGTCGCGACGCCGGTATGAAGACCGATGCCGATCGCTATCTTTGAAAATCCTTCTTCGCGAAGTTCTTCTTTTAGAGTTAAAAGTTCTCTTTGCATTGCTACGGCGGCATTCAGAGCATTGCTTGCGTCGCGGGGCGAAGCAGTCGGAGCACCAAATAAGGCCATTAATCCATCGCCAATATACTTATCCAGAGTTCCGCCGTGTTCAAATATGATCTCAGACATCGCGGTAAAATAACGGTTTAACAGCCTTACGACATTCTCAGGATTTTCATTTTCAGAGATAGCCGTGAATCCGCGTATATCCGCAAACAGGACGGTAATTGTCTGATTTGCTCCACCGAGCCGAAATGAATCCGGGTTTTCCAGCAGCTGCTGCACAACATACTCGGGCATGAAGCGGCTGTAGTTTGCCCTCGCAACTTCCTCACGGGCGAGGCGTTTATGAGCCTTTACCGTTTCTACGGTTACGGCGGTGAGAGCACTGACAGCGCTGATCATTTCGAGATGATCGGGTGAAAACGCCGCAAAAGGATCGAGCCTGTCTGCGTAGATAACTCCATGAACATTCGATGCGGTCACGAGCGGCGCACATATGGTAGATCTTACACCTTGCGAGACGATCGATTCCGCACCGTGAAACTGTTCGTCTGTCTTAGCATCCTGTGATAGTATCGCGACACGATCTGACATCACACGATTCGTGATGGTGCGGCTGACCGCAAGTCTTTCGGTCAATTTTTCAAAGCTGGCATCTCGCGTCTTCGCACCGATCTGATAGAGTGAATTCTCAATTATATTGCCGTTCTTGTCCTGTTCCGCCAGCAGGGCTACGACACGGTCCGCAGGTGTGCCGCGAAAGATCAGATCGGTTGCCTTTTCGAAAATCTCTTCCAGTTCAAAGACGGTGCCGAGCGTTTTGCTCATCTCGAACAAAAGCTCCAGGATCTTTGCCTTTCGTCGCAGATCTTTGACCTCGATCGGCGTAGCGATGACGTTTTCCAACGAAATATCAGACCTGCGCCCGATGATTTCGTTGACCGACATTTGCACCTGGGTGTGGCCCAGCGGGGCGTCGTCAAATTTTACCTGTTTGGGTTTATCGTCGCGAGGAATGGTAATGTTCTCGGTCGGTGGAATGTCCGCGATCGAGGTGACGATCGTTCGGGCTTCCAATATATGAAAATCGATCCGACTCTCACCGATCAGAACCGAGTCACCATCGAGCAGAACGTGCTCAAGATGCATTGTCCCGTTAACAAAAATGTGATTAACGCTTCGAAATAGATGACCACCTTCTACAAAACCGTCAACGATCTTAAAACTGCCTGCTTCTGGATATATGAACGCATGTTTGCGAGAAACTCGACGATCGTTCAACACGATATCGTTTTCCTTTGCCCGGCCGATGGTAAAGGTCTTGGTCAGATCAATATCTGTTTTAATCGTTCGTCCGGTCGGTTCTGTAATGGTAAGTCTTGCGTTCAATGTATTCGTAATTGTAATGTCTAAAGTCTAAAATCGTAAGTGTTGGCGAACCAATTATTCAGGCATAAATGATCTATTTTGATAACAATGCAACGACCTGCGTCGTCCCCGCGGTTAGAGACGCGATGCTGCCATTCCTGGGATCGGAGTTTGGCAATCCATCATCGGCCTATTCCCTGGCCCGAGGATCGATAAAAGTAATTGAGGATGCTAGGGAAAGTGTTGCCGATCTGATCGGAGCAAAAAATGCGAATGAGGTCGTATTTACCTCTGGAGGCACGGAAAGTGATAACTTTGCGATTCTCGGAGCCTTGAATAAGGACGGGGCAAACCAACATATTGTGACGACTGAGGTCGAACACGATGCGGTTAGAAAACTCTGTCTCAGATTGGAATCGGCGGGAAAAGAGGTTTTCTGGATAAAAGTTGACGGTGAAGGAGCCCTTGACCTTAACGAGTTGCGGGCTGCCCTCACACGGGAAACCGCGATCGTTTCGGTGATGCTAGCCAACAATGAGACGGGCGTTATTTTCCCGGTTCGCGAGGTCGCCGAGCTGGTGAAAGAACATTCCAATGCACTCTTTCATGTTGATGGCGTCAATGCGATCGGCAAGGTCGAGATAGATCTCTCAGCTACTGAGATCGATCTGTTTTCCCTATCGGCACATAAGTTTCACGGGCCGAAGGGCATCGGTGCTCTTTATGTGCGAGACGGCGTCACATTACAACCGATGCTGATCGGTGGTGGTCAAGAAAACGGTATGAGGGCTGGCACCTCAGCAGCCCACCAGATAGCAGGCCTCGGTGCAGCAGCCAAATATGTAAAGGATCTAGAGTGTCAAAAAACGATATCCTTACTCCGCGATCAGCTCGAAGATTGGATCCTGCGTAACATCCCGGATTCATATCTTAATGGAACCGCCGACAGATCGCGGAGGCTATGCAATACCACCAATATTTCGTTTGCAAACACCAACGGTGAAATGATCCTGTTCCACCTTGATCGCCTCGGCATTTGCGTGTCGACTGGCTCTGCATGCAACTCGGCCGGCCACGCCGCATCCCACGTTTTACAGGCAATGGATGTCCCTTATGCTCACTCCATGGGCTCGATCCGGTTTTCTCTTGGTCGATCGAACACCCTTGAAGAGGTTGATCGATTGCTCGACGTGCTTCCTTGGATCATTAGCGAATTGCGCCAGCATAGATGAATAATAGCTCGGGCAAAAAATGTATCCATCATTTTGAAGTCATGAAAAATCATCTCACGAGGTTTTAAATGTCCATTTATAAAAGCTCATCGGTCATCATCCTTCTGCTTTTGAATCTTGTAATTACAATGAGCGCACAAACCACAAAGAGACTGGAAAACTTCAAAAAAACGTTCGAAAAAGAGGTTCAGCAATCGGGTATCGTCGGCAGCAGCTTCGTGTTCTTGGATAATAACAAGGTCATGTTGGCCATTGAGCATGGCTACGCAAACCAAGCAAAGAACCAACGTGTTGACGCCGATACCATCTATCATTGGGCTTCGAATACAAAGCCGCTGACGGGCATGGCGATAATGCAGCTGCGAGATCGCGGTCTGCTAAAGCTAGATGACCCGATCACCAAGTATGTTCCCGAGCTACGCAAGATCCACAATTCGTTCGGCTCAATGGACGACATCACGATCAAACATTTGCTCACACACTCCGGCGGTTTTCGTGGAGGAACCTGGCCATGGAGAAATAACAAGGAATGGGAGCCTTTTGAGCCGACAGAATGGTCACAGCTCGTCGCAATGTTTCCTTTTACTGAGGTAACGTTCAAGCCCGGAAGTAAATTCAGCTATTCAAATCCCGGCATAATATATCTTGGCCGTATCATTGAACAGGTCTCAGGTGAAAGTTATGAGAGCTATATCGACAAGTACATTCTGCGGCCGCTTGAGATGTATAACAGCTATTTTGATTCGACCCCGCCACATCTATTGCCACATCGATCGCATTCTTATTACTTAGAGAACGGCAAACTGACTGAGGGGCGATTTGATGCAGACACGGGAATAACCGTTTCAAACAGCGGATTAAATTCACCGGTGAAGGACATGATCAAATACGCAAATTTTCTCGTCGGCGATCCTGCCAAAATGGCTAGGTACAACGGCATACTGAAAAGATCGACGCTTGAGGAGATGTGGAAGCCACAGCTCAAAACTGAATCGGACGCCAACGGAAACCGGGGTTTCACCACCGATATTGGTCTCGTCTTTTTTATCGACCGCTCGATAAGCGCAACGCATTTGGGACACGGCGGTGACCAAAACGGGTTTCTAAGCTACCTGGATTTTGATCCTGTGAAACGCGTCGCGTCCATCGTTGTTTTCAACACGACCATCGTTAGTTCGAGCGGTACTCCGAATGAAAAAGATGTTGTGAGCAGATTAAGAAGAGAGATTCGGTCACTATTTTAGGAGAAATTAGGTACAATTCGGTGACTCGAACAAAAACCAAATATATGAGAAAAACCATTTATTGCTCTCTATTTGTCTTACTTCTCTCAATCGCGGCTGTATCTGAGGCGAAAGCGCAGAGTCGGCCTGTACTTGGGGGATATAAGGAAATTGCCAAAACCGATGCCGCTGTAAAAAAGGCGGCGATCTTTGCCGTCGGATCTGAAGCAAAACGCGCGGAAAAGGAGATCGAATTTATCTCCGTGATAAAAGCCGAACGTCAGATCGTCGGAGGTACCAATTATCGAATGTGCTTCAAGGTAAATGACGAAGGAGCCGAAGGTCAGGACGCAGCAGAGGTTTTTGTTAAAGCGATCGTAAATGTCGACCTGAAAGGCGTTTACAAACTGCTCAGTTGGGAAGCCTCAGACTGCGGCGAGGACGAGGAAAGCTAAGAAACGCCCTTCGCCCGATCCCAACTTCCCTGCATCTTACGAAGCACTACGATCTGCCCGCCGTGATGAGCATTGTGGGCGCTGATGTTTGAGATCAGTGTCCGCCATTTTGCCGGATTTGTCGCAGAAACCGGCTCTTCAAATTTGTTCTCCTCAGCATTTGCGATCAGATCGCGAAATTCGTTCAAGACAGCGTCGAGGCTTGCTGTTTCTACTTCCTACGCTTTCTCACTGGCTTCACCAGCCACAAATGTCACATCGTTTTCATCCGTAGGATACTGATAGTCAACGCCCTTAAACCGCTCGACATATGCGTAATTGTAATAATTCAGATGGCTGACGATCTCCCAGATCGAGTTGTCTACGCCCGCGGGCTTCCAAACGGCATCAGCCGCCGTGACGCCATCGAGCGTATTTTTTAGAGCCACGAACCATGTATTTTGGTCGAATGCGGCGGTGAATTGTTCGAGTAGCATTTCTCTCATCTGTCTTACCAACCCGTGTGTATTTTCCACCGGTCGACGATCTCGCCATTCTCGATAACATTGTAATGCGAATGCTGAGCGGCGGTCATGCATGAGTGGTTAGCGAGAATGCGGACACGGTCGCCGATCTTGAAGCGGTTGAACTCCGCGTCGTCCGCCGCGTGCATTACGCCATGTTCCTGCGATAGCGAATCGAGGCTAAGGTTGGTCCGGTTGCCGTCGAGGTCGAGTACACGACCATAACCGCACTGCGGATCGAGATGAACCGGCCCACGATCTTTCGACATTGCAATGCCGCCTGCGTCGATCACGATCTTTCGCCGCGAAGCGTCGCGATGAACTACAGCGGCGAGTACGGTAAGTGCCGTGTCGTCGAACGAACAACTGCCAAGTGTCGCCTGATAGTTGTCAAAGAAAATGTAATTCCCGGGCCGAACCTCATCGATGCCATCCAGATGGTCGATGTGATTGATCGTCGGCGTCGAGCCGATGCTGACGGTCGGAACCTCAATACTTAAGGCTCGAAGTTTCGCAGCATGCTCGACCGTAACATCGCGTTCGTGACGCGCGATGGCCTTTATCTCCTCAACCGTCTTCACGTCATACGAATGCCCTGCGTGCGTGAGAATTCCGGCGAAGTTCAGGTTCTTAGCATCCGAAAGCTGCCTCGGAATATCGACAGCCTCCGCCGTATGCGGTTCGATACCAACACGATGTGTTCCGCAATCGATCTTGACGAAAACATCAGATTTAACGCCCGCTCTCCCAGCCGCTTCATCTAGAAATGCAGCAGCTTCGGCATTGTCGGTAAGCAGATTAAGTTTGACTCCAGTCTTTAGCAGCTCGATCGCTCCCGCAAACTTTCCCGGCTCGATCGGCACGGCGTAGGTGATATCTGTAAATCCGTTAGCCGCAAAATCCCGTGCCTCAGCCAATGTCGAAACCGTGATAGCTCCGTCGTGGCCCGCGGTTTGAATCTCTGCGACCTCAATGCACTTGTGGGTTTTGATGTGCGGGCGCAGACGAGCGCCGTTGCGGCTCGCAACGGCGCTGATTCGTGCGGCATTTTGCTTCACACGATCAAGATCGAGCAGTAACGACGGCGTTTTTATCGTCTCGACGTTCATTCGTTACTAATATTTTACGAGATTGTGCGCAAGTTTTATGACGTTTTCCACCGTAAACCCGTAATCCCTAAAAACATCCTCAGCCGGTGCTGACGCGCCGAATTTGTCGACGCAGAGGGTGTCACCTTTATCGCCTACGTATTTTGACCAGCCCATCGAGACGCCGGCTTCGACGGCTAGGCGGGCGGTGACTTTGGCGGGCAGGACCTCTTCTTTGTATTTGGCGGATTGCTCGTCGAAGAATTCCCAGCACGGCATTGAGACGACGCGGGTCGGGGTGCCTTCGGCGTTGAGTTTTTCGCGGGCTTCCATCACGAGGCCGACCTCGGAACCGGTGGCGATGATGATCAGTTTTGGTGCGGTTTCCTTTCCGGCTTTGGTTTCGGCTTCGGCGAGGATGTAGGCACCCTTGTGGAGGCCTTTGGCGTCGGCGAATTTTTTGCGGTCGATCAATGCGACTTTCTGACGGGACAGAGCGAATGCGGTCGGGCCCGTATCACATCTGATTGCTGCACGCCACGCCTCGCGCGTTTCGTGGGCGTCGCATGGGCGAATAACAGCCAGATTTGGGATCGCACGCATTGCGGCAAGATGCTCGACAGACTGGTGCGTCGGGCCATCTTCGCCGAGACCGATCGAGTCATGGGTGAATACGAACAGGACGCGAATATGTGACAAAGCCGCAAGCCTAATCGCCGGTCGCATATAATCCGAAAATGTCTGAAACGTCCCGCCGAACGGAATCACGCTGCCAAACAGCGTCATGCCGTTCATCGCCGCGCCCATCGCATGTTCGCGGATGCCGTAATGGATATTACGATTCTCAAACTTGCCAGGCTGAATATCGCCAGAAGAGTTAATAAAAGTGTTGTTCGAAGGCTTGAGGTCGGCCGAGCCGCCAATCAGTCCCGGCAGCGAATCGGCGATCGCATTAATGATCTCGCCGCTGTAAGCCCGTGTAGCTTTCGCCTCGACGCCGTCGAATTTCGGCAGGCTCTTTTCCCATCCAGCAGGCAATTCGCCGATTCGAATTGCGTGAAAATCGGCACCGATCTCGGGATTTTCCTTCTCGTATTTTTTAACGAGAGAGTTCCATTCCTTCTCCATCGCCGCTCCGTTTTTAATGGCTTGTTTGAAGTGAGCGGAAACTTCCTTCGGCACGTAAAAGCTCTTGTCCTCAGGCATGCCGAGGTTTCGCTTCGTCTCCTTCACGGCCTCCTCGCCAGGTGCGTCGGAGTGAGCTTTACTCGTGCCGGCCTTTGGCATTCCGAACCCGATGATAGTGTGAACGCGGATCAGCGACGGCTTATTCTTAACTTTTTGAGCATCTTTGATCGCTTTTTCGATCGCTTTTAGATCATTGCCGTCCGCGACCTCGAGCACGTGCCAGCCAGCCGCCTCGAAACGCTTCGTCCGGTCCTCAGTAAACGCAAGGTCCGTCGAACCGTCGATCGTGATCTCGTTATCGTCGTAGAGATAGATCAGATTCCCAAGCTGTAGATGCCCCGCGAGCGAAGCGGCCTCGTACGCGACTCCTTCCATCAGGTCACCGTCCGAGCAGATGCAGTAGATGTAATTATCAACGACCGGAAAGCCTTTCCGGTTAAACTTAGACGCCAGATGTGCCTCGGCGATGCCCATACCGACGCCGTTCGCAAAGCCCTGCCCGAGCGGGCCCGTCGTGATCTCAACACCCGGCGTCATGAAATTTTCCGGATGTCCCGGCGTTTTTGAATGGAGTTGACGAAAATTCTTCAGCTCATCGAGCGACAGATCGTACCCGGTCAGATGCAGCAGCGAATAGATCAGCATCGACCCATGTCCCGCCGACAGCAAGAAGCGGTCACGGCCGAACCACTTCGGATTTTTCGGATTGTGCCGCAAAAACTTCGTCCACAGAACGTATGCCGTGGGTGCCATACCTAGCGGCAGTCCAGGATGACCGGAATTCGCTTTCTGGATCGCATCAAGCGAAAGTGTGCGGATCGTGTTTATGCAAAGCTGGTCGATGTCGGTGGTTTTCTTCGGTTGAGTCGCAGTTGCCATGGGTTCTCCGTAATATCGAACGTGCCGAGCTCGATGACTATCTACGATCTCGCCGTCACTATAAATCTTCTGCGTAATCTATATTCTGCCAAGACTTTCGAGCGCAAGCAAAACCGCACCGCGAGAAGATGACTCGCCAGCCTCGCTGACGGTCAGTTTGCGGTTCAGGGCGTTCGAGATGATCTCGATCCAGGCGGGCGATTCGCGGAGTGCTCCGCCTGAGGCGACGATCTGTTCGATCTTGAAAACGGTTTCCAGGCGGCCGAGAATGTCGGCAAATCGGGCGGCGACGGCTTCCAATGCGGCTCTGTAAATATCATGAGCATCGTGAGCGGCAGTAAGGCCAATGATCGACCCGGTAGCGGATTCGTTGTAACCGGTACTGCGTTCGCCATTGAAAAATGGTGCGATCTTTATCGTCGAAGGTGTTCCGAGCCTTTTTCCCACGACCTCGTCCGCATCATGCCCCAAACGCAGGTTATCGCGCATCCATTGGGCAAGATTGCCTCCGTCGGACAAAGCTCCGCCGAGGACGACCATTTTTCGGTTAATGCGATAGCACCAGAGTCCGTCAGGAACGTGGTCAGGCGGGTCGCCCTCGTAGGCGACACGCATGGCTCCCGAAGTGCCGACCATTAGAGCGGCTTGCGTGTTGGTGACACACCCCGCACCAATGTTGTCGGTTGCTCCGTCGGCGACTGCGAGAAACCATTTGGCGTGAGCAAGCCGAGGCCAGCGTTTGGCGTATTCTTTGTTTAGAGTGGATGTGTCGGAATCGTTTGTGACGATCGCGGGCAGATTAGCGGCCTTGATCTTCAGGAATATCAGCAATTTCGCATCCCAATCGCATCTCCTAATGTCAAAAATACCCGTTCCCGACGCCATCGAGATGCTGGTCGTCGCGGTGCCGAACAGCTTCAAAGCGAAGTAATCGCTAAACGAAAGCCATCGCTCGGTTTTGGCAAAAACATCCGGAAAATCCTTTTGCAGCCACAACAATTTCGCTGGCCAGAAACTCGAATGAAAATGTGCTCCTGTGCGGTTGTGGGTTTCTTGCTCGTCAAATCGTTTTTTGAGCGTTTCGGTATATTTGCCGCTCCTAGTGTCGGCCCAGCCGAAGACCTTGGTGGTCGGCTTACCTTTCGTGTCCAAGCCGACGAGACTGTGCCAGAAGGAGCAAGAGGCGACGTGGGTAATTTCCGCTTTGGATTTTTCGAGAAGGGCGTCGATCGCAGTTGCGACCTGAGCGACGGCTTCGTCAGCGTCGATCTCAGCCCCGCCATCGGCGGTTACGGTCAATGTACGCTCGATCTTGGCTGACGCATGCGGGATTGCGTTCGCCTGACCATCGTATAGAGCGGCGCGGACGCTGGACGTTCCGATATCTAGAGCTAAGATCAATCGTTTATTGTTTTCTGCGAAGAAGTGTAGCTAGTAGCTGTTAGCTATATAGCCGTTAGACATCCTAACCAAAAGTTTTCTTAAACCACCAACGCGACCCGACCAAGAGAAAGCGGTAATCTTTGAGGAACTCGGGTGGTTTGCCTTCGAAATAATGACCGATGAATTGTAGGATCCAGCCGACGACAAATAGCCCCAGAGCCACACGCCACGCTCCCGCGACAAAGAACGACACCGGAACCAAGACCAGCGCCAGCATGATCATCGGAATGCCGAATTTGTGCGTCAGTTGATTGATCGGGTGTTGATGACTTTCCGAATATTCCTCGATCCACTCATCCCAGGTTTTTCCGCCCATCATGTGGTTCTACCTCGTAAACAAATATATGACAATCGCTGCTAGAATGAATCCCAAAAATGTAGCCGTCCCGGAAAACAAATGATCGATCAAGACGAGAGCCGCTCCGCCAGCAATCAGTGCGATCAAGGCGTTGCGAAAAGGCCTTGGTTTTTCTAGAACAAATTGCTTTTTTGTCATGCGATCTAGGCGAAATATTTCCGTAATAATACACCTATTTTCGGGTCAACGGCTAAAAATTTTAACTATCAGGTCTGTATCTAGTACAACCTTCTTAATCTCCTTAACCCCATCGAGGAAATCCCGCGGCATAAACGTGTCCGCATCTTCTACCTCAATTGGTACAAAGGTCACGATCCACCGGTCGATCACATCCGCAAAATCGGTGTACGTCTGTGCACCGCCGATGATGAAAACGTCAGGGTCGACATATTTCGCCAGCTCGACAACCTCTGCTTTTGAAGTCAGTTTGATGACCGTTTCAGGCGTCTCGACGATTCCGCTTCGCGAGAGAACGATGTTCAAACGGTTCGGCAGCGGACGCCCGATCGAACGCCAGGTATTTGCTCCCATCACAACCGCGTTGCCGCTCGTAGTTTCCTTAAAAAATTTAAGATCAGAGCTGTAATGCCACGGCAACTTTCCGTCTTTGCCGATGGCGTAGTTTTGTGAAATGGCGACGATGCCGATAATCATAAATCTAATTCTAATGCAGAAGCCCGCACGAAGTAAGGGCTCTTTTCGGTTAGCCTATTGATGGGAATTAAGAAGTCTTCTTTAACAGGGAGTCCTTACTTCGGGCGGGCTTCCGCAAGCGTCTTTCCTTTATAAACCGCGACTTCCGAACCTTTTGCAAGCAATACCGAATACGGTTTCTGGCTACCTAGAAATGCAAATTCGTCTCCGTACGTTGCCCCAAAATCTACATCGATCACCTCATTCTTGACCGAAAACAGCTCCCATTTTGGGTGCTCGACCTTGTATTCGTCGACGCGTGAGCCGCCGCGTTTCGTGTAGCCCCAGTAGTGTTCGATGATGAATTCGCCGTGCGAACCTTCCGTCGGGACGCCGACACTTTGGTCGATTTCGACGCTGAGGTGATTAGTGCGGCCGCCTTTGGACCAGTCGTAGGAAACGGTTGTTTCGGTTCGCTCGTGACTCATCGACCAACATTCGTATGGCTCGCCGTAAAGGACGCGGGCGACGGTTGCGATCGCAAATCTTGGGACGATCTCCTTTACAAAGCACACAGCTCGCCGGGTTTCGCCTTCGAGCTCGCGTTTGTTGTAAAAGCGTAGATTCACCTCTTCGAAATTAACGTGAAACGGTATCGGGATACCCAGAACACGAGTGTCGAGAAACATGAATCCAACCAGGCTGACAAAGCATCTACCCTCATGCTGATCGATCTCGGTACCGGCGGGCAGTCGCGGTTCTAGCAGCGACGGGTCAACTTCGTAGTTGGCCATGATCAGGTCTTGCCAGCGCGCTGTCAGGAATTTTTTCATTACAGGATGATGCGTTTGTCGCCGCGGCGAACGGTCACGCGTTCGCGGTCAAAATACTCGATCAGCGGTATCGCATACTTTCGCGAGACGCTGGCGATATCCTTGAACTCGGCCATGTCGAGGCTGCGATCGCTCTTGGAATTGGCAAATTGCTTCAGCTTTTCAACGAGTGTTGCGATCTCACTTTTCAGGAAATAAAATTCCTCGCTAACTTTAACAATTTCTCCAGAATCGAGGAATAGCTGAAAGAATTTTCGCGCGTCGTTTCGCGAAAAGGCTGTTCCGATTATCGCTCCATTTAACACATCTTCAACCTTAGGCACCTCAAGTCCAGCAGTTCGATACACATTGAAGAGTTTGTCTTTCAGCACCGTTTCAGCGGGAGAAAGCGTGGTTCGATAGGCGCTGAGACGAACTGATTCTCGATCCAGAGCCAACGTGCCCGCCGATTCCAATTCTTCTATGACCGTCTGAAATATCTCGGCTGGCAGGTATTTGAATATCTTCTCGCTCAAAGCTTCTCTCGATATCCCTTTTGCTAGCGGATCGGACTTGTGAAAATCGCCAACCGTAGTTTCCACTGATGCCTTCAGCCCCTCAAACATCTGCTTTTCGACAAATCTGCCTCCGGCATTGGCAACGCGACCGTCTGATACCAGCGATTCTATTGCCGTTCGAACGAGATCTTTTGTCTGGCCGGTTCGTGCTCGCAGATCGCCAAAGCTTTGTCCGGATGACCCGGCGGCAGCGATCAGAAGTTCTGCCTTTGCGGAGGCACTACCAGCGTGCGAAAGATTGCTCAGGTATTCCCGAATGTGTGAGAGCTCTTTACGTCGATGTTTTGAGGCCGAATTATCGACGACGCAGCCGCCGGCGATCGTTACTTGAGGCGAATATCGGCGAACGATGAAGCGTTCACTTGGCACTGCGACGATCGGCGTTTCTAGCCTCATTTGAACAAAACCCTTCTCACCTGCACTGATCTCGCCAGCTTCATTCAAAACTTGAACTCTTGCCAAGGCTGCGACCGTCCCGATATGGATCCAAACCCGCTGCCGTGTTCGAACCGGCTTTGCCGCATCTGCCAAAACCTCGATCTCCGCGTCAAAGATCTGCGTCGGTCTCAAAACACCCGGCTCGGCGAGCAACATTCCCCGTTCAACCTTCGAATGATCGATGCCGCCGAGATTGACCGCGACCCGTTGTCCGGCGGTCGCCGTCTTTACCGATCTACCATGTGTCTGTACACCGCGAACTCTGACCTTGTTTTTTGACGGCAACAGTTCAATATCTGCGCCTTCCGTCAGAGTTCCTGACGCTAGTGTGCCGGTAACGACCGCGCCAAAACCTTTTATCGAAAAGCTGCGGTCTATCGGTAGACGCGTGATCAGATCATCATTTCTAACGGGTAATTCAGAAGCCGCCAAAACGAGGGTCTCCTTCAGGTTCTCGATACCCGAACTTGAACGTGAACTGACAACTATCACTGGTGCGTTTTCGAGAAAGGAGCCGGAAACGAGGTCGGCGACATCGAGCCTTGCCAGTTCCTGCGTCTCAGCATCGACGAGATCGGATTTCGTGAGGACGATGATGCCAGCTTTGACGCCGAGCAGTCGGCAGATGTCAAAATGTTCGCGAGTCTGCGGCATCACACCTTCGTCAGCCGCGATGACGAGCATAACGATGTCGATCCCGCTCGCTCCGGCGAGCATATTCTTGACGAAACGCTCGTGTCCCGGCACATCTACGAAACCAAAATGCATGTCACCGATGATTATCTCCGCGAAGCCGAGATCTACAGTGATGCCTCGTTGCTTTTCTTCCGGCAGGCGGTCAGTGTCAACGCCGGTGAGAGCTTTGACGAGCGACGTTTTGCCGTGATCGATGTGTCCGGCTGTACCGACGATTATTTCCATTTCAGAACGTACCAGATGGCATAGGTCAATGCGACAGGCGGTACGAGAGCAAAAACCAGGATCAGCACGGAACTAAGCAGAGAGTATGTCCAGGCCCGCGAACCTGACGCGATCTTTAGAATTAACAAGCACACTCTTTTCGAGAGGATCAGAAAGATCGGCGGAACCACCAATGCCGCGGCGATCGCCGCCCAATAGGCAGCATCCGGAGCATTACTGCCTTGGCCCGACGGGCCGAACGCCATCATCAGCGTCGCCATAAGTACTGCGAACACAAAAAAAGTACCAAGACCCAAACCAATGAGGTTGCTCGCAAGCACAAAGATCAAGGCTTTGCCGGTTGTAGTCCAACTATTTTTTACTATCCAAAAGACCTCAACAGCAGCGATGACCGCCAGAAGCAGGAAAAATATGAATACGGCAAGCCACTCGGCAGCAACGTTAGACATATGAGATCTCCTTAGTCGTTGGTCTCCTCGATCTCAAACTGTTCTAGCTTCCGGTAGAGAGTTTTTCTGCCGATATGAAGTAAACGAGCCGCCTGAGATTTGTCACCCTCGGTATATCGCAGCGTTGCTTCTATTACCTGTTTTTCGATCTCCTCCATCGCGGAAGGAAGTGCGATCTGAATACCCACGCCTCGCCCTAAACTGGCCGCTGAAGCTCGTTCATGCCGTGCATGAGCAGACGAAAAGTCCGCAGTTCGGCTGATCGCCTCGGGTAGGTCTTCGAGCTCTATCTGACGCCCTGAAGCAATAATTACCGCACGTTCTATCGCATTCTCGAGTTCGCGGACGTTGCCGGGCCAATTGTAGTTGACAAGGGCTCGCATCGCTTCTTTCGCGATACCTGAGATAAAGCGGCCGGACTTCTTCTTATACTCCTCAAGAAAGTGAAAGACGAGTAGATTGATATCTTCAACCCGCGATCGGAGCGGTGGAAGCGAGATCGGGAAGACGGATAGTCGATAGAAAAGATCTTTTCTGAATGAACCGTCCTCTATTGCTCTTTCCAGATCGTTATTTGTCGCCGCAATGACGCGAACGTCTGTCTTGAGCACATGCTTTCCTCCGACCCGAGTAAATTCGCCATCCTGCAAAACTCTGAGAAGCCGAACCTGGGCCTGCAAAGACATTTCGCCAATCTCGTCCAAAAATAATGTTCCGCCATTGGCCTCCTCAAATCGGCCTTGCCGCTGGCTTCGAGCATCGGTGAACGCTCCTTTTTCGTGGCCAAACAGCTCCGATTCGAGCAACGTTTCCGGTATCGCTCCGCAGTTTATTTTGACGAATGGTTTGCTTTCGCGTCCTGAATTGTAATGAATGAGATTCGCTATTAGCTCTTTACCAGTCCCCGATTCACCGAGGATCAGCACTGTTGTCGCGGTACTTGCGACGTTTAGGCCGAGCTCGATCGCACGGCGTATGCCTGGAGCCTGACCGATGATCTCGCTCTGCTTCTGGTGAAGTTCGCTCTTTAGACGCATCACTTCCGTCGATAGCTGATCGCGTTCCAATGCCGTGCCTATCTGGTCGGCGATACCCTCGATAAGAGCGATGTCGTGATCTTCGAATTTACTCTGTCTGCTCCAAACAAACCCAAGCAGTCCAAAAGCCTTACCGGCAACGTGTACGGGCGTGACAAGCGCCGCTTTTCCACGAAGCTGCGTATTGAAAAAAAGACGGATCGCGAATGGAAGTTCAGAATCTGAAAGCATTAATGTTTTCCCCTCCCTCAGCAATTCTCCCAACTTGGCGAATGAGTCTACGGCGAGCGACTTATTGTGCTCCTCTATCATTCTCAGGATCTTGCCGAGTTTAATGCCTTCCGCAGATTTGAAAGTGGCAAGCGAGATGCGGGTCTCCGTCTGGTCAAGCACGCCTAGAGCACCGTAATCCGCTCCGACGAGGTTGATGGCCCGCTCCATCACGCCCTCGGAAACTTCTTTGAAATCGGAGTGTGAATTTAAGGTGTTGGCGATCTCAAGCAGGGCATTTGTACGACGGCTTTCCTGCTCCTGAGCCACGTAAAGGCTTGTGTATTGATACCCGATGGCAAGCTGACGCGCGATGGATTCGAGAAAGACGACCTCCTCGTCCAGCCACTGGCGAGGCTCATGAGTATCGTGAAGTCCCAACAAACCCAGAACGCTGTCGTTCAGCATTATGGGTATAACCAGCAATGATCGTGTCTCAAGGGCTTTTGCGAAGAATTTTAGAGTCGCATCCTTGGTTATTGACGTGTCATTGATCCGAATAGGCTTCCTGATGTCAAAACGCTCAACCAGCTTGTCGACGTCGAACGGAATGGTTGTTCCCTGGCTTTTGGGTACGGACTTGTCCTTGCGCCATTCGTGGCTGATCACGAGATCTTTGCCATCGTTCAGTTGCAGCAGATCACAGCGATCCGCGTGCAGCATCCGGCCGATCTCTGAGACGACGACATTTAAGAATCTCTCGAGATCAATATTGGTGGGCAGATCGCGGGCGAGTCTGTCGATGATCGAATCACGAGCCTCGTGCATGCTCATCCGACGTTCAAGAGTCAACGCCGGTTGTTCAGCCGGATGTGTGATCGGGTCGCCAAACATATATGAATACTACCGATAATGTGTCGCTTTGCTGCGATGATGTCAAGTTGACACACGATCCCTCGAGATTGTGTTGTTTTGCGACACTCTCTAGCTAGTTTGGCTTTGGCACTGTTCGGGGACGCGAGTCTTTGGGATCGCCCTTTTTAGATTTGACCTCAGGCTCGTTCTTTTTCGGTTTATCGGTTGTCTCGGGCGCTTTTGTTGACGAATTTGACGGAGCGGCTGAATTAGAGCTAGTGTTCGAGTTTGAATTTGAGCCCCTGCCACCGACCGTGGTGTTCGAATTCTTATTGGCTGATATGTAATCGACGCGCTTACGACCTGCTTCAGCATCTTCGAGAAGGTCTATTGCACGCCCGTTGGCTTCATCGAGCTCAATGGCTTTCTTCAGCGGTTTAATGGCGTCGCGATACTGAGCAAGCTTTATCAGGATCGAACCAAGCTCTGTTTGATATTCGGTATCTTCGGGCTTTAAGTCGACTGCTTCCTGAAAAGCCTCTTCCGCCTCTTCGTCTTTCATCAACTTGGCATAAGTTCGCCCAAGATAGTAGTAGGCGTTATCGTCCTTAGGGTTCTTGTCGATCCATTTTTTGTAAGCCTTGACCGCATCCTCAAATGCTAATTCCGAGCGAGTTTTTTTGACCTTTTCTTTTTCCTTAGAGTTAGAATTAGAGGTCGTCTCGACTACGCGGCCCTCTTGCTCCATCTGCATCTTAAGCAGGTCGTATGCGATACCGAGATTAAAATAAGCCTCTGCGAGGTCCGGATCGATCTCGACCGCACGCTTAAGAGCCGCAATGGCTGTCTCGGTCTGATTTTCGTCTAAAAGCCGTTTCCCCTCAGCCAAAGCAATATTGGCATCCGTGACCTCGGCGAATTGCGTCGTTGCTATCACCGGTGCGGCTGTATTGGAATTGTCCGCAATAGTCGCATTAGTATTGACGGGCGCTCCACCGCAACCTGCGAATGCAAGCGTTATCAGTCCAAAAAATACAAGGATCGGCTTCATAAAGTTTATATTTAGTGGACTAGCCCGGAGGGAAAACGAACTGTCGGCCTGCCAGCAGATGTACGTGTAGATGAAAAACAGTTTGGCCGCCATCTGCATTGGTATTAATAACCACGCGATAGCCATCCTCAGCAAAACCTCTTTCGCGAGCGATAGACGAGGCTGTAGATAAGAGGTGTCCCAGGATCGGGCTGTGTTCCGCTTTCGTCGTCGCCAACGAATCAATGTGCTCTCGCGGAATTATCAATAGATGTGTCGGAGCCTGTGGACTAAGATCATTGAACGCCACGCAAACGTCATCCTCATGTATCAGATCGGACGGAATGCGGCCATTGGCGATCTTACAAAATATGCAGTCCTCAGCGCTCATAGTAGATAAGACGCTATTAAACCACAGACGGTTGGAATCGTAAATTGATCAGGCCGCTTCATCGGCTGATGCTGCCAGGCCTTCCTTGACGCGTTCAATATCAGCCCCGAGCGAACGAAGCTTTCGTACTATGGTCTCGTAACCGCGATCTATATGGTAAACACGATCGATCGTCGTCTCGCCCTCTGCGCACAGTGCCGCTAAAACGAGTGATGCTGACGCTCGAAGGTCTGATGCAATGATCCTCGCTCCCATTAGATGCGAACGGCCGCGAACGACAGCCGTGTTTCCGCTGATGCTGATATCGGCTCCCATCCTGATGAGTTCGGATGCGTGCATAAATCTGTTCTCGAAGATGGTTTCAACGATGCTAGATTCTCCTTCAGCCTGGGTCATCAGAGCCATATATTGGGCCTGCATATCGGTCGGGAATCCCGGATGCTCTTTCGTGGTCACGTCGACGGCTTTGAGTCCACCTGCAGATCGCCTGATGAGCAGAGTGCTGGGATTTAGTTCCTCTATGTCGACACCGGCCTCGCGGAGTTTTTCGATCACTGCCGTTAAATGATCTGGACGGCAGCTCTTTATCTCGATCTCGCCCCCGGTGATCGCGGCGGCAACCATAAATGTTCCGGTCTCGATCCGATCGGGGATGATCGTGTGTTCGGCCCCGCCGAGGCCTTCAACGCCTTCGATCTCGATCGTTCCGGTACCCGCACCTTTGATGCGGGCTCCCATTTTGTTCAACAATTCGGCAAGGTCTTCGATCTCAGGTTCCCGGGCAGCATTTGTAATGATGGTTTTGCCCTTTGCGAGGGCCGCAGCCATCATCACGTTCTCGGTTCCCGTCACTGTGACCTTTTCGAAATCTATCGGTGCCCCAATAAGTCTGCCTTGTCGTGCGCGGGCAACCACGTCGCCGGACTCAAGCGAAACCACCGCTCCCAACTGCTCAAACGCTCTCAGGTGCAGGTCTATCGGTCGCGTTCCGATGGCGCAGCCGCCGGGCAGGCTGACTTTTGCCTGTCCAAACCGTCCAAGCAGCGGCCCTAGGGCAAGCACGCTGGCGCGCATAGTTTTTACCAGTTCATAAGGAGCCTCGAACGTCTCGATCTTACCGGCTGTCACTTTATGCGTACGCAATTCCGGGGTGAGGACGGTCGCACCCAGATCTTCTAACAAACGCCGCTGCGTGATCAGATCCTTAACGTAAGGAACATTATGCAGCGTAACCGTATCCGGCGTGAGTAATGTTGCGGCCAAACACGGAAGGGCCGAGTTTTTTGCCCCGCCGATCTCGATCTTTCCTTTTAACGGCGTGCCGCCGCGTACTCTAAACTTGTCCATGTAAGTAAATCGTTGACCGCCGAAACGGTATCATTAGTAAGTATTGCTTATGCCTTCAAAAACAAAATGTTATCACAACCTTCTTCTGGACAACACTGATACCTAGAACTTTTGCTCAATAATCTTGCCAAATCGTTACTCCTATAACAGAATTGCCATGAGTGAATATATCCCCCGGCGACCATATCAGATCCATTCTCGAATCAGCGTCCGTTGAGGCGGCCGATGCGGCACTTGTACTCCGATGCCGATCTGACGATCAATCGGCATGGGATCAGCTTGTTGACCGATATCAGAGGCTTATATTTGCTATTCCGCGTCGAGCCGGCCTTAGTGAGGAACAGGCGTCGGATGTGCTTCAGGACGTCTTTTTGACCCTATTTCAAAAGATCAATGAGATCGACCAACCGGAACGTGTGCGCTCGTGGATAGTTACCACGGCAAAATATAAGACCTGGGCGGTTATTCGTTCTGCTAAAGGATTCTACTCGCCATTGACGGAAGAAGAAATGGAACTGGAAATGGCGAGCTTACGAGATAAAAGGCCGTTGCCGGACGATGTTTTGATCGAGATCGAGGAACAGCATCTGATACGGACAGCTCTATCATCTATTGACGAGCGATGCCGGACGATACTATCGATGATCTATCTACGCACTCCTGCTGCCAGCTATCTTGATGTATCTAAGGCTATCGGAGTTGGTGAAACGAGCATCAGCCCGCTTCGATCAAGGTGTTTGCAAAAATTGGAAAAAGTATTGCGACGGTAAAATTTTCTGTCTTTATTGCCCGCTTTACCGCACTGTTCTAATTGAAGACGCTTTGAAATTGCTTTGTTAGAGTCAAAATGAAAACTTCTGAAGAAAAATTTGATCACATTGTACACCGAATGCAGACAGATCGATCGGTCGATGCTCCTTTGTCTGCGATCAAGTATTCGAAAGATCTCTTTAAAGGAAAACTCACCTTAGCCCGTCCATCGCTGTTGAGGCGTATCGCCGCCGTTATGAACATCGATCTTGCCAGCAA
Organism: Pyrinomonadaceae bacterium; assembly: GCA_041737885.1. Classification (GTDB taxonomy): domain Bacteria; phylum Acidobacteriota; class Blastocatellia; order Pyrinomonadales; family Pyrinomonadaceae; genus OLB17. Next base: position 23,236 of record JBGSQW010000098.1, on the reverse strand, counting down.
CCGACCGGCTTTTGGCGAGCGATCAGGTTCTGATGACAAGGTTCGCCAGATCCTGTTCGATGCCGAAGAGTACGCGATCGACATGAGAATAAAGGAGTCCGAAAATGGCTTCTCCCTGCGTGGGCAGGTGTTGGGCTACGGGTTCGAGAACGGGTCGGTCGAGTTAGTAAGTTCTTCCGGTTCGAAAACGGAAAAGCTGGACGAATTTAGTGAGTTTGACATCATCGGCCTCGCTGCCGGTGAGTATAGTCTTGTCGTTCGGGGTTCACACAGTGAGATATTTGTAGAGAAATTTAGCCTTTAGACAGCCTGCCATCCGATTCCTCATCAAAAAAGGCGCAGGGTCGCGAACCTTCGCCTTTTCTTCGTTGTATAATCGACCCCGTCCTATGAGGAGAGTCGATCTAGCCAGACAGCTCGTTTACGCAGCAAATGAAACTGCGCGCCGATCTTTAACGGCAAGCTACCCCAAGCTGATCGATCACAAGTTAGCGATCGAGATCAAAAAGATCTGTTACAACGCGTGGGCCGTCGAACCAATAAAAGCTCAAAAGGCAGCAGAAGCCATCAAATTCCTTGATAAGGTAACTAAAAGTCCTGAGATAAGTGCAACAGCTCTCTGGGTGCGTGGCATTTCTGAGATCACTAAAGGGAAATTCGCGTCGGCCGCATCTCTTCTTAGTAAGGGTGCGGCGATATTATCGGATCTCGGGCGGCCCATCGACTCTGCGCAGGCGCAGGTCGCCCAGCTCCTTGCTCTGGCAATGTCAGGCCGGTACGACGAAGCGATCGCGACGGGTCAGAACGCTTTGCGGATCTTTTCGGCAGCGGGTGATGAACTCGCGGCCGGCAAGATCGAGATGAATCTGAGCAATATCCTTTCACGCCAAACACTACATCGGGACGCAGAAAAATTCTGCAAAAGTGCCAATCGGCGTTTTCAGAAATGTGGCGAAAAGATGTGGCAAGCGATGGCGGAGAATGGGCTTGCGAACACATATACAGAGCTAAACGAGTTTTCAAAAGCAGCCACTTTTTTCCAAAGGGCTCTCGAAACCGCAAGATCGCAGAAGATGACCGTTACCGAAGCCGAGATCGAGGCAAGCCTTGGCAATCTCGCCCTGCTTCGCGGCAAATATTCTGATGCCCTCAGGCTACTTGAAAGCTCACGGCAAAAATACGAGGGCCTCGGCATTGAGCATCAATCGGCGATCGCTGACCTGGAGATCGCGGACATTTACAGTGAGCTAAGCCTTCATTTCGAGGCAGTCGAGATCTACTCACGGCTCGGACCTGTTTTCAAAAAGCTCAAACTCCGGCCGGAAGAGGCTCGAATGAGATCGAACTACGCCCGCTCGCTTGCCTGTCTTAATGAGGCACGAACGGCCCTCAACGAACTTGGGAAAGCCCTGCGCCTTTTCACGATCGAGAAGAACCGCTCGGGTCAGGTCGCCGTGCTGCTTGCCCGTGCGGAACTGGAGCTTCAGCAGAGCAAGTTCAAAGCGGCACTAGCGACCCTCAATCGAGCATTGGACCTGATCCGCAGCGACGAAAATCCACGTCATTTGATCACGCTGCGCATTCTTGAGGGCACCGCTTTACGATGCACCGGCGATCACATGGCAGCCGTCGATAAACTAACAGACGCAGTCAAATTGGCCCGCAAACACCAACAGCCCAGCTCAATTCAATCGGCGCTGAATGAGCTTGGTACAACCTACGCGGCGGCTGGTGATACGACTAAAGCGCGACGTTGTTTTGAAAGCTCGATCACTGTTTTGGAAAACTTGAGAGTTTCTCTGTCGGCGGACGAGTTCAGCATGTCATTTCTTGGTTCCCGGCTCGATTCCTTCAATGGCTTAGCCCGGATATTACTTTCGAAACGCCAGGTCGCCGGCGCGTTTCAAATAGTCGAACGGGCACGATCGCGTTCGCTTCTCGATGATCTCGAAGGCCGCGGCAAGCTTACGCCGATACCCAAACATTTGCAGGAAAAAGAACGCCTGATCAGGGCCGAGCTAGATTTTTTCTATAAAAAACTCGCCCGCTCTCCTGAACAGCAGCTTGTGTCGATCAGGTCCGATATTCATCGTACGGAGAAGACGCTAGGCAATGTTTCTCGTCAGATCAAGAGCCTCGTTAGCGTTGTTCCGGGTAGCTCGGACGAGAGAGGGAAACAAGGCATTGAGCATTTGCAGAAAGAGCTCTCTTCATCGCGAAACCTGATCGAGTTCATTGATTTGGACGGTGACCTGTCGGCATTTGTTGTAAATGGTAAGACCATAAACATTGTTCACGGGCTTGGCAGTATTTCTGAGGTCAATGAGCATCTGGATGATCTTCATTTTCAGTTTGGTTCAATGAGATACGGCGATGCGTCCATGGCAAGGTTTGCAGAGCAGATAAAAGCGCGAACCAACAAGGTCTTGCGACGGCTGTTTGACCAGCTTATTGCTCCGCTTTTGCCTTTCATCGTTGGAAATGAGTTGACGATCGTGCCGGTCGGGGTGTTGAACTTCGTTCCGTTTCACGCACTTTATAACGGATCAGATCATCTGTTGGAAAGGGTTTTGGTCGATCTCGCACCTAGTGCTGCGATCTGGTTGAAGCTCCGCGAAAGAAAGCGAAAGCCTATTCGGCGGCCAATGCTGATGGCCTACGCCGATGAAACGATACCGCTGGTCGACTCAGAGGTCGCGACCCTAAAAGATATCCTGCCGAGCGGCGTAAGTTTTACCGGAGAAGAGGCGACGGTCGCGGCATTCTATGAAAACTCGGCAGGTAAAGACCTCATACACCTTGCTTGTCACGGACAGTTTCGTCCGGATAATCCAATGTTTTCGAGTTTGTATTTGGCCGACGGTCGGATAACGGCAAGAGACATCTCTTCGATGAGATTGTCAGCAGGCCTTGTAGTCCTAAGTGCGTGTGAGACCGGGAGAAATAAGATATATGCGGGCGACGAAGTGCTCGGCCTAGCCCGCGGTTTTCTTTCCGCGGGAACCTCATCTATCATCGTGAGTCTCTGGAATGTGAATGACGCTGCGACATCCGAGATGATGCGATCACTCTACGCAAATATGATCCAAGGCAGCAGCCCGGGACAAGCGCTTCGTCAAGCTCAGATCGACATGATCAAAACCGGAGCACATCCTTATCTTTGGGCACCATTTATCAATATCGGCGGTTAGCCTAAAAATTTTCTTACAAAAGATGTCTTTTTGATAGAAAATGAAGCACTGTCTTGTTATGGTGACAACTCCTATTCTGAGGCACGTGATGGTAAGCAATGTAAAAGTAATGATCCCCAGGGTGATCTTGACCGGCCTGCTCATGTTTTCTTTCGTTTGCGTGAGCTATGGCCAGGATTGTAATTGCGTGCCGGATCAGGTGATAGTCCAGCTGGCCAATGCATCGACACTTGGTGCCGTCTCAGCTCAATATGGATTGAACCCAACTCCGATCTCGCAGATCGCTTCGCCGCCGATTTATCTGCTACAGATAAATAATGGCCAGTCGCCGGCCCAGATCTCAGCGGCGATGGCCGGCGATGGCCGTATCATATTTGCCGAGGTCAACAGAAAACTAAGTCAAGTAGAGCGAACGGGTCTGAGCTGGACACAGGGCCGCTCATGGGCCATTGGCCGTTCCTGGGCTATCGGAAGTGCTGGTGGATATGGCCGCCAATGGTTTCAGAGAACCATCAGACTCGAAGAAGCCTTCGCCGCCGCCGGAACACGCGGAAGGCGGATCGATAATGGTCAGCCCGTCGTGGTCGCCGTTCTTGATACCGGAATCGAGGTCAACCATAGAGCATTTGCGGGTAAGCTGGTTCCGGTAGAAGATCGTTGGGATTTTGTTGATGGCGATAACGATCCGAGTGAGGTCGGCGCGGCTTTCCAGGATCCATCGTATGGCCACGGAACCCATGTTGCCGGCATCGTCTCTGCCACGGTACCTGACGCTAAGATCATGCCCCTTCGCATACTCGATCGGGACGGTTCCGGCGAGCTGTGGCGGATTACTGCCGGACTGATCTGGGCCGCAAATCACGGAGCCGATGTTGCGAATCTAAGTATCGGATTTCCCGAGAATACCCGCGTTCTTCACGACCTTCTTGATTGTCTCGATCTTGGTACTACAAATACTGGAACAGTTTTTCCCGAACTAGGCACGCGGCGTTTAGCGGTCGCGGTCGCTTCTGGAAATGGCGGAAATACAACCGAAGTTTATCCTGCGGCCGAAACACGGGATGGCATGTTGTCCGTGGCCGCCAGCACGCGTTCTGACCGGCTGGCACTTTTTTCTTCATATCACCGCAGTTGGGTAGATGTAACGGCGCCAGGCGAAGACATCGTCGGTCCGATCCCGGGCTTCCGATACGGTTCGTGGTCCGGAACGTCAATGGCGGCCCCGATCGTTGCGGGTGTCACGGCTCTCGTAAAGGCAAGATTTCCTAATTCGTTTGCAACACCGCATGACCTCTTAGACCGTGTAAAGGAAACGGCGATCGATAAAAGGTACGATTCGGCGCCATGGGGCGAGGTTCGTATGCGTCGCGTTGACGCCCTATGTGCTGTTACGAATAACCAGGATTGTCCGGTTGCGGCACGCGAACTGTTTAATTTTGGCCCGGAGTGATAGAAAAATAGTCGTCGATTTTTCAACAGATCTCAGGCCTGATCGGCCACGCTGAAAATGCGTGGCCTTTTTTTTGCCCCTACGTCTTTTTCACTCAAATGCTTGCACTGTATATCTGACGACACCTCAACGATCGAGGTTACAGAAAAACAGGTAGGAATAAAATGAAAAACAAAAGCGTGGGAACAGCAATAGTTAAAAATTGGCAAGCTCTTGCTGCCGTAGTGGTTTTAAGTACGTGGGTATCAATATCCCTCGTTTCTTCGCACGTCAATGCTGCGGGCGGTGTGCCCATAATCGTGCGAAATGCCGTGCTGGCGTCGCCGACCGGGTCGGTCAACCCGCACGGAGCCGCCGAATGGCAGCTCTATTCGGATGGTAATCGCGAACTAGAGGTCGAGATCGAAGATACAAACCTCTCTCAAGGAACTTCGCTAAACGCCGTCATTGACGGAAATCCGGTCGGTGCGGTCATCATCGATGATCGCGGCAAAGGGAAACTGAAACTCAAGACCGAGGATGGACAGATGGTTCCATCTGTAGGTAGCGGGGCAACGGTTCAGGTCCGGAATGGAGCGTCGGTTCTCGTAGCGGGTACATTCGGCGGCCCGGGACCATCACCATCAGTGACCCCGACCGGAACGCCGTCACCTTCACCATCGGTATCGCCATCTGGTTCGCCGAGTCCGTCTCCGTCGCCGACGAGTACACCGGGCGGTACGATCCTTATCGTGAGAAATGCAGTTTTAGCTTCACCATCTGGTTCGGTTAATCCGCATGGAGCGTCGGAATGGCAGTTATATTCGAATGGAAACCGCGAACTGGAAGTCGAGATCGAAGATACGAATCTCGCCCAAGGCACGGCTCTTAGTGCCTACATTGACGGAAACAACGTTGGGCCGCTGGTCATCGACGATCGCGGAAAAGGTAAGCTTAAGCTCAGATCCGAGGATGGACAGTCTGTACCGACGGTAAATGCCGGAGCCGCGATACAGGTTCGCAATGGCAGTACGGTGCTCGTCGCAGGTGTCTTTGGCGGTTCTGGCCCGACGCCTTCGCCATCAGTTTCGCCAACGGGGTCGCCATCACCATCACCATCGGTTTCACCCAGCCCGTCGCCCTCACCGGCCAGCGGCGATCTTTTTGCAGGTTTGACCGGCCCTACAATAAATGGATCACTGCCAAATGGCTATGCGACCTACGAGATCCACAGCAGCCGAACGGAACTGGAGGTACGCATACGACAGGTAAATCTGGCGATCGGTACAGTCCTGGCGGTAAGCGTCGATGGGCTGGCAGTCGGAAACATGTCAACCCAATCGGGCGGTGAAGGCAGACTCCGCTTACGAAGCGATGATGGACAGATCGTACCGATGATCGCTGTCGGAGCCGCGATCACGATCAAGAATGGTGAAGTGCTGGTGCTCTCTGGAACCTTCAACGGTTTTGGAACGCCAACTCCAACGCCAACCGGAACCCCAGGAGGAACCCCGACCCCAAGTCCAAGCCCAAGTCCAAGTCCGGGGCCCGCTCAGGGTCGCTCGTTTGAGGCTCATTTGACCGGTGCTCAGGTGACGCCCGCTGTATCGACGACCGGAAACGGTGAAATTAAGGTAACTCTGAATACTGCGGAAACCGAGGCGATGGTATTTGGCGAGTTTCACAATCTTTCAAGCGATCAAACCGGTGCCAGGATCGAAACTGCGGTAGGAACTATTACAACCATCCGCGATCTTGGGATAGTAGGCGGGCGGAATGGCAACTTTGCATCTGCGACGTTTGCTGTATCTCAGGCACAGGTTCAGCAGTTAAGGTCGGGACTTTGGTCCACGGTCATTTCAAGCGTCAACAACCCGGGTGGCGAGATCCGCGGCAGATTAACGCAGCGGTCGAACGTCAGTGATTTTAACGGCAATGGTTTGAATGACTTTGCATTCTTCCGCCCGATGTCCAGCACCTGGCATGTAACGAACGAAGACGGCATCTCCACACAGACCTTTGGTGAGCCTAATGATCGTCCGGTTTCCGGCGACTATGACGGCGACGGGATAACGGACGCAGCTGTTTACTCGCTGATCGGCACGCGCGGTTTTTGGAATATTAAGCGAAGCTCTGATAATGGCACCACGAGCATCAGATTCGGAAATACGACCGACATTCCTGTTCAGGGTGATTTTGATGGCGACGGTAGATTGGATGTGGCGGTGTTTCGCCCGGCCGCTCGGGGCTGGCTCATCATTAAGAGCGATAACACAGGCCGCGTGTCTCCGAGGCTCGGTATGGCCGGCGATATCCCGGTTCCGGCTGATCTGGACGGTGATGGCAAGCATGACGTTGTTGTCTATTCTCCGACCGAGGGTACATGGTCGTGGATCCGCAGTTCAGATGGTGTTCGAGGATTCAAAAGATGGGGCGTGGGAACCGACCTTCCCGTTCGAGGTGACTTCGACGGTGATGGAAAGGGCGATCTTGCTTTCTACAGGCCATCGGAAGGAGCCTGGTATTCGATAAAGAGCTCTGACGGGCAGATACAATCGACGCAATTCGGACTTCCGGATGACGTGCCTGTTGCCGGCAAATTCGATGCAGATGGCAAGACAGACCTTGCAGTTTTCCGGCCGTCCGAGGGCAAGTGGTACGTTCTTAGCAGTGTTGACGGGACGATCCGAACGGTAGATTTTGGTACGATCGGGGATATTCCTCTTAACATCAGATAAAACATAAAGGCAGGCCTTACAAGCCTGCCTTTACTATGAGAAAAATTCTCAGCAACCTATTTAGATCCGAGATTCATCTTATCTACGACTTCAGACGTGCCGATAGTCAGTTTTGAAGATGATAGTTTGAGGTCTTACCCCGGCTGGAAAACCCTCCTTTCAGCCGGGGTATTTTATTGCCTAATTTTAGCGAGCAGTTTTTCGATCTGACCGGTATGGCGATGTTCGTGAAGCCCGGCCATGACGAGCCATTCACCGGCGCAGAGATCACCGAAAAATGGATGGGGAAACTTCGGGCCTGAGAGATCGGTCGTTTCCATATCAGGACGAAGGGCATCAAATGCTTCTCTCGCGGCAATTAGACTGCTAATTGATTCCTCGAGCGACACTTCTCCTGTCGGATGTACGCGATCGGGAGCCTCGACCTTGGTCTGAGCGACGACCGCGGCTTTCTCACCAAAATTCGAGGATAGTGAAAAGGCGCCGTCAGACGGCTTTCCACTCTCTTTTGCTGCCGCCAGCAATTTTCCGCAGATCTTGGTGATACCCGAGCCGACGATCGAGACATGCTCGACTATCTGCTGAATGTTCCACTTCTCGTCGGGTGGCAGAGCGGTTGCCTCGTCAGGGGAAACACCCGCGACAGTTTGCTCAAATCGCTCTCGTATTTTGGCGTTGGCCGAGTAAATATCGGCTATTGATTCATATCTCATGGCTTATTGGCAGCCAGTGCGGGCTGCGGTGTAAATGCAAGGCGGTGCCATCTCGCAAAGCTGCGTACGTTATCCGCTTCGTTCTTCATCCTCTTCAGATAGGCTGTTTGCAGGTATAGCAGATCGTCTGCGGTCCAACTGATCTCAACCACCGGATTGTACGATACAAGCAATTTTTCGTCCGGCAGCGTTGAGAGCGGTTGTTCAGGCGTTGCCTGTGTGTTGGCGTCGGTTCCGGGTTCGGTATTTGCCCCTTGCGACAGCCGCTGCTGATTGCGGTCGTAGGTCTGTGACGAGATCAAAAGCTGATTTCGCAGCGGTATGGCAGCTTGTGTCGGGTTAACCCCGGCCGCGTCGTAGATCCTTATCTGAGTTTCAAACGCGGCAGCAACCTTCGTCGAATCCGGCGACCACACAGGCCTGACAGCGGTCAGATTATCGTCCAGCCGCCGTTCGCGGCCATTTTTCTCAATTATTCGAAGGCGGCCCTGCGGCACCATCGCTTCGCCCTTGCTGCCGGACATAACCTCAAGATATTTCCACTCGCGAGATGTGGCGGCGAGAGAGACCAGCATTGTGCTGTCGGGCGACCAGGCATAGTAAAAGTAGATCAGCCCCTCATTTTCCGTGATCGCTTTTGTTCCCGTTCCCTCGGATGTGCATGTGTAGATCTGCTCGGTTCGATAGGTGAGGATGCCGGTCGGTGCAGCCGGTGTTGGCGCGGCGTCAGGTGCAGCGGGTGCAGGTTCTGTGTTGGCTTCGGGTGCAACGTTGGCGTTTCCATCGATCGGAGCAACGGTCGCAGGCGTCGGCAATGGTGTGAGGCCCAGATCGGGAGCCACGACACGGATCATCGCAACAAATGCCAGCGTCGAAGAATCCGGCGACCAGACGATCGTATCCGGAAAATGGACGGCCATCGCATCCGAAGTCACTTTTTTCAGCAGCTTGCCGTCAGCCGAGTACATATCGATGCGGTACTCAGAGTTGTAGTCGGTTACCTTGTGATAGACGACCGCGACGCGCTTTTTGTCCGGTGAGGTGATCGTTTTGTCCAGGATCTCCTGCGGTCGGTTGACGTCAAAATCGCCCTGGATCGCCTCGTTTCGCTCATCCGCCGAGACCTTGCCCGGGTCCGCGGCTGGCGGCGGAACATCGGGTTCGAAGCGAAAATTCAAACGCACCGCAGGCACGCTGCCGACGGTCACCGGCGCAGTGGGCGCGGGTCGAAACAGGCTATTATCACATCCTGAAAGTAATAGTACGAGCAATATGGCCGCCGCTAGTGGCAGTTTTAGAAAACGCATAAAACTAGAGATCGGCATTCAAATACTGCCTATAGAGCTTCTTCTGCTCTTCTGTCGGTTCAGCAACCGTTGTGAAATCGAATTCCTTTCTTAGATCTCCGCCGAGTGTGAAATCAATATCACGCATCTTGTCGAAGCGGAAGATCGTCAGCTTTACCTTATCGTTTGGCTTTTTCTCAGTCAGGTAGCTAGTCAAAAATGCGGTGCTCGCCCGATAGCCGTCGATGGCGACGATCTGATCACCGGTGTTCAAGCCCTGTTCGTAGGCAGGCGTTCCGGCGGCGAGCGTACGGACGTTCAATCTCCCGTCGGCCTCGACCGTATCCGCTCCGATGTAAGCCCGTCCGGCATTAGGGGTTTTCGAGTTCAGATTGAGCCCGAATGCATTGGCAAACGAATTGTAATCGATCTCTGCCACTCCGCGGACATATTTTGCAAAGAAATCATCCAGACTCTTTCCGGCCATCATCTCACACGCTTTCTGATAATCTACCGGCGAAAAATTTTTCCCCTTCTTGAAAAATTCAGCGTAGAGATATCGCATAACGTCGTCGAGCGATTTCGTACCTGCTGATGCCGAGCGAATGTTCATGTCGAGCATCATGTGTACGATCTCGCCCTTGTCGTAATACGAGATCTGATTGTTGACCGCATTCTCATCGGGGCGATAATACTTGATCCAGGCATCAAAACTTGCTGCTTCCAGGCTCGTCTCAAAACGTCCAGGCCTGTTTTGCAGTGCCTGAATGCCGCCGGCTCGCTGGCGTAAGAATTCCTTGTCGGTTATCAACCCGGCCCGCACAAGCAGCAGGTTCGAGTAATATTCCGTTCCGCCCTCAGCGACCCACAGAAGCCGCGTGTAATTCTCATTCTCATAATCGAACGGCCCGAGAGCGTCCGGGCGAATGCGTTTTACATTCCAGGCGTGGAAATATTCGTGAGCGATCAACCCGAGGAAGCCCTTGTACCGTGAATCAGGTTTGAAACCAAACCGATTGGTCTGAAGGGCTGTCGAATTAAGATGCTCCAAACCGCCGCCGCCACGTGTGTTGACGATAAAGGTGTAATCCTCGTCAAATCCGTATTCGCCAAAGATCTTGTGACACTCTTCAACGATCTTGGCCGTGTCGCGTGCGAGTTTCGCCAGATCATAGTTGCCTTCGCCGGTGATGACAAAACGGTGCGCTTTGCCAAGAACGTCAAATTTGAACTCCTTAAAATCACTTACTTCGAACGGCGAATCGTAGAGGATGTCGTAATTCGATGCACGAAACGTGTTCGTCTGGCCAGCCACCTGCTGCAGGCCCGTCGCGACACGCCAATTGCCGTAAGGGTTGACCTTAACGGTTGTCGGAATATCCAGATGCCCCTTTACAAAGAAAAGCGTGGCAGTGTTGTTCCAGAACGCGTGCTCATCGTTAACCTCGTTGGTCCTCACCGTCAACTCGTTCGAATAGACCTGATAGCGGGCAGTGAATTCTTTAGCGCCCTTCGGTTCGATCTGCCACGTGTTCTTGCTGGTTTTGGTCCACGCCAGATCATTGCCCGCCGCATCCTTTGCCGAGAAGCCCTGCACGTGCCTCGAATATTCGCGGACGAGGTAGCTGCCCGGCGTCCAAACCGGCAGCTTCAGATCAGCCTTTTCGGGCATCGCCGTCCATTTGACGTTCATCTCGACCTCGAGAAGGTGCGTCCACGGTTTCGGCATCGATATCGTGTAGCTGACCTCAGGCGGAACAGCCTTGACGACTGGTGCCGGCGTTGGTTTTTTCACAGGTTTCTTTTGAGCAGGCGTTTCCTGATTCATAGCGAATAAAAAAGCAGCGAGCAAGACAAATATAATGGCAGATCTTTGCATTCGGTTATTTTTCTCCGGCAAGTGTATTGTGCTTAACGTGTCTCAAACACACTATTCTACTATGAATCAAATATTTGCTAAACTTTGCTCGCAGTACCTGATGCGTAATTGGTCGCATGCCTGATAGTTTTCGTCCAACAAATGCAAAGCGATAAAGCCAGCGAAAAATTCTTCACAGCCCCTCTCATCATCATTTTCGTCACGGTTTTTGTCGATCTTGTTGGGTTTGGTATGGTCATCCCGATCCTGCCGTATTATGCGAACACTGATCCGTTCAATGCGACTCCGCGTGAGATAGGCTTTCTGGTAGCGACCTATTCGCTGATGCAGTTCTTCTTTTCTCCGATACTTGGCCGAATTTCCGATATTTATGGACGACGGCCGGTGTTGTTTGTCAGCATCCTGGGCTCTGCGGTCGGCTATTTTGTTATCGGGCTGGCGGACACCCTTTTGCTGGTTTTCATCGGCCGTATCATCGGCGGGATCACGGGCGGCAATATCTCAACCGCGCAGGCCTACATCGCAGACATCACATCCAAAGAGAACAGGGCAAAAGGAATGGGCCTATTCGGGGCAGCATTCGGCTTGGGCTTTGTTTTCGGCCCGGCCCTGGCCGGGATACTAAGCAAATATGGGGTTCATATTCCATTCTATTTTGCGGCGGCACTTTCGCTCGTAAATGCTCTCGCGTTGTATTTCTTATTGCCTGAGTCGTTGAGTGCCGCCACGCGTGCCAATCTGCCCGAGAGAAAGAACAGATTTGTCGAGATCTTTGAATCCTTTGCGAATAAACAATTTCGAGAGATCAATATCGTTTATTTTCTACTCGTCACGTCGTTTTCGATAATGACGTATGCGTTTGTGCTCTACACGGCGTTCCGCTTCGGGTTTACGGCTGAGGAGAATGGCTATCTTTTTGCCTTTATTGGCGTTATCGCGATCATAGCCCAGGGAGTTCTCTTTAATAAGCTGGTACAAAAATTTGGAGAATCGATCCTGGTTGTCGTCGGATGCTTGATGATGGGGGCGAGCCTGTTTGCGATACCGATCGTCGGGCCGGGATATGGCGGCATAACGGTTTTGATACTCGGTACGGCGTTGCTGGCATTCGGCAATTCCCTTGCATCGCCGGGCCTGACCAGCCTCGCCTCCAAAACGGCGTCGGAACATGATCAGGGGCGAACGCTCGGGATAATGCAGTCAGGTGCCAGCCTCGCCCGCGTGATCGGGCCCGTTCTGGGCGGCCTGCTGCTAAATAATACGTTCAACGCTATCGACGATGCTACGCTCTACCGAACGTTTTGGACGGCGGCGGCGATCATGCTTGTTGCTTTTGTTGTGTCTATCTTTTTTGCCAGAAAACCGGCAGAGATCTGAGAGGTTAGCTCACACGCTTCAATTCAGTTCGCTCGGATGCCGGCGGGAAGGCAAGTCTGAATGTGGTTCCGTTTCCGATCTCGCTGAATGCCTCGATCGTTCCGTTGTGCTCCTGCACGATACCGTAAGATACGGCGAGGCCCAGGCCGGTTCCGTTGCCGACGCCTTTCGTCGTGAAGAACGGATCAAATACCTTTTTCAAATTCTCGGTCGGAATACCCGAACCGTCGTCGATCACCTCGATCACGATCGCGTTTTCCTGCGAAAAGGTTCGCAATCTGATCGTCCCATTCTCGAGCATGGCGTCTCGGGCGTTCAAGATCAGATTTGTAAATACCTGCTGCAGTTTACCCCCGCTCGCAAAGATTCGCGGCAGATCATCAGTGTAATCTTTGACGATCTCAACCTGTGTCTTTCTTAGCTGCGGTTCGAGCAGTTGAAGCGTATCATTCAAAAGCTTATTGATCTCGATCTCGGCAAATTCCTCAGCACTGCCGGTCCTCGAGAAATTGAGCAAGTTGCCGACAATGTTGGTCGCCCGATCAGTCTGCCTCTGCATCTTCTGAAGCAGGGCGTGTTTCGGATCGGTCTCGGGGATCATGCCGAGCAGCATTTGGGTGTAGCTGGAAACGCCGGTCAGCGGTGTATTTACCTCGTGAGCGACGCCGGCAGCCAGGAGGCCGATGCTCGAAAGTTTTTCGCTCTGCTGTAGAGTTTCCTCGAGCTTCACGCGGGACGAAACGTTCTCCAAAACGATGATCGCCCCGGTCTGTTGATTTGAGACGGAACGCAGCGGGGCAACGGCTACGTTAAGGATCAGCGATCGCCCGGCCTTATCGTAGGTGTGAAGCTTATACGCGTTGCGTATCTCGGTCAGGTGCCAACGCGTTTTGCCGAGAATATTATCGAAATTCATTGCAAAACTCTCGTCGAAAATTTCCTCAACGAGACGCCCGACGGCCTGTTCGCGATCGAGACCCATCATCTGTTCGAAAGGCGAATTGCACCTAATGATGCGGCCTTCCTCATCAACGGCGAGCAGGCCTACATTGACTGATTCGACAATAGACTCGTTAAATTCTTTCAGCAGGGCAAGTTCCTCAGTGTGCTGCTTTTGCTGGCCGTAGAGGCGGCTGTTCTCGATGGCGACGGCGATATAGCCGGAAACTGTTTTGAGAATATCCAGGTCCTCGGACGACAAAAGCGAACCGTCGGTCGCGCGTCCCAGACCGATCACGGCTACCATCTGTCCACCGGCGACACACGGAACAAAGTAGTGCAGCTCCTGACGGATAACATTTTTGCCGTTTCCATTTGTCCCGGTTAGGGTAATGTCGAGTTCCGGAGCATCGAGTTCGTCGGCTCTGACAACGCCTTTTGCTGCCGATTTTTGCCGGATCATCGTGCGGAAATCGTGCGGTATCTTATATTCCTCACCGAGCCCGACGGATTTTGCCAAACGATAGTGTTCGACAGCCATTTCTTCTTCGATAAAGATCGCGACCTTCTGAACGTCCAGCACCTGCCGAAGGCGTTCAGCGAGCCCGTCCAAAAGCGGGTCGAGAGCTGTCGTAGCCGAGAGCGTTTTTCCAAAATCCAATAGCCCGCGGCGCAGATCGTACCGTTCGCCATAGAAAAATCGGTCGGCTCGTTCCTGCAAAAACTTTTTGAGAGGTTCGCTGAGCAGCACGATGGCTCCCATAGCGACAATGGCGATCAGAGCTCTGAGTGTTATTTCGGTGTTGGAAAGATTATTCCCGACCGCGAGGAATACCAATCCAAGGGCGACCGTACCGATCATCATGGCGATCGCGACCGTCATCATTGCGTAAACCAATGCACGTCTGACGACGACATCGACGTCCATTAGACGGTACCGAACGACCGAGTGGCCAAAGCTAAGCGGGATCAGCGCGAGTGGCAGCGTCGTGATCGCCGTGCTGAAATTATCATCCGGTATCTGAATGCCCAACCGCTCGGTGAGCTGCATCAGGACGACGGGAACGATCGCGGCTATGGTTCCCCACATCGCCCACTTGAGCCGCTGGCGAACGACCGGCTGGCTGTTCTTAAAAAATCTCCAGACGAGCAACGTCGCACCCGACGAAACGCCGATCACGAAATGATAAAAATTCGCCTGGTAGAGCGTGCCAAAGACATTAAAGCGATCCGAGAATCTCGCAAACGCGGCAGCAACGCCCGTTTCCGGAAACAGCTGAGGGATCAACGAAATGAGGATCAACAGAACCGAAAAAACGGTGGCGGGCAGGTACAGAATGTAGGTCTTCCAGCGATCCTCTGAAAGGACATCGCTTCGTACCGGATACCTAATGCAAAAATGAAGGAAGAGCGGTGCAAAGAATGCGAGAGCGATGTTATCAAGCAGATCGATCGCGAGATCGAAATCGCGGCCGATACCGATCGAGCGGTATGTATGGAACACGAACGCCGCTAGGCAAACCATCGCAAAATGAACAACGAACGGCGAACTGCTTCCCTGTTTGAAGAGTACGAACAGACCTACGCCCAGCCACACAAAACCGACTATCGTGAGGAATATTATCGACGGTGTCCAGCGTTCGACCGAATCGATGTTGCGCAGGTCGGCGACATAATTTTTGTCAGCCGATGCATAAAATGGTTTTTGAAAGGAGTAGGTGAGGCTGCCGTTGACGCCCGCAGCGTCGAGAAACATCGCGACATCGGCGACGGATGTGACCTCTTCGAGATTATCTCCATCGAGGCCGATACCGATCAGCTTGGCTCCTACCGGAATTCCTGCCCGCGAGCCGGCAAAACCGGGCGTGACCTTTTCGGCATAAATGCCGTCCGCGCGTTGGCTCCAGAGCACACCATCGGTAGGCGGCAGATTTTGAAAAGCACGCTGAGACAAGCTAAGCACCCCGGCTGTGACGAACAGCACGCAGGCGAGGAGCCAAACCAGGCTCCAACTTGTCAGCATCTTTTCTTTCATCCTAAACAGGCATACTTAGCCAAAGGAAAAACAATGCAAAATTTGTTCCAAATCTGAGAAGCCCGCCAGTTTGCTCTAAACGCCAGATTTGCCCTCATAATGAACGATCTACACCGAATTTCACCAATATCTGGCAAAGCCGCATTCAGCATTTTGCCGTATAATCCAATAATTTGGACAAAACAAAACCGCCACAAAACTGCAAAGATGTAACGCCGGAAAGAGAAACTACAGCTTCCCGAGACAAAACCGTTTCTCTGCGGTCAATTTAGAATCTTACTTGTATTCCGCCGCGGAACATCCTGCGGTGTGCGTTCATTCTCAGGCTGCCTTCTTCGCCGAGAACACCTGACTGAAAGTCGAAGATATTTCTTGCGTCAACGATCGCTTCGGCACGAAATGGAAGGCCGAGATTGGGAAGCGATTGCGTCACAAAAACGCTCAGGCCCGGATCGTAAATAGCGAGACGGCCCTTAAACGGATCGATCGCAAAAACGGTCGCCTGTGGCGAGAGTCGATAGATGGTCCGAACACTCGTTCCCGTTTTCAGATCTGCCGAGACCTGTGCAAAGAAGGTTTGGAAGTAGTCGTTCTCAAAAATATTGGATGGATCCGTGAGAGCGTTACGGGAAAGTTTTTGGCCATTTCCGGCCGCGTATCCGGCCGACGCGGTGAAAACATCGCTTACCTTGCGGGTATAAACTACCCGAATGCCATGTGCACGGCCCTGATGATTAGCGACAAAATCACCAAATTCTTCACCGCCGAGAGTGTCAAATGAGAAGCTGTTCATTCCGACCCCGCGGCCTAGCGTCGTATCGAGAAACACGTTTGCTTCGACGCTTGAACGATTGTCGATGATACGTTCTACCCCGAATTCCAGACGACGGCTCTTATTGAGCTGCGGCTTTCCGTGATCGAGCACAAGGTCCTCGATGGCGACCGGTTCTGAAAAAGCAACGCTTTGGCCCTCCAGGTCGAGAGCATTTGCCCAGGTTTTTTCTTCTGTTTGGGTCGTGAAGCCGGAACGAAGCCGGGTTCGCGAATTGATATCGTATTGCAGCCCCAGTCGCGGCGAGATCGAGGCGTCATCGCCTGCACCGAAAAACCGTGAGTAATCTAAGCCGTAAACGAGGATCACGCCCTCGCGGATCTTCCATTCATCAAGAGCCTGAAATGACACCTGCCCAAGTGGACGCGTTGCGTTAGCCGTGGCTATGGTCCCTAGTCGGTTGATCGAGGTATTGAATCGCAGCTGATGCGAATCTGTCGCGTTGAGCTTTAATGATGTTTCGATCCGCTGCGGAGCCCGCTTTCCGGTTCCGGTCTGTCCGGCCACCACGAGCTCGGTCGTTTCGCCGACCGGGATCAGCGTCGCAAAATTTACCCCTGTGTATGAACCATCATTGGCGTCGGCAAAATACGTTTCAACAACGGTTTGCCCTTTTCGATCGGGATCGCGTGTTTCTACCTCATCCTCGACATCAGACTCAGCGGTCGTCGTCGTGTTGCCTTCGCGGTTTTGGTAGATCGCTCGCTGCATCTGAGCGGCGCGAATGCGCCATTTCGAGCTGTTGCGATCAAGGCGTTTCTCGGGCAGAGTGTTGCCGCTGCCTGCTTTCTCCAGCTTAAACCCGTAGCTTAGCTCGGCCGAGCGTCCGATATCGACGCCGAAAATATATGATGGATTAAACCCTTGAGCGACGGCGAGAACTGTGTATTTCCCGGGTACGATGCGGGTCAAAAAGCTGCCGTCACGCCCTGAGACCACCTGTTTGAGCAGTTTGGTCGTGCCGGCATGAAAGACCGCAACGGCCGCATCAGCGATCGGACTGCCGCCGTGGTCGCGCACGATGCCCTTGATCACGCCGAGCCCGCCGGTCTTTTCAACCACGACGGTCACGTTCGCCGCAGACACAGAAACAGACGCCAAGGCCACAGCCATCAGCATCATTGAAAAGGTCAGCAATCGTTTTGTATGCGGTTTAAAGCCCATCGGAAACGGCAATTTTGGCAACTTTGGTATTTTGTTCGTAAAAATCAAGCCTGTCAAGGCGAAAGTCCAGCCGTTTTGTAAAGTTAAGATGCGAGATACTTGACAAAGTTTGCTTGTCCGCTAGAATTGAAGTCTGCCTCACCCCTAGTTAGCGGGGCCGGGATGGAGACGTGGCTGAGCGGCTGAAAGCGGCGGTTTGCTAAATCGTTGTAGTCCAAAAGACTACCACAGGTTCGAATCCTGTCGTCTCCGCCATCTATTATCTAAAAGGCCGCCAAGCATTATGTGTTTTGGCGGTCTTTTGTTTTTCTGAATTAATGCGGCGAACGATCATCATCTACGGCACTGCCATGGCAGCCCTTATCGGGCTGCTGAAGTTTGTCGAATACAAGTTCGTTATTCGTGATATCCCCCTTGAGTTCTACATAGGCTCGGTCGCGGTGATGTTTACCGCGCTTGGCATCTGGGCCGGGCTGCGGCTTACGCGGGCAAAGGTTATCGAGATCTCCGGACCGTTTGAGCGGAATGAAACCAACCTAAAAGAGGCCGGTATCAGCAAAAGAGAGTACGAGGTTCTTGAGCTGATCGCAGCCGGCCTTTCAAATCAGGAGATCGCCGCCCGCCTGTTCGTTTCGAACTCGACCGTTAAGACACACGTCTCAAACATTCTCGCCAAGCTCGACGCTAGCCGCCGCACCGAAGCGATAGCCAAAGCAAAGGAAATGCGTATAATTCCGTAGTACTTTCGGCTGAAAACCAAATAAAAAGCGAAATTCATACTTTTGGCCGATGTGCGCCATCACGTTTGACGGTACATTTCTGGTAGTACATAAGGAGATGTCATATGGCGAAGATAGTTCTTATTTTTGGTTTGCTTTCCGGTGCGATCGCCGGGGTTTTGATGTGGCTGTTGATGGGAACCGTCAACACAGGTTTTGTCAATTTCGACAACGGGATATTATGGGGATACGCGACCATGATCGTTGCTTTGTCGATCGTGTTCTTTGGTATCAAATCCTATCGCGACAATAACGGTGGCCACATTTCGTTTCTAAAAGGAATCGAGGTCGGCCTTCTCATCAGTCTGATCTCGGCGGTTTGTTACGCGGCTAGCTGGGAGATCTACTATCCCAAGGTCGGCGACGAATTCATGCAGAAATATACCGTCTATTATCTTGACAAAATGAAAGCGGACGGACTGCCGGAGGCCGAGATCGAAACGTCACGTGTCGAGGGCGAGAAATTCATGGAGATGTACCGGATCTTCTACATTCGTTTTGCATTCTCGCTGATCGAGATACTGCCCGTCGGAATTATCGTGACGCTGATCAGCGCCGCTCTGCTGCGTAAACGCGAACTGCTTCCCGTCACTACGTAATAAGTTATGAATATCTTGTGGTGGACCTTGCGATAATTATCGCGGTTGCTGCCGGACAGATGACCGCCTTTATTCCGCATATGGCCGTATCATTTGCTACAAAGCTGGCCGCCATTTATTTTGGGGCCCGCACAGGTACAAAAGGAGAATCAGAGTGAACATTGTAAGAAACATATTGGCTGTAATTTTGGGATTCGTCATTGGAAATGTAGTTAACATGGCCGTGCTCGCCGCAGGCCACGCGATCATGCCGCCGCCGGCCGGTTTCGACGGAAACAGTCTGGAAGGTGTCGCATCGACCATCCACCTGTTGCAGCCGATCGACTTTATCGTGCCGTTCCTCGCTCACGCACTCGGGCCGCTCGTCGGTGTGCTGGTCGCGATGTTCATAGCGGCAAGCTCTCGAAAAACGATCGCGATCGTCCTCGGATGCCTGTTTCTCGCGGGCGGAATAGTTGCAAATGTAATTATCCCGGCTCCGATGTGGTATCGAGTGGTAGACGTTGTTTTCGCGTACATTCCGATGGCTCTGCTCGGCTGGAAACTGAGCGGAAAAGAGTGATCTTGCGGCGCGGTCTGTAAAATTTACATCCGTACCACTAAACTCGATAAGCATAGCTGCCGCAAAGGAGAACCACTATGTTTATCGAATTTCACCTCGCGTTTATTGACACCTCGATGTGGACGAATATGTTCACATTGAATACTGCAGACGTAACCTGGGGCGAAAAGATACTTCGCCCCGTTATTGTTTACATCGCTCTCATCGTGCTGTTGCGGGTCGTCGGCAAGCGCGAACTCGCTCAGCTTAACCCGCTCGACCTGGTGGTCATCCTTTCGCTCTCAAACACCGTGCAGAATGCGATCATCGGAAACGACACGTCGCTCGTCGGCGGTCTCGTCGGTGCGGCAGCCCTGCTTCTGATCAATTCTTCCGTCGCCTACGTGAAATATCGTTGGCCCAGGATGGAGGCGGCCACCGAGGGCAGACCCGTAACACTCATCGAAAACGGCAAAGTAGATCAAGCCATCCTCAAACGCGAACTGATGACCGAGAGCGATCTCGACATCATCGCCCACGAGAACGGCCTCGACAGCGCTTCTGAGATCGACAAACTCATCCTCGACCCCAACGGCAGCTTTCTCGTGGACGGAAAAGACGAGATCAAGGACGCGAAGTTCAAACGAGATGTTTTGCACAAGATCGGCGAACTCTCAAAACAACTGGCCGAGCTGAATTTGCTGATACAAAAGCCGACGAAATAGAAGCCCCTGTCAATTGTTTAGATATCTGGGTAATTTTGAAAATCTTCGCCGTGGAGCGGCGTAAGAAAATAGCCAGATGCGGAGTTTCTGGTAGTCGGCATTCCATGAAGCTCTGTGCGGTGAAGCCGCACCAGCCCTATCTTGCCGCATCTTCGACGCGGCGATGACCTTTGGACCACTTAACCGGAAGCTCCGCATCTGGCTATTTTCTGCGGCCGTTCCACGGCCTGACCTTTTCAAAAGGACCCCAATCTGATGTCAGCGATATGCCGCTGCTCGACACTAGCTGTTTCATAAATAAAAATACTTGCTATAAATGCAAATGTGTGCTATCTTCGCGATGGGGGAATTATGCTGTTTCGATCAACATATGGGTTTAAACAGATCCGAAAGAATTCATCCGGATCACGAAGTTGAGCGATTTGATTTTTTGTGGGACATGGGACAGATACTCACAAGTCCATTATTCACTGAATTTAGCCTGTCCCAACCTGTCCCACGAGTTGGGACAAGCCGGGACGGTCAAAACTCGGGTTAAGCGTAATAATATCAATAGCTTACGGGGAATTTGGCTGTAATACAGGTATCGGATCCAGGCGGTCTTTTTGCGTTATCGCCGCTGATACAGGAAACTAGTTCGTTATGACTGTAAGAGTAAGATTTGCACCGAGCCCGACGGGTTATCTTCATATTGGCAGTGCGAGAACCGCGCTATTTAATTATCTTTATGCCCGCAACACGGGCGGCAAGTTCCTGCTTCGCATCGAGGACACCGACCTCGCCCGTTCGACTGAGGAATCGACCCGCTCGATCCTGGACGGTCTAGCATGGCTGGAACTCGCTCACGACGAAGAGATCGTTTTCCAATCCGACAATGCCGACAAGCATCGCGAAACTGCCAGAAAACTGCTTGCGGAAGGTAAGGCTTATCGCGATTTCACGCCAAAGGCCGAGCCGAACGATGCCAACGTAAAAGACACCATCAAAGACCGCGCCCGTGCCAACCAGGGCGAAAAGAACATGCGGGACAATCCGTATCGGGATCTCTCGAGCGAAGAAAGCGATGCGAGAGCAGCAGCGGGAGAGCCGTTTGCGATTCGTCTTAAAGTTGCAGCGGTCGGCAAGACTTCTTTCGAGGATGCGGTTTACGGCCTACAGGAACGCGATTATACGGAGACGGAAGATCTCGTTTTGCTTCGCTCCGACGGACACCCTCTCTATAACCTCGCGGTAGTCTGCGACGATATCGAGATGGCGATAACCCACGTCATACGCGGCCAGGACCATCTGACGAACACACACAAGCAAGTCCTGATCTACGAAGCTCTGGGCATCACGCCGCCAACATTCGCCCATCTGCCGCTCATCATGGCTCCTAACAAAGGCAAGCTGTCGAAGCGAAAACACGGCGAGGTCGTCTCGATGACTACATACCGAGATGCGGGTTTTCTGGCGGCGGCGTTCCGCAATTTTCTCGCTTTGCTTGGTTGGTCAGCGGGTGAGGAGCAGGAGATATACACGCTCGACGAATTGGTGAAGAAGTTTTCGCTGGGCGGCATCCATCGTTCGAACGCGGTGTTCAATTTTACCGAGAACGACCCTCGCAAATGGACCGACGACAAAGCTCAGTGGATGAACGCCGAATACATCCGCACAATGCCGGTCGGCGAACTGATGCCTTTCGTCAAAACCGAGCTGAAGTCCGCCAAGCTTTGGCGCGAAGAATACGAACCCGAACTGCGAGCCGTAACCGAAACCATCAGCTCGACCGAAGATGCAGGAGCCGACGAACGCCCTGCGGGAGTTGCGGTAGAGCTGCCAGAACACGGCAGCTATGACTGGTTCGTCCAGACGATCAACCTCATCCGTCAACGGTTCTTCACGCTCAAGGATTTCTCGACCCAGGGCCGTGCCTATTTCAGCGAAGACTTCGACTTCGACCCGGCTGCGATCGAAAAGAACCTGAATAAGTTCCCCGATCTCAAAACTTGGCTGCCCGAACTCGCAGACCGGTTTGAGGCGGAATTCTTAAGCTCCCCTCCTTACGAAGGAAGGATGGACGCCGCCTTGGGCGGACGGGGTGGTTCTCTTCCGTATTCCGAAGCCAACATCGAAACAGTCGTCAAAGGCTTCACCGAAGAAAAAGGCACAAAACTCGGAGTAATTATGAACGGAGCTAGAACGATGCTAACCGGCGTTGCTGTCGGACCATCGATGCTTTCCGTTTTTGAGACGATCGGTTTAGAGAAAACACTTCGCCGGCTTCGCAGCAAAGTTGTCTGGAACTAGAGCGAGGGTTAGCTAGAGTACATTCAAATATCGACCGTCAGTGCAGAATAACCTTTTGGGAGAAAATAGAAATGAAAGGATACAAAGCAAACATAGAAAAAGAGACCTTGAAAAATAAGAATTTTCGCAAGGTTCTCTATACATCGGCATACAGCCAACTGGTTCTGATGACACTTCAACCGAAGGAAGAGATCGGCTCCGAGGTGCATGAGGAGAACGATCAGTTCCTAAGGTTCGAGGGCGGAACCGGCCGTGTGGTGATTGACGACAGCAAATACACCGTCAAGGACGGCGACGCAGTCGTCATTCCAGCTGGTGCGAGGCACAATGTCATCAATACTTCGGCAACCGATACACTCAACCTCTACACGATCTATTCACCGCCTCATCACAAAGATCAGATCGTCCGCAAGACGAAAGAAGAAGCCGAGGCGAACGACGAGGAATTTGACGGCACGATGACCGAAAAGCGTTCTCGAAAACAGATCGGTAAGATATAGAAATGAAAACGGCCCTGAAAACAGTCACTGCGATGAAATTCAGGGCCGATTTCTGTTCTGGAGTGAAATTAAAATTGAGGGTGTAAATTATTTTGTGTAAGTGGTCATTGAAAGCCGAATGAGATAGGTTTGGCGGAGGAGAAAAAATGACCAAAGAAAAAGAGTTGTTGGACAACGAGCTGATTGACAATTTGTTGAAGGGCTATCAGAAGCCGGAAGA
>JBGSQW010000001.1:0-10793 GCA_041737885.1 Pyrinomonadaceae bacterium | reverse complement strand
AGCAACCGTGAAGGTCACAAGCAGGATACCGCGTGTGCCTGCTGCATACGTATTCGTAGCATCAAGCAGTACGCCGAGTCGTCCCTGTGCCGTCTGGCTGGTGTTCAGGCCGAGGTTCGTGCCCGTCGGTACGCCGGTTCCTGCTGCTGCCGACACGTATGTGAAGACTGCCGGGTTCCAGTTTGCCGTAAAGCTGGCCGATGCCTCATCGCCCTGTGATTCGAGCTGGAAGGCAACCACTACGGTTGCTCCCGGCGTCGTTGTGTTGTTGACCGCACGTATCGTGCGGCCAACTACTTCTGGTGCCAGGGTCCTGTCTGCCTCGACCGGAGCCGTGTTTGTCGGCCCCGTCGGTCCGCAAACCGGTTTGAGCGGAAGCTCACCCAGGTTGTAGCGTCTGATGACGGTCACGTCGCCCGAATCGATAGCTCCGTTACCGCAGCCGTTATTCGCATCGAGGTTGACGTCAGCTGCCTGGAACTGAGGCCCGGCCGGGATAGCCGGCAGGTTGCCAAGCAGGATCTGACGAATGACATTGACGTCATTGGCCAGAACCACATTGTCACCGGCTGCACCGCCGCCCGCATCGACCACATCGCCCTCGACACGCTGGCTCTGACCCTCGTCATTGAGAATGGTGCCAACGCCGGTACCATCGAGGATGGAGCCGTTCGTCACACTATTGATGACCAGGTTAAAGGTCTCGTTAGGCTCGGTGACCGTATCACCGACGACCGAAACGATGACCGTCTTGCTGGTCTCACCCGGAGCGAAGGTGACCGCTGCGTTAGTGATGGCAGTGTAATCGCCCGGGGCTGTAGCCGTTCCGTTGGTGGTCGAATAGGTCACCACCGAACTGAACGCCGTCGAGTTGCCCGAACGTGTGATCGTGAACGTGAAGTTCGACGTGCCGGAGTTGCCTTCGTTGCCTGAGACGTCATTGACCGAGAAGCCGGGTTCGACGTCATCATTGAAGATGGTACCGACACCCTCGCGTTCGAGGACAGTGGCATTGACCTCTTTCGAGAGACGGACAACGAATGCCTCATTGGCTTCGAAGGTGGTATCACCGTTGACCAGCACCGTCACCTTCTGCAGGATCGGGGTGTTGGAGTTAAAGGAGACCGAACCGGAGTTCGCCACATAGTCGCTGCCGGCTGTTGCCGTACCGTTCACGGTCGTAAAGTCGACCTTGGCATCGGCTGCTCCGACAGCTGGCAGAGCACTGATCGAAACATCGAACGTGAACGCCGTCGTGCCCGCATTGCCCTCGTTCCTGGTCACATTGTTGATGGTGATCAACGGCAGCGACGGGGTCGGAGTTGGTGAAGGCGTCGGCGTCGGCGTCGGTGTTGGCGTGGCTGATGGAGCACACGCATTGGTCTCGATCGTGATGTCGTCAACGCTGAAGTTAGACGTCAGGCTGCCGGCCGGGTTGTTGTATTCGAACGAGATGACGTGAGATCCGCCATTGGCAACTCCGGCAGGCAAGGCGACCGTACGCAGTGTATAGGCAGCCTCGGCCGTTGCCGGCTCGGTCACCGTCTGGACGGTCGTTCCGTCGATCTTGACCGTAAGGGTCGCATTGAACGGAGCCGTCACCGAACCGATACGCATCCAGTACTTGAGGGTTGGAGCGGTTCCGGTTGGGATGGTCAGTGTCTGCTGGAGCGTTCCCACCTCAGCATTTGCCGATCCGCCGAACCAGGCCCAGAAGGTTCCGGTTCGAGGAGTTGCGGTTCCGCCGCCCGAGCCGCAGAAAGCCGCACTACAAAGTGAGGATTCGAACGCGGTCGAGGTCGACGGCCAGTTGACATTAGTGATCGACGTTGCTCCCGTAACGCTTGCCTCGATGCTCGGGTCTACGACAGTGTTCGTAGGCGTGCACGAAGGCGTTGGCGAAGGCGAAGGCGTCACGCCGGGTGTCGGTGTCGGAGCAGGGCCGCCGGCACAAGTGAAGACGAGCGAGAAGGCTCTGACCTCACCGGTGTCGCCAGCGCCGCTATCACTGACGTTGAGTGTCCAGTTACCCGCCGCCGCCTGTCCATCGAAGGCCGACAGTGGATTGTTCGGCGAGAATGAGCCGGACGGGAAGGCTGCACCACTTCCGGCCGCATCACAGGTCGTTTCAACGGCAGGGAAGCCACCGTCGTCATCGAGGACGACCTGAGCGAGGTTGTTGTTGCTGCAGCCAAACGTCGATGCCGGAACACCCGGACGATCGAAGAACGTGACTGACGTACCACCCGGAGAGGTGAGCTTGAAGGCAAGATCTCCTACCCATGAGTGGGTTACGCCTACACCGGTATTGCCAACCGCACCGCTTGGAGTTCCGTCAAAGCGGAAGTTGAGGTCCGAAACCGTACAAGCCGAAACCGCAACCGGAATATCGACACCAGCCGGATTGTTATCCGGAATGATCACCGGAGGCCCCGTGAAGCTGAACGTCGATCCAGGTCCTGGCGTCGGTGTTGCAACCGGCGTCGGGGTTGGAGTCGGTGTTGCCACAGGCGTTGGGGTCACACCTGGTGAAGGCGTTGGTGTTGGTGCTGGGCCACAGATCGGATTGTACTGGAACGTATCGATGCCGATAAAGTTCGAGTTTGCACCAGATGGTCCGCCGTTGGTTACGAAATAACGGAATGCCAGACGGCCTGTGGTCGGTGTTGGAACACCACTGACAGTAACCGTGTACTGCGTCCAAACGCTGGGGTACCCGGTGGTCGTCAGGGTTGGGTTGATCTCTAACAGAACGTTTGTGAAATCACCAACATCAGTTGACGATGTCCCGACATTTGTACTTGCCCCATTCGTACTCATTCGTACCTGGAGGCGATCTGGGAAAACCGTACCAGTTGGGGTCGGAATACGGGACCAGAAAGTCATCGTCGCCCCGTTCTGAAGAGACAAGGTAGGCGTGAGTAACCAGTTACTGATCGTGTTCGTACCGGTAGTGTTATTGAAGTTCGCCCCGATATACGAGGTAGCAGCCCCAGATTGTGAGGCAAAGACAGTGTTGCCCTGGAACCAGCCTGTAGTACCCACCGGCGAGCTATTGTTCTGAAGGAACCAGCCTGCACCCGTCAAGGAAGTAATGTTGTCGAACCCTTCCGTCAGCGGTAGACATGTCGGCGTTGGCGAAGGAGTTGGCGTCACGCCAGGTGTCGGTGTCGGAGCAGGGCCGCCGGCACAGGTGAAGACGAGCGAGAACGCTTGTACCACACCGGTGTCGCCGCCGCCGCTATCGCTGACATTGAGTATCCAGTTACCCGCTGCTGCCTGTCCGTCGAAGGCCGACAGTGGATTGTTCGGCGAGAATGAGCCGGACGGGAAGGCTGCACCACTTCCGGCAGCATCACAGGTCGTTTCAACGGCAGGGAATCCACCGTCGTCATCGAGGACGACCTGAGCGAGGTTGTTGTTGCTGCAGCCAAACGTCGATGCCGGAACACCCGGACGATCGAAGAAGGTGACCGACGTGTTCGAAGGCGAGGTCAGCGTGAACTTGAGATCGCCTACCCACGAATGGGTCACGCCTACACCGGTATTGCCAACCGCACCGCTTGGAGTTCCGTCAAAGCGGAAGTTGAGATCCGACACAGTACAAGCCGAAACCGCGACCGGGATATCGACACCAGCCGGATTGTTGTCCGGAATAGTAACCGGAGGCCCCGTGAAGCTGAACGTCGATCCAGGTCCTGGCGTCGGTGTTGCAACCGGCGTTGGGGTTGGAGTCGGTGTTGCCACAGGTGTCGGCGTTGGCGTAATTCCAGGCGTTGGAGTCGGCACTGCTCCCGTGATCGTAAAGTTCGCGTCTCCAATATCAAAGAAACAACTGGTTTGGCACTGAACCTTGATCCTCGCTGTTGTCGAGGCCGCTGAAGATACAGTTAAAGCTTCCGAACCGTCGTTCGGGGTACCCGTGAGCAATGTTGTCGGGAAACTCTGACCGCCGTCTGTCGACAGTAAAATATTTACGTTTGCACAGCTAAAGGGAGCAGCAGTGGTGTTCGCAACATTCCACGTGACCGTTTGGGCTGAACCGTTTGCCCAGCTTACATTTGTGTTGGGCTGCGTTACTACGAATGGACCGCCCGTGTTGTTTACGTTAACGGTTGTCTGAACCGAACGTACGCCGCCACCGCCGACCTTGTTGTCGCGAACGGTCATCTGAAAATTCATCGTCCGTGTCGTTGTTGGCAGGCTTTCACCCGTCATACATGATCCAGATGTACAGACAGTTCCGACTCCATTAGTACCCATGAACGTGCTTGGTGGTGTTCCAGCATTGTTCAAGATGAACGGTAACGACGGGAAATATCTCGTTGAACCCGTAGTTACAGGCTTATATGAACGAAAGATCGGTCGGGAGCCATTATCAGTATTTGGGGGACCGGCAGCACCTAGATCATATTGTTCCCAAGTATATGTAAGAGAATCGTTGTCAGCATCCGAGCCGCTACCTGTCAGGCTGAATGCGGTGCCGATAGGAATCGTACATGCCGGAGCTGCAACAGCAGCTGGAATTGTATTACCTGTCGCGGTCGCAACCGGGCAACTGCCGCCAGTACCCGCGTTGTTGGTGAAAGCCACCATTTCCTCGAGGCTGCGGACGTGGAAATAGTCATCGCTATTTCGCTGAATGTCCTCCGCTCCGCAGATACCGGCGTATGCCTGAATCGTTGAACCGCTTCCAGGTTCATACGCGTTTGAGGCCGAACGGTTGCCTCCACCGCAACTTCCCGTGCCACCGTTAAATGTATGGTTGCCGCCGAACTGGTGTCCCATCTCGTGAGCAACATAATCAATATCGAACGGATCGCCAACCGGTGCGCCCGAACCCGTAAGCCCGCGAGCTTTGTTGGCACCGCAAGGTGAATTTAGGGTAGCAACGCCACCGCCGCCGGTACCTACAAGGTGGCCGATGTCATAATTGGCGGAACCAATGACGGTGTTGGTATTATTCTGGTTTGCAGTGAGATCGCCCGATGTGTTTGCATACGGGTCGGTAACCGGATCGGTGTAAATAAGAAGGTTGGTGTTCGCGACCAGGACCATTCTGACTGACAGATCGCGTTCATAAACTAAGTTTACACGGTTTACAGTCGTGGTGATCGCTGCGAGGGCACCTGCAACAGTTCCACCGTGAAACTGGGTGTATTCTCCCGTTGCAGCCATGGCAAGACGATAGGTTCTAAGTGTTCCGCCATTCGAAACGATCTCTGGCGCCTGGATCCTGAGCTGTTCCTGCATCTCACGCTCAGTGGTGCCGTTGCCGACCAGGCACTCGAATTGTTTGTCGGTCTTAAAATCTCTTTTTAAATATGAGACATAGTATTCTGTATTGCCTTTCGCAAATGGATCGATGAATACACTGCCTTCAGGACGAAGAACGATGGCGTGAAAGCCTGCCGGCGTGGTGTCAAATCTGACAACAGCAGCCGGATCGTCGATGCCCTGACCTGCGTAGGTTTTGATCTCGGGGAACTGAGCGGAAAGTCCCGGTTCCATAATTGAGGATTCGAATACTCGAAACCGCGAAGACCTGCCGTCAGGCATTGGAAGTGACATGATCAGCTCTTCGACGCCCGAATTTCTTTCTGATTCGAGCGGAGCGCTGTCTAGCATTCCTTTCATCATGTTCTGGTTGAGTTTGAGAACACGGTAGTTGTCTGGGATGATCTGCCGCTGAGCGGTGAATGTGAATGACGATTCGTCGACATCCTGCCACAGTTCTTGATCATTAGTATTTGGGGCCGCTTGACCAGTTGTGCTCTGGTCGATCACGGCGAACAATGTTCCCGCGACGACCACCAAGCTCAAAACTAATAGCCATAAGCGCTTTGATCGTGGGGATCTGATTCCTTGATTCTTCATAATAAATTTCTCGCTCTGTTCATGTTCCGGATCTTGTTCGGTAGATCAAACCAGGTCCAAATGGAAAAGACTATGTGCCCGCAAAACGCTTGTGGCACCATCCAAAAAAGACGGAGGATAAGGCGGAATGCTGCTATTGCAGCAAAATCCTGAAACCATCTTGAGCCTGCCGATTCGATCAACTACCTGCGTGAAATTATTTCTAAATTCACGCAGGCAGAGAAACGGCAACTCTTCATCTGTCTTTCATACTTAAAAGGGTATTGGGAATATACTACCGTTTTCGACAATTTGCAATAGTGTTTTGTTGGCCCCTGTGAAAATTTATGACGTACAAACTACTGTCTTTGATAGTATTTGAACGCCCGGATCAAGCCTGAGCGGTCTGACAGGGGGATTTGCGGCAACTTATCCCTTTAGTTTTTCATCTCAATGCGGTAGACTGACCTTCCTCTATGGGGGCGACAGGCTTCGACAGGGGCTTGTATAGATCTTTGAATGCACGTCGGGCTTGTGTGGTTAGCTCGTTAAAAAAACTATACAAAAAACAAATGCTAATCAAGAATTAGCTCTTGCTGCTTAGTTAACTCTAAACCAGAAGTGTCTTACCGGAAGTCAGCCTGATGCGACCGACTAAGGCATAACTCAGTTCAGGCTCGGGCTCGTTCACCGCCTGCGAACGAGACTTAAATATTAGCCGGGTTAGCGTTTTGAGAGGTCTTGTCGGTTCATCTGCTCTCGAAATGCGAAATATAAGTGAACTCGACTAAACGTGTAGATTTTACTGGTCGCAACCTTTGGATGCGGGTTCGATTCCCGCCGCCTCCACCATTTTGTTAAAGAACGGATCTGAGATTTCAAGTTAGAAATTTCGGATCCGTTTTTTGTTACAGCATTCGTGTTAGAAAAAACTCGGGCCTGCGTGATAGATTTTTACCTTGCAGAATAACCTTCCAATTGGCATTTTCGATTCTGGCGTCGGTGGCCTGACCGTATATCGTGCGTTGCACAACCGTTTGCCTGATGAGCACTTTATTTATCTTGGGGATACAGCTCGCGTGCCTTATGGGACCAAATCCCTGGCCACGGTTGAGCGGTATGCGATCGAGAATTCGGTATTTTTGGCTGCGCGAGGTATTAAAATGTTGGTGGTCGCTTGTAATACGGCTTCCGCATTAGCTTTGCCAAAGATACGGGAAAGGATCGGGCTTGACGTTGTTGGGGTGATCGGGCCGGGCGGGCGAAAGGCGGTTGAGATAACGAAAGATCTCGCTAATCCAAAGATCGGTGTGATCGCGACTGAGGCGACGGTGGCCAGTAATGCGTATTTTGCGGCGATCAGGCGGGCGTCGGCGACTGCGGAAGTCAATCAAACGGGCTGTCCGCTGTTTGTTCCGCTTGCCGAAGAAGGTTGGACGACCGAGCCGGAGACTTTTTCGATCGCGGCGAAGTATCTCGAGCAGATGAAACAGTTTCAGCCGGACGCTTTGGTGCTTGGCTGCACGCATTATCCGATCCTGCGGGACGTTATTCAGCAAACGGTTGGCGAGAATGTTAAGCTTGTAGATTCGGGCGAAGCGACGGCGGAAGAGGTTGAAAATCTGTTGAACGAAAAAGGCCTCGCGAACCCCAAGAAGGTTTCCGGAAAGCGAAAACTCTGCGACGATCTCGACCATTTTTTCGTAACCGACGCCGCCGAACGCTTTTCGCGAGTCGCTGAGAGGTTTTTGGGAACGAAACCGTCAAAACTTGAGGCAATCGAAGTCTTCGCGGTTGACGATCTCGCCTAAAATCGACTGCCTGAGCAAAAAAACAGTGCCTGGCGGAAATATTTGTTTGGGCAAATGATTTTCCCAACCGTCGGAATGAAATATTCGGTTGTAGAATCGAAGTTTTCTTTAGCTGGTGAATAAAATGAATTACGAAAGAGTAGATAAACGCACGCACGATCAGATTCGCAACACGAAGATAACGCCGAATATTTCGCCGTATGCCGAAGGTTCGGCGTTGATTGAGGTTGGCGGGACGAAGGTTATTTGTACGGCTTCGGTTGAGGATCGCGTGCCGATGTTTATGCGAAACAAAGGCCTCGGTTGGGTCACGGCGGAATACGCGATGCTGCCGCGGGCGACAAATACGCGCACTCAGCGTGAAACTAAGAATGGACCATCGGGCAGAACGCAGGAAATTCAACGGCTGATCGGGCGAAGTTTACGGGCGATAGTTGATACCAAACTGCTCGGCGAACGCCAGATCTATGTGGATTGCGATGTCATTCAGGCCGATGGCGGAACGCGCTGCGCTTCGATCACCGGTGCATACGTTGCTCTCGCACTCGCTTGCCGAAAGTTAGTAAAGACTGGCGTCATAAAGACAAATCCGATCATCAGCGAAGTCGCCGCCGTCAGCGTCGGCATCATCGAAGCCACGCCAATTCTCGATCTCGCCTACGTCGAAGACTCCAACGCCGACGTCGATATGAACGTTGTCTGCACCGGAACCGGCAAGTTCATCGAACTCCAAGGCACCGCCGAACGCGAACCATTCTCACGCGAACAAATGGACGCGATGCTCATCCTCGCCGATACGGGCATCAATAAGCTGTTTGAGATACAGCGGAATGCGTTAGTTTAATAAATCACTATGGGGTTGGATCTCGTTGAATTGGTAGTGCGGGTCGAGGAAGAGTTCGAGGTTACGATCTCTGACGAATTGGCGGCCACTATGACTACTCCACGGCACATTATCGACTTTTTGATGCAACAGCCCTTGATTTCAACGAAATGGTCTCGGGATTACGTCGCGATTACGGTTTGGCTTCTACTGGAAGACGAACTGGGAATCGAAAGACACAAATTCACCGAGGATTCTCGCTTTATTCAAGATATGGGAGCAGACTAACGAATCAATCATCGTCGTTTTAACGTCAGCCCGCTCATCTCTCCGGTAGTTTTAGTTCCATCCCAGACCTTCACACCGTTTACAAACGTTGCACGAATGCCGGTCGAGACATTCTGAGGCTCGGCGAAGGTTGCGCGGTCGATAACCGTGTTCGCGTCGAAGAGGACAAGGTCCGCGATCATGCCTTTTTTGATCATGCCGCGGTCTTTTATGCCCAAACGAGCCGCCGGCATGGCTGACATTTTGCGGATCGTCTCCTCAAGACTGAGCCATTTGTTTTCGCGAACGAATTTGCCGAGGACGCGGGTAAAAGTTCCGGTCCCGCGAGGATGTCGGCTGCCGATGCCGCCGTCGCTAGAGACCATTATCCACGGTCGTTGGTAAAAAGCTTTGACGTCGTCTTCGCTCATCGAGTTACAAACAACGCCGGCACCGCCATTTTTGACGATCTCAATGTATAGATCGACCGGCGAAATGTTTTTCGACGCCGCGATCTCGGCCATGTTCTTCATTTCGTAGGAACGGTTTGCCGCGTGACTCGTGATGAGAACCTTGTCCGGGCCGCCAACATTCGCCAGGCCCTTTTCAACCTCGCCGCGATCCTCATGCTTGCGGCTCGGAACCAAAACCGTGATCGTCGAAGCCCAAGCCGTGTACGGATAAGCGTCGGCGGTGACGTCCTGACCCGCTTTCTTGGCCGCTTCGATCAACGCGATGGCCTCGGCAGATTTTCCCCAGACCTTTCGATTGCCCATCTTGATGTGCGAGATCTGCACGGGAAGCTTTGCGTCTTTTCCGATCCTGATCGCTTCTTCCATAGCCGCCCGAAAGCCTTCTTCCTCATCGCGGATGTGGCTCATGTAAATCCCTTTGTATTTTGCGGCAACCTTGGCGAGCTCGATCATCTCTTCGATCGTCGCCATAAAGCCGACGTCGTATTCCAAACCCGAAGACAAACCAAACGCACCTTCATTCATCGCCTGCTCAACAAGTTTCGCCATCGCGGCGATCTCTTCGGGAGTTGCCGTGCGTTTGTAGTCGTCTTTCAGGATCTGGCTGCGCACTTCGGCGTGACCTATGAAGGCTCCGACATTCACCGCGATCTTTCTGTCAAGCTTTGTGAAGTATTCTGCAAGCGGCCAAGGGCTTCCGCCGTCCGGCCCGACTAATAATGAGGTTATTCCCTGCGAAACCTGATTCGCTGCCGTGCCTTCGCGAAGAAGGCCGGACTCGGAATGGTTATGAATATCGATGAAACCGGGAGCGAGAACTAATCCTTCGGCATTCACGATCTCGTCGCCAGCCGATGGCTTGACCTTGCCGATCTTAGCGATCTTTCCGCCTTTGATAAGAACATCACCGCGATACGAAGCTTTCCCGCTGCCATCAATGACCGTCGCGTTTTGAAACAACGTAGGACGCGATTGTGACAAAGCCGAAACAGCAAGAGAGTAAAGCAGCAACGATGTGACAAACACGCGTAAAAGAGGATGGCCTGGTTTCATATTATTGAAATCATAAATAAAGTCCGCTTCCGCGTCCAACGTAAACAACGCAGACTTTGACGGGCGAATGCCGACAAACTAAAATCAAGACTTCATTTACAGGAGAATCTAGCATCTTGAGCGAAAAACAATTTGAAGGAAAGTCTGTCATTGTCACCGGCGGAACTCGCGGCATCGGTAAATCGATCGTACTCGAACTGGCAAAACGCGGCGCGAACGTAGCGTTTAACTATTCGAAAAGTTCTGAAGAGGCAGAAAAGCTAAAAACAGAAGTTGAGGCACTGGGAGTAAAGGTCCTCGTTGCTCAGTGCGACGTTGCGAGCACCGAAGCTGCGGCAGAATTTGTCGGACAGGTAAAAGAGGCATTCGGGACGATCGATTATCTGGTAAATAATGCAGGGATCACGCGCGACCAACTTATCCTGAGGATGAAAGAAGACGATTGGGACGCTGTCATTGATACAAATCTGAATGGAGCGTGGAATTTTTCGAAGGCAGCAGTTCGTCCGA
>JBGSQW010000072.1:0-2038 GCA_041737885.1 Pyrinomonadaceae bacterium | reverse complement strand
CCGGACTGCAATGAACCAACCGTTGTGTTCTGAATAACATGCGGTGGCCGGGTGATCTCGATCTCGGGCAGTCTGGAAGCAGCCAGGCTGAGGGCCCTCGTGAGCACCTTGAGGCCGGGAGCGATGAGCCCGCCCAGGAGTGTCCGATCGGCGTTCACTACATCAATAGTCATCGCCGTGCCGAAGCTGCAAACGATACATGGAACCCCGTATCTCTCAGCCGCCGAGAACGAATTGACCAGCCGGTCCGTACCGGCCGCAGAGAGCGGTTCATAGTTGATCTGGAGCCCGAAATCAAAATCATTGGAGACGAAGAAAGGATCGATATTGTACTCACGATGAAGGGCCTCGTCCAATCTTGGGTTCAATTCCGGCACTACCGAACAGACGAAACACTCACCAATCGATCCATTCAGCTTGCCGGACAACTTTGTTCGTAGAGCATCCGCCGTATCATCGCGGTCCGTCTCGATCGAAAATCTCTCGACGATCTCCGCGTCGCGGAAGATCCCGAACTTGATATTTGAATTTCCGATATCGATGGCTAGAAACATACATCAGGCTCGAAATGCAAAATGGAGAATTAAGCTCGATCTTAATTCTCCACTCAGATATCGCATCAACAATCGACTTTCACCCTTGCAGCGGCAGTCCGTCATAGATCACATTCCAGCCATTTCGGCGGCTTGTTCTGAGGCTCTTGGTAAACCATTCGACCGCTGCTGTCGGATCGTCATAGATCTGAACGGCGGGGTGATCTTCGCGCGGATCGACCCGGCAAATCGCGGCTCCGACAGAGGCGGTCTTGATACAGAGCAGAGCGATCATATCGTTTTTCTGCATCACGGCGGTTCGCACTTCTACGTCGTTTAGCTCGCTGTCGAACTCATCGAATTCCGCGAGTTCCTCGTCAAAATCGTCGAGTTCAAAGTCGGCATCAAGTTCAAATTCATCATTCATAATACGTTCATAAACGTTACACTCTCCGGCTGCAAAACTCAATGCGGACTTTACCTGAATACCAGGAACGGATAATATAGCAGGCCCGAGAGGTAAGAATGGCTGATATACGGTCGACCAAAGACGTAGACGGGAGCGGAAAGGCTGATCTGATGCTGTGTTCCTCTTGCGGGTCTGTTCTCGATCCGGCCTCGGGCTTGTGCCCACGGTGCCTGATGCCGAGCGGGGATTACGCTAGTCTCGATCCGATGCAGGCGGCAAGGGTCGAAGGCTTGCTCATCTCGAAGGCGGTCGATAAACGGCCTAAACCGATAGTTGTCATAGGGATCTGGGTCATGTTTTTGCCGGCATTCATCGCAGGGCTCGCTGTTGCCGCACAAGTCGTCCTTGATGGCGCAGGAAGTGGCATGTCCGGGTTCCTTTTCTTCTGGATCGGCGTCGGGCTGAGCATATTCTCACTCGTTGTCCTGTTCAAAGTAACCAGAAACTATTTTCGGCCAAGCGAGTCGGATGACGGCGGTTAAACTCCGCGAAGCCGTTCCACATCGCCGGCTTGAACGATCGTGATTGTTCCATCCGCGGCTTTCACCCTGAGAGCACCATTCTCCTCGAGCCCGTCAGTGATTCCCTCGATCTTGCCAGTCGGCAACGTGACGCGCACCGCTTTCCCTGAGAAATACGACGACCGTTGTTTCCAGTTTCGAAGGATCTCGGCGGGGCCGTCCTTGTCATTCAATATCTCGTACCAGTAGCTTAGGAAACCCGTGAGTTTCTCTTCAATACCGGAATGTTCTGTCGAACATCCTGTCAAGGCTTCGATCGAAGTCGCGGTCTCAGCCAGTTCAGCGGGAAAATTGCGCGACGTTCGATTTATTCCTATGCCAAGAATGACGGCGAGGCCTGTGGGCGTTTCAACCGTTTCGGCAAGTGTACCGCAGATCTTCCGTTCACCAACCAGGACGTCGTTAACCCACTTAATATCAGGTGTGAGACCGAGTTCCCTGAGCGTGTCGAAAACCGCAATTCCGGCCATCAACGTGATCAACGGCAAAGATCGAGTATCGAGCTTCGGCCGAAG
>JBGSQW010000061.1:0-3162 GCA_041737885.1 Pyrinomonadaceae bacterium | reverse complement strand
CGGACCAACGACATTCAACTCAAATCTCGCCTTCAAATCCGGCTGGTCAAACACCGGAAACGCCGTGCTGACGTCGCTCGGGACAAAGAGCGAGTAGATGTACTCCGACCCGTCCTCCTTATCCACATACCGCGTGATCGCCGACCCGCTCGTCAATATCGGCGAAGTGAAATCGAATTTTATGACATTCTCGCCAATAACAACGCCGTCGCGGAAGATGAGATGTTCGTTCAACTCACCGTAGATCCCTTCCTTACCCCTAAGTAGTGACTTAGCCTCGGCAACGGAATCACGGTTTGCTTCGGAGAACGGTAACATTGGATGCCCGTTGATCGAAACATTCGAAATAGTGGAAAGCTGTTCGTTGCCTCGTATCTTTCGCCAGTCGAGAATGATCGCCGGTATCAGGTCAATCTTCGCCGGTTCGTTTGTACTAGCCGGATATGGCTGCAAACCCGTACCAAAAGAGATCCCCTTCGGAAGAGCCAGCACATTAACCCTGATCTCGATCGTCCCCTTCAAAACCGGCGACATTTTCTCGAGCGTCAGATTTAGCTTGTACCTCACATCCGAGTACCGCGCAGCTCGCCATTTTGCGAGTGTATGCGAAACGCCCGGCTCGATGGCCGGCATTTGAGCGAAACAAGCGGCCGCCAGCACGAGAATCATGGCTGAAATTCTAATAGTCATATTCTTATCTTAAACGGTAAGATGCGAACCAACCTTAAAAAGTCATTTGTTGCTTAAGAAAACCACAATCCACCGATCCGCTGCAAACGCACGATCCCCACTTGATCCGAGGATTCAATGTTGATTGAATAATGGCCCATGCCTGGTTGATGGCCACCAGTACAAAATGAATCCCCCCTGTTCGTATCCAATAAAGGAACGTTTCCGCGATAACAAACGAGTAACCACATGTCATTAGTATTCTAATAACGTTTGTTATAGGATAGGCGACATGGATAGGATTTCAATTAACAAAGCCGAAAAGACGCCCGATCGCCCAAAGGTGGTCGGGTATCTTCGTATTAGTACCGGAGATCAGGAAGTTGAAAAGAATAAAGCCGCTATATTGACCTTAGCAAACGACCTCGATTTGGGAAAGGTAACCTTCGTAGAGGAAATAATCTCGGGTAAGGTAAATTGGCGTAAGCGAAAAATCGCCGCCGTGCTCGAGGGAATGAACCGGGGCGATTCAATAGTTGTTTCAGAGCTTTCCAGGCTGGGGCGCTCAATGCTGGAGATCATGGAGATTTTGAGCGTATCCCTAAGTGCCGGCGTTCACATATTCGCCTTGAAAGGGAATTGGAAGCTCGACGATTCGATTCAATCCAAAATCATTGCAATGGCGTTTTCGATGGCGGCCGAGATTGAACGGGATCTCATTAGTTCGAGGACCAAGGAGGCGTTGCGGCACCGTGTGGCATTGGGAATGAAACTGGGAAGGCCGCGGGGACCGGGGAAAAGTAAACTTGATGCGTTCCGCCCCGAGATAGAGGCACTTTTAAATAACGGTAGCACTCAGGCGTTTATCGCCAAACGGTATAAGACCACAACCGCCAACCTCTCCAACTATTTGAAAAAGACGGGCTTGCGCCGCTAATTAGAGACACCTTATATATAATATATATTATAAATGTCCCCGAACCAGTCCTAGAACACATGTCTTACTGTCTGACCGGCTGCATGCACGAGTACCTTATCCAAATAATCCCCGATTAGCAGATTTGTCAATAAACTCTACTTTTATGACATTCCAGACGTTAACAATTTGTTACTCCGACAAAAAAATAGTGTTAATAGCAAATGAAGATGTCCGGTTTAACTAGCATGTTAAATGTCCGGTTTTCTCAGATTGAAAGAAAGGAGACGTCTTCTTTCTTTCAAGCGGGCCCAAAATTTTCGATGCACGTTTTATCGGCACTCCGTCGACCGAAAATTTACCTAGTTGTTGTGGTCCAAAGCCGATGGTGATGGTGTCGTCGAAATGCTGATAGACGATGACACGGCAGCCTTCCATTGAGCCCCGCCAGCCTTGTTTTTCGATCTGGAGGATCATGTTGTTGAACTTGACGGTGTTGTCGCGATTGACCGTCCGCTCGGTCTGGATCGAG
This sequence comes from Pyrinomonadaceae bacterium, assembly GCA_041737885.1. Classification (GTDB taxonomy): domain Bacteria; phylum Acidobacteriota; class Blastocatellia; order Pyrinomonadales; family Pyrinomonadaceae; genus OLB17. The sequence goes on along the minus strand of JBGSQW010000061.1, from coordinate 1,045 downwards.
AATACGCGATCCAGACCCGGGTGGCAGCAGGGGACAAAAGCCGTTTCCGATGGCTCTTGGGATTCGACAGCGAACTTTTTATTGAACTGCCTGATATAGCTTCTCTTTAGAAAACGGTTTGCCTCTTCCGGGGTTGTTAAGTTCCTTATTCGCAGTTCCTGCGGCAGACGCCCCTGCCAGGTTCGAAAACTTCTTTCGCTGCGTCCGCGAGCCTGCGGAGAGTAAGCCGGTATGAGCTGTATCCCAAGCTCGCGCAATGCCCTGCCGACCTGCGTGAGCGCCTGCTTATCCACCGGCTCTCCGGCCTTTGGCGTGCGGAAGAAGTGGCTCGCACGATCAGAGTACAAAGCACAGAAAACACCTTGCTTTTCGATCACTTCACGCAGCCCCTCCATGCATGAGCGGCTCGATTCCTCATCCACCAACTGGGCGTGATAGATCTCGCTCGTCGCATCGTCGAGTATCACGATCAGGTCAAACCAGCGATCGTCGCCGAACCACTGGTGCTTTGACCCGTCGATGTGCAGCATCATACCCCGAAGCGGCTTCCTCGCTCTCCGCCTCCGGTGCTTCTTTCGCGGCCGGTCCTTTGCCACCAGGCCCGAGCCCTGCAGCAGTGCTTTGACCCAGGTATAGCTCACCTCCATCTGGTGCTTCTCCAGCATCTTCTCGTGAAAATGCACCACGTTGAAATCGAAGTACTCGTCACGGTACAGCCTCAGCACTTCCTCGACCACCGCAATTGGCATCCGTCTCGGACTCTCTTTTCCGGCTCGCCCGTCATGCAGCCCATCGAAGCCCCACTGCTCATACTTATCCCGAACCCGCCGCAAATGCCGACAGCTCATCCCCAAAACCTCTGCCGCTTGTATCCAACTCATCTTCCCCGCATACGCCCTCAATATGAGCCCGTCAAGTTTTTAGGACAGAAAAATCTCTCTTTCTCCTTTAGTTTGATTTAGTAGTCGGGGCTGTGGGAATGTGGGAAAGCCGCTTTGGGCTTTTCCATATTTCCACAGCCGGTGTTTTGCTGCATCAGGCGTTG
>JBGSQW010000042.1:0-87673 GCA_041737885.1 Pyrinomonadaceae bacterium | reverse complement strand
ACCCTCACCGGCGAGGCCGAATGGCGTGGCGGCATAGCCCAGGGGCCGGACAATTACATTCTCGCTAAGAGCCTGCCCGTCGAGGGCGGAGTCAACCGTGTAATGATCCGCTCGACGGGTAAAGCAGGCTTGATCAGCTTGAAAGCCACCTCGGGGAATCTCCGCCCGGCGGAAATACAGCTTAACTCAAGTAATATTCACGAAGTTTTCGACTCCTTTCGGAACACTGCAAAAGGTCTCTCGGAGTATTTCCCGTCCGACAGGTTACCGTCGTATCTCGGCCGCGGCCCGACACCCGTAGGCGAATCGTTCACCCCGTCGCGCCGTTCGCTAGCGATCGCGTCGGTCACCGCTGGATCTGACAACGAAAAGGCTCGTAACACATTCGACGACAACGAGCTTTCCGACTGGTCCAGTGACGGCAAAAAGGAGAACGCTTGGATCAGGTACGAACTCGCCCGTCCCGAGCCGATCGACCAGGTCGTGCTTAAGATGATCGGCTGGCGCACGCTCCTCTATCCGCTGAAGATCAGCGTCGATGATAAGGTCGTATTTCTCGGAACAACGCAGCGTTCGCTTGGCTACGTAACGATAAACTTCCCGCGCACGACCGGCAGATCGATCAAGATCGAACTCGACGGCGAAGCCGCCAATCGAGACGCTCTCGGCAACATCATCGAAATAACCGGCACGCCCGACCCCAATTCGCAGGCAAACCGCGGCGGCAGGACAAAGCTGGGGATCGTTGAGGCAGAGTTTTATGAAGTTTTGAAGATGAAATAATCCATGACAAATGGATTGAATTTCCGCGACGTTAAGACGATTTTGTATGGGTCGCCAACGGCGACAAATATTAAAGCCTAGGGTGGAGCGAGGCTTTGCGAGCGTAACCCTAGGTAAAGAACGATTATGGATTTCGCTCGCTGAAGGCGAGCTATTTGCGGCCGCGATACGTTATTCGTCCCCTTCAGGGACGGTTCGCGATTGCGGATTCTACCTAGGGTTCCGCTCGAAGACTCGCTTTACCCTAGGCTTTAATGTTTGTCGCCGTTAGCGACAGGAATTTGGAGAAAGATCTGTGAGTAATTCCAAAACAACCAGACGTGAATTTATCGGCTCGATCGCGGCCGCCGGAATATTGGCGAAAACGGGATTCGGGAATCCAGAGCCTCCACAGGGAAAGATCGACCGATACGCGCTCGTCTCGCGGCACAATCCCGTAATACGAAAGCTCGATCCGCTCTCGCCGCTGTCGGTTGGGAATGGCGAATTTGCCTTCACCTGCGACATCACCGGCCTGCAAACCTTCCCTGAGGAATACGCCAACGGCATGCCGCTCTGCACGATGTCCCAATGGGGCTGGCACACCAAACCGATGCCCGAACACCTCAAGGGGCAAAAGCTAAAGCTAACCGAATACGAAACCTACGGCCGCAAAGTCGGCTACATGACGACCAAAACCGGCCAGGAAGAACTCTTCGACTGGCTCAGAGAAAACCCGCATCGTCTGCATTTGGGGCAGATCGGGCTTCGCCTTCTGAAAGCCGACGGATCAGAAGCGAAGTCGTCTGACATCACCAACATAGAGCAGAAATTAGATTTGTGGCACGGAATTATTGTTAGTTCCTTTACATTTGATGGAACGCAAGTCACCGTCCGGACGGCCTGTCATCCAACCGATGATGCTATCGCGGTACACGTAAGGTCGGATCTTGTTATTAAAAAAAGGCTGTCGCTAAAGTTATCTTTTCCATATGGTTCGCAAACGATGCAGGCGGCTGACTGGTCGCAACCGCGAAGCCACACCTCAGTTCTGACTGCTACTGGAAAAAACTCAGCGGCGATTTCGAGGCGGCTCGATAACGACGAGTACTCGGTCTCAGTTTCGTGGGACGATTACTCCTTAAAGGATGAATACGCGTCAATCGTTGCGGTCGGCGCTCACAGTTTCTTGCTCTCACCGCTTCGGGATCGGCTGGGAGTTGTTGGGCTTGATCGAATGGTCGGCTGGGATCTTGAATGTGTCGTCAGCTTTGCGAAGGGTAAGGCAACGGAACAAAAAACTTCTGACGATATCTTCCTCCGAAGTGGTATTCATTGGAAAGAATTCTGGAAAAACGGCGCCGCCGTCGATTTCTCCGGCAGCAAAGACCCACGAGCCAAAGAACTCGAACGCCGCGTCGTCCTTTCTCAATATGTGACCGCGATCCAATGTTCCGGCTCGCGGCCGCCGCAGGAGACGGGGCTGACTTCGAATAGCTGGTACGGCAAATATCATCTCGAGATGCACTGGTGGCATGCGGCTCAGTTTGCTTTGTGGAATAGATTTCCGCTGCTTGACCGCAGCCTCGATTGGTACAACGATGTGCTGCCAAGTGCGAAAGCGAGAGCCAAGGAGCAAGGTTACCGAGGTGCTCGCTGGGCCAAAATGACTGAAACTTCAGGACGGGACAGCCCTTCGCCGGTTGGCACTTTGCTGATCTGGCAGCAGCCGCATCCGATCTTTTACGCGGAACTGGCGTATCTGACAAAACCTACAAAAGCGACGCTGGCTCGCTTCAAAGACATCGTCGAAGAAACCGCGACGTGGATGGCCGATTACGCTCATTACGACAAAGAAAAAGACCGCTACGTCCTCGGCCCACCGGCGATCCCGGCGCAGGAAAATCACCCGGCACGCGAGACGTGGAACCCGACTTACGAACTCGAATACTGGCATTTCGGCCTAAAAACCGCGCAGAAATGGCGAGAACGCTTAGGCCTAACGAGGCATAAAGATTGGGACACGATCATCGCCAAGCTATCAAAGCTCCCCGTCGGCGGGCCCGGCCCGACACCCCCGAAAGTTCAAACGGCGCCTACCCCCGCCGCGAATGTCGATCCGATAATGCTCGCCCAGCAACAGAACGACGCAGCGAAAGCCGCGATGACAAAAACCGTGGCCGAGCCGTTCGATCCGGCGACATCGGTCTATTGGGCACACGAGAACGCTCCGCAATCGTTCAGCGTCCGCAATCACGACCACCCGTCGATGCTAGCCGCTCTCGGCGTCCTCAGCGGCGAAAAGGTCGACCGCGAGACCATGAGGCGAACGCTCAAGAAAGTGTTCGAGGTCTGGGATTGGCCTTCGACCTGGGGCTGGGATTATCCGATGATCGCGATGACTGCGGCTCGGTTAGGAGAAACAAAACTGGCTATCGACGCACTGATGGTCGACACGCCAAAAAACGGCTACTCGGCAAACGGCCACAATTACCAACGTCCAAACCTGCCTCTCTACCTGCCCGGTAACGGCGGTTTGCTTTACGCGATCGCTCTAATGGCTGGTGGCTGGAAAGATTCGCCCAAGAAACACGCCCCAGGCTTTCCGGATGATGGCTCCTGGACGGTCAGGGCCGAAGGATTTTCAACCGAGGTTCTGAAGAATATTTAGGTTATGAAGGTCGAGTGCAAGCCGGTTAAGTACAGCGTTCGTGAGGTCGTTATCCCGACCTACGAGCCGTGTGCGCCCGATCGTAACCCGATGTTCCTCGAAAAGCGTGTCTATCAGGGCAGCAGCGGCCGCGTCTATCCGCTGCCGTTTACCGACCGTATTTCCCAGCACGCGACTCCGCGAAAATGGAAGGCTATTTACATCGAGAACGATTTTCTCGAAGTGATGATCCTTCCAGAGATCGGGGGACGCATCCACGCCATTCTCGATAAGACGACGGGACACGATCTGATCTACCGTCAGAGCGTGATAAAACCCGCCTTGGTCGGGCTTGCGGGAAGTTGGATATCAGGCGGCATCGAATTCAATTGGGCACAGCATCACCGTCCTGCGACCTTCATGCCGGTCGATTTTGAGATCGAGGAAGGTGATGATGAAAGTATCACCGTGTGGCTTGGCGATCACGAGCCCATGAACCGGATGAAAGCGATGCACGGCGTCTGTCTGCATCGAGACCGGGCTTTTTTGGAATTAAAGGTTCGTCTTTTCAATCGCACGCCCTTCACTCAGACCTTCCTCTGGTGGGCAAATGCTGCAGTCCGCGTTCACGAGGGCTATCAATCATTTTTCCCGCCGGATGTCGCATTTGTCGCCGACCACGCCAAACGAGCGGTCAGCAGCTTTCCGCTTTGCACCGGAAAATACTATGGTGTTGATTACGCTAATAGAGCCAACAACGGAGTACCAGAAGACGAAAGACCGGCTAAATTTCACCCGCCGAGAATAGGCGACCGCTCGGCCTCGATCCCGGACTACGAACCGAACGACCTTTCGTGGTACGCGAATATTCCCGTCCCAACATCTTATATGTGTGTCGATTCGCAGGGAGACTTCTTCGGCGGCTACGACCACCTGGCGCAAACCGGCCTTGTTCATGTCGCCGATCATCACATCGCTCCCGGAAAAAAACAGTGGACGTGGGGAAATCACGAGTTCGGTTATGCCTGGGACCGTAACCTTTCCGACGACGAAGGCCCGTACATCGAACTCATGGCGGGCGTTTTTACGGACAACCAGCCCGATTTCAGCTTTCTCGCCCCATACGAGACGCGTGAATGGAGCCAATATTGGTACGGAATTCACAAGATCGGCGTCCCGCAGAACGCGAATACCGAGGCGGCTGTCAGTTTGCGGTCGGGTGACAAGACGATCGAGATAGGCGTGAGCGTTACGTCCGTTCAATCGGGAGCGGTCGTTCGCCTTCGGACCGGGAAGAAAAAGACCGACTGGAAGTTGGATATCGCCCCGGGCCTTCCATTCGTTCGAACCGTCAAACGATCATCCGATGAACCTTTGGGTATCGTTGTTCTAGATAGTTTTGGACGCGAAATAATCTCATACTTCCCCGACTCTGTTGTAAAGATAAGTTCTCCCGATCCAGCAACCGAACCGCCCCAACCCGGAGCAATAGAAAGCAACGAACTCCTTTACCTAACGGGCAGGCACCTCGAACAGTACCGTCACGCCACCCGCGACCCCGAAGATTATTGGCTCGAAGCCATACGCCGCGACCCAGGCGATTCGCGCTGTAATAACGCATTAGGCATCGCTGCTCTAAGGCGGGGACAGTTTGCAATCGCCGAAGGTTATTTCCGAAAAGCTATCGAACGGCTAACCGAGCGAAATCCAAATCCGCCGGACGGTGAGCCGAATTACCATCTTGGTCTCGCGATCCGTTATCCACTCGATGGTGACACAACGAAGACCGAGCTTTTTGATGAAGCCTATTCCGCGTTTTACAAAGCGACATGGAATCACTCGACGGCGGCACCGGCGTTTTTCGCACTTGCCGAGATGGACTGCCTCCGGGCCGATTGGCCCAGGGCATCGGAGCATCTAAACCGCTCTCTCGATTTCTCACCGCAGAATTCGACGGCAAAACATCTTAAGGTTCTCGTCCTGAGAAAGCTTGGACAAAAGAAAAACGCTGACGAATTGCTCTTGCTCCTGTTGAAGGACGATCCGCTCGATATGGCGGCTCAATATCTGGCGGGCAATGATCCTCAGCTCTATGGTCAAACCCGTTTGGATATCGCTCACGATCTGTCACGTGCTGGTTTTTACGACGAGGCGATCACCATACTGGAGGATCACAAACCAAACAGCGATGACCCTCGAGAACTCGGTTCTGCACCAATGATCGGGTACACGCTCGGCTGGCTCTACGCGAAGAATGGCAGCCCGACGAAAGCGAAGGCGGCCGTTCAGAAAGCTCTAAAGCGACCGCAGGACTATTGTTTTCCAAACCGTCTGGAAGAGATAGCAGTCCTCGAATTCGCAATAAAGATCGTTCCCAATAATGCCACGCCTTATCTGCATCTCGGCAACCTGCTCTATGACAGGCGGCGATACAGCGAGGCGATCAGCCTGTGGAAATCTTCTTCGCGGCTTGATCCAAGGAACGCAATCGCGTGGAGAAACTTGGGGATAGCATATTTCAATATTCTGAGATCTCCGCGAAAAGCCAGCTCTGCGTATGAAAAAGCTTTTGCGGCAGACAGCTCCGACGCACGCATCCTATACGAACGCGATCAGCTCTGGAAACGCCTTGGGCTCACTCCCCAAAAACGCCTTCGTGAATTGGAAAAACACTCATCGCTGGTCGCTCAGCGTGATGATCTTACTATCGAACTCGGCCGTCTTCTTAATCTAAACAGTGATCACGAAGCTGCTCGATCCTTGCTCGCCTCACGTCATTTCCAGCCATGGGAAGGCGGCGAAGGACTTGCTCTCGATCAACACGTTCGGACATATCTTTCTCTTGGAAAACTGGTGTTAGCAAAAGGAAACGGTGAGGGTGCTCTGACATTTTTTAAACACGCCCTCGAAGCCCCAAAGAACCTTGGCGAAGCCAAGCATCTCCTTGCAAATCAGGCTGACATCTACTATTTTCTCGGCCGCGCCGCTGATCTTGCGGGTGACCGTGAGTCAGCCCAAACGTTCTGGCATCGGTCGGCCATGTTTACTGGCGATTTTCAGGAAATGAGCGTGCGGCAATTCTCCGAGATGACATTTTATTCGGCGATGTCGCTCAAAAGTCTGGGAAAGTTAAAACGCTCTGAAAGACTCCTCCGCGACCTGGTTGCATTCGCCAAAAAGCTTGAACGAATACCCGCGAGGATAGACTATTTCGCTACGTCACTCCCCGCAATGCTGCTTTTCGAAGCCGACCTCCAGGCAGATCAGACAGCGACCGCTCGTTTCATGTTAGCTCAGGCACTCATGGGACTCGGCGAAAAGAAAAAGGCAAGACGGCTGATCTCGGAATTGGTAAAACTCGATCACAACCATTCATTAGCAATCGATTTTGGAGCGACCTTTTTGTAAAAAATATGCGTAAGATATTCATACTTTTGATGTTAATAATCATCGGCGGCGGCGGATGTAGCCAAGGACCGTCGAACTCGAACGCCGTTTCATCCGCTAAACGATTAAAGATCGCAATCGTGACGAACAATAGCTCGGACTGGTGGACAATCTCGCGAAAAGGTGCCGAAAAAGCGGCCGCAGAGCTTGGCGATGTTGATATCGATTTCCAGATGCTTGCCGACGGAACCGCCGCCGCCCAGCGGAAGGTCGTTGAAGATCTCCTTGCGAGAGGCGTCGACGGGATCATGATTAGTCCCATAGATGTCGAAAACCAGAAGCAGATGCTCGACGAAGCGGCCGCAAAAGTGCCTATGTTCACGCTCGGCGCCGACGCTCCGGCCTCGAACCGGGCCGCTTATGTTGGAACCGATGACGCTGCTTCGGGCAAGATGGCGGGTGAATTAGTGAAAAGTGCATTGCCAAATGGCGGGAAGATCATGGTCTTTGTCGGTCGCCGTGATGCACAGAATGCCATTGAACGCCTGAACGGCCTTAAGCAAGGCCTCGAAGGCGGAAATGTTGAGATCATTGACGTTCGAACGGACGAAGCGGATGCCGCAAAAGCAAAATCAAATGCCGCCGACACGCTATCCAAGCATCCGGATATCGCCGGGATGGTCGGTCTTTGGAGCTACAACACGCCCGCGATTCTCAATGCCGTGCGCGATGCCGGAAAGCTTGGCAAAGTATCGATAATCGGCTTTGACGAAGAAGACCAAACCCTGCAAGGCATAAAAGACGGCCACATCTTTGGCACGGTCGTTCAACAACCATACGGGTTTACCTATGACGCTGTCCGGAGGATGGTCTTGTCGCTACGCGGCGACAGATCGCAGATTCCCGCAGACAAAAAGGCAATATTCCCAACGCAGAAAATTCAAAAAGATCAGGTTGATAAATACTGGGAAGGACTCCGAACGCTTCGCGGTCGCTAGATTCAAAAAATTAGAGCTAAATAAAAATCATGAACAATTTGCAGATGAAATCTTATACCGATTCAACGCGAGCAGGCCTGATATTGTGTTTGGGCAGGCTCGCTTGTTCTTGTTTATTGATCATAGGCATGATTACTCCTCTGTTGGGTCAAAAGAACCGCCCCCGACAGATGGAACACCTCTCTCGAGGAATTGTCGCAGTAAACCAGGGCGGCAAGGTCTTCGTCAGTTGGCGAATGTTCGGAACGGACGCGGACAATATAGCCTTTAATCTGTACCGCACGACCGATAGCAAGACGGCAAAGCTGAACGAAAGTCCCATCACAAACGTTACGTTCTTCGTTGATGAAAAGGCGGATCTTGCGAAAAGCAATGCCTATTTCGTGAAGCCTGTGATCGGCAGCAAAGAGCAAGCGGCGAGTACATCATTCTCACTCCCGGCCAACTCGCCCGTTCGACAATATCTGTCCGTACCGCTCCAAACTCCAGCTGGCTACACGCCGAACGACGCCTCCGTCGGCGATCTCGACGGCGACGGCGAATACGAGATCGTGCTGCACCAGACGGGCCGCGGTCGTGACAATTCGCAGGCCGGAATGACCGATCCGCCAATCCTGCAGGCTTACAAGATGGACGGCACGCTGATGTGGTCGATCAGTCTTGGCAAGAACATTCGCGAGGGAGCACACTATACGCAGTTCATCGTCTACGACCTCGACGGCGACGGACGGGCTGAGATCGCCTGCAAGACCGCCGACGGCACGACGGACGGCAAAGGCAAAGTGCTCGGTGACGCGAACGCCGATTGGCGAAACCCGGAGGGCTCAACCGCCGATGGCATCGCACGGCCCGGCGAAAGCGGAGCTAGAAATGTCACCGGCTATGTCCTTAAGGGCCCGGAATATCTGAGCGTCTTTGACGGCAAAACGGGTGCAGAACTCGCCACAACCAAATACATTCCTTCTCGTCATCCCGAGACCGACAATCCGACCACTGAACAAATGAAAGCCGTCTGGGGCGATGGTTACGGTAACCGCATCGACCGCTTTCTTGCCGGTGTTGCCTATCTCGATGGCGAGCGGCCAAGCCTGATATTCTCACGCGGCTATTACACCCGCAGCGTCATAGCGACATTCGATTTTCGGGGCGGAAAACTAACGAATCGCTGGGTTTTCGACAGCAGTTCGAGCGAGGAAAATAAGAAATACGCGGGCCAGGGTAATCACCAGTTGAGCGTGGCGGATGTTGATGCTGATGGCAAAGACGAGATCATTTTCGGTGCGATGGTGCTCGACGACAACGGAAAAGGGCTGCATTCCACCGGCCTCGGCCATGGCGATGCTCTGCATGTTTCCGATCTTGATCCTGATCGTCCAGGGCTTGAGATCTTTGATATCCAGGAACGCTTTGACGATGCGGGAGCTCATTTTCGCGACGCCAAGACCGGCGAAGTGATATGGAAAAAACCCTCCATCAAAGCCGGTGATGACGGCGAGGGGCCCGGTCGCGGGCTCTCGGTCGACATCGATCCCCGGCATCGCGGCGCCGAATCCTGGGTGTTCGGTGCACAGATCACCGGGCTATTTAACACCAAGGGCGTTAAGATCTCAGAGAAAAATCCACGCTCCTGCAACTTTGCCATATTCTGGGACGGCGACAATCTACGCGAGCTTCTCAATGGCAACACCGTATCAAAATGGAATTGGGAAAAAGAAACGACTGATTACGTATTCGTAGCCGAAGGTGCCGCCTCGAACAACGGCACAAAATCGACACCTGCCCTAAGCGCCGACCTCTTCGGCGACTGGCGCGAAGAATTCATGCTCCGGTCGACCGATAACAAAGAGCTGCGGATCTACACAACTGCGATCCCGACCAAGCATCGTTTTTACACCTTCATGCACGATCCGCAATATCGCGTAGCGATTGCCTGGCAAAACGTCGCCTACAACCAACCGCCGCACACCAGCTTTTTCGTCGGCGACGGAATGAAACAGCCACCAAAGCCAATGATCAGGACCGACGTTAAGAAATGAGCCGAAATAAACCAGGAATCCGAACCATAGATAAACACGGATGGATACAGATGAAGATAAAACAACTAGCTTCTTTTCTCACCTGTGTTTATCCGCGTCCATCTGTGGTTAATTCCTTCTTTCTCAAAAGCCATCTACCATAAAACTATGAAAGCAATACTCGTATCACTCGCAATTTTCATCACCGCAGTCTCGACATTTGCCCAGACTCCGACACCAACGCCACTTGATCCACTCGCCGCTGAAAAGCTCCGAGCAGACAACCTGCAGGCCCGGCTTCGGGATTTTCCTAATTATGCACGCTACCGCGAGGCGAACAGCAAACTCGCGCCGCCTGCCAAGGATGAAAAGCGCGTAGTGTTTATGGGCGATTCGATCACAGATGGCTGGAAACTAAATTTAGAGTTTCCCGGACTGCCCTATGTCAATCGCGGCATCGGCGGGCAAACCACTCAACAGATGCTGGTTCGCTTTCGACCTGATGTCATCAATCTGAAGCCAAAAGTTGTCGTTATTCTTGCCGGCACAAACGACCTGTCGACCTATCCCGGCCCGTTCGTGCTCGATGGCATTAAGGCAAATCTTAACTCGATGGTCGATCTGGCTCACGCCCACGGCATCAACGTCGTACTCGCAACCGTAATGCCGGTCAGCGACTATAACAAAAACGCCGCAGGTGCGCCTATCGTTCGTACCGTCACTCGGCCACCTGCTCAAATCGATGAGCTGAATAAATGGATCAAGCAACTGTGTGCGGATAGAAAGCTGGTCTATCTCGACTATTTTTCGGCAATGGCGGACGAAAAGGGTTTGCTAAAAGCAGACATCGCAAACGACGGCCTACACCCGAACGCAAGAGGCTACGAAATGATCAAACCGTTAGCTGAAAAAGCGATAAACACGGCACTTAAGATGAAACAAAAATAGACGGCAGAAATTTATCCGTTTTCAGTAACTCGTTTGTAAGGTAACTCGGGCAAAATAACCCTTGTGGAAAAGACGAGAGATGAATTCAGAAATTACGATCTTACCGACCGCGAAAGTGTTCGCGAATTCTATAGCCTTAATCATCGCTATCAGACCCATGAGTTTGTTAAGCAAAAGAAATCTGAGTATTTAGAGTTGGGTAGGAACAAGCTATCCGTTTGGGACGCCATGGAGTTCCTCGACTCTGTCGTGGATGATTCTGATCCGGATATCGGTCTCAGCCAGTTGCAACATGCACTCCAAACCGCGGAAGCAATTCGGGCCGACGGACATCCCGATTGGTTTGTTCTCACGGGCTTCATTCACGACATGGGAAAGGTTCTTTGCATATTTGGCGAACCTCAATGGGCAGTTGTCGGCGATACATTTCCCGTCGGATGCGCATTTTCAGAGAAGATAGTGTACGCAGAGTTTTTTGACGCTAACCCTGATTCGAGAGATTCCAGATACTCAACAAAGTACGGCGTCTATTCACCAAATTGCGGACTAGAGAATGTAAATATGTCTTGGGGACATGACGAGTATTTGTATCAAGTCACTAAGGATCACCTTCCTGAACCAGCTCTTTACATGATCCGATATCACTCGTTTTACGCCCAGCATCGAGAACGTGCCTACGAACATCTGATGTCGGACCACGACTACGCAATGTTCGAATGGGTGAACAAATTCAATCCGTACGACCTTTATTCAAAAAGCTCCGCACCTGCGAACGCCAGTGAGCTGAGGCCATATTACGAAGACCTGATCTCCAAACACCTTCCTGATACGCTGCGGCTGTGACCGGTAACTACGGTGCCGCTTTATAGATCAAAACACCAAAAACCGGCCCCGCCGTATGTCCTTTTTCCGGCTCAAATCTAACGACAACGGTAGATTTACCTTTCACAAGTTCCGCCGGTATGGGATAGTCGCGTTCGATGAATTCGCCCATTTTGTCGTAGCCGAGGGTTTCCGATGCGATCTTAACGCCGTCGATCAGGATGTGAAACAGGCGTTTTCGCTCCTGGCCCCAGTAGGTCGCTTTCAGGATCAGCGGCTCGTCGACGACCTTGGCTTTGAATTCAAAAAAGCCGCCGGTACGGGCATCGCGGCCGTTTTTTCCGCGATATGATACGGGGTACGAGATTGACGAAGTCAGGCCGTGATCGCGTTCCGGCTGCATTTCGCCGAGGTGCATGACATCGACCGAACGGGCTTGCAAGTCTTTGAGCCGTGCCTGCTCGGCGGCATACGCGGCCTGCTCTTTTGCCCATTCGGCGTCGTTGAATCGTTTGAAATAAACGGCAGTGCGGCGCTCCCATTGGGAATAGAACGGTCGAAACGTCAGGTCATTTGGTCGGCCAATGCCCGAGGTTTTGAAATTGGCAAACTGCGGCTCAGCCTTGAGCGAAGCGAGCAGATCGCTGCCGACGAGTGCCGGAGCGACGCCGTCGAATTTACTCTTCGCCTCGCCAAGATCAGCGGCCAAGACGGTTGGGCCATAGAGCAACGCGATCGTGTTCGGGTCGTCCGTCGTCGGCTCGATACGCAGCTTCATCGGCAACGTGAGTGTAATGGCGTCACCCGTTTTCCACTTGCGTTTGACGGTAATGTAGCCGCCTTCGCGAACGAGCTTTTCGCTCTTGCCGTTTACCTTGAGCGAAGGGCTTTCGCACCAGTAGGGCACTCGCAGCGAGACTGGAAACTCGCTTTGCTTTGATATATTTGAAAATTTAACGGTAACGTCCTCGCCCATTGGATACGCGGTCGTCATTTCAAGTTTTGCTTTCTTCTCGGCCCAGTCAAGCGTCGAAGGAATGAAAAGGTTGACGATCAAATGATCGCCGTCCTGCCACCAAGCCGATTCACCGTGCTTCGAATGGCTTTCGATGCCGGAACCGACGCAGCACCAGAAATCGTTGAACTCGTTCGAAAAATTCCGTGCCGTGCCAGACATCAGCGGCACCATGTAGGCGAACATCCCGGTGCGCGGATTCTGGTGGGCCATCATGTGGTTTAGGTGTGCCCGCTCGTAGTAGTCGAAAAACGCTGACTGCGTGTTCCACGCGTACAAATGCCGCGTTAGTTTGAGCATGTTGTACGTGTTGCACGATTCGCAGGTCTGCTCGGTGATGTGTTTCGAGATGGTGTTAGGTGCCTGAAAATATTCGCGGTCCGAGTTGCCGCCGATCACGTAGGAATATTTGGTCGTTACATTCTTCCAAAAGAAGTTCGCGGCGGTCGAGTATTCCGGTTTCGACGTTATCTCATAAAGTCGTGCAAGGCCGATGACCTTTGGGATCTGCGTGTTGGCGTGGATGTTCGGCAGTTCGTCCTTCTGCTCAAACATCGGCCCGAGCACGCGTTTGTGACGAATGCGTTCCGCAAGAGCGAGCCAGCGTTTGTCGTTGGTGCGCACGTACAGCTCGGCCATCGATTCGTTCATTCCGCCGTGCTCGCAGTTGAGCATTTTCTCGACTTGCTCGTTGCTGAGCTTTGCAAAAACGCCGTCGATAAAGCCCGCGAGCTTTACCGCGACCTTGATCGCGTCCTTGTTACCGCAATGCTTATCGGCGTCGAGCAGCCCTGCGAACAGCTTATGCCAGTTGTAGAACGGAACCCAGCAGCCGTTCAGATCAAACCCCGCCGAACGAATGTCGCCCGCCACGATCTCGTCAAAAATAACGCGGCCATTCTCGACCGTCTTGTCTTTTTTCCGGGTAAATCCGGCGACATAACCATCCGGAGCCTGAGCCTGACACTCGGCAAGCTCAGCCACGACATAATCGACCCGCGACTTACATTCCGCATCGCCCGTCTGAGCATGGATCAAGGCACACGCCGTCAAATAATGCCCGAGCGTGTGGCCCGCGATCGTATCCTTTTCCCATCCGCCATAGACCTCACCTTTGGGCTTCAAACCCGCGTGAACACGGAAATTATGAAGCAACCGATCCGGCACGAGCTTGTGCAAATACCGCGTGTTCGCCGTGATCGAATCGAGATACATCGACGGCGTCAGTCGAACTGATTCGAGTGGGAAGGGTTTAGCCTTCGTCGGGAATGATGTGGACGGTTTCTGTCCTAGGGCTGAGAGCGGCATCGTCACTCCGATAGCGGCAAGGGTCGAAAGCTGAAGGAAATGTCGGCGGTCAAGTTTGTTATCGTTCATGTTGTTATAAGTTTGAACTCTGCGTTTTCTTTGCGTTCATTGGGATCTTTGCGTTAGCGGGTTTAACGCAAAGGCCGCCAAGAACGCAGAGAAGTCGCAAACAAATCATTTCAGATCGATTGTTGTTTTCGCTTGCCCTAATGGTACGAGATACGCATCCCGTTCTACCTTGAAATTACGTGCAGGTTTAAATCCCGCCGCCGCGATGCCTGGCTGCTCGATCCTCAGTCGAGCAGCTTTCACCGAACCGCTTGCCTGCGAAAAAGAGATCTTTACGGTCTTCGACCTTGCATCGATATAGACTGTCGAAAACGTCCCTGCGTCCAGCGTCAGCCAAAGTCCAAATGGTGCGATAAACACCCTCTGCCGCATCGAATCCAAAGGCGTGACGGTCACTTTGTCACCGGTTACGCGAATATTCCCACCGAACGCCTGCCAGCCGAAGTCTTTCATGTCGGCAACGTATGTCGCTGCGTTCATGGCGTGGCCGAAGAAGTTCATGCCGTAATCACCGCTGTAGGCGTCCCATTTGAGCGTGTCGGGATAGGAATGAAACGCTGCCGAGCCGAACCCGTCTTGGTCGACGTTGGTCAGAGCCGCAGTTCCACCCGCGTAGCCAACGCGCAGGTAATGTTCGTCCTGCGGGAAAGACCGGTAATGGTCGAGCATTGGGATTGCGTTTAGGCCTGAGCCGTAATGGTGGATCTGGCGTTCGATGCGGGTGAGCTTGGCTGCGTAGAGAAAATCCCAATAACGGCGGGCATTTCCGTTGTATCCCCAATGCGGGATCGAGGGCATATAGCCGACGATCGAATTGAGCGAGACGAGCGCCTGATCTTCGTAACCGAAGTAGCGGCACCAGTTATAAACCTCTTCCTGCCCGGTCGAATCCCATGCCATTTCGCTGCCAAACGGGTATTCTTCCTTAGCCCACGCGTCGGCGCGTGTCTTCATCAGTTTTTCGATCTCGGCGGCTTTATCAGCCCAGCCTTCGCGTTTGAGGTCTTTGAGCAGTTCGAGAAAGATCGTGCCTTCCATCAGGCCGAGTTCGACGTAACCGACGACGTATTTGCCGTCAGGTTTTTTGCTAAAAGCGAATTTGGTTGTGTTGAACGCCTGATTAAGATACCAATCCCACGGATGATTTTTGACCAGACCTTCGGTATTACGGGCGTTTCGATACATCGACCAATACGCCGCAACGACGTGCGGGTAATTGTAACCGCGGCCGACGCTCATCGCCTGATCCTTTTTCCAGCTCGCCCACGTCGTCCAGTTGCGATCTTTCTCGTACTGGAATGTAGGGAATTCTTCGGGTGCGTAGTAGAGCATGCTTTTTCGCACGCCGTATTTATTCGGGCCATCCTTGTACTGCAAACCGCCCCAGATCACGCCGTCGATGAAGCGTTCGAACTTCGCGATCTCGTCCGCTTTTGGCTGAACAAACTGCTTCATCCCCGCCGCAACCCAAGCCCCGCCACCGCCCTCGTCACCAAGCCCGGCGATCCAAACGCGGTTGTCCTGCTCAAGTATCTGATCCTTCTCACGGTCATAACCCATCACCGAAGGGCTACGTTTGAACGGGTCGCTCGGGTTCTCATACCACTGCCTCGTAAACAGGAAATTGCCCACATCGGCAACAACCTGCGTCGATGGCTTGGTTAGATAATATTGGATCGTCTGTTTCGATCCGTCGGTGTAATTGACGGTCAAACGCGAGCGTCCCCATCCGTTCGATTTGACGGCAAACGCCTGCCAATCGATTTTAGGAGCCTTGGCATTCGTGACAGTCATCGAATCTTTTGGTTCGACGTCGATGTTCGCTACCTTTGCGGTCGATTTTAGGAATAATTTCCCTTCGATATCATTCGGCAGAACGTAACCCGGAATGCCGACCGCCACCGGCCGCTTGTTCGCTTTCAGCGTTTCTTCTATGTTCTGGATCCGGTCCGAAAGCAAAAAACGAACACCGATCTCTCGCTTTCCTTTTGGCGGAAGAACTTCGCTCGTCGGCGGATTCCATGGATCAACTTTTAGCGAAGAATTGGAATCCAGCCAAGGAACAATGATCCAATCAAACAGATCCCAGTCCGTTGTTGGCCGAAAGCTTCCATCGCTCCACTGCGACTCAGCAATCGCTTTGCTTCGCACGATCCACTCGAACATGCCTTCCGACGTCTGCTGTGGGCGGCCGGGTTCGCTAAGGAGTTGATACGCCTCGAATGGTGTTTTTCCTTCCGGAACAACTACCAAAGCCGGGCCGTTGCCCTTCAGGCGGGTCACCTGGATGTAGCCAGCGTCCAGGCCAATGTAAGGGTCGGAAAACGAATTCTTCTCGTGGGCCTCAGGTAATTTTCGGCCGGTGATGAGGTTGTTAAATATCATCGGAATACCGAGATGGCCGATTTCGATCGCTTTATCGGTCTTGTTGACAAGCTCAAACTGAAGCACGAGCTTTCCATCACGAACCGTCCAGGTTCTGATTACCTGAATAGGACAATCAGCGGGCAAAGAATTAGCGAGGTCGGCCCGTGCCAGATCGGGCGAATTTGTTGTGAGAGCCGTTACCGGTTTACGAGCCCAGGCCGTCGAGTATTGTTTCCAATCACCCGCACCACTGCGAATTCGAAACGTAAGATCGCCGAAATGATAAAAGCCATTGCCAGCTCGTCCGTTCATCCGGTCTGCGGGAGTAAAATCGAATCCGCCTGCCCCTTTAGGCTCAAGGGCGGCGAGAGTTTGGGAGTCTTTTACCAGCTTTATCGTGAATTCCGGCGTCTCATATTGAGTAACACCGTTCTCCAACCCAAGCGTTCGCGGCGGCGTAGGCGATGGGTTCGGGGACTGACCGAAACTGGTCGCCATCGATGCGGCCAGCATAAGAAAAATGCGCAAAAAACACTTCATTCGATCAATCTCCAACCGTCCGAGCTGCAAATGACTGGACCGCAAGCGTCGCGCTTGCCCGCCGAGTCTTCGAGGGCGGCGACTTGGCTGATCCATGCAAGCGGGACGCTTGCGGTCCAGTCGTTATTGCTTCGCTATCGGCGATGCCGCAAGCCGCTTCTTCATTTCAGCGACCGTCGCAGCATATTTTGGATTCTCCGCCAGATTCTTCAGTTCGTGCGGGTCTGTCTCGGTTGCGTACAGCATTCGCCCTTCTTTGCCTTCGTCCCATTCGGCATAGTGCCATTTGGCGGTGCGAACCGAGCGGCCCCAGATTCCGCGGATCTCAACTATCGAAAACGAGGGTTTGTCCCACGCGGCTTTTGTATTTTTCAGGACACGGACAAAACTGTCGCCCGAAATATTCGTAGGCTTTGGCAGGCCGCACATTTCAGCGAGCGTCGGATATAGGTCGACGAGTTCGACGACGCTCTTTGTCGAGTTTGCCTTGCCGTTCGGCATTGCGATTATCAGCGGCACTCGCAATCCGATCTCGTAAAGAGAATATGCCTTTGACCACTTCCCTTTTTCGCCGAGGTGATAGCCGTGATCGCTCCAGAATACGACGATGGTATTGTCTTTTAGGCCGTTCTTTTCGAGAGCCTCCAGCACACGCCCAACCTGTGCATCCGCATAGCTCGTCGAGGCCCAATATGCCCGCTTCATTTCACGCGCAAGGTCTGGCGGAGATTCGCGGCCTATAAAGAGATCGGAATTTCGCGGCGAGATCGATATGGCCGGGGCATCGGGCAGAGCCTTTGGCGTCGTGCCAAAATCCACCGGCAGCGGGATTTTGTTCACATCATAAAGGTCGAAGAATTTCTTCGGCGCGGTCGGAGCCGAATGCGGCTTTACAAAGCCTACAGCGAGGAAAAATGGCTTATCCTTGTACTTTTCAATAAAGTTGATCGCCCGCGTAGCTGCTTTGTAATCGCCGTGGCTTTCACCGTCTCCCTCGAGAACCACGATGCGGTCGGAACTGTTGTTCGCAGTGTTCGGGGTCGCATTCGGCTGCGGAACCACGGCCGGATCTGATTGAGACTGCTGAGCTGGGCGGAAATTAGGATTTCCGCGTTCGGTGATGTTCGGATCGGTTGGCTCACCGCCCTCGGTCCAGGAAACCTGATCATCGATTCCGCCGTGAAAGATCTTTCCGCTGCGAAGCGTCACGTATCCGTTATTCTTAAAATGCTGCGGCAGCGTGACCGTGTCTGGGTATTTGCGGCGGAAATAGTCGTTGTTGTTCATCACGCCGTTCTGGGTCGGATATTTACCTGTCAGCAGCGACGCCCGCGAAGGATTGCAGACCGGCCATTGAGCGTACGCCCAGTCAAAACGCGTTCCGCGCGAAGCTATCTTGTCGATGTTTGGAGTTTTGATATCCTTGACACCATACGCTCCGAGTTCGGGCCTGAGATCGTCGGCTGAGATAAACAGCACATTGTATTTTGGCTTCTTTTTAGGCGTCTGTGCCTTTGCCGGAACGGCGAAAAACGGAAACACCGCAAAGATCGCGGTGACAGCAACGAGCTTATGCACGAGGTTCTTCATATCTATTTTCCTGACTGAGAAAATCGGTTAACTTTCGGTAGAATAATCATAATCTTTTCCGCAAAAAAGTGAGAGTTAAAAAACACATTTTCTTCCTACTTTTCGTGATCGCCGCGAGCTTCGGCTGCGGTGCCGAAACGTCGTTGCCAACGCCTGAAGCTCCTGCGGGTATGGTCTATATAAAGGGCGGCAGCTTTCAAATGGGCACGGAGGACGGAATGCCATCTGAAGGCCCCGTCCACACAGTTGAGATATCGCCATTTTTTATCGACGTCACCGAAGTGACGGTTGCCGATTTTGAGAAATTTGTCGCGGCAACCGGTTACCAGACCGAAGCCGAACAATTTGGCTGGTCGGGCGTTTTCGATATGCGTTCGGGCGAGTGGACACGAGGCGACGGGGCTGACTGGCGATTTCCTGAGGGCAACGGGGTCAAATCCTCCCCGACTGAGCCCGTAACTCATATATCGTGGAACGATGCGAACGCCTATGCAAAATGGGCAGGCAAGCGTTTGCCGACCGAGGCGGAATTTGAGTACGCTGCTCGTGGCGGATTGAGTGGCAAGAAGTATTCCTGGGGCGACGAACTGAACCCCGGCGGCAAGCCCGCTGCGAACTGGTGGCAGGGAACTTTCCCGGACAATAATCTGAATCAGGACGGTTTTCTGGGTCGTGCTCCGGTTAAAAGTTTCGCTCCGAACGGCTTCGGGATCTATGATATTACCGGAAACGTTTGGGAATGGTGTTCGGATCGATATTCCGACATTTACTATCAGCAGTCGGCAAAGAAAGATCCGAAAGGGCCAGAAACCGGCGACGAACGCGTCATCCGCGGCGGCTCATTTCTCTGTGCAGAGAACTTTTGCTCAAATTACCGCGTCGCCGGACGCAGCCGCTCGGCCCCCGATTCGGGACTGAATAACCTTGGCTTCCGCTGTGTTCGGGACGTTGCTACTAAATAAAATTATGCAATACAGAAGATTTGGCAGGACAGATTGGCAGGTTAGCGATATCGGCTACGGAATGTGGGGCATGGGCGGCTGGACTGGTTCGGATGATGAGGAATCGCTCGCGTCATTGCAGCTTTCAGTCGATCTCGGCTGCAATTTTTTTGATACCGCGTACGTTTACGGTAATGGCCACAGCGAGGCTTTGCTGGGGAAA
Organism: Pyrinomonadaceae bacterium; assembly: GCA_041737885.1. Lineage (GTDB taxonomy): Bacteria > Acidobacteriota > Blastocatellia > Pyrinomonadales > Pyrinomonadaceae > OLB17. Next base: position 68,038 of record JBGSQW010000042.1, on the reverse strand, counting down.
TTAATTCGAGCAAATCCCGACAAAAAGCTTTATACGGCAACCAAGATCCCGCCCAAAAACATGCAGTATCCCACGCTGCCGGAATTCACTCTCGCTGAATGCTATCCAGCCGATCACATCGAGGAGTTCCTGCACAAAAGCCTCGAAAACTCCGGCCTTGAGCGTTTCGATCTCTTGCAGATCCACACCTGGAATGACGACTGGACCGATGATGATAGCTGGTCAAATATGCTCGATTCGCTTAAACGGCAAGGTCTGATCGATGCTTTCGGCATCTCGATCAATCGTTGGGAACCGTGGAATGGTGTCAAAGCGGTTCGCAGCGGCAAGATCGATTCGGTTCAGGTTGTTTACAACATCTTCGACCAAAATCCCGAAGACGAATTGTTCCCTGCGTGCGTTGAGATGGATGTCGCGGTCATCGCCCGCGTTCCGTTTGACGAGGGCAGCCTGACGGGAACGATGACGATCAACTCGACTTTTCCCGAAGGCGATTTCAGAAACAATTACTTCTCAGCGGATAAGATCGGGCCGATCATCGAGCATGTCGAGGCCCTAAAACCTCATATCCCAGCCGGATCAGATCTCCCCGAGACAGCACTCAGATTCATACTCAGCCATCCGGCTGTCAGCACGATAATTCCAGGAATGAGAAAGCCAAACCACGTCCGTTCAAATATCGCTGCAAGCGATCTCGGCGGCCTTACCGCCGCTATGATCGAACAATTACGAGAGCATCGATGGGTGAGAAAGCCGCGTCCTTAACGTTCTCTGAAAACTACAAAAAGGTAACGACAAAGTTACGTGGTTTGGTACAACTCTTGACAGAAAAACACAACTGGGATAATTTAAGGTTCTCATTCTTAACATAACCATCACTGGTAATCGATACTGTAAAAGTGGAGGGCTTTTTTGATGAAACCGCTGCGTCTCTTTTCTCTTTTGGTTTTTGCAATCGTTGTCTCGTTCACCGTTCCCGCGTCCCTGCTCGCTCACGGCAACTATCACTCCGAATCCGACAAAAAAATGCTCACGGTCAAGACTCCGATCGATGGCGGCATTAAGGAAGATATTCCGGCTAGATATCGAGTACGGTATGACCGCTGGAAAGAAGAGCTGCTCGCAACCGAATTCGGCCGGGCACAGTGGGATAAATATGCCTCTAACAAAGGTTTTCTACTGACGCTCACGATCTCAAAAAGCAAAAGGAAAGGCGCCGGTACCGATAAATATCTTTGGGACGAAGCGGGCAATTTTGTCGGTGCAACTATCACGCTCGGCGACGAATTGAACGAGGGTTATCCAAACCCCATATACTATCCGGTGATGAATTCCCTCTCATCGTACGAGACATCCTACTCGATCAGCGGCAAGATCCTGGCGGCGGCCAAGATATCACACGAATTTGGACACGTGAATCAGACCGCGAGTGCTAATCGTGTTTTCATGCAGCTTCAAAACTCTCTGATGCCCGTTTACACCTCGATATTCCTAAAAAACGGCCGCGATACCCAGGATAAAAAGCTCGTAGATCTCGCGAATCAAATGGGCGGCACGCCGGTCGAGATCTGGGAAAGCCGCGAATATTGGAGCGAGGTCAATGCCATGCGTTACCTCAACGAACGCATCAGCGGGGAAGAGTATCATTGCTTCGTCTTCAACAAGATCAAACGAAATATCGAAACTTACGCCAAAGAATACGAGTATCGCTTCGACGTACAAGGCACCCTCGCAAATTCGCCCTGCTCGAAATAAGAGTTCATTAGCCACGAAATAGCACGAATGGGGATTTATGACCCACTCATCCGTGCTTTTCGTGCAATTTCTGGCAAAATCGTCTCACTTGCGAGGACAAAATAACACGGCCTATCCTATTGACCACAAACGCCTTACGGCGAAAAATCGTCTCACTTAGTAAAACATCAACCACGTTAAGTGAGACGATTTTTTCCACAGGCCGGTTCGGATCGCATTGTCAAAAAACTCACATTCCCCTTCCGCATTGTCACGAGAATGACAACTTGTTGCATTGATAGCACATTCATGATCAAAAGTCAAGCTCTCCGCCAGGATAGACGTCGGCCATCTGTCCTGCACTATCTTTAGATTGTCGCCGGAATAGAGTGTATTCAGTCTGGGAAAGAACGTGTGAAAAATTTAGTAGATCATTAACATACCTTCAACGCAGGGCAAAACAAGTGGCTATTTTCTGCGAGGATGATTGAAAAGAGGATTGCGGTTCAGCTCCAGAGGAGCGATATGTTTATAGTATCGATCGTAAACTCGACGTAAAAGCTCCGTAGGTGCGGATTGTTTATTGACCGTGGACCGAATGTCGCCCCTAACGGGGCTTGGATCTTTTCCCTTTTTTCAAATCTCTAAACATGCCGCTCCGCTGGAGCTAAAACGCACGAAAAGAAAGATTTCTCTCCTGTTTCGTACTCTTTTTGTGTTATTTAGTGGTTACCAATTCCGAATGCGATAGTTGGGTGAATCGCCCATGCTCACGTGCGGGCTTCTGCACCAAATAGGGGCCGCGAGATCACACAAAATAAGCACGAAAGGGATCAGTATTAACATCAACCCATTTCGTGCTTTTCGTGTTTTTCGTGGTAACTCTCTATTAGCGAAGCAGTGCCATCGCGCTCCAGAGGGCGGCGGCTTGGCCGTGGAGGTCTCCGGTGGCTCGGGCTCGGTCCATGTAATATTGGGTCGTAAATCCTTTGTTTGTACCGATACAGACCTCGGTCACGTTGCCTTCGGCATTTATGTGTTTTGCGAGGCCGAGCCAGGCTTTGCGTGCTGCCGGGCCATATGTTTTCTTATCGAGCCAGCCTTTCTTGACGCCTGTGATCATTCCAAAGGCGATCATGCCCGTTCCGGAGGTCTCGACCCATGATTTAGGGTCATCGACCAACTGACGCCACAGGCCGTCTTCTGCCTGATACTTCAGCATCGACGCCATCATCAGGTTATAGCCTTTGAGGATGCGCGGACGCAGAGGGTGATTCTTCGGCATAGAGAGAAGCAGTTCCGTCATTCCGGCGGATTGCCATCCGTTACCGCGTCCCCAGTAAAACTGAGCATCCGGTGCATGGAAAAACAGGCCGTTGGGCTGCTGCAGTTTGTCGAGGTAGGAGACCATTGTCTTAGCCGACCGTTCGAGGTAAACCGGATCGCCGGTCGCCCGGTATGCCTGCATCTGGATCGCCATGATCATGTACATGTCGTCGATCCAGTAACGAGCTTCGTGCGTAATGCCGTCCGGCGTTGGCTTCATCCACTGTTTGTCGGCGAGGTCTTTGCCAAAATCAAAATACCGCTCGCCCCTGTTCTGCATGAAGATCTCAAGCGGCACGATACCGATCACGCGGTAATCGACGTGTTCAGCCGCCGAAATATTCTTGCTGCCCTCCATCGTGAGAAAGCGGTCGAATTTTGTTTTGAGACGTGCCTGCAAGTCTTTGTCTTTGGTGTATTTAGCGACATTCAGGGCTCCGTACCAGGTGCAGACCTCAGGATAGATGAGGAACTGACGTTTGCCGGTCTCGAACTCAAAACCGCGTTTTGCCCAATTCTCGGCCAGTCGTTTACCGAGTTCTTTTGGGTCGCTTCCGGCCGGCCAATTGCCAAAATATTCCTTCTGAGCGAACGCTGTACTCGAAATGGCAAGCGTCAATACGGCGACAATTAACGTCGAAACAACGTTTTTCATGATACTCATTTCTTTTTCTTCCTCGTCGTAAAATCTGCAAACAAGCCGAGAACAGGCTTGGTAAACGGTTAACTGGAGAGTTTTTGAATTCTATCAAACAAATGAGTCAAATCGCAAACTTTTATGTGAGGGCGATCTGAAACTGAGTGACCGATGCCGGAGCGAATTTGAAAACCAGACTGTCACCCGCCATCTTAACCTCCTCATCACGCGGCACAACCGCATTTGGCATCGCGAAAGAATTATGAGCATGAACATCCGCCGTCGAAAGCACTCGTGCCTTGGCCGAAACGGCCTTAGCTCCGCGCAGCATTATCGGAGCCTCGCGTGCTTCGGTTAGATGCGTATTTGTGACCGTCAGGGTCATCCTTTTTCCGCTGATAGATGCCGAACCGTTCAATCCCCAAAAATCAGCTGGTTTGCCGTTCCGTTCATACTTCGACCTAGGTGCCATAAACGTCGAGCGAACCGCCTGTGCCCCCATATGCGGCATAAACATTTCGAACACGTGGTAGGTCGGCGTGTGGATGAATTTGTCGCCGTCCGCCAGGAAGAGTGCCTGTAAACAGTTGACCAATTGCGCGACATTTCCCATCACCACCTTATCCGATTGACGATTAAAAATATCGAGCGTCAAGGCCGCAAGCAGAGCATCCCGCATCGTATTCTGCTGCCCGAGCAGGTGTTCCGGCTTCAGTTCGGATCCCGGTTTGAACCACGAGCCCCATTCATCGACGATGATCTTTGTCCGGTGCTGGCGGTCGTATTCGCCCATGATCCCCCAGTGTTGGTTGATGTAACGGTCGATCTTGTCGCCCTCGACGAGGAGTTCGAAATATTCTTCGGTATTGAATTTCAGAGCATCGCCTTTAGCCAGATTCCAGTCGTTCGTTCTGCCGCCTGCGACATTCCAGGCGTAATGGTGAATTCCCCAACCGTGAACCCGCCGGGCAAAAAGCCCTTCGCTTTTCTCGCGCATTTTAGAGAAAAATCCGCGTGTCCAGTTTGGATCGTCACTGCTCGCACCTGCTCCGATGAATTTGATCTGCGTATCGTACGGCGGATAGGCGGCAGTGTAACGTCGAAATTCCTGCGCGTATTCCTCAGGCGTCAGTTCGCCACCGCAGCCCCAGGTTTCATTTCCAACGCCCCAATATTCGACGCGGAAGGGGTCTTTGCTCCCCATCGAACCGCTCGCCCGCTGATCAGCAAGCGTCGTCGTTCCTGCCGGAGCGTTGCAGTAATCGATCCATTCATAAAGATCGTGCGCGGTCTGCCCTCGCAGGTTCGCAGCCATGTACGGCTTTGCTCCCGTCAACTGGCAGAGCCGCATGAATTCGTTCGTGCCGAATTCGTTGGTCTCGATTCGAGACGTCGAGTCGAGCGGCACTTCCTTGGGATTGATCCCGTACCAATAGTTAGCTCGACGCGGACGTTTTGACCGTTCACCGATACCGTCACGCCAGTTGTAGCTGTCGGCGAAACAGCCGCCGGGATAGCGAATGACGGGAGCTTTTATCTTTGCCAGTGCATCGACCAGACTCTTGCGGATACCGTTGACGTTGGCTATCTTAGACTTTTCACCGACCCAGATGCCGTCATAAACGACGGCCCCGAGATGCTCGACAAAATGTCCGTAGATATTTGGGTTGATCGTCGCTATCGGTTCATTGACCAAAACCTCGATCGCCGCATCGGACGCCCGGGAGCTGAACGGTTTCCCAAAAGCAAAACCGCCCGCCGCAAGCAGCGAACCACCGATAAACTCACGTCTCCCCAGTTTCTGCATAGTTTTATCTCACTCCAAAGATAAGGTCCATCGTCAATTGATCCAGCTTTTCGTACTGCAAGCCCTTCGACGCCAGCTCGTGACGGTCGAACTCGGTCGCGAGCAGGCTTTCGAAAGAGCCGAGCGAGCCTTTGTTCGTTTCCTCGATCTCAGCCAGTATCGCCTGGATCTCGCTGTCCGCATTCCAACGTTCGCCCTTTTCTTTCAGGATCAGATACGTCCGCATACAGCCGCGTGCGAAATCCTTGACACCGTCGTAATCCTCGGTGCGATAAGCATGTGCATCGAAATGACGCATGCCTTCGTAGCCGACATCCTCCAAAAATTTCACCATCCAGAACATCTGCTTTACGCTCACCGAACCGAATCGCAGATCCTGATCGTACCGGCCTGGATACTGATCGTTGAGATCGATGTGGAACAACTTGCCCGCTTCCCACGCCTGTGCGACGGCGTGGTACATCGAGAGTCCAGGCATCTGCTCGTGGGCGACTTCGGGATTTACGCCAACCATATCTTTGTGATCAAGCGTTTCGATAAACGCCATATAGGCAGTCGTGGTCGGCATATAGATGTCTGCCCGCGGTTCGTTCGGCTTGGCTTCCATCGCGAATTTGTAGCCAAAATTCTGTGCGATGTTGTATTCGCAAAGATAATTAATCGCCTCGCGAAGCCGCTTGATCGCCTCGTCCGGACGTCGGCAAGCGTCTGTCTCAACGCCCTCGCGACCGCCCCAAAGCACAAATATCTCAGATCCAAACTCCGCCCCAAGCTCCATCGCCCGCATCGTTTTCTGGATCGCGTATTGGCGAACTTTCGCATCATTTGCCGTAAAGGCACCGTCGCGGAAAACCGGCTCGTAAAACAAATTCACTGTCGCCATCGGCACCTTGATACCGTTCGTTTCGCAAGCCGTTCGAAACTCGGCAACGATCTGATCCCGCTCGGAAGTCGTCGCATCGATCGGCACAAGGTCGTTGTCGTGAAAGTTCACGCCGTACGCTCCAACCTCTGCTAAAAGCTCAACCAACTCGACCGGCGTCTTCTTTTCCCGCACCTGCGTTCCAAACGGATCAGCCCCGCGATTGCCGACTGTCCATAGGCCAAATGTAAATTTGTTTTCTGGTTTTGGTAGATAATTGTTTGTCATACTTCCTTAGTGCTTGTAGCCGTTTGGATTTGCGAGCTTCCAGTCCCATGCTGTCTTGATGATCGATTCGATGTCCGTATATTTTGGTTTCCAGCCCAGCACTTCCAACGCTTTTGTCGCGTCCGCGATCAAATGCGAAGGGTCGCCCGCTCGCCTGGGTTCCATGCGAGCCTCGATCAGCTTTCCAGTAACTTTCCTCGCCGCCTCGATCACTTCCAATACTGAGAATCCGACCCCGTTGCCAAGATTGATATGAGTCGATTCACCGCCGCTGCCTAACAGATCGAGAGCTTTGACGTGAGCATCGCCCAGATCTGCCACATGAATATAATCCCGCACACACGTCCCATCCGGCGTCTCGTAATCGGTGCCAAAGACTGAGACAAAAGGCAGTGTGCCATCAGCCGCGTTCAAGACATTCGGTATCAAATGCGTTTCAGGATCGTGATGTTCGCCGCAACGTTTCGTCGCTCCGGAAGCGTTGAAATATCGCAATGCGACGAACTTGAGGCCATAGGCAACGTCATAAGATTCCAAAATCCGCTCGGTCATAAATTTTGACCAGCCATATGGATTGACCGGTTTTTGCGGATGTGTCTCATCGATCGGGATCCTAACCGGATCGCCGTACGTGGCACAGGTTGAAGAGAAGACGAACTTTTTGACGCCGCACTCGACAAGCTCATTCAACAGTTCATTTGTTCGAACAGTATTGTTGCCAAAATATTTGGCCGGATCGGTCACGGATTCGCCGACATACGCGTAAGCGGCGAAATGAACGCATGCGTCAACGCCATGGTCGCTTACGATCTTTTTGACGAGTTCCCGATCGCCGACGTCGCCCTGATAAAACGGCACATCCGCCGCGACCGCTTCACGATGGCCGTAAACTAGATTGTCGAGGACGACCACATCGCGGCCAAAAGACCGTAATATCTCAACCGTCACACTACCTATGTATCCCGCACCGCCTGTTACTAAAACCGCCATCAGATATCGCTCCTAAAACTAAATTTAACGTGTCCAAAAGCAGCCGCTCCGACAGATGACGCGGCAAAAATATGCGGCCGATGACCGGTTCGCTCTTCGTATTCGTCGGCAACCCATTTAACCTCAGGATCAGCTCCATTTCGACCAAGAACGGCTACCGTTCCGCCGCTGCCGCCGCCGGTGATCTTTGCTCCAAAAAGGTTCGGCGACTGGCGAACCAGTTCTACAAGCAAGTCAGTTCCTTCCGTTCCAAGTCCACAGGCCGAGTAACTGTCATGCGACGCATACATCAATTTACCAAGTTTCTCGACATCAGGCTCGGCTTGAGAGAGCAGTTTCGCAAATTCCTGCACTCGAGCATGCTCGTAGACCGGATGCTTTGTCGGACAAAATACAAAGTAGGTCTTTTCCGCCGAAACGCTCGTTACCGTGTCAGTAATACCGTCATATCTTGCCAAGAATTCCTTCCCGGCGATGTTTCGCGGCAGCTTTGTCGCAAATCTTCGCTCAAATTCCTCGGGCGTGATGTTCGCGAGATAACCTCGCCATTCAGGATCATCGATCTCGACAGCGTCATCGGATATCTTTTTAACTTTCAACCCCGCGGCCTCAGCGATAATTCGGTAGCCCATAAAGGCCCCGGTCCGCACCGATCCATAATCATCGCCGCTGACAGAATGCCGAATTCCCGAATCAATGCCCCAAAATTCAATGCCGTCGGGTATCGCGACACTTTCGCCGACCTCAGCGGGTTGGCAAATCATCGACAGAAACCTTCCCGCCTCGCCCACCGCGGACGTCATTTGATCCATGATACCGCACGGAGCTCCGACGACGAGGTTCTCGACCTTTTGGCAGAGAATCGCGAGTTCGCGGGGTTCCAGATCGATATCAAATGCCGCCGCGATCGCCGTCATTGAAACAACCTCGATCGCCGCTGACGAACTGACGCCTTTGCCCTCAGGCACCTTGGAATCGATCAGGATGTTCATCCCCTCGCGAAACCGGATGCCATTTTCCCGCATCAACACGATCAACGCTCCTGCAACATAAGCGGCCCAACCGTCTGACGGTTCGCGGCGGAAATACTCTCTCGCTGCGGCATATTCGATGCACTCGCCATCCGAAAAAATGTCTTCGAGCGGCAGATGAAATTCATGCGTTCTATTTATCTCAATCCCAAGACTACGGATACTTACGACGGGCTTGTCGATCTTCTGAATTCCCGCGAAAGCCGCCTCGGCAATCGGCATCTCGAGGACCAGCGACCCCGAATAATCCGCTATACCGCCCATTACATCGAGTCTGCCCGGAGCCCGGGCGATGATCACATCAGTTCCGACATCAAAAAACTCTCGATTCGCCTTCAATGTTTCGATGAAGGCTTCGAGGTCGGTTGGTCGGTCAACTTTTGCGGTTGTCATCAACATCTAGCAATTTCCGCCTGTAAATGCTTCTCGATCTGCTCGCGAACGCCCTCATTCGCATAGCCAGCCCACGCAACGTCAGGCTCGACCGCGAGTTTAGCTCGAAGAGGTTCGCCGCGTTCATCAGTCACGATCACACCCAGTTCCCGAGCGATCAATTCGGTGCAGAGATCATACGGATGACAGCAAAGTCCCAGATTTACGCCTTCTTTATCAAATAATGGCCGTAGATCTGCAACAAAACGATCATGCCCCGCGATCAGTTCATAAAGCTGACCGCCGGTCGATATATATTGGTCTTCGAAACACTGTGCTTTGCCCGGTTTAACTTCGCCGAGAGCCGCTTTCACAACATTCTCGTAAATCTCTGTTGCCGTCACTCCTACGCCCGGAATGAATCGCGAAATAGTCGCGAATCCGTGAGCGATCGACGAATTTACCGACGGTTTCAGCGTCAATTCGCTGATCTCACCGCTGATCCTGTTAAATCGCTCAGCCTTAGCACCTTGCCCGCGAAACGCCCAAATTGTGTCAGACAAATGCTGCTTTACGAGCGGAATCTCGGTCTGTATAGCGAATTCGATGTCCGCGAGATTTGTCTCCGGCCCTTTATTTGGTGCAACACCGGTTAATATCCATGCGCTCCTTTTCTGGAACATCAACCCGCGCGTTCCGTCGATCGGATCGACGATAATTCGCCATTTCGCTTCCGATTCATCGGTCCCGTGAGGCAAAACGATCTGCCCGGTCTCCAGACCTTCGGCGATCAACACCACAGGCGTTTTTGAGGCGATCTCTTTTTCGATGAACTCTACAATCAACTCTTCGCTGACCCGATCGACGGCGTAGATCGTGTCGCCCTCTTCCTCACGGGCAACCGCCGCCATGCTCTCGATCGCGGTCTGCTCACACGCATCAACCACGACGGTACGGATACGCTCGTGAAGCTCTTTTAATATTGGCAGAAAATCGCCGATCTCCATATTTAACCGATTAACTGAGTTTGTAATGAACGCTCCCCGCTGCCCGAAGTTCGGCTGCCTTTTCGTCAGGTGATGTGTCGCTCAGGAAATTCCCTCCACCAGTCTCGGGGCCGCCAAGATACTTAAGCAGGTTCGGCTTGCGAAGCGGCGGATGAAATTCGGCATGAAAATGAAATCCGGGTACGTCGGAGCCGTCGGTTGGTGCATTGTGCAACACCATTACGTAGGGAAACGGCATCTTCCATAGATTATCGTATTTTACTAAAACCATTTTTAGGGCCTCAGCAAAATCAACCACTTCCCGCTTATCAAGTTCCGAAACACTTCGGCAAGATCGCTTCGGGGCGACGTAAACCTCATAGGCATAACGTGCAAAATAAGGTATAAAAGCGATCGCCGTTTTGTTTTCAAATAATATGCGACGTCCGTCACTCTGTTCCGCTTCAATAATGTCGGCGAAAAGCACGCGCCCGGCTTCCCGAAAATGACGCTGAGCCGCTTTCACCTCGATCTCGATTGCCTTGAAAACAAAGTTCGTCCCGTAGATCTGACCATGCGGATGCGGATTTGAAACGCCTACGACCTCGCCTTTGTTTTCAAAGATCAGAACATGATCGATCTCATCGCGGCTGCCGAGGTCCTTGTATTCCCTCTGCCACGCCGCTATCACTTCTTCGACAGCGGTTTGATCCATTTCCGCGAGCGACAGGCTGTGGTTAGGGCTGTAGCATATGACGCGAGCAATTCCATTTGCCGGACGATTCTTGTATATTCCGACGGGCCTTTCGAGTTCTGTCGGTGCATCTTGCCCGACGCTCGGCAGATCGTTATCAAACACGAAAACGCCACTGTAATCGTCATTGTGAACGCCGCCGACGCGTTCATTTCGCGGACATAGATAACAATCAGCGACGTATTCCGGAGCGTGCTTTTCTCCCGTCTCGAGCATCTCGCCGCTCCACGGCCGGTTCTGCCGGTGCGCCGCGACGATCACCCACTCCTCACGAAGCGGATGCCAACGCTCTTCCCAGATCCCTTTGCCATTCGCTCTGTCCATATTAGTTTTGAACCACATAGGAACAGTAGGACACATAGGTTTTTTATAACACCCTATGTTCGCTATGTTTCTATGTGGTTGCACGACTTAGCTCGATACCCTCGCCGCCTGTCTTTGTCTCAGTAGCTGATCCGCAACAACACCAATTAGAATCACAGCTCCCATCACGGCAAAATTGAGCGAACTCGGAATGCCGAGCAAATTCACCAGATTCTGCAGCACCTGCAGCAACGCCGTGCCGATCAGTATTCCAATGATCGACCCCTCACCGCCTCTCAGTGAACATCCGCCCAAAACCGCCGCAGCGATTCCATAAAGTTCGTAAAAGTTACCGTGTGACGAAGGCGAGACTGAGTTTGTATAGAACGCTAGTAAAATCCCCGCGATCGATGTCAGAAACGCACAAAGCACGTATGCACTCGCGATCACCATATTCGAGTTAATTCCCGAATATCGCGCCGCCGTCTCATTTCGCCCGACCGCAAATAAATAACGTCCGAATATCGAGCGATGCAGAACGACCCAAGCCACGATGCTGATCGCGATCAGGATAATGAACGGCGTCGGAACTCCGGCCACGCTGCCCGTCGCCATGCTCTGTAGAGTCTCAAAACCGCTTGCGGCCCCAAAACCCTTCGTCTCATCGCTCGCCACAAATCTCGCGAGACCTCGATAGAACAACAGCCCGCAGAGCGTCACGATAAACGGCTGGATCTTGACCTTCGTAATAAGAAAACCGTTAAAAACACCGAGCGAAGTCGTTATTCCAATCACCAAAAGCACCGCGATCGCAGCCGGCAACTGCCACTCGACGAGAAAGATCGACAGCAGAACCCCAAGCAAAGCAAACACCGACCCTACCGACAGATCGATTCCGCCGGTGATCACGACCAGCCCGAGCCCGATACTAAAAATGCCGTAAATGCCGATCAATCGCGCCAGATTCTGCAGATTAACCGGCGAAATAAAACTCGGGTTCAAGATCGCGAGCACAATGCAAAGCACGACAAGCAGTACAAATGTTCCTAGTTCTTTTCTCATCTTTTTACTGACTGGACCGCAAGCGTCCCGCTTGCTCGCCGAGTCTTCGAAGGCGACAACCCTTTGCAACAGCCTTAAAGCTGAAATCGTGCAAGCGGGACGCTTGCGGTCCAGTCAGCTCTAATGCCCAACGGCAAGCCGCATGATCGCTTCCTCATTCGCGTCTTCGCGATCCAAGATTCCAGTGATCGAGCCTTCGTGCATCACCGCGACGCGGTCACTTTCGCCGATGACCTCTTCCATATCGCTTGAGATCATGACGATCGCGACGCCGCTCTTGGCGAGGTCTCGCATTAACTGGTAGATCTCAGATTTGGCTCCAACGTCGATGCCGCGGGTCGGTTCGTCGAATATTAGCAACTTCGGCTCGAGCGAAAGCCATTTCGCCAACACAACCTTTTGCTGATTCCCGCCGCTCAAATTCGCGGCCTTTGATTCGACGGACGGAGCTTTGACATTGAGCCGCTCGCACATCTCTTTTGCCTTCGTAGTTTCGGCAGATTTACTGACCAGGCCGTTCGACGAATACCTGGAAAGAGCGGGCAGCGTAATGTTTTCACGAATTGGTATATCCAATATAAGGCCCGAATTTCGACGATCCTCGGGGATCAAAAAGATGCCGTTCCGGATCGCATCATTTGCCGACGAGATTCGAATTACCTTGCCATCGATATGCACCGTGCCGCAAACCGGAACATCCACACCAAATATCGCCTGCGCCGCATCCGAACGTCCGGCACCGACGAGGCCCGCAAACCCGAGAATCTCTCCCTTTCTTACCTCGAACGAGATCGCGTTGTTAGGATAACGGCGGGTTCTCAGGTCTTTGACACTGATCGATTCGCTAGTTTCGTTGGAGTTTTGCGCCCGATTGTGCCGCACGATGTCGCGGCCGACCATCATTTTGACGATTGCATCGTGGCTGATCTCATCGCGTTCTAGAACACCCGCATTTTTGCCATCGCGAAGAACAACAACACGGTCGGCTATCTCCTTGATCTCGCCCAAACGATGTGAAATGTAAATAATACTGACGCCCTGATCTCGCAGGCCCTTGATCACCGAAAGCAGTCGCTCTGTCTCGGTCAGCGTGAGACTCGATGTCGGCTCGTCCATGATCAGGATGCGAGCGTTGAGCGACAGGGCTTTGGCTAGCTCTACCATTTGCTGCTGAGCGATCGAGAGTTCGCTGAGGCGTGTTTTGCCGGGGATATCCAGGCCGAGGCGTTTAAGGAAAACCTCGGCATCCGCATTCAATTTTGCGCGGTCGACCAAAAAACCGAAGCGCTTCGGCTCGCGGCCGAGATAGACATTTTCGGCGGCCGTCAGGTTATCGAGAACGTTCAACTCCTGATGCACAAACCCGATCCCGTGCATGCTCGCATCCGAAACCGATCTGATCGCAATCTCTTTACCATCAACAAATATTTTCCCGTCGTCCGGTTGATAAACGCCGCCGAGGATCTTCATTAGCGTCGACTTTCCGGCTCCGTTCTCACCCGCCAAAGCAACCACCTCGCCGACGCCGATCGAAAAATCAACGCCCCCGAGCGCGACTACGCCTGGAAAGCGTTTGCCTATTCCGTGCATTTCAAGAATTGGCTGATCCATAAGTTCGATATTCAGACTACAGATTTACATAGATCGGCACAGATTAACAATCAGCGGATCACCCATACTCTTTAATTGTTTTGCCAAAAAATGCGGCGATCCGTCAACGATCACTTTGCGTTTTGAATGTAGCTTGCGAGCACGCGGAGATTCCTGACAAAAACGCCGCTTGAGTAGCCCTTTATGATCTCAAAATCGCCCGAGTTCATCCCGTCGGGGCCGGCGTCGAGCTTAAGGACGCGGCAATCTGTGATCCAAGCTCCTCGTTCGTCCATTGAACCCAGAATATTCGTAACGGCGGACATCTCGGCCCTAGGCATCGGCTCCCAACTCTTGAATCGCTGCAAATATTCAGCCTTCGCATCTTCTTTCGAGAGTTTCGAGATCCGCTCATATTCCTTTCGAAAAGGCTCGACATCGGTAACTTGAACACCCGCACTAACATTGCCCTGAGCTCTTGTGTTACTCCAAAGATAAACTCCGTAACCTTGGGGCGTTATTTTATCGGTCCGCACAACATAGACCGGCAAATTCGTTCCAAGCTCGTAATATCTCGCTGCGGGGCGATTATTTTCCCTGGACTCGCGGTTTACGCGATCGAACCAGTTGAGACACATCGGGATCGGCCGCAAATATCGACGATCACCGGTCATTAAATAAAATGTTTCGAGAAGTTCCAATATCTGCTCGCTCTCGCGGATCACGAACCCGGCCGGTTCGTGAGTCCTAGCTTTGATCGGCTGCATGGTGTTTGGATCGTACTGTTCGGCCCACGCCGCCTGATCCTCGGGCCCCTGAACGGCGATCATAAAATCGACCGCCCGTCTCGCAGATTCGAGATAACGCCTATCACCCAGATACTGATATGCATCCAGCAAAACCTTTACATTGCTGGTCGCGGAGCCGTCATTGAGCGTGTAATAGGACGTATAGTCGGGAAAATCATCGTGAACAAAATCGTATCGAAGCGGGAACCGCTGAGGAAAGGCTCCGTTCGGGTATTGAGCCAAAAGCAGGAAATTCAATGCCTTGAGCAAAGGGGCGTGGTATTTTTCTTCCTTACTTGTCAGATAAAACCGCAGCAGGAAACGAGTTGCTGACGAGCAGTTCGAATCGTCAAACGTCGCGTTCCCCTTGAAAAAACGCTGCTCCTCCATGCCCCATTTGAACTTTGACGCCTGGGTTTTGTACCACTGCTGCATCCCCTTTGGCTCAAAATCTATCGCGTAATGCCATCCACCGAGCGGATGCTGTCCGTATATCAATGCGTCGGCCGCCTTTCGGGCGGCGTTGAGATATATCTTGTCCTTGGTCACATCAAAGGCGTCCAGAAAAGCCATTCCGACCATCGGGGTTCCAGACTGCACCCAAATCTGCGATTTCCGGGCGGGCACCTCTCCGTATTGTCTTGAGAGATCTTCGGAAACAGACCACACGTACCCGCCGTGAGTCGAGACCTTTTCGGTCATGAAGGACGTCGCCTTTTTCATCGCGGATACCACTGCGTCCCGGCTAGGCTGCTGCGGTAATGCCGATGCGGTGAACGCGAGAAGGGAGACAATTACTGCAAGTTTGAATTTCATAATAGGGTGACGTTCATGTTCCTGGCTGTACGTACGGAACCTTTTCAAAGATCCTCCGCTCTTCGCCACGGGGATCATTTTCCGAATGTGTCGGAACATCGAAAACCAAAGTCTCGCGCCGAGCGATTGTATACGGTTTCCACGCCGGGATCTTCTTATTGTTTGGATTTCCTGTTCTGGCAAACTGGATAAAGGTCTCGCTCATTGTATCCGCCATCTGCTGTGCCTCCGGTCCTATCGCAGTTGCTCCCGGTTTCTTAATATTGTCAAAAACCAGTTGGATGTCGGATCCGTGCGGTGATCCGAATTTGCCCCCGTCGCGTGGCGATGCCCAATCGAGCTGGTATGCATATGCCGGAAAACCTGACTTTGCTCGTTCCTCAGCCTCGATGATCGCTCCTCGCCAACTCCGTGAAGCTGTAGTTATCTTGAACAATAGATCGCTTGCCGATAGTTTCGGATACAGCATCCGATACTTCTCGATCACGATTTCCGGCTGAATATCGACGCGCATATTCGGGATCAGTTTTTCGGGAAGCTGGTTCCAAGTCACTGTGAAATTCGATTCATCGCCGCCGAGAAATGCACGGGTTTCGTCGTGTGTATTGCCGATGATCATCGGGATGTTTTTCGATTGACTCGGCGCATCAGGATAAAACGGATGCCGCAAGAGATTCCTTTCGTCCAGTGCCGGGGCAAAATTGACCCCGCCGTACGGCAAGATAGGATCCCTTGTATTAAGAACTTCGACTATCCTTTGAAACGGCATAGTCCGAATTTCTTGAGTATTCTGCGGGGCCAATTTCAAAGCGTCCAGGATCGCCTTTGCCCGCAAAGTTCCATTTAGTGCACCGCACGCCGTAACTTGTTGGCCGCTCATTGTGGCCGCCCGCTGAAACAGACGCTTGGCCGCAGGCATTGCCATCATCGTTGCGATCTTTGCTCCACCGCCCGATTGGCCAAAGACCATCACTCTGTTTGGATCGCCGCCAAACCCGGCAATATTATCCTTGACCCATTGCAAAGCCAGGAGGATATCGAGCTGCCCGGCGTTTCCCGAATCTGCAAACTCCACACCACCGAATCTCGCTAAGTACAAATAACCAAATGCATTAAGCCGGTGATTGATCGAGACGACGACTACATCTCCTCGCTTGCACAGATTTACGCCGTCATACAACGGGCTCGAACCCGAACCGCCGGAATAAGCCCCGCCGTGAATGTAGAACATGACCGGCCGCTTAGCGCCAATGCCCACGGATGGCGTGAAAACATTAAGGAACAGACAATCTTCGCTTTGCTTGTCGCCGCCGCGTCCCGATTGCGGCGAACTTGCACCATACTCTACAGCCTCTTTGATATCAGTCCATTTATCGGGTGGGAGCGGCGCCATGAACCGCCTTGAAGCTGTGTCTGCCCCATACCGGATTCCCCTGAAGACATTGATATTCTGGTCGACGAAGCCACGAACCCGGCCATAATTTGTTACAGCAATTGGCGAATGGCTTTGGGCCGGGATCGATCTCGTGAATACAGTCATTGCCGTACTTGCAATACCGCCTCCAATAAAACTTCGTCTATCTATGTTCATGTTCTTTATCGCTCAAGGTGAGACTTGTCGGTCTAAAGAAATGGGAAGGTGGCTTTCGCCGCCTCCCCAGTTTCTCTGATCTGCTCAGCGGCTCACACAGGTACCCGCTGACCTCAAAACTCCATAGCCGCACTAGAAGACAAGACGCAATCCATACTGGACCTCGCGTCCGACATAAGCTCCCCGTTTAGATATGACCTTTCCAAAGTTGGCGTTGCCAAACGTAACGTTGGGGTTATCCCAGTTGATGTTATTTGCAACGTTATAGACCTCAAGACGCCCTTCGAGCTTGATGCCCTCGCGAATCGCGAATGACTTGCTCAGGGTCGCATCCGTCTGAAATGTCGCCGGACCGACCAATTTTGGGAAAGTCCATGGATTTGCGCGAACCTGCAACTGCGTCGTCTCGTTGACGGCGGAGAAAACCGACGTATCAAACCAGCCATCGCGTGTTGGATTCTCCAGGACAGGATTCCCGGTAACATTAAGTTTGGTACCGAATCCAAAGCGGAGCAGACGCCCAGAATAATATCTCGAGGTATTGGAAAGCCTCCAACCGCCAAGAATATAATCAACAATCTTTGGAGCTCTGCTCAAAAACATCTTGCCGCGACCGACCGGAATATCCCAGGTAATGACATTTGTAAAACGGTGCCTAGCCGCATCAGTCGGAATCCACGAGAAAACTCGGTTGTAGAGGTCCAGATCATCAAACGCTTCGGTAGTCTTTTCGTCATTTATCGCATAAGCGATCGTGAAGATCAGCCCCTTATATGAAGGCTGCTGAAGCTGGAATTTCAGTGAATGGATCTTCGATTTTCTCAGGTCGGTGTTGGTCTGGTTGATAGCCTGGTACATGGGATACGGCCGTAGCAGTTGCGTCACCGCAACCGTCGAAGAATTCCGGAGTGTTCCCGGGAATAGCGAAGCGGTAAGGTAATTTCGAAACGGATTTGTCACGTTGAAGTTCCACTCAGATCTCGGTACCGAGTATAGATAGTTTGGGTCCGTCGCATTCAGATCGACGGTTTGGGGCAGACGGGTTCCATAGTTGAAAAAGTAGTCGACCGAAACTACCATCTTCTTCCAGATCTCCTGCTGAAACACGAATGAGAATTTATCGTTGATCGGCGGCCGCTGTTCGAATTCATCGAAGCTAACTGTATTTCCAAGTCCAGTGTATCTTCCACGACTTTGCTCAGTTGGCTGCTGAACAGGGTTGAAGCCTGGGCCCGAAGTTGGGAACGGGTTGACGAGTGTCGTAATAAAATTGTTCGCTGGCGTGGTAGTAAAATTCGGATTCAGCGTACTCGTAACTGTTGAATATCCCGTGTAGGCATCAACGAAATCTCCCAAGGAGTCGCGGATCCTCGACGACGGCTGAATGTACCGCGCCCAGCCTGCCCGGATCGATGATTTATCGCTTAGGCGATACGCCATACCGAGTCTCGGCAACAGCTCAACCCGCTTTCGTTCCCAGGCGCTTCGATTGTCCTCGTTCGCAAAGACCCATGCCCCGTTGTAGATCGGGGTCTTTGATAGCCGGGCCAGAATGGTACTCACACGGGGATCAAATGCAGGAGGTGGTGTTGCTCCTACCTCGGGAATAGGTGACGTGAGATCGAGTCGCTGCGATAAACGGTTCTGTCTGTCCACCGGTCCCGGTTCGTACTCCCAACGAAGACCAATGTTGAGAGTAAGGTTATTGTTGAACTTCCAGTCATCTTGAAAATAGGCGGCGAAGCCTTTGCTTACTACTTCCTGGATGGGGACTCGACGAGCGGAACTGCTGTTCTGAAGGGCTCCGATAAGGAAAGATGCCCACGGCGAACCCGTGGTCAGATTCTCGGTTCCGGAGACGCTCTGCCGAATCGCCGTCAATTCGCTTCTGAAGGTGAAATTCAGTGGCTCGAACCGTGCGGCCTTACCCTTGTTAACACGATATTCTCCGCCGTATTTGAGCGAATGATTCTGGAGAGCCGTGTTAATACGGAACGAACTGTTATATCCCTCAGGACGCTGCCAGAATTCACGGCCCGGCCGACCAAAGCGGTAGGTGGTTCCGCCGTTGTTACGGACGTCGATCGCCGGATAGTAGATCTGATCGGTAGTGTAGATCGAGGAATAGAAGGTATTGTTTCCCCAAAGGTCCCGCAGCCCGTCCGTCCCTAAGAGAGTATCGTCGTTGGCGAACTCGTCGGTCAATCGAAAATAACCTGCCCGGATATTTAGCACCGTATTTGAATTTAGCGTGTAGACCGCGTCAGCCGAGAGATTTAGGCCATAGCGATTACTTCCGTTCAATGGGAAGAGAGCCGCATTGGTAGGGTTTGACTCTTTCGGACTCGCCTGAAATTGTCCGTATGAAAAATACGTCTTGAATCGCTCGCTAATGTTCCAGTCAACGCGGGTCGAGAGGTTCCAATACTGCGTGATCTCATTTTTTGACCCTTGCCAGTCGAGTTCCTGTCCCGGAACGTTCGGAAGTGGCATCAGAGCCAATAACTTCACTCCGACGGGATCCCATAAAGCCTGAGGAATGACGTTGCCCGCAAACTGCGTTCTGGTGGAAGCATTACTTGTTGAAGTATAAGGATTGTAAATAGATACGCCAGACTGGCTAAAATCGCCCGTCCTTTCAAGTGCCGTAGGGACATTGAGTCGGACCGTTATCGGGCGATTGTCGTTCCATCTTTCGAAGGAGGAAAAGAAAAAAACCTTTTTGCCAATGACAGGGCCGCCGACATTTCCCCCGTACATCGAAAGATTAGTTCCTCTGAAATTCGTCTCGTCCGCACCAGCGACCCTCACAATAGTCGGATCCCCAAAAGCGTTAAATCGAGGATCTCGTTTGTAATAATAACCCGCACCATGATACTGACTTCCGCCCGACTTCATATTCAAGGCGATTCGTTCCTCCGGAACTGAACCCCTGCTCGGCGTCAACTATACTCCTCGAGAACGTGACCTCCTTGACCGCGTCCACCGAAGGTGTGTAGGCCACCTTGAAGCTGGAGGTCAGAGCGACTCCATTCAGTTGGACTTCGTTGGCACGAAATGTTTGACCGCCGGAGTCAACCTCGTTCGCGTAGGCGTGGTGATACGGGCGGTTTTCACCATTGTTATTCTCGCCTCCATTGATTGCGGGATCCAGCGTAATGATATTGTAAGGATTGCGGCCCCTGACAGGCATCTGATCGATCGTCGTGTTATCAAGTGTTAAGCTGGTTCCGCTCGAATTGAACTGAACCGATGCAGGCGTGTCTTCGACCGTTACACTCGCCGAAACATCGCCTACCGACAGCTTTAGATCTACGGTTAGATCCCCCTGAATTCGCACGACCAAGTTTTGCTGTATCGTTTTCTTAAAATTCTCTTTCTCGGAAACAAGCGAGTAATTGCCTGGCTCTACAAAATTAAATTTGAAGCGCCCCTCTTCATTTGAAACCGCTGAAACTTCGACCTTGGTCGAGTCGTTGCGCAAAATAACTTTCGCCCCCGGAACGACGGCACCGCCATCATCCGTTACGGTTCCCTGAACTTTTCCGCGATAGTCCTGCGCCGGAACAAGCGCAGAGAAAACAAGCATCATCAATACTAACGACAACAGAATTCCGCCCTGGCGAAACTTCAAATCGATCATTTCAATTCTCCTAAGAATTTGATTTTTTTTGGTAAAGCAGCTAATTGGTATTACCAATTAACGAATGTCAAGGATTATGTCACAAGTAAGGTTTCACAAGCAACCGTGAACATACATTATTATCTGATTATTTATTGAAGCTTTTGCCGAAGGCCACTTGACTGAAAAAGAAGATAAACCAATGCCTAGAGTTTTTAATCATTGGTTTTACCTATCGACTTGAGTATCGGGCAGAGAAGGTGGGCCATCCGCGTTCCGTTCAAGCCCAATAATTTCGGTCGAGCGACCGATAATTAATCGCCTCGCTGATATGTCCAGGTAGGATGTCCTCGCTGTTTTCGAGATCGGCTATCGTCCTTGACACTTTTAGGATTCGATCATGTGCTCGTGCGGATAAACCTTGACGGGACATTGCTCGTTCCAGAAGTTCCTCGCTCTGCGCATCAAGCTCGCAAAATTTGCGGATCTGCTTAGGCGACATCGCCGAATTCGAATAAACACCGTCGCCTCCAAGTCTTGCTATCTGAACCTCGCGAGCCTTGTTCACGCGATCCCTGATGGTCGCCGAACTGTCGCATTCCTCGACATTCTTGCCGCGCAGCTCATTGAATTTCACCGCCGGAACGTCAATGTGAATGTCGATCCTGTCCATAAGTGGCCCCGAGATTTTGCCGACGTAACGCTGGATCTGCATCGGCGAGCATTTGCATTCGCGAGAAGAGCCAAAATATCCGCACGGACAAGGGTTCATTGAGGCAACGAGTGTGAAGTTGGAAGGAAATGTGAGCGAAGTCGCCGCCCGCGAGATCGTCACGGTCTTGTCCTCCATAGGCTGACGCAGGACTTCGAGGACGCTGCGGTCGAATTCCGGCAGTTCGTCGAGAAACAAAACACCAAGATGAGCGAGCGAAACGTCGCCCGGTTTTGGTATCGAACCGCCGCCGATCAGCCCGGCCTGCGAGACTGTGTGATGCGGCGACTTGAAGGGACGCTCGACGATCAGCCCCGACTTCCCTGTCAAACCAGCGACCGAATGTATCTTCGTGATCTCGATCGCCTCTTCAAACTCCAGTGGCGGCAAGATCGTTGGCAGACGCTTCGCCAGCATCGTCTTGCCCGATCCGGGCGGGCCTATGAAAAGAATGTTATGCCCGCCCGCACTCGCAATTTCCAACGCCCGTTTTGCCGATTGCTGCCCGCGAACCTCGTTAAAATCAGCGGCGTATTTATTTTCGCGGGCTTTTAATTCGGAAAGATCCAGCTTCAGCGGCTGTATTCGCGTGGGCTTTCCGGTCATCAGATCGTGCGATAGATCGGCGGCCATCCGCAGATCTTTGACGGGATAGACGTTTATCCCGCTAACAACTGCCGCCTCAGGAGCGTTTTCCTCTGGCAGAAAAATGTGTTTGATTCCGGCCTCGCGTGCCTTGAGCGTGATCGACAAAGCCCCGCGAACCGGACGCACACGCCCGTCCAACGACAGCTCACCTACACTCAAGACCCCTTCAACACTCTCGATCGCCAGATCGCCTGCCGCTCCCAAAATCCCGAGAGCCATCGGCAGGTCAAAAGCCG
The DNA here is from genome assembly GCA_041737885.1 of Pyrinomonadaceae bacterium. Taxonomy (GTDB): domain Bacteria; phylum Acidobacteriota; class Blastocatellia; order Pyrinomonadales; family Pyrinomonadaceae; genus OLB17. Next base: position 45,883 of record JBGSQW010000042.1, on the reverse strand, counting down.
CACCTTCCTTACGAACGTCCGCAGGAGCCAGGTTAATTGTTGTCTTGTGAAACGGAAAGAAGTATTTGCTGTTATTTATGGCCGCTCTAACCCGCTCCTTTGATTCGCGGATGGCCGTGTCAGGCAGACCCACGATCGTAAAAGGCGGAATTATATCCCCTTCCTTTGGAACAGGCTGCAGATTGACCTCAATATCGACGATCAACGCATCAATGCCATAGACACACGCCGATTGCGAAAGGAAGAGCATAATTGAGCAATTTGGAACAACCGAATTTTAACCCAATTCGAGCCAAAATAAAACCAGATCGCGTCGCTCTTATGTCATTGGTACTTTTTGTCTGATCTTTCCTTATGGTTGTCAATTCAGCGCTTGATCATTTCATTGTAGGCTTTTCTTGCTTCAGGACTGTCGAAGAGCGAAGCGTGTCCGCCGCCTACTATCTCGATAAATTGGCGTTTTTTACACGTTTTGCATCCGTTCACTTTCTCCTTAAATTTAGGCCAGGAGGCCATCTGAACTGGTTGATCCAGCATTCCTTGAACAAACAGGATGTCCGCCTTGAATCCATGGGTAAAATTCAACAGCGATCTTTCCATATACGCAGTCGGGTTGGCACTAGTGTCACCGTAAGTTTTATTTAAGAGCGAGCAGACCTTTGACCGTGCCGCTCTGTTTTTTTCATCGAGTCCGCAACGCAGAACCAGATTTAAAGGTCCAGGCGCGTTGGCGATCACGCCGTCGGTTTCATGCATAGTATTTAGCCTGGTTACAATATAACCACCCTGCGAATGACCGATCAAAAAGATCTTCCCTATCTTCTTCCCCAGCTCTTTCCCGCTTTTTTCCTTTACCCACATTAGAGCCGCGTCGGCGTGGCGAATATTTTCCCCAAACAGCTGCCCATCTTGCGGATACGCCACGCTTACGATCATTACGTCTTTTCGGTCGGTCAATTTCCTTACTCTGGCCAGAATGTTCTTGGCTGCGTCAAGAACCCGGTCCTCTCTCATCACCGTTCCCGCAAATGCGACGACAACGTCAACTGACTCGTCTTTGGGTTTGTCTATGACAATCTCGACCGAAACGTTTTTATACGAGATCCTTCTAACCTCTTGGGCATCAAGCGACACGCTGAATATCAAGATCGCGATCAAGCCGTAGAATCCACCTTTGTTTACGTTTAGTAAGCCGTCCATAATATTGTCCACCGATTTATTTAGTTGAGATCTGTATTCTTGAAATATTCAGACGTTGGCAAAAGGCGAAAAGCCGATGGATTACAGTCCCGCACGGGTAATTTTTCTTCCCAAGCGGCAGAAAATAGGGTACCGTGTACGTAAGTTATCAGATCGACATCAAAGCTTTTTGCCAAATGAACTTTCTAGGCATGATCAGATCAGCTTTTCTAACATCGAGGGTTGGTATCGCGATTGTTTTATTTGCCGCGATAGCTTTATTTCTGGTGTTAACCGCAGTCTCCACGTCCGGCCAGGAAAAACCTATCGCTAAAGGCACTCCGTCGCCGACTCCGCCTGCTATCACAGAGCCCGATGATTCGCCGTTGAAAGTGCAAACGGATCTTGTAACCTTAACCGTGACCGTCCACGACAATTGGGGCCGTCTAGTCTCTAACCTGACAAAGAAGCATTTCCAGGCTTTCGAGGATAAGGTCGAACAGGAGATCGTGTTCTTTTCCGACACCGACGCTCCAGCGTCGATCGGTATCATTTACGACATTTCCGGTTCTATGTCTTCGGAAAAGATCGCTCTCTCACGGCGAGCTCTCGAAAGATTTATCCTGACGAGCCATCCGTCAGACGAGTATTCCGTGATCGCCTTTAACGATAAGGTCCGCCTGGTGGCGGATCGAACACGTGATCCGAATGTCGTCCTTAACAGCCTGTCGCTCATCAAAACCGGCGGCAACACCGCGCTCTACGATGCCGTCTATCTCGGCCTCGACAGGGTGACGCGCGGTGCACATAAGAAACGGGCTCTGATCGTCATCAGCGATGGTCTCGACAATAGTTCCCGCTACAGCTACTCGGAGATGCGTCGCCATTTGAAAGAGGCCGACGTTGTCATCTACTCGGTCGGGATCTATGGCAACGAAGTCGAGGGGCATCCGGTTCTAAAGCAACTGTCCAACGCAACCGGCGGAACGGCGTTTTTTGCCTCCGATGGAACTCTCGACGAACTCTTCGAACGAATAGCCCTCGAGATACGTCAGCAATACTCGATCGGTTACATCCCGAAAGACTTCCAACTCGACGGCAAATGGCGCCGCCTAAAACTAAAGATCACACCTCCCCGAGGCATGCCCCGCCTCTCCGTCCGCACCCGCGAAGGCTACTTCGCCACCCCGATCCTGCCTGATAAGTAGGAGATCTGATCGGTCTGGAATAATGGGAAAATGGAATAATATGAACTTTTATAAATGCGGCTTTTGTGCCGGATTTACTGGCTAATAAATGAGGCTCCACGTTCTCCCCGCTTGCCTTTTGTCCGTGATTGGGTTTTAATATTGGTTTGCTCTAAACAGCAAAAAATTCAGCCGAAAGGAGGTGAGCAAATAAATGGCATATATTAACGTGAACAATAACGAATCTATCGAATCAGCCCTGCGCCGATTCAAAAGAAAGGTTATCAGTGAAGAGATCATCAAAGATCTCAAAAAACACGCTCACTTCATCCCGCCCGGTCAGAAGGCGAAGCTGAAATCGGTTAACGCCCGTAAGCGTAACCGTCGACGTTTCCGTCAGCAGCGTCCGATGGGCGGCGGTACCGGAACTGGTCAGGGAGCTTCGCGTCCACCGATGGGACAAGGCAACCGATAGTACGGGTGTGAAATAATGAAAAGGTGGAAAAGTGGAAAAGTAAAGAAACTTTCACTTTTCACCTTTTTCACTTTTAAACCTTTATCTTTTTATTCTAATGTCCAGACCACGCATCCTTTTAACAAACGACGACGGCTATCATGCCGATGGCATTTTGGCGCTTGAGGCGGCTTTGAGCGAGGTCGGCGACGTCTATGTCGTGGCTCCGGAATCGGAGATGAGCGGTGCCTCGCACAGCCTGACTCTGTCGCGGCCTTTGCGGATCAGGCATCGTGGTGCGCGGCACTGGACGGTCGACGGCACGCCAACCGATTGTGTAACGCTGGCCCTGAATCAGATCTTACCCACCGACGAACTGCCGCACATCTGCTGTTCCGGCATCAATCACGGGGCTAATCTGGGCGATGATGCGACGTATTCCGGAACAGTCGCCGGTGCGATGGAGGCAACGATCCTCGGCGTTCCCGGCCTCGCGTTTAGCCTCGCCGTATCCCGCGAACAGGATTTCACCGAGTCGGTCAAGGTTGTCGGCGATATCACGCGAAAAGCCCTCAAGGAAGGGCTGCCGAAAGGCAGCCTGATGAACATCAACATTCCAAAAGGCGTTCCAAAAGGCATTCGCATAACCAAACAGGGATTCAAAGACGCTCGTCCCCATATCACCGAGCATCTCGACCCTCGCGGCAAGCTTTATTACTGGATCGGCGAACACAGAGACGGGTTTCATGCCGAGGGCGGAACGGATTTTGAGGCGATCGATGAGGGCTACATCTCGATCACGCCGATGCGCAGCGACCTGACCAATCACGTAGCCCTGGAACTATTGAAAAGCTGGGACACGAACTAATGAACGCGGCTTCGAGGCCAAATCTGACCGACGAGATGACCATGCAGCGGCTTCGCATGGTAGATAAGCTTCGCGAAGAATACCATATTGCCGATGAGCGGGTTCTCGAAATAATGGCGACCGTTCCGCGACACCTGTTCGTCCCCGAGGCCATTAAATCACAGGCATATCGGGACAATGCCCTTCCCATCGCAGGCGGGCAAACGATCTCGCAGCCTTTTATCGTTGCCCGAATGACAGCCTTGCTCGAATTGACGGGAACGGAAAAGGTGCTTGAGATCGGCGCCGGTTCAGGCTATCAGACCGCAGTGCTGGCATCTCTAGCGAGAAAGGTATTTTCCGTCGAACGGCTCGATGTTCTTACTCGCGAAGCCGATGAAAGACTTCGCTACCTCGGCTATCGCAACGTTGTCCTCAGATCAGGCGACGGCACAAATGGCTGGGATGCTTATATGCCCTACGATGCGATCCTTGTCGCGGCCGGCGGACCCGAGATACCAAAACCGCTCGTCAGCCAGCTAAAGATCGGAGGCAAACTCGTAATTCCAGTCGGCAGCGATCTCAAATCGCAGATGCTGATCAGCGTAATTCGCACTGAAAATGGTTATACTCAACAAAACTTTGGCGCGTGTGCCTTTGTGCCGTTGATAGGTCAACATGGCTGGCAATAGATCTAGTAAGGTAATTAAATTAATAGTGAAAAAGATTTTTGAATACGTACGTCGGCTTAAGGAATGGGTTGAGGGGTATGCGGATAAGCCCCACGCCCAATGGGCTTTGTTTTTGATCGCGTTCGCGGAATCATCGTTCTTTCCGATCCCGCCTGATGTTCTTTTGATCGCTATGGCGGTGACCCTTCCGACGAAGGCGTTTCGTTATGCTCTTGTATGTTCCGTCGGCTCGGTGCTTGGAGGGGTTTTCGGCTACTATATTGGCTGGGCATTTTTCGAAACGATCGGTCAGGGTATCATCAATCTCTATGGTGCCCAGGGGCATTACGAAACAGTCAAGCAGCTTTATAGCGAACACGCGTTCGTTGCCATCCTCTCGGCGGCTTTTACCCCAATACCATACAAGGTGTTTACGATCGCTGCCGGGGCGTTTGAGGTTCCCCTGACTACGCTGATTTCGGCTTCTGTTATAGGTAGATCGGCAAGATTCTTTCTTGTTGCCGGGCTGTTCTACTTTTTCGGAGCTCCGATCAAGAAGTTCATTGATAAATATTTTGAGATCCTCACGATCCTATTCCTCGTCTTATTCGTTGGCGGCTTCGTCGTTATTCGGGTATTCCTGAGATAACAGACGGTGACATGGCGAAGGGTTAGGTTGACTACCTGAGGCCAGTAATTTAGACTCAGGTATTGTTCGACGGGGCGTAGCGCAGTCTGGTAGCGCGCACGGTTCGGGACCGTGAGGTCGGAGGTTCGAATCCTCTCGCCCCGACCATTTTCGCGAAAGAGGCTGTCTGATAAAGGCGGCCTCTTTTCTATGATATGAGAGACAGATTTTCTATTCGACAGGCCACAATTGATGACGCCGAACTGATCTCGGTACTCGCGACGACTACATTCTACGAGGCGTATTTCGAGCAAGACGAATCCGCAAATCTCGCTTCATACATCCATGAGTCGTTCGAGATAGAAAATCTGAGGTCTGAAATTTCCGATCCGGCCTCTACGTTCTTCTTGCTTTTTGTCGATGGAAAAGCCGTCGGATATGCACGATTGATAGACGGATCGACACTCGACTGTATTTCCGCCAGCGGGAAAGTGATCGAGTTAAAAAGGATCTATCTCGTCGAACGGTTCTGGCAGGCCGGTGTCGGAAAGATACTTCTAGAGCATTGCCTCGGCTATGCAAAAGAAGCCGGAAACAAGCTGATCTGGCTCGGCGTGTGGGAAGAAAACGTCCGGGCACATCCTTTTTATAAGAAATTCGGGTTCCGGGAGGTCGGAACGATCACATTTCCGTACGGTGATGTCGTCGGAACGAATCTCGTCTTAGAAAAAGAATTGTAGCCCGGACCAGTGAGCTTACTAGAACCGGAAATTATACCTGACAGTCAGGCTTCGGCCAGGCCCATCGATTCCCCAACCGGGAGCACGATGGCCTTTATCTACGATATTCTCAAGATCGACCGTAACCTCGTGCTTCTCATAAAAACGGTATCCGCCCCGCAGATTTACCAGCCCATAGCCGGAGATGGCGGAAAAAAGAGGAACCGTAGTGTCGTTATTGACGATCAAGACGCCATTGATGACCGAGCCTATTGGAAGAACACGGTTCTGCACCTGAGCGAGTGTTTCGCCAGTAGCTATTAGAATACCGCCCGCCGATCCACAGCCCGTCGTTCCCGGTGTGGTCAAGCCTCGTACACATGCCCCGCGACGGAAGAAATTCTGTATTTGAGCTCGCGTGCGTGCTCCGCCGGTTCGGCGATCCGCAACATCCAGCGTTGACAACCTGTCTTGGCGTCCGGCTGCATTTGCATACGCCTCAACCCAGAAACGTTTTCCCACGGGCTGATATCGAAGCCTAAGAAAGCCAAACTGTGGCGGCAAGCCACCGCCGCCGAGATTGGGCGGTTGGTTCGTTGCAGAATCGGCGGCGAATACGTAGGAATAGTTTCCCGCAACCGTCCAGCTGTCCATAAATCGGTGTTCAAAATTGAACTCCGCTCCGTTCATCCGCGTGTTGCTAAAATTTGACTGCACCAGAACCGGCGATGTTGATGCGGGGACAAACACGGCTCCGTTTGCATTTTGGGTGGTGATCGTCTGGCTGCCAAGCTGGCGGCCAACTGCTCCTTGTGGCAGGATGAGCGTTTGCCGGACGATCGTGTCGCCATAATTGACGGTGAAACCCGTCAGATTAACGTCCCACTTTCGACTCCTGAAACGAATGCTGATATCAACGTTATCGCTGATCTCTGACCTTAAGGGCTGAACCGGCGTTCCCGACGAGATCGCGGTTGCATCAGCTGTCGTGCCGATCATTGCCCCAAGACCAGCGACATCGGCAGTAGAGACCTGAAAACCGACGCCGACCAGCCCCAACCCGCCAAGACTTGTAATATTAGGAGCCCTGAATCCTCGTGAGTAATTGACCGCAAAATTTAATCCCGGCAATATCGTCGCAGTCGCACCGATACGCCCGGAGAAGTCCTCAAAACGAGCAGAATCATCGGGGAACAATCTCACCCCACCGACCAACGGAGCATCCGCAGCACGTGATCTGTAGGTCGCGAGATTGTACCTCAGAGATCCGCTAAATCTTAACCTGTTCGGGATCGCCTCAAATACATCCTGAACATACAAGCCCGCCAGATCATAGGTCGCACCATTCGGAACCCGCGGCCGCACGATCGTTACCGCTCTGGTTGCAGGATCCGTGCTGAAGGAAGGGGCATTTACCTTGTCATGATAGTAATCGCCGCCGATCAGAAAATTGTTTCGCGAAAACTGTTTGTCGAGAAAAAACCCGAATCCGTAGGATGATGTTCGTTCCTTATCATTCGTTATCGCACCTAGCGGGTTTCCCTGTCCGCCCTGATTTATGCGTTCTTCACGCTGGCTGTTGTATGAGAAATTGGCTGAGAAGTTATCAAAGAGTCCGAGCTTTTGTTTGTAATATCGAACGTAGCCAAAATCAAGCATCAGATTCCTGAGATCGGCAATGAGGTTGCCGTCGCCACCGATCAACTGGTCGTAACGCTTACCTCCGTCCTGTTGGCTTCGCTGATACCTAAAACTTATGTTCTGCTCGTCGCCCGGAGCAAAATTCGCCTGGAATGTACCGCCATACTGGGTAAAGGCGGTGTCGGGCAAACGCTCGCTGCCTAGAATATCTGACGGCAATCCGAAAAAGCGTGTGATGGCCGAACGGCTCTCGACACCGCCGCCAGGCCGCAGCGTATTCACACGCCTGCCCACCAGATTCGCCAACACTCCGAATCGTTTTGTTCCGTAACTCAGTAATCCATTGCTGCCGAATGAGCTATCAGCGGTTCCGTAATTAGATCGAAACTCGCCATTCCATTGTGGTTGGTCAAAGCCATATTGCGGCTGTCTTGAGATCAACTGTACATTTCCGCCTAACCCATCCGAGCCGAACTGGGCTGTATTGGGGCTTCGCTGTATCTCAACGGACTGCAGAGCGGTGGGTTCATTTAGATTAAAAAATGTGTTGATACCGCCTCGTTGAGTTGAGTTCGTATATCGAACACCATCGACATAGACGCCAACCTCGGTCAGACCACGAACCAGTACTGCTCCTACCGTCGGGCTGGTGCGCTGCAATGAGACACCGGTCTCCTCATCAGCAATTTGTGCTAAAACACCCGTAGCACGCTGCGTGATAGCATCCTGCGATATCAGGTTGATCTGTAGAGGGATCTTATTTTTATCTTCGGCCTGTCCGGTGTCACTCGTAACCGTGACCTCTTCGGTAAGTTGATTGACTGTCAGCGTGATGTCCAACATTGCGTCAATGCCTGCCTGAACCCTTACAGACGCGGTCTTTAGGCTGAAGTCCGAACGTGAAGCCTGAACAACATAGGTGCCATTCGCAAGGTTGTCAAAACGAAATCTGCCCTCGGCGTCAGAACGGGCAGCTCCCTTTTTGATCTGCTGAGATGTCAAAATCCGCACGTCCGCGTTGGCTATCGCGGCCCCCGACTCATCGTGAACAATTCCCTGGACCGTACCGCCGGCCATCGGCTGCGAAAAGATCGACAAGCATAGCACTTGAAAAATTATCGCTAATGCAGGTAATTGCCTCATGACACTATTTGATATCAACTTTCGGACTATCGCCCATTCCTGTGTTTGAATTGTTTTGGACCGTACCACAGCCAAAACCCTGTGACTGTGAACATTATGAGGGCGGCGCCCATCACAGTCGTGTAAAAAAGTTTGAAATAGCCCTCCATTCCGAGCAATATGTCGATCGCCGAACCATCGTGAATATTTTCTATAAGATCCGACGTTCTGGTCTCAACATGGAGCAGGTCACCCGTCGTGGCATCGATCTGCACCCCAAGGTACTTTTCAACGAAAACGAATTTGACCATCCCTTTGTCCGGCCGGACATCGATACGGTCGATAGCATAGGTGCGATCGTCGGAACCCGCCGCTCTCGCAAAACCGACAGCTTTCTCCTGAAGAACATGGATCGGGAGCCATTCTTTAGGGTCAGAAGACTTTCCCTGATACGATTTTGCGAGGATCAGGCCGCCGCTGTTCTTTTTCCAGCCAAGGACCAATCCGGTGATCGCGACCAAAAAGAAAAAAACGAATAGTAACGCCCCGCTCGTACGATGCACCTTTCGCGAAATCCGTAGTGTCGCGGCTCGCCGCTTCCGTTGAGAATCCTTCAATTCCTTTGCACGCGACGATAGACTTTGCCGCTGATCTTGTATTGTATAGAAAAATTTAGTTTAGGGGCGAATTGGAACTACTACCACCCAACGTACTAAACGCTAAAGACGGTAGCCAAATCGGTCAACCGGGTCGACGGACCTAGGAAAGCATATATGTAGCGACACTGGTTGGCGTTTCATAGCAGCGAACCTTGTATACTTCGACGCGGTCGTCATCGATTCGGGTGTTCAAATATTCGAGAAAATACCTAGCCAGGTTTTCTGCGGAAGGATTTAACTCTTCATCGAACGGCGGAAGTTCGTTTAAGTTGCGGTGGTCAAGATACTTCACGATCTCGTCCGCTGCCGATTTAAGATCTCCAAAATCGATCAGAAGTCCGATATTATTCAGCTCCGAACCGCGGGCAAAGATCTCGATCTTGTAATTGTGCCCATGCAAATTCTCACACTTCCCCTTGTACCCCCGCAGTTGGTGGGCCGACGAAAAGTTGCGTTCGATCATTACTTCAAAATATCCCGGCATACCTTATCCTTTCTCAGTCTCAAAGATCGTTTGAACGACTTCAAGATCACCTGTTATTCTCATTCGCGGAAAACTCTGCAAAAAATCCCGGCCGTAGCCTTTAGTTCGCAGCCTCGGATCCAAAATAGCAATGACGCCGCGATCCGTCTTACTTCTTATAAGTCTTCCGATGCCCTGTTTGAGCGTGATTATCGCCTGCGGAACGCTGTAGTCAAAAAAAGCCTTGCCACCATTGTCATCGATATATTTACTACGTGCCTGAACAAGTGGATCGCTCGGAACTGCAAACGGCAGCTTATCGATGATCACGCAAGAGAGCTGATCGCCGCGAACGTCAACACCTTGCCAAAAACTCGAAGTTGCGAACAAAACGGCGTTCGACGTCGCTCGAAACCGGTCTATCAAACCGGTCTTCGACATTGTTCCCTGTAAAAAGCACGGATAGCCGACCCGTGACGAAACCAGTTCGTACAACGCTGTCATTGATGAGTTACTCGTACACAGTACGAACGCGTGTCCATTCGTAACCTGCAATATCCTCACGATCTCGGCAGCCGCCATCTGAGTAAAATCCGGTGAACGAGGATCTGGCATCGCTTTTGGCAAATAGAGTATCGCCTGTTTCTCGTAATCGAACGATGAAGGAGCTTCGAGCGAGTTAGTTTTGCCCGCCGCAAGGCCGAGGCGATCGCGAATAAAGTTGAAACTGCCGTTAGCCGAAAGTGTTGCCGAGGTCAGAACACATGTATCCACCTTATCAAACAACTTTTCCTGTAAGAGCCCAGACACATCGACCGGCGATGCCTGAAGAAAAACACCTCGCCCCCGACGTTCAAGCCAATAAACAAAGTTACTATCTGCCTGCTTTACGATAAAGCCGAGGTCGAATCGCATCTGTCGGATCCGCTTGACGACGCTGTCGGCCTCCGCCAATTTGTCCGAATAAACGTCAGTATCTGCTTCTAAACGGCCAAGCGATTCATCTAGAGCGTAGTAAGACTCACCCAGCGGAGTCGCAATGTCGCCATTTACGCCTCTTGTATTAAAGGCATCGGGCACGAGCGGGAACCGTCCTTCCTGCCCTCGAGCCTGTGAAAGTCGTGACCAAAATTGTTCTGACAGACCTGCAATGCGAGCGGAAACCTTCATTATTGCCGCATTGAATATCGCATCATTGATCGGCAGTGAAGCCGCGTCATGAACGAGTTCATCTACACGGAAATTCGAAACCTGGAAGCCAAAATAGTCAGCAGCAATGTCTTCGATCAGATGGGCCTCGTCAAAAATGACAGCAGCATAATCAGGCAGTACCTTGCCAAACTGATTTCCTCTCACATTCAGATCAGCAAAAAAAAGATGATGGTTCACTATGACGATATCGGCCTGGTCGGCCCCGGACCGCATTCTTGTAATGAAACACGGCTCATAATCCGGACATTTTTGTCCGACGCAGGTCTCGGCTTTTGCGTTCACCCTATTCCAAAATGGAAGGTTTTCCGGTAGAAACGTTAGCTCCGCCCGGTCACCAGTCTGGGTTTCACGAGACCAATCGACAACCTCGCGAAAGCTCTCTACCTCGCCGACGCCGTCGAGTATCGGTTGGTCACCGCTTTTATGCAGGCGATAGATACACGCATAGTTCGACCTGCCTTTCATGTACGCCGCCGAGAATTTTTTGGGCAGTATTTTCTGTAGAAAGGGAATGTCCTTTTCCATTAGCTGTTCCTGCAGATTCTTTGTGCCGGTAGAAATGATAATTCTCTTGTTGGAGCGAATAGATTCGTTGATCGCAGGAATAAGATAGGCGAGGGTCTTTCCAGTTCCGGTGCCAGCTTCGACTATAAGGTGTTTTTTGTCTTGGAATGAGCGGGCGATCGCCTCGGCCATGCGAACCTGACCCTCACGATACTCGTAGCTTTCGTGAGAACGCGCGATGAGGCCATCGGGGCCGAACACCGTTTGCCCCGGCTCCATGGTTTGCTCCTGCGCTTTCTCAACAGCCATTTTTTTGACGCGATATACCTGTTTTTGATATAAACAAGGTTTCAAAAGGCCTGTCTGCAGCGTAACAATGCATCCAAAGCCATCACATTTGCCGAATTTATAATCTTATAGGTTTTGCCGATTTATTCGAAACCAAGCTCGATTTTTTGCATCCTAAGCAGTAGTAAATATAGGGAGTTTTTGATGCCACGAAGTTTTGATCCGGCAACCGGCCGTAAGTTTCTTTTCGCAGCCGTTGTCCTAGCCATCGTCGTCGTCTTTTCACTTTTGCCGGGCAAGCCGTCGAATGCGGCCAAAACGCTGGGAGAAAAGACCGAGAGTCATGGAGACGGTGTACTAAATTACGATATCCGTACCGATAAACACGCGATTGAAACGCTCGCCTCATTTCGCACGTCCGCAGGCCGAAATGCTGCTGAAACTGCCGATCTGCGAGACAAAATGGTTCGCGGCGAGCGATCTCTTAAGCAGCGCGTTCCGACGCTGAAAGTTGAATATAACGCTGACTTGCAGATTCCCGAGGTGATCGCTCCCGACGTGAAACTGGGCCGATCGTACCTTTCGAGTCCGTCGACGGTGGACCGTTCTACAACCCTAAAGGATTTTCTAGTTCAGAATACGGAACTCCTCGGTGCGAGATCTGAGGACATCGAGAACCTAAAGGTTTTCTCAAACTACACAAACCCTGACGGCAAATTATCTTTTGTCGAACTTACGCAAGAGATCAACGGCGTTCCCGTTTTCCGTGGTGAGATAAAGGCTGGATTTACGCAGGAAGGCGAGATCATTCGCGTGATCAATAATTTTGCCCCGGGCATGGAAGGATCAAGTTTGTCGACGGACTTTGGCGATCCCGCGGAAGCATTAAGATCGGCGGCAGGACACATTGGGAACAAAGTTTACGCCCACCAACTCCTTACCCCGAACGCCGACCTCACGTCGGAAAATAAAGTACTGTTCGGTAGAGGCGACTCGGCTCCGACGGCTGAAAAGATGTATTTCCCAACAGAACCAGGCGTCGCGATACCGGCCTGGCGCGTCCTAATTTGGCAGCCTGTCAATGCATACTATGTCATCGTTGACGCCAAAACTGGCACGCTGCTTTGGCGTAAGAACATTACTGAAGACCAGTCCCAACCAGCTACATATAATGTTTACGGCAACCCGAACGCGATGACGAACATTGCGAAGAGTCCGTTCCCAATGACGCAAGCCCCGTCATCACCAAATGGCGTTCAAGGGACTGCGATAAACCGAACATTGGTCACACGCGTCGGTAACGAGCCACCCTATACGTTCAATAACCTAGGTTGGATAACCGATGGGAACAATACGACCGATGGCAACAATGTACAGGCAGGGCTTGATCGAGAAGGCCCAAATGACGGATCGCTAAATGCAAATGCCATCGACCCGACCGGCATACCGACCGGCTCAGCAAATCGGATTTTCGATTTCCCGATAAACCCAAGCATTCCTACCAATCCGGCACTTAACACTGGTGATTCTCCATTGCCGGAAGGGCAGAATTCACAGATCTGTCTTGAGCAAGGAACAAATGCTCCGGCGACAGATTTTCAGAAGGCTGCGGTTACACAGCTTTTCTATATCTCAAACGTCTTTCATGATGAGGTTTACCGACTTGGATTTACCGAAGGAGCGAGGAATTTTCAACACGACAATTTTGGCCGTGGCGGACTCGGCGGCGATCGTATATCGGCGCAGGCTCAGGATTGCAGCGGTATAAACAACGCAAATTTTTCGACGCCTGCCGATGGTACCCGCCCGCAGATGCAGATGTATCTGTGGCAAGGGCCGAATCCTGACATAGACGGGTCGCTCGATGCTGATGTGATCATTCATGAACTGGCTCACGGCGTTTCGAACCGTCTTCATGGCAATAGCACCGGACTGACGCTCGATATAGCCCGGGGGATGGGCGAGGGCTGGTCAGATTTCTTTGCTCACTGTCTGCTGAGCGAGCCGACCGACCCGATCGACGGGCTCTACACGATCGGAGCTTACGACACCTATTTATACAGCAATGTCGGATTTAACAACTACTACTACGGCATTCGCCGCTTTCCAAAGGCGGTTATGACTGCGGTTGGCGGACCAATGAATCTACCGCACAATCCCGTGACGTTCGCCGACATTGATTCGACAAAACTCGACATTGCAGATGGAGCGTTCAATCCGCGATTCAACCCGACCGCCGATCAGGTCCATGCTATCGGCGAGGTCTGGAGCAGTGCATTGTGGGAAATACGAGCCCGCATGATACAACGCCTCGGGTGGGAAGTTGGGAATCGACGTGTTCTGCAGTTCGTTATTGATGGAATGAAGCTCGCCCCGCTCGGCCCGACGCCGATATCGGAGCGTGACGCGATGATCGCCGCCATATTTGCCAGCGGAACTGAAGCGGATCTGAAGGATGCATGGGAAGGCTTTGCGATCCGCGGTATCGGAGCAAACGCGAGCGTCGATGTGCTCGGCGGTATCAGCACCGGCGGAACCAACAGTGTCCGTGTGACCGAATCTTTCGATCTGCCGAATATTGCTCAGTCGCCAAATCTATCATTTACTGATCTCACTGGGGACGGCGATGGCTATCCTGAACCTGGCGAAACGATCACAATATCGATTCCATTAAAAAACTCGACCGGCCGCACCGCGACGAATGTCAACGCGGAGATCGTCGGCGGAGGTTCGGCGAGCTATGGAACGATGTCGGGTATATCAGATGCGACCCGCACCGTTAACTTTACCGTTCCGGCAAATGCACCGTGCGGCGGTGTGATCCCGATCACGATAAATATCACGAGCAGCCTGGGTCCCGTGACGATCGCCAGATCGATCTTTGTAGGAAAGCCGGCGGCTACGGCCGTGACCGAGAACTTCGACGGCGTGACGGCCCCAGCGGTGCCGACAGGTTGGACGGCGGTTCCAGTGCTGAGCGGGATCAATTTTGTTACTTCGACCGTTTCGCCCGATTCTGCGGCGAACGCAATGTACGCACGAAATCCAACGACCGTCGGCGGCGGGTCCGATCTCACGGCACCTCCGATCTCGGTCACATCCGCTACAGCAACCCTAACTTTCCGTAATAGCTACAATACTGAAAATGGCTGGGATGGCGGCGTACTAGAGATAAGTATCGCGGGCAGTGAATACGTCGATATTCAGACGGCAGGCGGCACTTTCATCCAAAACGGTTACAACTCGACGCTAGGGGCGGGCCGCAATAACCCTCTTGCCAGCCGTCCGGGTTGGACGGGCAATTCGAACGGATACTTAACGACGATCGTCCAGCTTCCGCCGAACGCAAATGGCAAGGTCGCGAGCCTTCGGTTCCGTTTCGGCGCCGATGACAACACGGCGGGTTCAGGTACGGATCCAGGTTGGCGTATTGATAACGTCTCGTTGTCCGGTGCCGGATTTATCAGCAGTTTTGCGTGTGCCACCACGCCGACCGTGTCGATCTCGGGCCGAGTTCTGACGCCGAGCGGCCAGGCTCTTCGCAACGCGGTGGTGATACTCACCGATTCTCAGTCTGCTCAGCGGCGGTTTACTACGGGTTCCTTCGGGCTTTTCAGCTTTGATCAGATCCAGACAGGTCAGAGTTACACGATCAGCGTCGGTTCAAAACGCTATCGATATGCTCCACAAGTCTTGAATATCAGCGGTTCCGTAACCGGACTTGACCTGATCGGCCTTGAGTAGTGTTGAACAAGTTAAAAACCTGTTGACAACCCAATAGGTGATATCTATGCTTTAAAGAGATAGATTTTGCAGACTTTTCGCCAGTTTCGGTCGTCAAACAGAAACGCGGGTTCTTTTGAAAGGATAAATTTATGAGATTGATCGTCGGCCGGACCAAATTGGTAAAGCTCGCTCTTATTACGGTGGCCGGTGCCATTTTCGCGGGGTTGATGCTTGTCGGTAGCGGCGAAAAAGCTACAGCCTCAGCCTTTGGACCGACTCAGGCCCACACAAACGCACCGCTTGAGGGCAATTGCACGGCATGCCACACGGATTTTGAACTGGATTCAGGTGAGGGAGGTGTCATGATCACGGGAGTCCCCGCGAATTACACGCCCGGGCAACAGATCACGGTGACAGTTACGGCGACTCAGGAAGACGCGGTCATATATGGTTTTCAATTGACGGCTATCGATAGCGCGGGACAGAAGGTCGGCGATTTCAGCATTCCGCCGGCGAGCGAAGACCGCATTCAGATCCTTCAGGGCGTTGTTGGCCCAAATAATATCGTCCGCGAGTATGTCGAGCATACCTCGGGCGGCCTATCGAACGGCCAGTTTGGCTTTAACTCGTGGGTATTTACCTGGACCGCTCCGATGCAGCCAGCGGGTAAGGTGGATTTTTACGTCGCTTCGAACTCTGCCAACAGCGACGGCGGCCCAGCGGGCGATTACATATATTCGGCTTCAAAATCGACGCTTCCGATGTCCGCGGCTGTCTCTATCACCGGTAAAGTAACCTCGCCGAGCGGACTCGTGCTGCGGAATACCAAGGTTGTCTTAACTGATTCGACGGGCGCACAGACTTCTGCTTTCACCAGTTCGTTCGGCATTTATACGTTCTCGGGCGTTCCCGGTGGAGCTAACTACACACTCGGCGTACTGTCAAAACGCTACCGATTTGCTCCTAAAACGCTGACACCGGCCGGAAATCTTACTGATGTTGATTTCATCGGGCTGGAATAGCATTCGTTCGTTAAAATTGTTGATTTGCCGTGCCGGATGTTTTACATTCGGTGTATGAAAAGATCATTGTGCCGTATTTCAATGGCTGTCGCAGTAATGCTGACAGCCGTTTTTGTTTCAATTGGTCAGGAAAAAGCCCGTACGCTTGAGTATGCTACGCCCTTCAAAAACGAGCCGTTGAAGATCATTAACGTCACGCTCAACGGTCGATCATTCCTGAGTTTCACCGACTTTAGCGGCGACAAAGACTGGCTTCGAAGGCTTGAGTTCACGGTTCAAAACGTTTCAGATAGAAAGATCGTACACTTCGTTCTAAGTTTGGATATAACAAAGCCCGTTTTGCCTAGGCAATTCGGCATGGTGTCCGGAGCTTTCGGAATGCCGATCGGCATACTTCCGGATGAGATATTTGAGAAACGAAAGAAGGTGCTCGCTCCCGGCGATTCGATCAAGGTTTCACCCGATCCCTATATGCTTGCGCGTCTCGACACGTATCTTAAGGAAAATCCCACAGATGAGATCACACACGCCAAGGTAAGGTTCAACATGGTCCTATTCGAAGACAAGACCGGATGGAACAGCGGCAGCATCCTCGTCCAGGATCCAAACGATCCAAAAAGGTGGGTCGAAAAGAAGCCCTGACGTTTAAGGATCACCACATATGAAAGCCCGACCGATGCGATGTGCATTGGTCGGGCTTTTCCGGAGAAAACAACTACTTTTAGCTATGCGATCATTCTTTTGGTTTGATCGGCGAAGCAGGCGAAACCTCTGGAACTGCGAGGCCTGGCGACTGTAGGATGACTGGTCCCGGGGTTGGAACCGGTGTCGGTGCTGAGTTCGAAGCAGGATTGCCCATTGGTACTGGCTGTGCGATAGCCGGTCCGCGAGGAGCAACGCCATTCTGAACCTGAGCATTGTAATCAGGACGCGTGATACGCGGCGTGATGAAGAACAGGATCTCGTTGGTATTTCTCTGGATCGACTTTCTCTTGAAAAGATTGCCGAGAAGAGGAATGCTAGCCAAGCCTGGCGTGCGATCCTGGCCTTCGCGTTCGTCATCGAACAGAACGCCGCCGACGACTGTCGTTCCGCCATCAGGCACGGTGACCTGCGTGGTCATACTCTGTGTGTTGATCGCCGGCGGAGCACCGCTTGCGAGCTGTGCTGTCGAGCTGTTTTCAGCTACGACGTTCAGGATGACCGTACCGAGATCGGTGATCTGCGGTGTGATAGCGAGACGAAGCGGTACATCGACGTATTCGGTCGTTGCAACGATTGCGGCTCCGGATCCTGAACTTGGCTGGATCGTGGTGATCGGTATCTGCGTGCTGTTCTTGATCTCGGCGGGACGGTTGTTCAGGGCCGTTACACGCGGTGTAGCGATAACCTTAACTTGTCCTTTCTTTTCACCCGCTGTGATCAATGCACTAAGCTGAGCGGTACCAAAGATACCGGTCGTCAGTCCGATTGCCGTGTTTGCGATATTCGACATCAGGTCGTTGTTGATCGAGCCGATCGGAAGCGATCCTGGTATCGGCAGTGTTGTGGTCGCCCCCGGCAATGTGCCGATCGAGCCGCCGCTGCCGCGGGCTCCCGTAATAAGGCCGGCGAGCTGAACGCCGATGTCACGGCTGAATGTGCGTGATGCGACGACGATGCGGGCTTCGATCTCGACCTGCGGTTCAGGCTGATCAAGGATAGCGATAAGCTGCTTGACTGCTGCGATATTCACCGGTACGTCCGTAATGATAAGTGAGTTGCTTCGCGAATCGATCTCGATCGAACCACGACGCGATAATCTTCTTTTGATGATCGGCAGCAGGCCATCGCCGCCGGCTCCGCTACCGGACGAACCCGAAGCACCGCTTGATCCGCCCGATCCGCTGTTGCCGCTGTCGGCCGATGTACCGCTGGTGGTGGTACCAACTTTCAGTGCACCCGACGCAGTTGCGTAGTTGAGACGGACAAGCTCGGTTACGAGTGGTGAAGTGTCGATCTGATTGTTCTGACGTTCGCGAAGAAGTGCTCCTTCGGTGGCGAGAACCGTTCCTGACGCGACGCGGAGAATATTGCCGTTGACCTGAACACCAAGCTCCTGAGCCTGTAGGATCGAGTCGAGTGCGATATTCCATGGCACATCTTTCACCTTGACCGTTACCGGAGTTTCCTTGACCGACTTGTCGATCACGAAATTGATACCGTACTGGTCGGTTATATAGTTTAAGATCTCGCGAACATCTGCATTCACGACGTTGAGATCGATGACCTCACCGCGAAAACCAGGGTCGCCGTACATTCTGCCCTGCGACTGCGGATCAGTTCTCTGAGCCGTGATCGAAA
This sequence comes from Pyrinomonadaceae bacterium, assembly GCA_041737885.1. Taxonomy (GTDB): domain Bacteria; phylum Acidobacteriota; class Blastocatellia; order Pyrinomonadales; family Pyrinomonadaceae; genus OLB17. The sequence continues at coordinate 27,218 of JBGSQW010000042.1, read as the reverse complement.
TGGCAAAAGCTGTAACTAAGACTAGAGCGGTTGCGATCTTGCTGACCGCTGCTCGTGTTTTGAAAAGAGAATTCATTGTTTCCTCCGTAACTGATCGATCGTTTCTTTTAATGTAAGAAATCGAAACTTGTGTGGGGCCGTGGGAAGCTCTACTTCTTGATCTTTGCGACCTTGGCCGGTTTTTTCGCAGTTTTTACAGGCTCTTTTGGCTGTTCAGGCTGCGAATTCATTTCGTCGACGGGCGACAGGAATGGGTTGTGCGTAGGTTTCGCAGGTTTAGCATCCTTATCACCAGGCGTATTGCTCGCCGTTTCAACTGGCTTTTCAGCCGGCGGCGGAGCGGCAGCGGTTGTTTCGGCACCCTTTGCACCGAACTGCCTCATTCCCTTGTTCTCGACCGACGACACAAACTTGCCTTCGCCGACCTTTGTTACCTTTTTGAAGACCAGACGATTTTCGTCAACCGCGACAAGCTGACCGTCAAAGAATTTTTCGCCCGGATAGATAGTGTAAGAAAGCTTGATGGGCACTGCCTCGACCATAGCTGCGTAACCGCGTGGTGTCTTAAAGATACCGGTTACGGCCATTTCATTCAGCGTCAGGACGCTTGTCACTTTCGGCATCGGCGAACCGTTTGCTGCGGCTGTCTCACGAAGACGCTTGAAGTAATCGATCCGTGCCTCGATCGTGGGCGGTGCATAGTTGACGACCGGTTTCGCGACCTTGACAGGTTTTGGCTTGGCTACCGTTACGACCTTCGGCTTCATGAATCCGGGCTTCTGAAACGGATCCCGCTGAGCGTTGATCTCCGAAAAGTTTCCGCTTACGATCACGAACGCTGCGGCGCACGCGGCGAAGCTGACAAAGCGTTTTAATGTCGATGTGTTCATCATGGCTTTTTCTCTTTGGTTAACGTTTGTAACGTCGGTAGGGCAAAATTACTTAGCGGCGGGTGCGGCGGCTGGCGGAGCACCTTGGACGGCGGGCGGACGCGGACCAGCGGCAGCCGGCGGCTGACCTGGTGCAGGTGCGGCTCCCGGTGCCCCTGGAACAGGCGGCTTTGGATTCAGATCTGTCGGCGATGCGTAATATGCGGTCAACAGAAACTGAGCGTGTATGGTCTTCGCGTCAGTCTGCTTAGGCAGCTGATTGATCTTGAAATCGGTGATCGAAACGATTCGCGGCAATTTTGCCATCGCGTCAAAGAAGGCTCGCAGGTTGGTAAAGTTGCTGTCCACTTCGACTTCAACCGGTTTGGCCATAATGCCGTCCTGCGTCGCTTCGTCTCGCGGATTGAAACGCATCACTGTCAGCCGTGAGCCATTGGCGGTGTCCTGCAATCCCTGAAGGACGTTGGTGATCTCTCGCTGTTCGGGCAAAAGAACTTTCAGTTCCTCATATTCTTCAGCCTTGCTTGCGTAAAGAGCTCGAAACTCATTGATACGCTGGGTTGCAACGCGGGCAGTTTCATTCTTCGCCTGAAGTGCCGCGACCTGATCGGTCAGCGTAGCAGTTTCAGCTCTGGTCTCGCTCGTGTAGAAATACCAGACGCTGGTGTAAAGCAATGCCGCGACGGTGACGAGCAACATCAATTGGAAGTGCCACTTTAGATTTTTGATTTTCTCTAACATTTCGTTTTCCCTTTATTTTGCTTATCAGCGGATCAATTCTTTGCGACTTGCGGCGGTGCGGCTGGTTGTCCGGCGGCGGCAGGAGCTCCTGGAGCTGCGGCAGCGGCTGTCGTCGGATTGCCAGTGTTGGCTCCGGCAGCTTTCTCAGGCGTGTAAGCGGTGCGGATCTTGAAGTTGACGATCGCCACCTTCGGACGTTCACCGGTGTCACCCGGTTTGAGCACGGCATTTTCGTTCGTGATCTCGTTGCGTGTGGTCTCAATGTTCAGGTTCGTGAAGAGCCCGTTCGAAAATTCGAGGCTGCGACCGAACTGCGTGACCTGAGATTCATCAGGTGAGCTGCCGGAAACGACGATGCCGTCTTTTCCCTGCTCGATGCTCTCAAGATAAAGCCCCGGGAACATCGCTATCCTCTCTCGCATCGCGTCAAGCACGGCCTGCGGGCCTGCCTGCGAAGCTCTGAGTTTCTTGATAGCCTCGATCCGGGCATCGATGCCCGCGATCTTGCCTTCCAGCTCTTTCTGCTCGGCAATGACGACCGCGAGTTCGGCCTCGATCGTTTTTTGCTCGGCAAGCTGACGTTCGGCTTCGGTTTTGGCCATCTGTGAGCTGATAATATCCCAGCCAATGACGGCCGCGAGAAGCACAGTGACAACGATAGACATCAGAGCAAGACGCGAGGTCGGGCTCGAGATCTTGCGATCTACCGCAACGACGGCGCCGCCTTGTCTCTCGGTAACAGAATTTAGTAAGTTGATCTTGATCATTGTGGTTACACTCCCCTTACTGCCAAACCGACGGCCACAGCCATTTCGGGCACGATCTCACTGAGGTAGTCCGGGTCAAATTTTTTGCCATCGACCTTGATATTGCGGAACGGATCGAGGATCTCGACCGGCAGTTCCAGACGGTGTGAAAGCTCATCGGCCAGACCGGCCAACTTCGAACCTCCGCCCGAGATGAGGATCTTTTGAACGACAGTCTCGTTATCCTCAGTCGTAGCACGATAAAAATCGAATGTTTTCTGAATTTCCATCGCGACGATCTCAGTCACGTTGTTCATTAGCGGCTCGATGGATTTTTCTTCAATGCCGTCTGCTGCATCGACCACGCCGCGTTTGACCGCTTCGGCCTGCTGGAAATTGAGTCCGAGGCTTCTCTGAAGCACGTCGGTGAACTGGCTGCCGCCAACCGTGATGTCACGCGTAAAGAGCGAACGCGTTCCCTTGACGATATTTACGTTCATCGTGGAAGCACCTATATTAAGGAGCGTCACGACCTGATCGTCGGTCGGGTTGTAGTTGACTTCGTAGCAGTTCTGGAGAGCGAATGTGTCGACGTCGATTATAACCGGAGTCTTGCCGGCCAACTGGATCGCCTGTTTGATATTGTCGATGCGCTCGCGCTTGCAAGCTGCGATCAAAACGTGGGTAGCGTCAGGCGTTTCGGCGGTCACCTGATAATCAAGGCTGACATCGGCCAGATCATAAGGAATATGCTCCTCAGCGTGCCAGTCGATAGATTCTTCTAATTCTTCGCGGGTCATCGATGGCAGAACGATGTTCTTCAAGATGACCGAATGTCCGCTAACGCCGGTGACGACGTTGGTCGCGGTAACCTGGTGGTTATTGCAGACACTCATGATAACGTCGGAAACGACGTTCAGCTCCATGATCTGACCGTCGATGATCGTGTCGCCCGGCAGATTTTCAAATCCGAGGCTCACTAAGTTCAAGTTGTTCAGCTTGCCTTCAAGCTCGACCATCTTTATCGAACTGGATCCGATGTCCAAACCGGCAACGCTTTTCTTTTTACCGAACATTATTTTTCTTGCTCCTTGTTAGCGTCCGGCGGACGCATTCTTTACCGAAAAGTTTCCTTTTTGTTCCCATCCGCAGCTGCGAATTTTATTTCGAGGGTTTTTGCCACCAGCCGTAAGACCGAAAAGTAAGGAAGTTCGCTTGTAGGCAGGTCAACTCTGAGATGTAGCTAAAATCGCATTTGTCGGATGTTTTCGGTCACGAACCGTGACACGCGTGGAACCTAACTTTGGAAAACTTTGCCGCTTCTGGTGGCGAAGGTGTGACGGTGGATATGCCGTCACTCTATAAAAATTACAGGAATGCTAAACTTATGTCAACACTTTTTTGCAATGTTTAACGCAAGATGAAAGAAATGTATTCAGCCTGATTGACTGGCATCGATCAGATTGAACGAATTGAGCAGAAATGGAATGTAACTTTGCCTGTTAACGAAGGTACCCGCCAAGGGTCCAGACCATCGCAATGATAACGATCGCTCCGACAATATCGAGCAATATTCCGTACTTGACCATCTTCATTAGCGGAATATAACCGGAACCGTAAACGATAGCATTGCACGGAGTCGAAACCGGCAGCATAAACCCGAGGCTCGCCGCGAGCGTCGCTCCTAAAGCGGGAATGAACGGATCGGCACCTTGTGACTGGGCAATCGCGATGACGACCGGTACGACCATGTTCGCAGAGGCCGTATTCGAGGTCGTTTCGGAAACGATGACCGCGACTATTACTGACGCAACCAGCAGCCCAAACCCGCCTGAGAAGGGCAGTATCTCAGTCAGCCCGCGGCCAACGGCCTCAGCAAGGCCCGTCTGGAATGAAAGGACGCCGAGGGCAAATCCGCCGCCGTACAGAAAAACCACACCCCAGTCGATCTTGACCGCGTCATCCCAACTTATTGCTTTTTCGCCGGGTTCGTCACCGGGAAGAATAAACAACAGCATTGCCCCGAGAAGAGCTCCGACCGATTCAGGAAGGCGGCCGTTGAGCACTTTATACTGCTGACTCTGCTCGCCGAGAATGAGCGCGACAATGCCCGGAACGATCCAGAAGACCACCGTGACCGCAAAGGCGATAGCGACCGAACGTTGACCGCGTGTCCACGGGCCGAGCTTTTTCCGCTCGGCGGCGATCATTTCCCCGCTGCCAGCGATCACCTTGACACCGGCCGGGGCGAGTAGATTCAGATAGAGCCAAAGGAAAAGAAAAAGAATGATCACGACCGGAACACCGATCAACATCCATTTGAAGAAGGAAATATCCGTCGCGGCAAGACTTCGAATAAACCCTATACCGATGACATTCGGCGGGGTTCCGATCGGAGTCGCCACGCCCCCTATCGAAGCGGAGAAAGAAGTCATCAGCATCAGAGCGGTGGCGTAGCTCGGGTTTATCTTGATGCCAGTCTCTTTCTCCTGCCGCATCAAAAACGATATGATCGACAGGCCGATGGCGAACATCATCGCCGTCGTCGCCGTATTCGACATCCAACCCGACATAAACGCCGTAACGGCGCCAAACGCAAATAATATCCGCGAAGGCCGACCTCCGATTATCTTCAGCGAAAGCACGGCGAAAGCCACGCGCTTGTCCAAATTTCTGACAAACAACGCCCTGGCCAAAATAAACGACCCGATAAATAAAAAGATCAACGGATCAGCAAACGGCGCAAAAACCGACTTCGCATCCGCCACCTGTAGAACAACCGCCGCCGCCGCTCCCAGCAGTGCCGTCGCGGTCATCGGCAACGTTTCGCAAAGCCAAAGCACGATAACCGCCGCCATGATCGCCGCTAAACGGTGAGCCTCGGGCTTCAGCCCCTCAAACGGAAAAAAGAAGATCGCCAGAAAAACCGCCGGAGCAAGAAAATACCCCAGCTTCTTCCGAAAAGCTTCAAATTTTGCTTCCCCTTCACTGATCGTCTCAGGCGGGTGGATCGATTCTTCAATACTTGGCATGTGTGTTTATTTAAAAAACTAATAGCTAAAAAGCTATTAGCTACCAGCTATTATTCTATTTATCGCGAGAGTTCCATCTTCGCCACCGACTCCAAATGTACCTCGTCCGGCCCGTCGGCCAAACGCAATGAACGTGCGTTTATCCAAGCCTGAGTCAGCGGATAATCCTGCGACACGCCACCGCCGCCGTGGACCTGGATGGCTCGGTCGATTATCTTGAGGGCCATTTTGGGAGCGACGGCTTTTATCATGGCGATCTCGCGGCGGGCGGCTTTGTTGCCTGCAGTGTCCATCAGCCATGCGGTTCTGAGAACGAGCAGGCGTGCCTGGTCGATCGCACAGCGGGCTTCGGCGATCCATTGGCGGACTACGCCTTGGTCAGCAACGGGCTTGCCAAATGCGACCCGCTTTTTCGCCCGTTCGCACATCAACTCCAACGAACGCTCTGCCACACCGATCAGTCGCATACAATGATGCACACGCCCGGGCCCGAGCCTGCCCTGGGCGATCTCAAACCCGCGGCCCTCGCCCAGCAGGATGTTCGATTTCGGCACGCGTACATTAATAAACGAAATCTGCGAATGCCCGTTCGGAGCATCATCAAACCCAAAAACGTCGAGCTGCCGCTGCACGATCACACCCGGCGTCTTCATCGGCACAAGGATCATCGACTGCTGCAAATGCTTCGCGGCACTCTCGTCCGTCTTCCCCATAAAGATCGACAGCTCACAACGCTCATCACCGCCGCCGGTTGACCACCACTTTTCGCCGTTGAGCACGTAATCGTCGCCGTCGCTGACGATCGAAGACTGAATATTGGTCGCATCCGACGAAGCCACATCGGGCTCGGTCATCGAAAAACACGAACGTATCTCACCATTCAACAAAGGCGTGAGCCAACTCGCCTTCTGCTCACCAGTGCCATAAAGATGCAGCACCTCCATATTCCCCGTATCCGGAGCCGAGCAATTAAAAACCTCGCTCGCCCACGTCACGCGCCCCATGATCTCAGCCAGCGGAGCGTATTCCAGATTCGTCAACCCCGATTCCGACGGCAAAAACAAATTCCAAAGCCCCGCCGCCTTCGCCTTGTCCTTCAGCATCTCGATCAATTCCGAAGGAGCCCACCGATCACCTGTCCCGATCTCCTTAATATAGTTCGCCTCGTTCGGATAAATATGCTCATCCATGAAAGCGTTGAGACGATCCGCGAGTTCAACTGTTTTCGCTGAAGGTTCGAAATTCATGCTCCAAAAGTACCATGATTTGCTCGATCCTATGAAAATCAAAAAATTCTTTTACTAATTGTTATTTTTTACTTGACATTTCGTTTTATTTATGCAACACTGCATCAATGCCTAGTTATTTGATAATTGAATCGCCGACTTATACGCTTGCTTTCGGTCCGGCAATACCCAATAATCTTCAAAAAAATCCGCTCGTTTTATTTGAAGTTTTTGGTTCCGAGCTGGTGGCCTCGATTGCCACCTGAGAAAATTATTGTATGGCTGAAACCGAATCTGTGAGGCCCGGAGAAGAGATAGATGCGGAACGTCTGGATGCGTTCCTCACTTCTGAACTGGGTCTAGATGCGAATAAAATTGACATAGAGCAGTTCCCCGCCGGCAGCTCGAACCTGACCTATCTCGTTCGCGTGGGACGCACAGAGTACGTGCTGCGCCGACCGCCGTTTGGCAACACGGTCAAATCAGCTCACGATATGCACCGAGAGTTTGACGTTCTCTCAAAGCTGTCTAAGGTCTACCCACCGGCCCCGAAACCGCTGATCTTTTCCAGCGACGCATCGATCATCGGTTGCGAATTTTACCTCATGGAACGCCGTGAGGGTTTGATCATCCGAGGAAAGATTCCAGGGACGCATTCACGAGAAGGATCTGATCCAATGCAAAAGCCCGCACGAAGTAAGGGCTCTCTCCAGCACTCCGAACACGACGAAAAAACCAGGGACGCAAAAGCTCAAGCACTAGCGGGCGCAAAACACGATCTCTTAAATTCTCACGAGTTTCGCCGAGAGGTTTGCAAAAATTTCATCCAAAACCTCGCCGACCTCCACTCGCTCAACCCCAGTGACGCGCAGCTAGACACACTCGGCAAGCCCGATGGCTACAACCGCCGTCAGGTCGAGGGATGGACAAAACGTTACTTCGCCGCCAAGACCGACGAGCACCCGGAACTCGAATCCGCGATCACGTGGCTTAACGACAACATCCCGCCCGAATCCGGCGCGTCACTGATCCACAACGATTACAAATTCGACAACGTCATGCTCGACCCGACCGACCTCACACGCGTCACTGCCGTGCTCGACTGGGAAATGGTCACCATCGGCGACCCGCTCATGGACCTCGGCACCACGCTCGGCTACTGGATGTCCAGTGACGCACCGGAATGGCTCCTCAACATGCCCTTCAACCCACGCGTCCTGATGCAAAACATCACCCGCCGCGAACTCGTCGAAATGTACGCCGAAGCCCGGGGACGTGACGTTCCCGGCATGCTCTTCTACTACACCTTCGGCACCTTCAAGATCGCCGTCATCGCGCAGCAGATCTACGTGAGATATGTAAAAGGATTTACGAAAGATTCAAGGTTTGCGGGGTTCGATAAATTCGTCGGAGAGCTGGGACGCATCGCCGCGAACGCGATCGATAAGCGGACGATATAGTTAGCCAATTCTGAATTGCGAAAAACTTCTTTCTTAGAACGGATTGGGCGGCGACGCCGCCATCAGAAAATAGCCAGAGGTGAAACCTCTGGTCCAACGCGAATAAGATCGCGGCGGTGAAGCCGCCGCCCGAGCGATGCGTCACCACAGAAAACGATCTTCAAATTCGATGCCCGCTTTATTCAACAGGTCGACGTATTCGGATTTGAAATCTGTTTTTTGATGGTGTTCTTTCTGATTGAGAATGTAGTTTTTAACTGCCGGAATAGCCGTCGGGCTCACGGAAAAAGCTCCGTAACCCTTCTGCCATTCAAACATTTTCGTTATCTCTTTGTGGATCCATTCCGAAGAGTCGGCCTTAAGGTCGCGAATGAAATAATCCAATCGGTGCTTTGACTTGAGACTCGTAAGAACATGAACGTGATCTTCATCGCCACCGATCTGCAGCGGCACTGCGTCGAGCCCTTTGATGATTCCGCCCATGTAGGAGTGGAGGCGTGATTCCCATTCCGGTTTTATCCAACGCATTCGGTCCTTTGTGGAGAAAACGATGTGGAAATATGATGCAATGTGGCTGGATGGCATCGCGCGGTCTATCGCGGCTTCACCGCGAGATCTTATTTTTCGTCGTTCCAGAGGTTTCACCTCTGGCTATTTTCTTAAAGCCGCTTTGCGGCTAAACAGCCGTTCGTCAACCTGTTGATCTTTGACAAATCAATTCCCTGCCGTCCGCTCACGCCAGCTTTGCGTCGGGCCGCCTTCGTCAACGCGGATCATCGAGATCGCTCCGGGCGAGGGGCAGACCAATGCACAAAGGTTGCAGCCGACGCATTCTTGTTCGACTACGAATGGGTAACGTTTTCCGTCGACTTCCTCGAATACGAAACTCTGATGGGCTCCGTCTTCGCAGGCGACGTAGCAGAGGTTGCACTGGATGCAGTGTTCTTTATTGACGTGGGCTTTGACGTCGTAGTTGAGATCGAGATTGCCCCAGTCGGTGACGCGGTGGACGGATTTGCCGATGATGTCATTCACGGAAGCATAGCCTTTGTCGTCGAGGTAGTTGTTGAGGCCGTCGATCATGTCTTCGACAATGCGGTAGCCGTAATGCATCACGGCCGTGCAGACCTGGACGTTTCCGGCCCCGAGCAGCATGAATTCGACCGCATCGCGCCACGTATTTATACCGCCGATCCCCGAGATCGGGATGTCGAATTCGGCATCGCGGGCAAGCTCAGAGACCATGTTCAGGGCGATCGGTTTGACCGCCGTGCCGCAATAACCGCCGTGGGCCGCCATGCCATTGACGTTTGGATACGGGATGAGCGTGTCGATATCGACGCCCATCACGGAGTTGATCGTATTGATCAACGAAACCGCATCCGCGCCGCCTTTTTGAGCAGCCCGTCCGGGCGGCACGATGTGTGTGACATTGGGCGTGAGTTTGACGATGACGGGCAGGTTTGAGACTTCCTTGACCCATTCCGTGACCATGCAGGTGTATTCCGGCACCTGACCCATCGCGGCTCCCATCCCGCGTTCCGACATCCCATGCGGGCAGCCGAAATTGAGTTCGAAGCCATCACAGCCGGTGTCTTGAGTCCGCTTGGTGATCTCTTGCCAAGCCTCTTTTTTAGACTCGACCATCAAGCTCGCGATGACGGCGTGATCAGGATACTTTTTCTTGCATTCGTAGATCTCTTTGAGATTGACCTCGAGCGGACGGTCGGTGATCAGCTCGATATTATTCAACCCGATCATCCGCAGCGGGACCTGATCGAGCGAGGCAAGCCGCGAAGAAACATTGGTGATCGGCTCACCCAAAGTCTTCCAAACCGCCCCGCCCCAACCGGCATCAAACGCCCGCTCGATCATCGAACCCATGTTCGTAGGCGGAGCACTGGCGAGCCAGAAGGGGTTTGGCGATTTAATGCCTGCAAAATTTATGCTCAGATCTGCCATGTAGATCGACGTCGGAGATCACTTACAGCTTGTAGCAAGCGTGTGCTTTCCTCGATTCGCCTCGATTTTACACTTATTTGCGCAAGTATTGGTAACGTATTCGAGAATTCTCTTATCCTCGATAATGGCATCTTCCCTGGTGGGTTTGCGTTTCATCTTTCTCTCGAATTCCCTCGCAGCGTCAGATGCCAACCAGATGTTTATCATTCCCTTTGCATTTTCATCTTCCTCGGCGCAGAATTTGTTACACGCGTTAAGGCCTGCCTGCTCCTCGTCTTTCGCCTGGCCAGTGTACGTCCGCCCCTCGGTCTTGACGGTCCCCTCACATCGCGAGCTACTCGAACTCGGCCCAAGACAACCAAGCGAGACCGCGAGCAGCATCGCCAATACGATCAGCAAATTATTCGTCGAACTGGTTCTAGTCATATGTTTCTCCGATCAAAGTTCCTTCATCTGATTGGGCGACGAGGATTCTTCTATTCGATCGCCCCAGTCACTTTGAGCTCCAAATAATGACAGAACGATCTCAACTTATCCTTCGATTGGCGCTTGATCTCCCAATTCCAGTATAAATACCCAAGCGGCGTAAAAATAACGCCTATAACAAACACCGTCAGCAGCTGGCAAGGTACGGCGATCTTCCTTCCGAGCGACATCTTGCCCAACGGAACGATACGCGACACATTTTCGTTAACCGCTTCGATCCGGTAGCAGAAATAAAGCGTTCCTCGAGCGATGAAAAAGTGTTCACCATGCTCCTCGATCTTAGACTGAAAGATCAAAGCGCGGCGGCTGACCTGCCAGTCTCCGCCTAAGCTGGCAGGAATACCTTTCCGCAACATCCGCAAAGCCCATAGTCCATCTCCATCCAGAGCCTGGCGTAATCGGTTAACATTTGCGCGAAAATAGGCACATTCGTCATCGCCCTCAATATAGTAAAAATTCGACATTTCGCGACCCTCTCAGCTAACTCAAGCTATTTCAGCTCCTCAGCCGGAAACGGAGTTCCTTTTTTCGGAACGCGGGCCCCCATTGCTTTCCCTTCTGCGGTTGCCCAAGGAATGCCGTAGAAAAGTCCGGCGTTCGGGGAAGGCAACAGCCGCTTGTCGATCTCGCTGCCGCCTTTCGGTATCTCGAGATCAATAAGCCACTTATCCCTGTCAAGATTTACATTGCCGCTACTTTGTTCGGGATGGGCAACGATCGTACCGCCCGCAACCTCGAATCGAAATGTGCGGAATACACCATTCGTCTTTGTACCGACGATCTCGCATTGCCACTTTCCAGGACGCGATGTCACATCGAAAAATATGTTCTCGCTACCTATAACGTTCATTTTCGGACCTCCAAGCTTTAACGGAAGCTGGATATCTAACTGATCGAAACGGATCGTGTCGCGGACGAGGCCTTTTTTAGCGTCAATACTTTCAGAGAATCCATTAATGACCCGCCCTGCCGCTTGCCGAAAGCCCAATTGGGGTTTAACGAACGCAACCGGCGAACCATTGACAGAGCATTTTAGTTCGGGCGTGTATCCAAAGGATTCGCCCCAATCTTCGATCGGAGAATAAACCGTATTTAGCCTAAGGACCGTACTGGGTTCGCTTTTGCTAAGATATCCAACTGCAACATCGGCGTGTCGTTGAATATAGAAATCGGGCCGGCGATTACCTTGCCTTGTCGTCTTTCGAACATCGATCTTGTACTTCCTCAAAAGCTTATCGTTCAGAAACACTTCTACATTGAATAAACCCGTCTCCGCGATCATCTTGTCACGCGGCACACACGCTATTGTCTGCGTTCCCGTCCGTCCCGCTAAATTGCAGGTGTGCGAATATATTTCCTTTCCGTTCTGTTTCAATACAAGACGAAGCGGGCTTCCCTTCGCGGCATCCGGAATGCTTATTTCAGGCAGCAGATTCCAGCGGTAAGTATTGTCGGGACCGTTCACAGCATCGGCTTTGAAGTAGGTAAAACTGTCGTCGATCGTCTGTGCGTTCGCCGAGTATATGGCCCAAGACATCAGAATTACGAGGAAAGCGACCGCCTTTCGAGCAGGTACTCGACCATAGGCCAAAACGACCATGATTAATAATTTCATTAATTCCCCTTTTTTACGGATATGTGTAGGGTGCCTGAAGCCCTAATGGAATGCCAAGAGCCCAATAGATCAGAAGAAATGTGATCCAGACGACGAAGAATATCACGGTGTACGGGATCATCATCGAGATCATGGTTCCGATGCCAGTATTCTTAACATATCGCTGTGCAAACACCACCACGAGCGGAAAGTAAGGCATCAGCGGCGTGACGATATTTGTGGTCGAATCCCCGATGCGATAAGCTGCCTGAGCAATCTCCGGCGACAGCCCAAGCTGCATTAGGAGCGGCACAAAGATCGGCGCGAGCAAGGCCCATTTTGCCGAGGCCGAGCCGATCAGCAGGTTGACCAGGCCGGTGAGCGTGATAATGCCAATGATCGTGATCTGCGGCGGCAAGGCTAGAGCTTGCAGAGCATTTGCACCCTTTAGAGCTAGCAAGGCTCCGATATTCGATTGGCCAAAGGCTGCGATGAAGAGGGCTGCAAAGAACGCAAGCACAATGTAATAACCCATCGTACTCATCGATTTGCTCATGCCCGCGATCACGTCCTTGTGCGACGAAACCGTGCCCGCCACATACCCGAAAACTATGCCCGGAATTATGAACAAAAGAAAGATCAGCGGTACGATCGAGAGCATGAGCGGTGCTGAATTCGCCGTGAGCTGGGGTGCGACCGGCACTGCATTCTGCGTGACAAGCTCGCCGAATTTCTTAGCGTTTTCTTCACCGAGTCTGGCTTTTAACGCATTATCGAAAGCTGTTTTCCCAAACAGTTCCTGGCCCAAAATCGGTGCGAGTTTCGCGGCTACATCATCAGGCAAGCCCGCCGCCTTCATCTTGTCGATTGTCTCGGTCGTCACCTGAAATCCGGGCTGTGAACGGAACATCGAGTTTGCCGGCAGGGCGACAGCGACAAGTATCGCAATACCGATCGCCATGGCGATGAGCCCCGCGATCAGGCCCTTTCTCTCTTTCGGCCCGAGCGTTTCCATCTTCGGCATTTCAGCCGGATCACCGTCGATCAACGCGGTCTTCTTGAGTCTTGGCTCGACTATTTTATCGGTTATGAACCAGCCGAGCAGGACAAGGAGCAAAGTCGAGGCGGCGGTGAAGTACCAGTTGGAAAGCGGATTAACGATACGCGAAGCATCGATGATCTGGGCTCCGGACTGGGTCAATCCGGCGAGCAACGGATCGAGGCTGGACGGAATAAAATTGGCGCTGAACCCGCCGGAAACACCGGCAAAAGCTGCCGCGATGCCGGCGAGCGGATGACGGCCTGCGGTGTAAAATATAACGCCGCCAAGCGGAATAACGAGCACGTAACCCGCATCGACTGCCGTGTGGCTGATGATCGCAACGAACACGACCATTGGTGTCAGCAGAAACGGAGCGGTGAAATTCAAGAGAGCCTTTAACGCAGCATTTATAAACCCTGTATGCTCGGCAACGCCAACGCCCAGCAGTGCTATGAGCACGACACCCAACGGCGGAAATGACGTAAATGTCGTTACCATCGTCGAAAGAAACGCTGCCAGGGCCGTTCCCGATAGCTGGTTGTTGATGACCAGCGGCTTGCCGCTACGCGGATCGATCTCAGCAAATGTCATCGTTGAAAGTATCGCGGACGCGATCCAGACGACGAACATCAGGAGCAAAAACAGAACCGCCGGGTCAGGCAGTTTGTTGCCGACCTTTTCGATCAGGTTTAGAGCGCGGTTCACAAAACCGGCCTGTTCTGGTACAACGAGAACGTTAGGTTCATCTTCCATAATGCTTTTTCGATCGGTTCAAGTTTTGGGGAAAGTTTCATTATTCTACTCTGAGAAGATAAAACTGGCAAAGCTATTGATGGTCTCGAATCTAATGAAAATGGAGCTTGCTGGAATCTTTTTCAACCGTCGATTTTACAGAACCTGAGAATTCTATTCTTTCGCCGGTCAGGAATTCATTGATCCCGATCGCCGCTAGTTTCCCCATCTGCGAGGCATCGACCGCTTCGGCACCGCCGTTTACACAGTCGCCACCGGCAAAAAACCGAGGGTTCGATGTCTGCATATTCTGGTTGACGACGACTTTGCCTTTTTCATCGATGTTGACGCCGATCGTCTCGGTAAAGAAGTCTGCTGTCTTGGTTTGGCCGATCGCTTTGATGACCATGTCACACTCGATCTCAAAGTCGCCGCTTGGACCATGAAGCCGCAATGAGTTTACCTGAGACCCGCCGACGATCTCGACAGGCATTGTATTCCACATGAATTCGATGCCGTCTTTACGGGCTAATTCCATTTCATATTCATAGGCCGGAGCATCCTTTTCTGCGCGGCGATAGATAAGGATCGATCGCTCCGCCCCCAGTCTCTTCGCCTGTGTTACGGCGTCGATCGCGGTATTTCCCGCACCAATGACCGCGACAGTTCTACCGATGCTTATATTTTTCCAATCGCGCGTTTTTATCTGCTCTATAAACTGCAACGCGTCGATAACGCCCGGCAGGTCTTCACCTGGAATGTTAAGTTTATTGGTCTTTCCGAGTCCGGTAGCGAGGAAGATAGCATCGTGCTGGGAAGAAAGATCGGCGAACGATATCGTAACGCCGATATCGGTTTCCAGCACGAATTTCACGCCCATCCTCTCGATCTGCTCGACTTCGGCAAGCGAGACCGTCTTCGGCATCTTGTATTCAGCCATGCCGTAGGTATCGAGCCCGCCCGCCTGCGAACGCTTTTCATACACGGTTACATCATAGCCGAGCCGCGTGAGGTAAGTTGCGCACGAAAGTCCCGCAGGCCCTGAGCCAATAATGCCGACCGACTTCCCGTTCGGCTCGCCCTTTGTGAAAATTTGTTTGTTATTTGATAAGGCGTGATCAGTTGCGTACCGCTGCAAACGGCCTATCTCGATCGGTTTTTTGAGAAGAGTTTTTTCAACGCATGCCCCTTCGCATAGCACCTCGACGGGACATACACGGGCACAGCTTGCACCGATCGGATTAGCATCGAAAATGACGCGAGCCGAGCCGGTCAGATTGCCGCTTGCGATCTTTTTGATGAATGCAGGAACGTCTATGCAGGTAGGACAAGCATGAATACACGGAGCGTCGTAACAATACAAACACCTGTTCGCCTCGTGCATCGCCTCTGCCGGGCTGAGGGCAGGATGAATCTCCGCGAAATTCTGCTCGATCTGGGTAATGTCGAGCGGTGAGCAGAACGTGTTCTCCATATTAGATCTTTACGAAATATTTCCCGTTGAACCGATAGGTAATGAACTTGTTTGTCACTCTACCGCCATTCGGAAACTTCCTATCCTCAAGAACGATCGGAAAGCGAAACTGTTTCTTTGCTTCGTCGAACGTAAACAGTTTGATCGGTCGCTCGGGCCTATCCACAACTGAGAAGAAATCGTAATCGAAACCGACCGAATTCCGGAAGGCGGTCGAGGTTCTGATCAACCTGACATCATCATTCAGCCTGTCGCCCTCTATCGCAAAAACCTCGATGTCTTGTCGCATTTGCGAAGTCGAGAGAATGTTCGTAGCGGTGGCAAGATAATATATTTTCCGTCCGGCAACCAATTGGAAGATCTGAGAATAGAAGCCTCTCGCAGAATACTCCGCCGTCTGCCTGAACGGCTTCGCAAGTACACGCCCTCGAGCCGTTTTGTACTGGTACACGCCGTCATGGAACTTCATCGTTCCGCCGCTGTTGGTATCCCAGGAATAGATACGGAACTTGCCGTCTTTCGACGTCACGATCGACATTTTTCCGTCGAGCCCCTTGAAGGCATAACGAAGCGAGGATGCATTTCGGGCATACCGCAGCAGCTTTTGCTTCAGCTCGGCATTTTCTTTTTCGATCAGGTTCGACTTACCAGCATTCGTTGAGATGGCATTCAGGTGGGTCAGAACTGCCCTTTCCATCGCCGTTTCGGACTGTGCAAACGTTGCAAAACATACGACCAAAATGATCGCAACAATACCGGAAATGCTTTTTAGTTTAATCGGCAACATCACCTCAACTTGCGACGATCTCCCCGTACGCATCAGGCCGCCTATCGCGGAAAAACTGCCATGTGTTCCGAACTTCCTTGATCTTGTCCATATCGAGATCGGCGACAATAAGCTCGTCCTGATCTCGTGAACCTTCGACCATGATCTGCCCGCGTGGATCGCAGAAATAGCTCTGGCCGTAGAATTCTCCGATGTTCCACGGAGCTTCGACGCCAACCCGATTGATCGCCCCGACGAAGTATCCATTTGCCGCCGCATGGGCAGGTTGTTCGAGTTTCCAGAGATATTCAGAAAGACCCGCAACAGTTGCCGAGGGATTAAAAATGATCTCAGATCCATTCAAACCAAGACATCTCGCCCCTTCGGGAAAATGCCGGTCGTAGCAAATATAAACCCCGATCCGAGCGAACGCCGTATCAAAGCACGGATACCCGAGATTGCCCGGACGGAAGTAGAATTTCTCCCAAAATCCGGGTGCGACATGTGGAATATGAGTCTTGCGGTACTTGCCTAGATATTTGCCATCGGCGTCGATCACGGCAGCGGTGTTGTAGTAGATTCCAGCGATCTCTTCCTCATAAACCGAGACGACGAGGACCATCCCGAACTGTTTCGCGACTTCCTGCATCAGTTTAATGGTCGGCCCGTCCGGAACTCGCTCGACGGCATCGTACCAGCGCGTTTTCTGTTCGGCCATGAAATATGGCGTGGCAAATATCTCCTGAAAACAGAGCATCTGAACGCCCTGCCTCGCGGCATCCTCAACGAACTTCATCTGGTTGTCGATGTTTGCCTTTTTTATCTCATCGATCGGTGCATCGGTCGGCGCGACGTTGTGAGCCTGTATCAATCCGCATTTGATTATTCTGGACATATTTTCCCTCTACTTTTTCGCGATCGGCGGTGCAAAGATCGCAGGATCGATGGGAACGTTGATCTTTACGTCAATTATCTTTCTGGTCCAACGAATATTTGGCACGGCGTAATTTGTTGTAGCGGGAAGCTTGATCCCGCCAAAATCTTTATAGTTCGAATAGTCTACCTGATAAACGAAGCCGCCGAACACGGTCGTCGATGACGAAGTTCGTCTAATCAAATAGCCGTTCACGACATCAAAGGCCAGCCGTTCTCTCAGGCCGCCCGCGGTCGTCGCTGTGAACATGAAAGCATCCTGCCCGTTGACCTTCTCGATCGAGCGGAATTCCATTTTAGGGTAAGTCGATCTCAGATCAAGAGGATAGAACAATTCAGCTTCGCGCCGAATTTGCTCGCTCTCATCCGGTTTCAGATCAATGCTGCTGCCTCCGCCGTATTTTTTACCGACACCGCCTGCAAATAGCTCGGTCACAATGTATTCACCATAGGCGAGATCGCTTCGATACTTCCCGCCTGTGAGCCAGATTGTTTCCGGCTCCATCGTCTTGCCGTCGGGTTCTACACGGTTAGCTTTAATTTGGAGCGATCTAACGCTTCCGAGTTTTTCGGCACCGCCGAGAGCGGTGACGAACTTTGCCGTGATCTCATCCGCTGTTGGCCCTTTTTCCGGTTGTTTCGGGCGTTCTTCGCGAGCGTACGGCACAAGCGGAAAGCTTGGCTGCGGATGCGATTTCCCGTTATGACACGAATTGCAATTGATCTCGGGCCGCCCGTTGAACTGGGTCTTGTTGAGATCAAAGACCATCTTTATCATTTTGCGGGCCGTGTCTTTGTGCTCTACGCCTTCTTTTTCGTATTCGCCATCGTTCGACGTGTGGCAAAATTTGCAGTCAACACCGAGGCTTGCCGACATCATGTTCATAACCTTGCCCATCTGGTCGGCAGGCATGTCGTTTAGAACCTTAATACTCTTGAATTTCTGCCCCGCAGTTTCGATCTGCTTTGTCTGAGCGTTCGCGAGCGGCCACGCGGCGGACAGGATCGCGAAGGTCAGAAATAGAGATAAAACAGCTAATTTGCAAACTCGGATAGAATTCATGATTTTTAGGTTCTCGGGCTTAACTTGGTAAGAATAAGATACACCAAAAACGCTAATCCGAAAGTCACAAACCACGCGTAAATATATAATGTGTCGAGAAAACCTGGATCGGCGACCTGGCCGCCGGGCGTTGTGGATGCTCGCAGGAAACCCGGAACGACGGGAGCGATGGCCAAAACCAGGGCGGCGATCGCACGCCAATTGAACCCGCTGCCGTACGAATAGATGCCGTCGGTTTTGAATAGTTCGGCGAGTTCCAAATGTTTCTTTCGAATAACAAAATAATCGCAGATCAGTATGCCGCCGATCGCACCCATCAAGCCTGAATAGCCGATGAGCCACGTGAAAATATACGCCCCCATCGACGACATCAATTGCCACGGCATCATCAGAATGCCGATAACGGCCGTGATCAGGCCGCCGGCAACATATGAGATCTTCTTCGGATTTAGGTTTGAGAAATCATTTGACGGCGAGACGACATTGGCCGCCATATTGGTCGAAAGCTGAGCGGCGAAGATTACGATCATCGCAAACAGAATCACAAATACGCTGTCGAATTTCTGTATCAGCTTTACCGGATCGGGAATGGCTTCACCGTAAATAATGACCGTCGCACTCGTCACCGCAACGCCGATAAATGCGAACGCCGTCATCGTTGTTGGCAAGCCGAAAGCCTGTCCCATGAGTTGCGACCGCTGGCTTTTGGCATAACGCGTAAAGTCCGGAATATTTAAACTCAACGTCGCCCAATACCCGACCGACGCGGTCAACGCCCCGGGAAATATCGTCCAGAAATCGGCCTGTTGCTTTTGTAGAACGCTCACGCCCGACAGTACATTTCCCAATCCACCGGCGGCATTCGTTGCCCACACAAGTAGAACGAGCCCGCCGAGCAGCAAAATTGGAGCCGAGAGGCTTTCGAGGTGCTTGATGCCCTCGATTCCCTTTAGAATGATCACGACCTGAATGATCCAAAATAGAAAGAACGACAGCCACGTATGCAGCGGATGCCCGCCGATCATCGAATCGATCCCGGCCCAACCGCCCCAGAGCGCTGAGAACAAAGCATCTATCGCAGTTCCACCGATCCACGTCTGTATCCCAAACCATCCGCAAGCAACGATCGCCCGCAATATCGCCGGGATATTCGCTCCCTTGGTTCCAAACGAAGCCCTCGCCAGCACAGGAAACGACACGCCGTATTTCGTCCCCGCGTGAGCATTTAACACCATCGGGATCAGCACGATGCAATTGCCGAGTAGGATCGTCATCATCGCCTGCCACCACGTCATTCCGGTCTCGATAAATCCGCCCGCGAGCGTGTAGGTCGTGATGACCACGCTCATCCCAATCCACAGAGCCGCGATGTTCCACGTCGTCCACGTACGCTGCCCGATCGTCGTTGGGGCCAGATCGTGATTCCACAAAGGCGACGCGGAAACATCCTCGCTCAGTTCAACAAAATCTGCTTTTGTCTCGTTCATCGGGCTAATTTTTCCTCCGGGAAGTTTCAGCGATTATACAGACACTTTGCGTTTCAAAAAAGGTTTTATTTTACGGCGATATGCTAGACTGTCTGCCTGTTGACCGGTAGATCTGATACTAACCATTCGGAGTTTAATATGAGTGAAGAAATTGTGCTTGTCGCACGCCTTAAGGTAAAGGCGGACGCTGTCGAAGAAGCCAAGGCCGCCGCCCTCGCGATCGTTGCTGATTCGCGTACTGAGGAAGGGAATATCAATTACGACGTTCATCAAGCGATAGACGACCCGACCGTTTTCATCTGGCACGAAACCTGGAAAAGCAAAGCCGCCATCGACGAGCATTTCGCAACGCCCTTTTTCCAAACCTTTTTCGCCACCGTCGACCCACTAGCCGCCGAACCGCCGCAGATAACATTGACGAAAATGATCACTCGGAAGTAATGCCCTGCTTCAGCGATCTCCCATACTATGCTTTGCCTTTTCCAGGGCAACGAATATATCGCTCGCAAAATTCTTCTTCCCTATTTTTTCTACGAGGCCGCTTTGTCGCATTACTCTGTAGACTGACCTGGTGACGCCAGAGATTATAAGCGAATAGCCTTCTTTGTTCGCATCGTCGGCCATTTCCTCCAGCGCTCGCATTCCGCTGGCGTCGATAGATGGCACATGCCGCATTCTGAGAATGAGAGCCTTTGGCTTTTCGGAGACGACCCGGATTGATTCCTTGAACTGTCTTACGGCGCCAAAGAATAATGAGCCATACAGTTCGAAAACTTCTATTCCACTGGGTATATCGACATTATCCATGTCGCGAATTCGCAACTCGTCGTCATCCTTAAGATTTTCCGTTATCGATTCGACGTGTGTTTCCGTCGACATTTTTTGCAGGAAGAGAAACGCGGCTAGCAGTATTCCGATCTGGATCGCGGTAGTAAGATCGATCAGGACCGTAAGTAGGAACGTAGCAAGTAGAACGGCAACGTCTCCGCGCGGACTTTTTAGGAGATGAATGAACTCGCGCCATTCGCTCATGTTGTAAGCGACAACCAAGAGGACTGCGGCAAGTGTTGCCATCGGTATCATTGCTGCCCATTGTCCGACCAGCAGCAGCACCATTAGTAGAAATACGCAGTGAATTAGCGAGGAAACAGGCGTTTTCCCTCCTGCTTTGACATTTGTAGCCGTTCTGGCGATGGCTCCGGTCGCCGGAATTCCTCCAAACATAACGGAGACAATATTCCCGGCTCCCTGGGCGATGAGTTCCGTATTCGAGCGATGCCGTGTGCCGGTCATACCATCAGCAACAACTGCTGACAGCAACGATTCTAATCCGGCGAGCAAGGCTATTGTGACACCGGGCATAAACATTTGCTGCACCATTTCATAAGAGATCGCAGGTATCCGTGGGATAGGAATTGAATTCGGAACGCCTCCAAACCTAGATGCGATTGTTTCCACCGGGAGATGAAACAGCTGCACGATAACGGTGACTAGGAGAATTGCCACCAGTTGGCCCGGCACTCGATGAGTTATTCGCGGCCACAAGACTATAATCAACAGCGAGCCAAGGCCGACCGCGATCGTATAGAGGTCGGCGGTGGAGATATGCTCGACGTAGACCAACCATTTATCAATGAAATCAGCAGGAACCTTGTCGATGCGTAATCCGAGAAAATCGCCGATCTGAGACGACGCTATTATCAGGGCAATAGCGGACGTAAACCCGACGACGACAGGAAATGGCACGAACTTGAGAAACGCTCCCATCCGAGCCAATCCCATAATTATCAGCAAGATTCCGGCTATAATGGTCGCAACCATTAGGCCTTCATAGCCGTATTTCTGCACGATACCGTAAATGATCACGATAAAGGCACCGGTCGGCCCGCTGATCTGAGCTTGTGAACCGCCGAGAATGGCAATCACGGCCCCCGCAAATATAGCAGTATAAAGTCCTTGCTCCGGCTTCACTCCGGATGCGATCGCGAGGGCTATTGATAACGGCAAGGCAACGATCCCAACCGTAAGCCCGCCCATCAGGTCGCCGAGAAACAGCTTGCGCGAATACCCTTCGCGCAAGACGCTGAGCAATTTAGGTTCGAAGATTTTGGACATGATCGGACTGAACACGACGCGAGATCTGGTCGTCTCATCCCTCATTATGTCACCATCGAGGCCAGTTACAAACCGACGAGCAGATCCCGAGTCCCTTCAATATCTAGCCATGCATCACGCTGCAACACTGCGCATTGATCACTGATGGCTATGACACCAACTGCCATTTTGTTCGGGTGTAGGCGATATTGAATCCGTTTTTTTGTGCGTTTATTTGGGATTGGCTGCCGGGGGCGGCTCCCATTATAGCGAGTTTGCAGCCGTTTGCGGCGGCGAAGGAAAGTCGATCTTCGAGCAGAGCGGTTTGTGCTCCTTGATTTCTGCCGCTGACGATCGTGCTCGCTCCGGCGAGGACACAGACGTCGTCGTAGATGAACAGCATTCCGGTGGCGATCGCATCGCCGTTGAGTTCGGCGATGTATGGAAAAGCGCCGCTGCACGACGCGCTGACCGAGCCGAAATTGAACATAAAATCGCCCAGTTCCGCATGTTCCGCCGCCCAGGCTTCTGCCGAGGTTTGGGCCCAGATATTGACTTCGTTTTTGTCGATAACGCGGGTTGTCAGTCCCGACTTTCGCTGCCGTTTCCCGATAGCCGCATCGAGGTCGCGAAACATGACGCTCGTCAGCTCGACTGGGCGATAGCCGCGATCGCTGAGTAGCGGCATCAGCGAAGCTTCCGCCATCGGGCTGACCTCGTGAAAGACAGGAGCGTCTCGTTCGCCGAAAAACGCTTCGATCTCGTCGAGATGTTCCGGCGTCGTTTCCTCAAAAATACCGAGTCCAAAGGTTTGGGTCAGCGGCGATTCCACGCCGTCAAACATCGCATAAGCGCCGCCGACCTCGATCCAAATTGCGCCGGACAACGGATCGAGCCGAGACCGCGTCTCGACAAAATCAGCATTCGTCCGTGCTTCGGTCCGTTCTAGTTTTTTCGAAAGTTCCTTATCGGAAAATATCATTTCGAGTGCATCCCATCGTTTCTAGGGCCTGCGTGCACCCTTCTCGCCTGATTGTTCCCTTTCTCGGTTCAATTCGACCATATCGACGCTGGATGAGTAGTCGCCGATCAGGTGTTTGGCAAAATAATCGGCCCGAATCCAGAAGAAATAGTTGTTGGCATCGCCAAAACCATGACGTTTCCCCGGAAAGATCACCGTGTCGAATCGCTTGTTTGCTTTGATCAACGCATCGGCCATTCGCAGCGTGTTTGCCGGATGCACGTTGTCATCCATGTCGCCGGTCGCCAGCAGCAGACGGCCTTTCAGGTTTTTGGCAAGGTCGGAATTCTTATCGATGTCGTATTCGAATTTGATATTGCCGTCCTTGTCCGTGACCTCTTTCACGCCGTCGTGTTTCTCGCTCCAGGCACGGTTATAGATGTTGTTCTCGTGATTTCCCGCTGACGACACCGCCACCTTGAAAAAATCAGGATAGACGAGCAGTGCAGCCGCAGACATAAATCCACCGCCGGAATGCCCGTAAATTCCAACCTTGTCGATGTCGATGAACGGCATCCGTCGTGACAGCTGTTCGATCGCAGACTTCTTATCAGCAAGGCCGTAATCCCTAAGATTGCCGTAACCGTAGTTGTGATACCACTTCGACCGCTGCGGGTGACCGCCGCGATTGCCAACCTCGATAACGATAAATCCGAGTTGGGCGAGGGCGACACGATCATTTCGCGGCGTAAAAGTTTTCGTCACGCTCTCGGTCTGCGGGCCCGGATAAACAAAGGCGATGATCGGATATTTCTTGTTCGGATCGAAATCAAACGGCTTGTACAACACGCCAAAAAGGTCGGTCATACCATCATCTGCCTTGACCTTGAACGGCTCGGGGAATTTATAACCCGATTCCATCATCGCAGAAAGATCCGTAGTCTCGAGCGACATCAGCTTGTTGCCCAAATTGTCGTAGAGAACTGATTCGGGAGCCGTGTTGACCCGCGATGAATTGTTTACAAAATACTTGCCCGAATCAGACATCGACACAGTATGCGAAGCATCGCCCGGATCGAGCAGTTTCATCCCGTTGCCATCGAGACCGATGCGGTAGGCATGTTCGAAATACGGATCTTCGCCAGGCTCGCGGCCATTCGCCGTCAGGTAAAGCGTGCGGGTCTTTTCGTCAATACCTTCGACCGCATCCGCATAAAATTCGCCGGAGGTTATCTGATTCTTGAGCCTTCCTTCACCGTCGAAAAGGTAATAGTGCCCCCAGCCGTCACGTTCCGACCAGTGAACAAGTTCCTGCCCGTTATTGATCAGCACAAGCGGTTTGAATTCGATATATGTATTTAGACGTTCCTCGATCAGAACTTTGACTTCGCCGGTCGTGGTGTCCGCCACGCAAACATCGACGCGATGCATGTCGCGGCTTGTGCGGTTGAAATAGAGCTTGTCGCCCGTATCGCTCAGCCATCTAGGCTCGATGCCAGCCGCCTGCGGCCCGCCGCCCTGCTGTTGCTGCTGCTGATCCTGTTGATCGCCAGATCGGTCGATCTGAACGGCTCGGCCTCGTTCGCGTTCGATATTTGTGATCGGAGCCGTGTAGATCGAAACTGTCTGGTCCTTGAACTTGTCGCTCTTGACCTTAACCCTTGCCTTCGTCGCCAGATCGAAAACCTCGATCTCAGACTGAGGCTGATTCGCTTCGCCGGGCATTCCGTAGCGGTAGGTTTCGAGCTTTGGCCGTGGATTTGCCAGCGAGTTTATTACCCACAGATCGGCAACTTTACGCTGATCGGCCTTGATCAGTGAGATCTTTTTCGAATCTTTTGACCATCTAACCTGGATCGCCGGAACGCGCGGAGTTTTGTTTTTCTCGCTGAAACGATAAGGCCCTTTTTGGTCCTCAGTAAGGCGGCGTGCGTAGCTGTAGAACTCTTCCCCATCGGTTGTCAGCTGGTTTTCGACGATGCTCGGATCATCGTCTTTTACGAGAGCCTTGGCGTAACTTGCCGCGTCCATCATAAAGAGGTTCTGGCCACGAGCGAATATCACCGTTTTTTCGTCCGGCGAAACCGATGCCCAGCGAGCCTTACGCGGAGGCGTGTAATCCGGAAGTAATCTTAACTGCGCACTCGCGAGGTCATATTCGAAATAAATCGTCCTGTTTCGCCCGCCAGCAGGACTTGTTGCTGCCGCCTGATTGCCGGTCTGTGCCGCACCAGTTCCAGCAGCCGCTCTCGCAGGCGGATCTTCCGCCTTCAGCCCCGGTATTACAGCATCGCGAGGAACGGAAACGTCCATGCGGATCGCCGTGTCGTTCTTAATGAAGTGGATTGTAGTGATCGGCAGGTGTAGCGAGTCATACGGTATACGCGTCAGCGTGGTTAGCATCGCTGCCATTTTTGCCGCATCAAACACCGGCGTCTTGGTCTTCCTGAGTGGATCGACCAAAACAAACCGCTTCCCTGCATTGGTCTCGTAGCTGTACCAAAACTTATCGCCCGTCTCGAGCCAACGCGGCGTGACCGCCGTGTCAAAGAGCATCTTGCCAACCTTCGCCGGCGTCCACCGCGAAGCCAACTCGTAATTCGCCTTCGTTACACGACTTTCCGCTTCCGGCTTTGCACTCTTATCCTGCCCCGGAACAATAGACGAAAACAACACTGCCACGATACCAAGGCACACCGTCAATCTCTCAAGTAGACGGACAACGACCCCGAATCCACGTCGAAACTCCATGAAGATCTCTCCTAAATTTTGCGTACAATCAGATTTTTTTTGACTTCAAGAAGTTTAACCGAAGCGGGTAAAAAAAACTATTTCCTACCCGCCCGTGGATCATTTTTTCGGAAATCCGGCGCTCGATTTAACCTCTAAGATCTGCTTTACATGCCGCTCTGTATGGGCGGAGAGGAACGCGATCCATAGATAGGCATCGAGTTCCGTACCGAATGCCGGATTCATAAAGAACCGCTCGCGCATATCGTCATTTCCCTTCTCAACGAACTTGATTGTCGCGTCACGCCGCTGATTAAAAGCAGATACTGTGTCGGTCGTCGATGTCCACGGGGCCTTGTCCGGGCGAATCGGTTCGGGGTCGGGAAATTTCTGAGTTCGATCGGGAACCTTCTGCAGGATCGCTTCCATCGTCACGGTCGAGGTTTTAGTTGGGGTTGCCGGCGATTTCATCACCTGTCCATTTATAAGATCGAACAGGAACGATTCGGCGAGAGTAATGTGCTCCGCCACCTCAAAAACCGACCAGCGATCAGGAGCCGACTTCCACCGTAACTGCTCGTTGCTCAGCCCTTTGATCGAATCGAGAAAAAGTTTCTTCGTATGTTTCAGGTATTTCACTGACGCTTTACGTTCCTCTTTCGTAACAGGTTTAGCCGAAACCATCGAGGTCGCTGAAACAACAACAAATGCAATTAATGCAATACTTATAACAAATGATCTTTTCATAATTCCTCCTCTTTCCTAGATCTTTACGCATTCACCGCGTTTGATAAATTGCCCGTCGCCCTGTTTACCCAAGTGTTCGCCGTTCTGAATAACGACGCGGCCGCGTGACAGGACGGTCTCGACTTTGCCCTTGATCTTCCACCCTTCGTAGGACGAATAATCGACATTCATGTGCTCGTTCTCCACGCCGAATGTCGTTTCGCCATTCGGATCGAAGATGACGATATCCGCATCCGAACCTACCGCGATCGTTCCCTTTTTCGGAAACATTCCAAACATCTTCGCCGCTGCCGTCGATGTGAGTTCGACAAAGCGATTGAGTGAAATCCGATTTTCGACGACGCCGCCGTTGTAGATCAGTGCAAGGCGATTCTCAACGCCGGGAGCTCCGTTCGGGATCTTTGTGAAATCGTCCTTGCCGAGTTCCTTTTGCTCCTTCATACAGAACGGGCAATGGTCGGTCGAGATCACCTGCAGGTCGTCCATCTTAAGGCCTTTCCAGAGTTCGGCACAGTTGTGTTTCTCTCGGAGCGGCGGCGTCATGACGTATTTCGCGCCTTCGAAATCGTCGCCGTAATCTTCGATTGAGTGGAACAGATACTGCGGACACGTCTCGGCAAACGCTGAGATTCCGCGATCTCGCGCTTGTCGCACCTGATTCAAAGCATCTGTACACGAAAGGTGGACAATATATACCGGAGACTCGGCCATCTCGGCAATCGCTATAGCTCGATGAACACCCTCAGCCTCGGCAATCGTAGGTCGGGTCAACGCATGATACTTCGGAGCGGTTCTTCCATCGGCTAAAAATCGCTTGATGATCTCGTTGATAACAATGCCGTTCTCGGCGTGCATGCAAATGAGGCCGCCGCGTTTCCCCGCGGCCGACATCGCACGAAAGATCGTCGCGTCATCCGCCAAAAAAACGCCCGGATACGCCATAAACAGCTTGAACGAAGTGATGCCCTCGTCCATCAGCGAATACATTTCTTTCTCATCACCGTCCTCAAACTCCGTCGTGATGAGATGAAACCCGTAGTCGATCGCCGTCT
>JBGSQW010000033.1:0-19190 GCA_041737885.1 Pyrinomonadaceae bacterium | reverse complement strand
AAACGCGCGCGATCTGTTTCATACTGTAAGGCCCCGATTGTTTCGCCATCCGTAGCGATCGTATGAATTGCCCAAATAGGTTCATCCTTCTCGGCGCGCGGGCGGCGTTTAGCAATTAGCGAATTTTCGCTAGAGTTGAATTCCGTTTCAATAGATAGGTTGCTAAACGCCGGATGTGCAGCATCGGCTTTGGGCGAAACCAAGACTATTTCCGCATAACTCGTTGCCTCAATTTCTCGGACGATGGACGAATTATTAGTGATCGAGATACGTCGGATCTCAGCGTTGTCCTCAGGTGAAACGATGATCTCAGTTTGCGTCGAAATATTTCCGTCACGTCGTTTGATCACGGCTTTGTCTTCGGAGAAGATGACCTGATAGAATTCCGGTTCTTCTCCCAAGGGTTGGTAACCGCTGGACCAAACCTTGCCGCTTCCGACATCCCTAAGGTAAATAAAACTCCCCCACGGATCACGGGTCGTATCTTCGCGCCAACGCGTTACGGCAACGCCGCTACACGTCGAATATCCGGCACCGGAGTTAGTTATCATAACGGAATAAGCTCCGTTGGATAAGATCTGTATGCGCGGCGTTGGCAGATGGGGCGTATCGAAAATTCGCGTGACGCGCCCCGAAAGTTGCCGAACCACACGACTCGACAAGACTTCTTCGGCTCGCGGGTGTGATGCCGGAGCACCGTGTGGAATCCGTTCCTGTAGCAGTAATTCAGTGGCTTGTACAAGAGGTTCGGCGTGGAAACGCTTCTGGATAATATTGGCGTGAACCAAATTATTAAGTGCGACCAGAATCATTCCCTGATGATGGGCCATGTAGGCGTGTATGATGGCGAATGCTTGATTATGAGGCAGACGTTCTGGCGTGTAGTCGATCGATTCGTAAAAACCGTAACGGGCCAGCATTCCTTCGACCGCCAATCGACGAAAATTCTCCATGGCTGCATTTGGCATGATGAGGGCGGCAAGCGCGGTGGCATACGGTGTAACTACGAGGTCCTCGCTCAAGCCGCGTTTTAAGCCCAGTCCGGGAACCCCGAAAGCCTGATATTGATAATTAAATTGTAGATCGCGGGCGTTGAAAGCAGACTCCGAAATTCCCCAGGGGACGTTGTTCTTTGCTCCGTATTCGATCTGTCTTCGCACAATCGCCTTATAGGTTTGGCTAAGAAGTGTTTCGTCATAATCTCGCATAACGAGAATCGGCATCAAATACTCGAACATCGTCGCGGTCCACGAAATCAGAGCTCGGCTCGAGTTCACCGGCGTGAAAGAGCGGCCAAGTCGGAACCAATGTTCCTGAGGAATCTCATCCTTGGCAATGGCGACAAAACTGGTCAACCGAGACTCGGACGCGAGCAAATCGTAAAACGAATTGTCACGTTTCTCAGTGTCCACGTTATAACCAATGACGAAAACCTTGCGTTGCTCGTCAAGCAAAAAACTAAAATTCATTTCGTCGACAATTTCCGCGCTTTGCAAGGCAAAAGACTTTAAATTTGCCAGAGTTCTTACGGCCGCTTGCTCGGCTTGCTTAACCTTTGACGTTAGAATTCGCAACGCATTTGTTGCTGCCGACGTATCGCTTGCCCCCATTTCGGATCGCGTGACTTCCTCGCTAATGCTCAAAAGCCGCAAAAGGAGGGCTTCATACAATTCTGAAAGTTGGGATAGCGAAGGAAAAAGGTTTAATAGATCCATTACCTCCCGCCAATCCTGTTGAATCGCCGGAAAATCGCGGCTGATAATTTCAGACAAATGAGTAAAGTCGTTTTCCTGCCAAGGAATAAATGTTTTGACATCACGCCAAAATGTCTGAGTTTGATGGGACAGGTCAGCCGACCAGAATCGTAGCTCATCAAAATGTGTGTCACCATGTTCTTGCAACAGAGCTCCCGTAATGTCCGCTATAATTTCCGAGTGAGCGGCGAGAGATTCAAGCAAAGTTACCCAGGCGTCGGGGGTTTGCTCCGCTTGATCCTTCAATAACTGCAAACAGGTATTGATCTCAGCGTGAAGGTGCTTAATGGTCACCGCTTCGGTTCGCCGCCGGACGACATTCAACTGCATTGCTTCCTCACGCATCATTTCGAGCGAGTCGGTCAGGCCCTCCATAACGTGGGTGTCAAACAACTTTCGGTCGGCGATCTCTGTAACCGCCTGTTTGACAGCGAGCAAATGTCCGGCCAAGTTCCCGCTATCAACGGTCGAAATATAGCGTGGTGTGAGAGGCACGAGCGTCTGTGTGTCATACCAGTTCAGAAAATGTCCTCGAGCTTTTTCTAGTTTTTCGAGCGTTGAGAACGTAAATCTCAGCCTCTCAGTGAGCTCTAGTGTCCCAATATAACCAAAATCATGGGCAGAAATTGTCGACAAAAGCAGCAATCCTATGTTTGTCGGGGATGTGCGGTGAGCGATCTTTAGCTGCGGATTTTCCTGAACATTATCCGGCGGCAGCCAGTTGTCGTCGTCACCAACAAATGTTTCGAAAAATCGCCAGGTACGCCGGGCAATCATTCGTGCCATTTTTAGATCGTCTCCGATCAGCGGGATGCGATGGGATTGAGCGCCAAGACTGATTCGATAAGCTACAAAAGGCGAAAAACTCCAGACAATTAAAAATGGCGCTGCGATCAAGAGAGCAAATGGACGAAGCCCCAAAACTATTGTCATACAAATAAATGACAAGAGTATCGCGACCCACATTAACCGCAGGAGGGACCCTTGATCGTGCGGATCGTCCTTTTCGTTTTGAGCCGCAGTTGTCCATTCCAGCAAGTCCCTATGCGAGATAAATTTCCGGTACAGGGTTCGGATAACGGCATCAGTATTTGAATAGGCCTGATATGGGAGTACCGCAATGACAATCAAGACTTGTAACGTGTTAGTCCCGACATCACCTAGAACACTCCAAAAATGGCTTGTCCACCCAATTCCTCGTGGATGGGTCAATAAATTAGTTTGCAAATGAGCATAGACCGGAAATGCCAGCGCAAAAACGATGAAAAGTGTCCACAGAATCGGGGAGCCTGGGATAACCGTCCAACCTGCCAAGAGCCATATAATCATTGCCGGTGCGACCAAACTCCGACGTAGGTTGTCGAGAATTTTCCACCGTGAGATAAGGGGCAGGCCATTCCGCACTTTTCCCCCGTCTTCGGTCTTGATCCGAGGCAAAATCCAGTCTGCGATCTGCCAATCTCCGCGCACCCAACGGTGCGAACGCTTGGCAAAAGTGTCGAAATGAGTGGGAAAATCGTCTAGCAGTTCTATATCCGTGACCAAACCGCAACGGGCATAAAGCCCTTCGAACAGGTCATGGCTGAGGACAGAATTGTCTGGAACCCGGCCTTTCAATGCAGCAGCGAACGCATCGACTTCGTAAAGGCCTTTGCCGGTAAAGCTTCCTTCGCAGAACAGGTCTTGATATACGTCGGATGATGCGGTCGTATATGGATCAATTCCTGTATTCCCTGAAAAGATCCGTGCAAAATAGGAACGCGACGCGCTCGTCAGTGAAATACTGACACGCGGCTGCAAGATGCCGTAGCCCTTGGTGACCCGTTGCAGCTTTTCGTCAAAATGCGGACGATTGAGCGGATGGGTCGCGATCCCGATGAGTTTTCTGGCCGTATCTCGGGGTAATTGTGTGTCCGAATCAAGCGTGATGACGAATTTTATTTGTCGCAGAAATTCTTGGTCATCTGTGACGTTAATAAAACTTGTACTTTCGTCGCCACGCAACAATCTATTAAATTCTTCGAGTTTGCCGCGCTTGCGTTCCCATCCCATCCATTTTTGTTGACTTTCGTTCCATTGCCGCCGGCGATGAAAAAGATGAAATTTTTGACCATTTATTTGTTCATATTTTTCATTTAGTTGTTCGATCCGGTCGCGAGCCGATACTAAAATTGCCGCGTCTTCGGCCATATCTTCGCTGGCAGCATCGGCAAAGTCGCTGAGCAATGCAAAATAGATATTTTCATCCTGGTTGGCTAGGCTATAGACCTCAAGTTTTTCGAGTAACTCGGTGACCGCCGATTCGCTTGTCAAAAGGGTGGGAATAACAACAAATGTTCGGGCATCCTCAGGAATGGCGACTGACGTGTCAATTTGCGGAAGCAGACGTGGAGGAATCACTAAAGTAATGTCCCAGTTCACTATGCTTAAAGCTAATTCGCTCGCCGGAATAAACGAAAGCAGCGCAAAAGCTAACATTACAGTAAAACTCGCACCAAAGTAGCCGGCCGTCGAAACGAGCAAAGTGACGACTAAAACGGTCAACAATGCCGCTAACCCGAGGTAAGACACGGTTGGATTTTTCAAGACGAACGAAACAAAAGATTCGAAGAACTGAGGACGATATCCGAACTCTTTTTCTATTTCAGAGACACCTTCGTCTATCAAATAGTAACCAATGTGTGAATGTCGTTGATTGGAAGGATCAGTTCGGTGGGCCGCAGCCGCAAATTCAACGACGATTCTCGCTACCTCTAATTCATCTGTCTTTGTGCCTTTGGCAATTCGCTCGACCGCCTCGCGGTAACGGTTGCGGGTCGCGAAGTTCATTTCCGAATAAACTTTTGCGGGATCCATTGTAAGTAGTGGATCTATTAAACTGACATTCTCAAAAAAAATGCGCCAATCGATCGTCGAAAGGAGCCGCATGCTCGTAATAATATTTCCTACTGTAACTTGCGCGGTGGCTTGCCTTTGATACTCGACTTCCACTATCTGGTCGATGCCTGAACCTTGCGTTTGCAGTTCGTTGGCCAGCCATTCGTAAGCCCGCGCGATCGACAGATCCTGGTCGCGTAATTGGCGGGTTAGTTGTTCAACAAAAGCACTACCCAACACCTTACGTCGGCCCAAGCGTTTAATGGTAAAGGGCAGCACTTCGCTTGGCTGTTTGCTGGCTAATTCAAGCAACTCATCAGCGAGGTTATCTGCTTCTTCGCGTTCTTCACGAGACACAACAATTCGCCACGCTAATCGGCGTAGATTTTCCACCAGAGCAAAACGAAGGGTGATCGCGACCGCCCATAATTCGCCGATGGTTAAAGGTGTAACAGCCTGGTAGGCCCGAAGAAATCTTTCCAGCGATTCAACTTCAAGCCGGCTGTCGGTGTGTTCGATGATCGCCATCGCTATCGCGTAGATACGAGGATATCCGGCAAATTCGCCTTCGGTTAGCTTGGGCAATTCACGATAATATCCTTCGGGCAGATCTTCTTCGATTTCGCGCAGTTGTTCTTCGACAATATGAAAGTTATCGACTAACCACTCCGCCGCCGGAGAGACTGCCCGTTCATCGCGAATTGCATTGGTTAACGAATAATAAGCGGCAACCAACACCTCGCCGTTATCGACGAGGCGAGGACCTAATTTTAGAAAACGTTTTGGGTGGTCGACCGCCCCGTGCTCACCGGCAAGGGTTGCCGCAAACTGTTCGAGCCTCTCGACGCTATAAAGCTCGCCGCGAATCGGGGAATCGTTTGTGCTATGGCTAAATGCGCTTTGAAAGAGCTTGGATTTTGTAAACGATAGTTTAGCCATTACCTTGTCATAGGTGTTTTATGATCATCACATTGTAGTGGGGAACGGAACGAACTCGGCGAGTGCTGATGGGAAAAGCGTATCCGGGCAGCAATGAAAACAAACAGCCCCAATGCTACCCAATAAGTTTAGTCATATTTCGATACTAACGGTTCAGTGTCTTGTGGTGTGTTCGTTAGCGCACAAAACTACTTTTTCGATATGACTAGTCCAAAACTTCGCTCCTATTCAAGCGAGCCGAAAAAAGCGTCGGGCAAACTGCTTTACCGCGACGCTTTTGCTTATTGAGTCGTATAATCTTCAGGACTTGCTTCAAACTTGTCTTTACACCCCGTCGAACAGAAGTAAAAGGTTGTCCCTTCGTAGTCGGCTTGTCCTGCGGCGCTCGCATCCTCGACCTGCATTCCGCATACAGGATCCTTGTGTGTAGCCATTTTTTCCTCCTATAAACCCACACCGGAAATCTTTTTCCGAATGTGCCAAGAGGACCAAGCAGGCACCGACGGATTCGGCGGCATGCAAAGTCCTAAAAACCATCCATCAAGTAATTGCCTCAAAAAGATCTATCGTGCGACCGCAGCCGGTTACCCAATACCGTTTTATTAATCTCGACGCTCGGTGGGTCTTCCCTTTCGGTTCTTCCGCCATCGGCCCATAAAATAGAGGGCCACACCAAAGACAAGCACGATCACGCCGTTGACGGACATTACTTGGTGTGAGGCATATCCGATGTAGTCCGGGTTAGAAGTCACCCTAAACAGATGCCACGCAAAGAGGGCTATTCCGATAACGCTTAATACTATTCCTCCAGTCTTCATAAAGATTTTTCGTTTTTCAAGAATATTGATGCGTATTGCCCCCGACGTTGTGTCCAGAGATCACATTACCCCTTGGGTGACGGCGACGGTTGTGGTGTCGCTGCCCGACGGGGTGCGCTCGAATGCCAGTGTACGATGCGCCATTTACCATCGCGTTTTTCTAAAACGGCCGTACCGAGGCCACCGCTTTCGACTTTTCGTGTACCCATTTCGGCAGCGAGTGTGTATTTGAACGTCGCCCAGGCGGTTTTACCGTCAACCTTTACTTTCATATCGGTAAAGGCATATTTTGTATTCTTAAATTCCTTTAGTTCGGGCGCAAGGTGGGTGTTGCGGTAATCATTCCAACCGTAATTTGCATACCCGCTCTCGAATACCGTCACGTCCTCACTGTTGGCCCAGATCTTATCGAGCGCGGCCAGGTCGCCTTTTTCGACCGCAACTGCCTCACGCATCAGAACGTCTGTCACGGCTTTTACTTCATCTGTTTGTGCCAAGGTTGCCGCGGAGCCAAACGCCAGAACAACAGCCGAAAAGACGACCGCGAAAAATAATCTTTTTGTCATAATGATCCTCCAGTTAAATTGAAAAAAATCTTATTCGCTCAAAATTGGTTTGGTTGGAAACGGTCCCGCCGTGCCTGGCGTCGAGGCCTCCGGGTTGTCCCATTCACTTTCGCCGCCGACTCCATCTCGTTCGGCGATGACCCGCTCGGCGGAATGTTTGCCGAATTTATAAAAGACGGCGGGCGTAACAAGTTGGTCGAGGAGAGTCGATGTCAGTATGCCGCCGAGAACCACTACAGCCAGCGGATGCAGAATCTCCTTGCCCGGAGCGTCTGCCGCCAATATGAACGGTACGAGCGACAAGCCAGCGGTAAGCGCGGTCATTAGCACCGGAACAAGCCTTTCAAGGCTTCCTCTGATGATCATCTTCTCGGTAAATTCTTCACCTTCTTCTTTCATCAGGTGAAGATAATGCGAGATCATCATGATCCCGTTTCTCGAAGTGATCCCGACCAGCGATATAAAGCCAACCATTGTCGCGATCGAAAACACTCCACCAGATAGGTGCAATGCCCAAACCGCACCGATCAGCGCCAGCGGGATGTTTATCATCACCTGAAGAGCTACCCGCCAGTCACCGAGTGCCTTTATCAGGAGAAAGAAGATCGCGACCAGAGAAAAAATCGAAAGTAGCGATAGGGTTCTCGTTGCCTCCTGCGACGCCTGAAACTGGCCTCCATACTCAAGAAAATAACCGGTTGGAAGTTGAACCTGTGTCGCGACACGGCTTTGAATGTCACCGACCACGGAGCCAAGGTCGCGTCCGGCGACGTTGGCTCCAATCACAATTCGGCGTTTTGTGTCTTCGCGTAAGATCTGGTTCGGTCCGGGAAAATTCTCAACCGTTGCAACGGCCGAAATGGGGATCTGTGTTCCCTGAGGAGTATCGATGGTGACATTTTGGAGAGCATCGAGGCTGTTGCGAGACGCTTCGTCAAAACGGACCACAACGTCATAACGCCGGGCTCCGTCAATCGCTTGGGAAACGGTTCGTCCATTCAAAGCCGTTTCCAATGTCCGCGTAACTTCCCCCGGCTGAAGACCGTACTGGGCGGCTTTGACCCGGTCAACATTAAATCGAACCTGCGGTATCAAAACCTGTCTCTCAACCGAAACATCCGTTGCCCCTTCGACGGTTTGGATCGTATTTCGGATCTCCTCAGCCTTCGAACGCAAGGTAGCCAAATCGTCGCCAAATAGTTTGACTGCGATTTGGGCCCGAACACCGGACTGTAGATGATCTAATCGATGCGAGATGGGTTGTCCTACATTCGTAGATACACCTGGTATGACCGCTAGTTTATCCCTGATCGCCGCAAGAATTTCGTCACGCGATCGGTCGGATTTTTTTAGATCAACGTCGATCTCGGTATAGTGAACGCCCTCGGCGTGTTCGTCGAGTTCGGCCCTTCCCGTCCGGCGTCCCGTAGAAACAACCTCAGGTACCTCTAACAATAATTTTTCCGAAATTTGGCCGATGCGATTAGATTCCGCAAGAGAAGTCCCTGGCTGTGCCTGCACATTGACCGTAAGCGTTCCCTCATTGAAGTCTGGTAAAAACGAGGTGCCAACAAAGGGCAAAGTGGCCATCGTCACGATGAATAGAAGAGCCGCTCCGACGATTACTTTGTAAGGATGGCGGAGCGTCCATTGAAGAAGCCGGCTGTCGTATTTTTTTAACCAACGGACTAAGAAACTGTCCTCATTTTCTTCCGCTGATGAAGAACGAAAACGCTGCCATATTTTCGACAAAATAGAAGGATCATCTTCGGCTTCATCTTTGATCGCAGTGGGACCATTTTTCTTAGGGTCTTTGCGCTTAAACATCTGCGGCAGCAGATAAGACGCGAGTACGGGCGTGACCGTCAAACTTACGACCAGGGATGCCACGAGTGCGGTAATGTATGCTAGACCAAGGGGAGCAAGCAATCTGCCCTCGACACCCGACAGGGCGAAAAGTGGAATAAATACGAGGGCGACGATCACCGTCGCATAGATGATGGATGAGCGCACCTCAAGTGACGCATGATACACCACTTCGAGAGAGGGCCGTGGATTTTCGAGAAGACGGTTTTCACCAAGTCGGCGGAAGATATTCTCAATGTCTACGATGGCATCGTCAACCAACTCGCCGATCGCAACCGCCAAACCTCCGAGGGTCATGGTGTTCACCGAGATCCCGAACGCATAGAGAATTAGAAATGTAACGATGAACGAAAGTGGGATCGCCGTGAGTGTAATAAACGTAGTCCGGAAATTGAGCAAAAACAGGAATAGTACGATCGCGACCAGGATCGCACCATCGCGAAGTGCTTCGGTGACGTTGCCGATCGAGGCGTTGATAAAGTTCGCCTGTCGGAAGAGATTAGGGTTGATCTCAACATCGGGTGGAAGAGTTTTTTGCAGTTCTCGTACCGCCTCGTCGACCTTTTCTGTCAGATCTTGAGTACTGGCTCCAGGCTGTTTCTGGACGGAGATTATGACTGCGGGCTTTCCGTTCGTTCCTGCCTCGCCTCGCTTTATTTTAGCTCCAAACTCTACTTCAGCGACATCACCGAGACGAATTGGAGTGTTATTGCGGTACGCAACGACCGTTTGTTTTAGCTCGTCGATCGAGTAAAATCTTCCGAGATTCCTTACAAGGTATTCCTGCGATTGGGCATCGACAAAACCGCCGGTCGAGTTAATGTTGGACTTTTCCAGTGCGACCGAAATTTCTTCGATCGTAACGCCAAATTGTCTGAGCTTTTCGGGTGATACAAGGGCCTGATACTGTTTTACGCCGCCGCCGATAGGGATGACTTGAGAAACGCCGGTGATCGTCAATAATCGGGGCCGAATTGTCCAGTCCGCTAAGGTTCTGAGCTCCAACGGATCGGTCGTTCCGTCCTTGCTGGAGACGGCAACCAGCATGATCTCGCCCATTATCGAAGAGATGGGGGCGAGAAACGGTGATACTCCTTCCGGCAATTGTTCGCGGGCTTCGGTTATCTTTTCCGAAACAAGCTGCCGGTTTCGATAAATATCCGTTCCCCATTCGAACTCTACGTACACGATGGACAATCCGACGCCGCTTACGGAACGAACGCGTGACACGCCCGGAACACCGTTCATCACGGTCTCGATTGGATAAGATACCTGTGTCTCGACTTCTTCGGGTGCTAAGCCATTAGCTTCAGTTAGAACCGTAATTGTCGGTTTATTTAGATCCGGAAAGACATCGACCGGCAGATTGAACGCCACGTAGCTGCCCCAGACAAGCAGTAGGGCAGCGATCGCGACGACGATCAGCCGATTCTGAAGAGACCATTTTATTATTCCGTTGAGCATTTAGATTGCGACTTTGATCGAAAACTACCTTTTACTCTCGATATCCGCGATCAAAGCCTTCATCTCGTCGATCTCTCGCTTTTGGGCTGCAATGATCTCATCGGCGAGTTTTCGTACTCGCGGATCTGCAATATTTGCTCGCTCGCTGGTAAGAATTGCTATCGAATGGTGCGGGATCATCGCCTTCATCCACGAGACGTCTTCGACCGTCGCCTGACTTCGGACAAGCCACAGCGAAACCCCAAAGACGAGAACGCTGCCGACCAAAATTGCGGAATTCACTCGCCAGTCCTTGTACATACCGAGCATAAACAGCAGCATTATTACCGCCATTGTCGCTCCCATGACCAAGGCCATGTATGTACGCGTTTCGCTGAAAAAGACGTGGTCCAGCTGATATGTGGTCAAATACATCAACCCCAGCATAACGACCGTGGAAGTCGCGATCATTGCCCCGAACTTCGCATAACCGCTCGATTTCATTTTGTCGTTCGCATTGTCCATTTTATTTATTCCCCCATTTCGCTTTCCACTCGGTCATCATCTTGATCTCGGCTTCCTGCTCCTTGATAATTTGGGTCGCCAGCGTCTTGAGTTCCGCGTGCTCCGCTTTGGTCAATGCTTCCTTGGCCATTACCGTCGCCCCGGCGTGATGAGGAATCATCATGTCGAGAAAATGGATGTCGAAATCTTTGCCTGATGCTGCCTCCATCTTTTTCATTCCACCGCCCGTCATCATCTTCATCGAATCGCCCATGCCCGGCATCTCCATATTCATCGCGGCCGGTTTGCTGGCATACCATTTATCACGCCATCCCTGCATCTGGGCGATCTCTTTGTTCTGGTCGTCGATGATCTTTTGCGCGAATGTTTTCAGTTCGGCGTTTTGAGATTTCGTCAATGCCATCTTCGCCATATCGACGGCTCCTTTGTGATGGGCGGTCATCGTATCGATAAATTGCAAATCGTATGGCTGACTCGCTGCATTTGGCGAGCTTTTCATTCCCGAGTGGTCCATCGACATGTTCGAATTCATTGGCATCGAATTATGATCCATGCCATTCATATTCATTGTTGAATTTGAATTCTTCATCAGCGAATTATGATTCATGGAATTGGCATTGCTGCCCGACTGACCGCAGCCGACTAAGCCGACGGTCGCTAGGCCCAATGTAGCCAATAAAAATGGTGTTTTCATCATTTCCCCCTTATTTGAAGTCGTTTAGTCCTCGCTAACGACGATGCTGCCCTTATACATACCCATTCCGCAGCTAAAATTGATCTGCCCTGATTCGGTCGGCGTAATACTAACGACCACATCTTTACCGACACGCAGACTCTTACGAATTTTTTGCTTTGGGAAAACGACGACGCTTCCGCAGTTGGAGTCATCGGCACGATTAAAAACCAGATTCAATTTATGTCCCGCCTCGGCGTCGATTGACGACGGCGAAAAGCCATTTTTGTCCACTTTGACCTTAACAGTTCGCGTATGGGCCTCGGCTACGGTCGTCTCGAATATAAACGCTCCGCCCGCTGCCACAAGAAGTGCCGCCATTGCGAAAAATATTTTCAGTTTGTTCATTTTGTTTTTCTCCCTTTTCGTCTTCCTAAAATTCTAATTCTCGGTCACTATGAGCTTCCCGCGGAGCATATCCATTCCACAGGCGAACGCGATCTCGCCGGCTTCGGTCGGCGTGAATTCGACTAGGACGGTTTCTCCGACCGGCAGTTTCTTTCGGATATTTTGCTTGGCAAAGACGACTTCGCCGCCGCAGTTCTCCGAGTCGGCTCGATAGAAAGCCAACTTTACAGGTTGTCCTTTGACGAACGAAACGGATGACGGCTCATAGCCGTTAGATGAAACAGTGATCTTCGTCGCCCCCTCAGGAACGTTCGCCGCCTTCACCTGTTTGGCCGAACTTGCCGGAACATTTACGATGAACGGAACACTAATGATCTTCCCGCCGCGTTGAAACTGAGCCCAGAGCTTGTAGATCCCTGCACGCGGGAAAGCGGTATGTGCCGAAACTTCATTGGCACTCGGTTTGTTAGCATTTTTAGGATCACTCCCATGCGAATGGCCGTCGGCATTGTGATCTTTTTCTTTCTTATCGCCGTCCATCTTCATCCCGTCCATCTTTTCGCCTTTCGCCATCGGGTGCGCATGGACGAAATCGACGAGGTCTTCACTAATGATGACGAAATGCGCCAGTTCGCCGAGGTAATTCTGAAGGTCGGTCGCCGGCTTCCCAGTCGCGGCGTCGAATGCCGCGAAGTCGAGGTTCAGTTCCTGTCCCGCTTCGATTTTCGCACTCGGTTTCATCGTCACTTTCAAACCATCTACTACCTTTTCAAGTTTCTTGTCTGCGACCAACGCAACCTTTGCCCTTTCAGTTCCCGCGACCTTGACATCGATCCGTTCAACGACCTGTTTGGCATTAGGCGGAGTGAAGTCTGCATAAAGTTTGAAATCGCCGCCGTTTGGAAACGTGTGCTGGACTCGGTAAGACCCATCTGAGGATGGTTCGGGGTGGACATGATAGAACTCCGCGAGATCCTTAGACACGATCAGCAAGTGCATTGGCTTTTCGTGAACGATCTGCAGATCCTTAACAACTGCGCTCTTACCATCTTTTACGGTAAATACCAGCGTCGCCGGAGCACCGGCCTGAATCTGGCCCGGCTCCGTTTTGAAATCAACCTTAAAGGCCGAATCCGAAGCGGCCGTGTTCGCAGAATTTGTTTCGCTGACAACCGTATTCGCGGCATTTGCGTTGTTAACGCCTAGCGAATCTGCCCCGACATTACATGCCGTTAAAAAAATGCCAAATGATGAAATTACTAAAACGATACCCAAAATAAATATTCTTCTCATCAGTCCTTCTCCTTAATCACTTGGTGGCCAAGTAGTAAATCCAGAAAGAATCTTTGTCGGCGTTAACCTGATCGCCGTTGGCGTTGTATGCCTTGATTCCTGAAATGCCGATATCCTCAAGCTGCTTGATCTGCCGGCCGATGCCAATGTAATAAACGAGCAGCGAAAAACGATGGTCTTGATCATTAGCGATCGCGTATTCGTCATTGAAGACCTCGTGTTTTCTCATCTGCAGATGACGCGGCAAAAAGAAAATGTATGACAGTAGATTCTTAGCGAACGATAAACTGAATTTAGGTTCAGTAAGCCAATACGGTTTTCTAAAGTGTCGGTAATCACGGTTATGGCTCGAAAACATTATTATCCCGCCTTTCTTGAGTACGCGATTAATTTCATTCAAGATTTTGAGTCTGTCTTCGTGCAAAACGGCATCAATACCGTTGTAAGAAAATAGTGCAAAATCGAAGCTCTCATCCTCGAACTCTTTCAAATCCCTCGCATCACCCGCTATGAAATTACCGATCTGATATTTTTTCTTAACCCGTTCAATGAATTCCGGCACGTAATCAAGGCCCGTATACTCCGCAGCACGCGGTAACAAATATTGGGTTGTTCTGCCGCCTCCTACTCCTATATCCAAAATTTTCGCACCTTCAAGTTTCGATGACAGTTGTTCAAAAAGGACCTTTTCCGCAGGGAAGAGTTCGCTTAATCCGTCATAATAATCGAGCACTTTGGCATTCGCGTAAGTCTTTCGATTTATTAAATCTAGTTGCGATTGTCCTCTCATTTCATTTGACATCCTGCGAAGTAGTTAGTCGGCGTTCAGTAAAACCGCACCAACTGTCCGCCCCTAACGGTCTTTTAACTACTCACCCGCCTGCGTAGTGCGAAGCTGATAAACACCTTCAATCACAATCCGCTCGCCCTCTTTTAATCCTGATACGATCTCGTAGAAATCCGCACCTTCGGCCCCCAGTGCGATTTGACGCCGCTCGAATGTCTCACCACCGTCGAAAACAAACACAAAAGTCTCGCCTTGCTCGCGAACTACCGCCGATTTTGGCACGGCCAGTACCTTGCGGTCTCCGCTGGTGTCGATCGTGATCTCAATAAAATTACCGTCCTTAAGCCGGTTGAATGGATTTTTGACCTCGTATATGACCGGGAAGGTCCGCGTCTGTTCATTAACGGTTTGTCCGATCGAAACAAGTCTCCCATCACCATCAGCAGTACCAATTGTGTAGACCTCGCCGGCTAGGGCCGAAGATGTAAAACTTGCCCGTGTGGATTCTCGAACCGTCGTGAGGTCTTTCTCAAAAACCTGAGCTTCTAAAAGGACGGTGGACAAGTTGACGATATTTAGTAGCTCAGCCCCGCTTGCGACCTGCTGGCCGCTCGTGGCTTTGATCTGGTCGATTATTCCCGTGATGGGCGATATTAACGGAAAATTCCGCATGGGCTGCCTGACCGTAGGCGAGCGGAAAATACTTTGTCCGGCCTGGGCGGATTTGATCTGTTCGCCCAATAAAACGACCTGCTTCTCGGCCGAAGTTACTTCATCGTCGATAACCTTTACGGCTGTTTGAGCTTCCTCGACACGTTTTCGCGGTACTGCCCCGACTTCCAAAAGGTTCTGCGATCTTCGAAGTTCACGCTGCGCCTGCGCGAGACGCGTCCTTGCTTGCCCGGCCGCAGCTCGTGACTGTGCCTGTTGCGACTGGAGCGAAAGGACAGTATTTCGGAGTTCCAACTTCCGCGCTTCAACCTCCCGCTGCTGCGCTTCGACATCCAGTCTTTGCGACTCGAGCCCGGTCTGTCCCGATACATCCAGCACTTGTTCGACGTATCCAATCTGTTCGCCGCGACCAATAGCAGAACCTAAAGATACCGCCTGATTAAGCACGATCCTTCCCGGCACCTGAGCCGTCACGACTCCTTTAGCGTCCGGTCGAGACCTGACTACTCCCGTGGTTTTCAAACCGCTCGTAATTTGCCTCGTGTCGATCAACTGAGTCTTTATCCCAAACAGTAGCTGCGATTCTTTCGGCACGGTGATCGTCGTTCCCTTTGGCAACTCGTTAACCGCTGCAGTTGAAAAGGCGTCTGGAGGAATCGCAGCCGTTTCGCGCGTCTGAGAAGGCGGAAGAAGATACGCCAGTGCAACCGTGCTCAATAGAAACACCGTCAGAACAATCGCACCTACCGGTGCAAGTCGCCGAAAAGACGTATCCCCTTTTCTTTTC
Organism: Pyrinomonadaceae bacterium; assembly: GCA_041737885.1. Lineage (GTDB taxonomy): Bacteria > Acidobacteriota > Blastocatellia > Pyrinomonadales > Pyrinomonadaceae > OLB17. The sequence goes on along the minus strand of JBGSQW010000033.1, from coordinate 3,782 downwards.
AAGGCATAAAAGACAACGGCAAACGAAACGCCCGAAAGCACAAGCAGGATCAGAAGACCGACCCAAAAAGACGTCCGGATCGGTGCTCGTGAAACTGTGACAGGGAAATCAGCCGAAAACGTCCTTTTGTCTTCGGTGGTTATCGAAAAAACTATTTTGTAGTCGCCGGCGCTGTCAAAAACATAAGTTCCCCCGTACAAACCGCCCGGCTCTTCCGTCGCCGCGATATTCCCGGCAACTACCGCACCGTCGGGCCTTGTAATGCTAAACACGACAGCGGCCTTTTCGACCGGGAGCGGCCCCGAACCGAACCCGCCCTGAACCGTCTCGCTCAACGAAACAAGTACGTGTCCCGTTTCACCCGAGCGGGGATCGCCGGGAAGACGTTTCATAATGACGGTCAGCTCGCCGCTGTCGTTTTTCACATTCCGTTCGGAGGTAATCGTCGTAATCGGAGTCGATCCCGCCGCCGCAGGAGCTGGGGCCTCCGCAGCGAACGACGGTACGAGGAATACAGCGATAAGGAAAAATGCTATCTGACTTCGCCTCACTTTCGCACTCCCGGAACGAGCCCTAAGCATCAATTTTTTGATCGGCCTATCCATTAATGTGTGTGTGCCTTGCCGTATAGAGCCTGCATCGACAGAACGTCGATCCTCACGGCGTCGGTTATTGCTTTTGCCAGATCATCCTTCGCACCGTTCGCCTTGATATCAGCCCCTAGCAGCAGATCGTCATCGTGGCCCTTTCCTGCAAACTGGCTGAGAAAACCGGCCGGTACACCTTCGGCTTTAATCTCCTTGATAGACGGCGACCCTTCCTTGTTCTCATAGACAACTATGATCTCCTTGCCTGCCGCCTTGACGATCGTGACCGATCCGAGCTGCGTCTTTGTACCATTCACGGTGGAGAATCCCGGATAGGAATGATGATCTTTTTCGGTGACTTTTCCGCCCGTGTCTTTTTCAATAGACGCGATCTGAGCAGCGGTAAGCTCTTTGTGCATGGCCGTAAATGTCTGCGCTCCAGGAAGTGCCGCCTTGACCGAGGCCGGAACCTCATCGGCTTTCGCTGGTGGGGCAGCGTTATTTGCTGCGGTCGAGTTCGCTGGCGCCTTATTCGCCGTAGCGGTGTTGGGACTGGTGTTTGTGCTCCCGCCGGAACACGCCAGCGATAACAGGCTCGCGGTAATTACAGTTACGAATATGAGTGTCTTCATTTTTTCTCCTCTTCTATTTTCCTTTTGCTCGTCTCTAACAAACCGATCCGTTCGGTCTTACTTTTGTTGATCGACTTCAAAAATTCTTCCCTATTGAACTGTCCCGGTACTGTCTTCGTATCCGGCAGGACCGATGTCGATCCAGGCATGAACGCGGATGGCGGCAGGGCGGCACCCACTGCTGCTTCGAGTGCCGTTAGGGTCGTGTAGTATTCTTCCAAAACCCGGTTATAATTCGTGACGTTCTCATTCAGACGACGCTGTTCGTTAACGACCTCAAACACCGAAAACTCGCCAGCATTATATGCAGCCCGGACAGTCTGCAAATTTGCCTCGGCTCTCGGCAGGATTTGAGTTGTGTACAGCACCAGCTTTTCCGCCGCGGCCCGATACTGGCCGTATGCAACGGCGACATCACGCCGTATCGTCGCCTCTAAAAATTCACGTGTCCGCACCGCCTGAACCTGTTCACCGACGGCTGAAGCAATCCCGCCCTGATTACGATTGAAGACTGGAAGATCTATCGACATCCCAAATGTAAGCTCATTATCCAGATTGTTAGCGATACCGCCGCCAGCCGATGCGGGCAGGTCAGTAAATGCTTTCGAGCGTGAAAAACGCACCGACGGCGTAATATCGGGAGCCGTCTGAGATCGGGCAAGGCTCAACTTGGCAGTTCCGACCTGTTCGCCAAGGCGGGCTGCCTGCAGATCTGCGCGATCGTTCAACGCCTTTACAGTTAGCTCGCTAAGTCCCAGATCCAGTCGCGGCGGCCGGTCATTCTGCGGAGCCAACCTTAGTGGTTCGGTGATATCAGCACCGATCAGCGTTCGAATTCTCAGCAAGGCAGTTTCCAACTCGTTTCTCGCCTCGATTCGTTGGATTTTTAGGCGGTCACTTTCGACCTTAACGAGATTTAAGTCGAGCGGCGCCACATCCCCCTCGCTTAAACGTGCCTCCGTTACGCGGACTAATTCAAGGTCGGCGGCGAGCAGTCTCTCCACAACATCGAGCTGCCGGGCGGACGCAATGGCCTTCGTGTAATCACGGCGGATCTCAACCGCGATGTTCCGTTCGATAGCGGCAATCTCAGCTCGCACCTGCTGGAGTTCGAGTTCCGCAACGGCCCGTCGTTTTCCACGTTTGCCCCCTAGCTCGAACGATTGTGCCAATCCGACTGAAAAATCGTACTCGCCCTCGCCGCCCAAAAAACGTGGGCTACCGTATTCGGTGCTAAAGACCGGATTTGGCCGTAATCCTGCTTGAACCAACCTTCCTTCGGCGATCACTAGTCGCTGGCGAGCCGCTAACAAATCCGCTCTCCGACTACCAGCGTTCTCGACAAGCCGCTCGACGCTCAATCCGTCCTGACCTATGTATTGAAGCGATGAGGCCGGAGTGGGCACGGGTAAGACATTACTTTGCTGGGCCAATACCGATTCAAAGCATCCTAGAATAAGCACGGCAATCCCGAGCTTCCCGAGATACTCACCTAGAATCGATAAATTAGCCCTTATAGCCATGGAGTGTTCGTAAACGACGATCCGGTGCTTCTCACGCAGAAAGTGCTTCCTCGTTAACTCCTGGGCCCGCAGCGAAACGCCACACAAAATACACCAGCCCGAAAAGCAAAAATACGACAAACGAAAAGATGATTCCGATGACCAATCTGGTAAACCAGGAGGTTTCTCCCTCAGCGGTAGATGCTGCCGGTTTTACATCGATACCAGAAAAAGTGGCGGTGTCAGTTTCCCCGTCATGAGACACGTTTGTCCTCATCTTGTAAACCCCGGCTGGCATCGCCGGAAAAGTGAGATTGTATGTTCCCGCCTGTTCGCCGGCCACAACGGTCGCATTAAAGATCGCTCCGCTCGCTGATTCAACCTCAACCTTCGCATCAGCGAGTTTAAAGGGTTCGTTTGTCTCAAACTTCGTAATGAAAAGCACCCCCGTTGTGGACTTGTCCGGCTCCATGGCAGGATGTTTTACCATTAGCTCCAAATCGCCCAAGCGAGTTGAATGGGAAATAACCCCCTTCGCGTTCGATGTGGATTTCGGTTTCTGATCGCCGTGATCTTCACCACCATGAGCCAGTAGCGCAGTCGGCAAGATAACCGAGAACATGACGCTTCCCAAAATAAAATGCCCAAACAATCGTGCAAATTGACCGCTCATATACCCCAAGCGAGTGCAATATCCATACCAGTCGTCCTTTCGGGATTTAACAAGCATTTAGTGCGAATTTGGTGAACTCGATGCAGGCAAATGTCTAAAAAGGGACAGGAGTTGTCTGATTTCAAACACTGATACGGTAAGTCGATGCTATAGAAAAGTTCAAGGAAGCGTTATTGATTTGAAAATATCAAGGCGCAAAACCTTCAAGAAAGGTGCAGTAGTCGAAATCTTTCAGAGGAAGGGTGTGGTTCGTTGAAAGTATTTAAGGTTAAGCAGTTGGAATTTTATGGATAGCCCTCTGAACTAGAGGCCGATGCTTGTGAAAGTTCTTTTAGATCACAACGAGCGTCAGCTATTTCTGTTGCAATGAACGCTGATTCGATGAGCC
>JBGSQW010000008.1:0-29385 GCA_041737885.1 Pyrinomonadaceae bacterium | reverse complement strand
ACTGTCTCTGAGCGATCAAAGCCGCCAGCAGAATATGTTGAGCCTCTTTTGTGAGGCCGATGGGCGGAGCTTGCAGTCTCAGAGCCGTGTCTTTTAGGGGAACGACCCCACCGAGATCGGCTCCAGCGAAGGCCACTTTTACAAGGTCCAGCTCAATAAGCTCCTCGGCGGGCGTAGGTACCAGAACGCCACCAACTTCAGTTGCTATTCCTAGTGGAACAGCGATCTTTTCTGCTAATGTTTGAATATCCAGATTATTGCGTCCGGAACCACTTAAAAAGGACGATATCAACTCTGACGCGGGCTTGAATCCGACCGGAACGCCAAAGGTTGGGTGGGCCGGGTACTGATTTTCGAAGATCGGCTCGAGCATCAACTTAAATATCTGTGATAGCTGTTGAGAACCGCTTGCTTCGTCGGAAAATCTATAAGTGATGCCGCCAAAACAAAGAGAGCTATCTCGTAAAAACACCCTGTGCCATATCTTTTCAACGGCGATAGAATGAAGATTGATCGCTTTTGACAGGCCCTCGCCGTAACTCGCTCTTATGTTTTGGTCACTGAGCAGCAGATGGTATTTACAGAGCGACGTCCGCTCATCAGCAGTAAGTTTACCGAGTTTCCAGGAGATCGAACCTTTTTCTTCAGCTGGTTGTGCCTCTTCCTGATCAGGCTCAACACGCACTGTCCAGTCAGGTTTTTCTTTTCTCTCACGAACTGGAGTATCCGATTCGGGAGTAGACGGCCAGATAAGTTCTCCTCGCCGAATCCCGCCACGCCATTGCACGCTTAGCAACGTGGCATCCTGTGATGGATCGAATTCCGTCCACTTTTCGCTCGCGTGGCCGATCAGAACATTCCAGGGAACACCCACCGGAACATTATCGATAGCATCGGTAAGGCTTGTATCGACATCAACTTTAGACGAAACCCGGAAGCAATAGCGATTAAGAAGCCCCTCTCGCGAAATTCGTTCAACAGCCTGCGGAACGGTTGCGGAAAACGAATCAAGAAGCTGCTCGATATTCAATGAAGGTGTCGCGCTATCTTCGTTGCCAAAGATCATCATCGAAGCGGTTAGTTCTGAAGCCGTGACGCCTTCCCCGTTCAATGAAAGTACTAGAAGTCCCTTTAGTATTAGTTTGGCCGGGTGTCGGAATAGTACGGGCGTTTTCGCAACAACTTCTCTTTCGAGCGTATCGAAGGCGGCAAATGCATCTTGGAGTTCATCAACCTGACGCAAACGCGTCTCAACGCCGTCGAAAACTTCATCAATTCCGATCAGTGAATTCGCGGGTCGCCCCAGGATCTTTACGCCAGCTTCAGCAGCAAAACCCAACAGTGCGAAATCGTGGATATAAAGCCGGATGAGCGGGGCGATCTCAACGATCGCCGGGTGCAGGGGGTAAAGCGATGTGAACCGTTGCTCGCTCCAACGGAATCCAGGCAATTCAACCCGATAATCCTCATAGATCTCGTGCAAAACCGTCTGCATTCGATTGTGCTTTGCAAAAATGTGCGAATCTACGATCTTGTAGAGATGCTCCTGATCCAAATAATCAATGTTGAAATCAGTTGATATCGATGCATTTGGACCGTCCGCTCCAGAAATATCGTCATCCAATGCGACACCGACAAAGACACCAAGAGCCTTTGCAGCATCCGCGATCTCGCTAAGGATCGAGCCATCGTCCCTCGAAACGCGGCTTCCCCGGCCAAAGGCCGTATCAATGAGCACGACTAGCGGAACATCGCCCGATTGCTCCGAAGCTCGCAGCAGAATATCGTAAAGTGAATCGCTCAATGTCGCGGGATCGACCCCCAACATTGGCCCGACTGCTCGTTTTAGCTCATCACGCAGTGATTCACCCGAACCGCGTTTTACAACCGCGACCGGGCCGTGGCGGCGTGATAGTCGTTCGGCCGTCGATGCAACGTGCGGATCGGATATGCGCGACCGAAGTTCGGGTCTGGCGGCTATCGCCCCCAACACCGACAAAAAGTGACTTTTACCTACCCCACGAAAACCCGCTAAAGCCAAAGCCGCCCCATTTCCGGGACGAATTGCCGCTATTCGCTCTATCCATTTAGACATCAGATCAGCTGTGATATCAGTAAAATGATAACCCGCCAATGTCAGCCCAGGGTCTGCGGCGAAATCGTGAAGATGCGTGAACGGACAAATTTCTACTATGTCCTTTACCTTTTCTACTACACGTTTCATCGGCTATCTGGTCTGGATATGCAATAACTGCAAATGGTCGTTAAGCGTTGATCGAAGTAACAGGCACGTCCATCTCACATAGAACGCACAAAACATTTTAACAAGTTTTATCACTTAATGAAACAGAAATATTTAGTCACCTCTGATTCCAAACTTTTTTCTGTTGCTACCCATTCTCACAACTATTTACTTAACCCATGCATCATAAGAAGTGTTGATTTGAACTCATTTTGCGACTACAATCTTGGCAGTCGATCAGTGTGAATTGGAGAGAAATATGCAAAGCGAAATTCGACGTCGATTTGGAGCGTCATTGTTGGTACTTAGCGTATGGACCGGTAGCGTTGCAATAATGCCTGCTGCCGTTTTTGCTCAGGACAATAAAGATGCATCCACGAAAAAGGATACTTCTAAAAAAGACAGTAAAAAGACTCAGGCTAAACCGGCCCCTACGCCCGGTGCTCTTAGTTCTAAAGATGACCCGTCACAGATCGGTAAACGAAATATCAACGGCGGTACCGACAAGGTCTTTGGCTGGTTTGGCGGCTCTATGGAAAAGGAAATGCAGATCGGTCGTCAGTTGGCCCTTGAGGTTGAACAAGGTGCAAAAATGGTTGATGACCCGATGATCACCGAGTATGTGAATCGAGTGGGCCAAAACGTCGTTCTCCATTCCGATGCAAAGATCCCCTTCACCATCAAGGTCATCGATAGTGACGAAGTAAACGCGTTCGCCTTGCCCGGCGGTTTCTTTTTCGTTAACAAGGGCTTGATCCTTGCCGCCGATAACGAGGCCGAACTGGCTGGTGTGATGGCTCATGAGATCGCCCACGTCGCCGCCCGCCACGCGATGGAAAATCAGGGTAAAGGAACGTTGCTTCAGTACGGAATGCTTGCAGGTATCCTATTTGGCGGCGGCATTGCCAGCGGCATCCTGCAAAATACAGCTGGTATCACACAGGCATTGGCATTCTTCAAGTTTAGCCGCGGTGCTGAAGTAGAAGCGGACAGGTTAGGCGTTCAGTATCTCTACGCTGCTGGCTACGACCCGAATGGAATGTCCACAATGTTCGAGAAGCTTGCTTCGCAGAACAAGAAGAAGCCAGGCACGCTGTCAAAGCTTTTCTCGTCGCATCCTCAATCGATCGACCGACGAGATGAAAGCATAGCTCTGGTTGCGAGATTTCCAGAGAAAGAAGAGTACGTAATCAGCACGTCCGAATTCCAACGTGTAAAAGGACATTTGCTGAAAATAACTAATGCACGGGCTGGTGTCGTAACGGACTACGATCAAGCGGATGATAGCAAGCCTACTCTCAAGAAGCGTCAACCTGAAGGTTCTGAGGCTCCGACAATGAACGGCGAGCCGGGATCTTCGTCCTCAGACGGTCCGCCAAAACTTAAGAAGCGGGATCAGCCTGACCCGACCCCAACACCGACGCAATCACCGCTTCGGTAGATAAAATAGCTAAGATTACGATGAAAAAGCACGGAATGGCAGTTTGCCAGTCCGTGCTTTTTGATACTACCGATTCTTAAGATGGAATATCAGTCGTCTGAATAAGGATCAAACTGTCCACCTCCAATATCCTGTAGCGGCTCTACACGGCTACCATAGAGGCTCGATAAAAGGAAAAGACCAACCCGTTTAAGGTCAGTCTTCTCATTCATCTACATCGATATCCCCTATTCCTTATGGCTGTTTAATCGGAGGTGCTTCCTGAACTACTTTCGGTTGGGCGGTCGTTGTTTTAATTACCGTTGTCAGAGCCTGCGGGATCTGGTTAACAAGGATATCACCCTGATTCTCAATGATCTGATCGATCATCTCAAACTTCTCTTTCTCAAAATCCTTCGTCATCAAAACGCCATCTTTGTCAATAGTCATTGGGTAGATGCCGAAAAGTTGATTCTTGAAATTCTGAAAGAAGGATATGTCCTCAGCGGGCATAACCTTGGTCCTCTCAGGATTTGCTGCCGGCACCGTTGCTCCGATCAATTCCAACTGCTCGACCGATTTCTGAACGTATTCACTATTCGGGTAATCGCTCACGATCCGCTGAAAATATCGAGCCGCCTGGTCGGTCTCCTCCTCTACGAGGTAAGTGACTGCCAATTTATAGAGAACCTCGTCCATGAAGTTAAAGTTTGGATACTTGTCGAGGATCTCTCGGTATCGCGATTGCGAGCCCTTCAGCCCGCCTTTTTTCTGATCTACTGACAGCGTGTAATAGTAATTAGCGATCAATAGATTGTGCAGACCGAGATTATCCTGCACCTGTTCAAGCCGGGTTTTGGCCTCTGCTAACAAGATCGGATCTTTACACTGTTGAAAGATCGCTTTAAGTCTCGTTTCTGCACGCTTTGCCCGAGTCGCATCGCGGTCAGGAAGGCCGATTTGTCGCATTTCTGCTTCGCCGATCTTCAAGATAACGCGGCACGAGAGCGGATGAGTTGGGAAAAATGTGAGCCATTCCTGATAGGCTCCGATCGCCTGGATCAGTGAGCTTGTCGAACCTTCCAGATAAAAGGAATCCCCAACCGCCAATTTTGACATAGGAAGGTAAGGCGAATCAGGGTACGTAGTTATGATCGTCTGAAAAAGGAGGCGCCCTACATCAAAATTACGTTTTCGCACTTCTCGGGTAGCAACAACAAACAGTTCTCTATCACGGCCTACCTGAACACTTCCGAGCAGTTCTTCATATTCATCACTGCCGCCGCCGCCAAATATGCCAAGAAATTTCTTCTTTTTCTTTTTGTCACGAGGCTGTCCGATCGTCGATATGGGATTTGCTCGGCCTGCGGCGACTTCAAGCTGTGCCGTATCCGCGCGGGCCTGATATTCAGTGACTGACTGCTCCAAAATATCCAGATCAGAGCGCTCATACTTCTCGCCTCGATCAACCTTTCCACGAAGACTATTTACGTCGGAATTCAATCGTGATCCGTCCTTTTCGAGGGCGATCAATCTGCCTAGCGGCGTATCAAGCTTCTTCTCGTCGTCTTTTTTCGCCTTATCTTCCTTATTCTCTTCACGGATAACGGAAATAACGCTGCTCAATGAGCGTCGAACTCGCTCCAGCTTATCCCTCATGACCTCTAGTCTCTGAGGATCCGTTCCATCGCCAGGCCGAGCCTGGCCGTATGAACTAAATGAACCCGCAAAAACTACGAGCAATGAAACAAGAACAAATCTTTTTGAACTTAAAAACATATTGATCAACGAGAGAGAATGTGTAATTTTCAGGCCCATACAGCACCTTTTTGCATAAGATCCCGAACTGCTTTTTCCGCATCTCCGGTTCCGTAGACAGCTGAACCAGCAACGATCATCTGGGCTCCAGCCTCTACGATCTGAGCGATATTTGTTTCATCGACACCACCGTCTATTTCTATCTGAACCGGTAATTCGCGTTCCTCGATCATGCGGCGGAGTCGACGAAGTTTATCCAGCATCGTTGGAATAAACTTTTGTCCGCCAAAACCTGGATTCACGGACATCAAAAGGACAAAATCCGTATAGGGCAGTGCCTCATAGAGCGTCTCAAGCGAGGTAGCAGGATTTATTGCGATGCCCGCCTTACCTCCTGCTTCCCTGATCGCCGTCAGGGTTCTTTGTAAGTGAGCATCCGCCTCAACATGCACGGAAACCATATCGGCTCCGGCCTTAACGAATTCGACCGCATATCGCCCCGGTTCGCTGATCATCAAGTGCGTATCAACGATAAGATCGGTTGCCTTTCTGATCGACTTTACAACGGGGAGGCCAATGGTTATGTTCGGCACAAAATGCCCGTCCATAACATCGACATGGAGCATCTTCGCCCCGCCCTTTTTTACCGCATCGATCGCCTCGGCAAGTCTTGTAAAATCTGCCGACAGTATCGACGGTGCTATTTCAAACATTTAACTTCACTATTTGTATCGAGCAATAGTCTTTAGGTTGCTTACGCCACTACGGCCGAGTTGTTGGTTTTGGCTTTGGATCGCCGCTTCCCGGCTTTGAAGACGGATTTGATGGCTTCGGCGTTGTCGGCGTTTGCGAATTCCGATTAGGCTTGTCCGAAGAATTCGAGCCGGTTCCAGATTCCTTCTTATTCGAATCCGAATCGGATGAGTTCGAATTTGAATTATCTTTCGAGCTGTTAGAGCTATCCGAATTTACATCACGAGCGGTGTCTGCTTTTTTGCGGCTCGTATTCGAATTTGCCTTAGGCTTTTTCGGTTTGTCCGAGATCATCTCTTCGATCTTTTCGGAATCATCTTCATCCGTTGGCTTCAGCCCCGGAGGAAGGTCTTCGCCTCCGCCTTTGCTTGTCACTACAAGGATCATTTGGCCGGTCTTGACGGTTTCACCCGCCTTTGGCAACTGTTCGATCACAGTATCGGGTTTTTCCGGACTAACGCGATCAGCGCGTTTCTTCATCTTGAGGCCTAGGAGAGCCAGTTCCTTCTCACTCTCGTGAATGTCCTTACCAGTGATCTCGGGTACCTTTATCTCAGCTCCCTGGAGCGACATGTAAACCACGCCGACGAGACCAAAAAGGAAAACCCCCAGCAAAGCCGCAAGCGCCGCCAGACGTCCAATCGCCGAAAATCCTAAACTTACGATACTCAAAGGCTTTTCCCCCGAAAAACAAAAAGATAGATTAACACTTAATCCCTAATTAAAGGAACCTGCGAGGCTTCTTCTGCTTGCATTATTTCTTACGAAATACCGCAACGAAGAATCCGTCCATACCAGAATTATCAGGCCAGGTCCTTGCAAAACCGTCTTCCGTGACAAATCTCTCGCTCACGTCGGGTTGAACTTTCTCATACTTATCGGAAAGGCTGAGAAATTTCACACAAACAGTCTCATTTTCTTCTGGTTCCAAGGAACACGTCGAATATACGAGCTGACCGCCGGACTTCACAAGATTTGATGCATTTAATAGGATCGAGAGTTGTTTGTCAGGCAGTTCGATCATGTCCTTATCGGAAATCGAATAACGCAACTCGGGGTTGTGCCTGATGGTTCCAGTGCCGGAACATGGAGCATCTACCAAAACTGAGTCGAAACTATCCCCGGCAAAAGGCAGCGACCTGACAGCGTCATATTGGACGATCTTAACCCGATCGCCAACCTGCCTATCGCAATTCATTCTCAGATGATCGACACGTTTTCGATGAATATCACCTGCAAAGTGGATCGACTCCGGGTTTCGCTTAGCAATTAAGCCAGTCTTACCGCCTGGTGCCGCACAAACATCCAAGGATCGCCCATTAATTGGAGTACGGATCAATGAAGCGACCATCTGCGACGCTTCATCCTGGATATAAACAAAACCTCTGTTTACAAGATCGATAAGTAGTTCACTAAAACTATCGATCAGATAACAACCTTCAACAAAGCCAGACGGCTGCGAAAGGCTTATGAGCTCATCGACCGATCGATCATTCTGCAATATGCGGAACGCGGTCGGCGGCGGATCATTATTTGAATTGGCGATCGATGCTGCTCGATCATAGCCGAGATCCGCGACCCATTTTTCGATCAGCCAGATGGGATGTGATGTTTCAACCGACAACTGATCGATCTTGTCGGAAAAATTAAACACACCATCTTCTCTCAATGACCGTCGAAGAATTGCGTTGACAAACCCCTTTGCCGAAGTCTTCTTGGATCTTTGAACCAGATTGACGCTTTCGTTTATCGCCGAGTAGTCGGGTATTTTATCGAGATATCGGAGTTGATAAAGGCCGAGACGAAGAGCTATCCGGATCTGAAGATCAATCTTTTTGCCGCCCGTAAAACCATCAATCAAACGGTCAAGAAAGATCTGGCGTCTCAGGGTTCCAAGCGTGAGGTTATGACACAGGCCTTTATCAGCCACCGACAGGCTCTCTTCATAAAACGGCAATAAGAATGAAGAGTATGCTCGTTCCGTCTCAATACGATACATAATATCGAACGCCGCCGTTCTTGCCGGTGAGATATTCATTTTGAGAGCTTGTACTGCGGATTTTTACGGCTTTGAGTGCGCCGTGAGAAATCGGTGATCTTTCCTTTCTTGAGCTCAGCATCGACAGTTATGCGTTCATCAAAGACGTAACACCCGCCTTCCCAGAGCGTCTCTTCTTTTGGAGTATCCTCAAGATACTTCAAGATCCCGCCTTCCAATTGAAAAACTTCCTCAAAACCCAATTGCTTCATGTACGGAGCAAATTTTTCACAGCGGATGCCTCCGGTGCAGAACATCGCTATCCGTTTGTGCTTCTCAGGATCGAGATTCTCCGCCACGAAATCCGGTAGATCACTGAATTTTTCGGTATTAGGATTTACCGCTCCTTTAAAAGTTCCGGTCTTGAATTCGTAATCGTTGCGAGTATCAAGGATTACGGTTTCCGGATCCGATATTATGGCATTCCAATCCTTCGGTTTAACATGTGTTCCGGTACCAAGCGATATATCCACTGGACGTTTTAGTGTGACGATTTCCGGTTTGATTTTAACGTCGATCTTTCGAAACGGAGCCTCTTCGTGCAAGGAGAGTTTATAAACAAGTTTCGTTTCAAGTATCGATTCGAGTTTGGAGATAAACCCCTTGATCTGTTCATCGGTACCGCAAACCATTCCGTTGTAGCCTTCGTGAGCAAGAATGACGGTTCCTCGCACTCCTATCTCTAGAAATTGCTCCTTTATTTTTGCCTTGATCGCATCGAGATCGCCAAGATCTGACATCTCCTTGAACTCGTAAAAGGCTATGATCTGATACTTTTCAACGTCGCTCATTACGTTCCAAAAACCTCACCTACAACGGGCTTAGACCCGTTAATAAAATCTCTTACGGGTATACGCCTCTTACCTTCGGGCTGTATCTCATCAATTCTGACCGCAGATCGTTCACCGGTTGCTACTATCAATTCACTTCCGTGGGAAGCAATGATGCTGCCCGGGACACTTGCTTCGATCTCACCGAACTCATGAGGACTAGCCTTCCAGATCGTAACTTTTGCCCCCCGATATATCGTAAACGATGCCGGGAATGGCTGAAAGCCGCGAACCCTGTTCGAGATAACACCAGCATCGAGATTCCAGTCGATCAAACCGTCCTCCCGCTTCATTATCGGGGCCAAGGTCGCTTTGTTGTGGTCCTGCTTTTTAGGTTCAATGATATGTATGTCGGAAAGGGTCTTACATAAAAGGTCGGCACCCAGATCAGAGAGTCTCAGCATCAGCTCGGGTGCGGATTCATCCGCACCGATATCAGTCGACGCCTGCATTAAAATGTCCCCGGTATCGAGGCATTCGTCCATCCTCATGGTCGTAACGCCCGTTTCCTTTTCGCCATTTACAATTGCCCAGTTTACCGGAGCTGCTCCGCGATATTTTGGTAACAGCGAAAAGTGAACATTTACCGCCCCAAAACGAAAGGCTTCTAGAAATGTCTTCGGCAATATTCGCCCATAGGCGACAACCACGGCTATATCGGCCGCGAAATCTCGAAATTGCTCGATCGCTTCATCCGTACGTATCTTCAGCGGTTGAACTACCTCAATACCGTGTTTTAGAGCAAACTCCTTAATCGGCGAGAAAGCGATCTTGTTACCGCGTCCCGACGGCCGGTCCGGCTGTGTGTAGACCGCGGCTATCTCGTGCCCGTCACTCAAACATCGGGCGAGCGACGGCACTGCGGCCTGTGGTGTTCCCATGAAAACGATCTTCATTATTTAACCTTTGACGATACTAACCGGTTGCCCAGCTCCAAAATAAAAAGGGTTAGATCCTGCAAACGGACCTAACTCTTGTCTAGAAAACAAAAAAGATTAGAACGCGCAGTGGTAATTCGACCACTCGTAGATCTCAGACCATTTATTGCCGTTTCGTCGGTACGCTTTGAAGGCGGCGCCCTCAAATGACTGTACGTAGGTGAATATCTCGCTGCTTCCGTCGCCATCGAAGTCATATACATCGAGCAGTAACTCATGATAAACGCCTTCATCAACGGTCTTTATTTCTTCGTTCATGACGCTTCCCTGATCTATGCTTCGATATTCAGAATAACCGATCGCATATTTGCCATTGGTTCCTTTACCGGCGATGAAGAAAAGAAGCCCACGCGTAAGTTTGTCTATTTCTACCCAATACGATCCAACCAGTTCAGCCTTACCGTCATTCTCCAGATCAATTGCAGTTAAGTTATGAAAGCGCAGAACTTTTGGCGACAACTTTTGCTTCGAATACTCCGAACGAGCCAGTTGGTCAGCCTCGTCTTTCTCTGCAGTCGTTGGTTTTCTGCGAACGCCGGCTTTGGCTGTAACGGCACCATTTGTCGCCAGAGCCATTACTAGCCCTTTTAGCGGCGTCTTGTTCGCCTTGGTTGTGACCCGGGCGATATTCTTGGAGCAATCAGACTTTGGATTTGAGCTTTTCACCGTAGAAGTTCCGCCACTCACACCGCCGAAGATCATTTTATATGAGGTCCCGGGCCTGAGATATGAACGATTGAATGCTAGAAGTTCCGCCGCATCATCGCTGCCATTAACTGGTTCTTCTAACTTGCTTTTATTTATATATGCGATCGGCTCAAGCGTTCCGCCATTTTCCAGTACGGCAAAGACGATAGGCCTCTTCGGCGGTGGTGGGGCAGGCTTTCCTTTTTGGGCAAATACAGTCGGCACCGTTCCCGTCAAGAGGACGATTGCCATGAGAAGTGATGTAAACCTCTGTTTCATAATTGAATAATTTAACGATGTCAGATCTTTTGTGCGATCGACTTGCCCTGCATGAACTGCAGCAAATATTCGCGCCCGCCCGCTTTAGAATCAGTGCCGCTCATGTTGAAGCCACCAAATGGATGAACGCCAACCAGAGCACCGGTGCATTTGCGGTTCAAATAGAGATTTCCAACATGAAAATCGCGTCGGGCTCTCTCAAGACGGTCCGGTGAAGCCGAGTAAAGGGCACCGGTCAGTCCAAATTCGGTATCATTTGCGATCTCTATCGCATGGTCGAAATCACGTGCCTTTATTACGGCCAGAACTGGAGCAAACACTTCTTCTTGTTCCAAGGTTGCTCCAGGAGCAACGTTTCCTACAACGGTCGGTTCGATGAAAAATCCGCCCGATTCATCGCCTTTTCCGCCAACCAGCAGTTCCCCGCCTTCCGCTACGGCCTTTTCGATGTAGCCAAGAGTTTTATCGAACGAACGCTTGTTTATCACTGCGGCGACGTTTGTATCGCCTTCGGTTGGCTGGCCCACGTTCAACGCTTTCGTAAGAGAAACAACTTTCTCGAGAAGTTCGTCGTGCACCTTTTCATCAACTATCAAACGCGAACATGCCGAGCATTTCTGTCCCTGGAAGCCAAATGCGGCCTGGACAACGCCTGTCGCTGCCGAATCGATATCAGCATCATCTGCCACGACGATCGCATCTTTGCCGCCCATTTCAGCAACAACACGCTTGATCCAGATCTGTCCGGGGCGAGCTTTTGCGGCCTGCTCATTGATATGCAGGCCAACACCTTTAGAACCCGTGAACGAAACGAACCGTGTCTTAGGATGCGTGACCATGGCCTCGCCCGTTGCGGCACTGCCGCTAATAAAATTGACAACCCCTTTTGGCAAGCCAACTTCTTCAACGATCTCCATAAACTTTGCAGCGATCGTCGGCGAATCGGACGACGGCTTTAGAACGGTAGTGTTTCCAGTAACCACCGCCGCCAACGTCATGCCGGCCATGATAGCCAGCGGGAAATTCCACGGCGGAATTATCGCACCAACACCTAACGGGATGTACTCGAACGAGTTTTTTTCACCCGGATTGGGCGTAACCGGCTGTTCGGCTGACCAACGAAGCATTTCGCGTCCATAGAAATCACAAAAATCGATCGCTTCGGCAGTGTCGCCGTCCGCCTCGGCCCAAGTTTTGGAAACTTCGTAAACCATCCACGCCGAAAGCTCGTGCTTTCGTTGACGCATGATGTCTGCGATCTTAAATAGATACTCGGCTCGAACCGCAGGTTCGACGTTACGCCACGACTTGAATGCCTCGGTGGCTGATGCTATAGCTTGGTCTACAAGGTCTGTGTTTGCATCGCCCTCCGAAAATACGCCAATGACCTCAGCCTTATTCGACGGGTTAATACTCTCGAACTTATCGGAAAGACTGATCTTCTCGCCGTTGATGATGATGGGATATTCGCGTCCGAGTTCGCTCTTGACCTTAGCAAGGGCGGCCTTCATCGCTTCTGCATTCTCGGGCTTAGAAAAATCGGTGAACGGTTCATTGCGAAACTCGTCAAGTGTTCTTTGTGTCTGCATAAAACTTAAAATGTGTATCCGTAATAGGCCGCGAACGCGTTGTTCCCGCGGCCGGAATTTCCAAAGCTGTAGCCTGACAATAGATATTGTCGCGTTGTGATCTGATAATTGATACCAGCGGAAGAGTAGCCCAGACGGTTCTTTCCGGAATACCAGTCAGCCACAAAGCTGAATTTCTTAGCGATCGGCTGCACCGCGGCGGCCATTACTCCGGTTCTGGTCCCGAAATTGTTTCCGCGAAACACGTGATAAACGCCGCCGGTCAAGGTTAGCCCGTTAAGCTGCTCGATCTCTTTATTAGCGTTCGCATAGACCATTATCGCGGTCTTGTCGCCATTCGTTGGCCGTACTGGAACAAAAACGACAGTTCCGCCTGACACGCTTACTCCTAACTTCTCATTCCGATAGATATTCTGCTTTAGGCTGACCTCGATCTGTCCGGTCGTATCGCCAAGGCCTTTCGTCAGGTAGAAATTTGTGCCTAGCTCAGTCTTATTTCCTACGCCGTACGCGACGCGATATCCGTAGGTTTGAAAGCCGCCTTCACGATAGGAGACGGGCTTGGTAATAAAATCTGCCTCGATCCCCCAGGAACCGCGACTCTGAGTTTCGGCTGACGGAATATTAAATATCGTGGTCTGGGCAGAAATATTTGAAGAGCCAATAGTCAACACCAAGTAGCTTACGAGAAAGATATATCTGAACATCTCTTTACCTCCTATTCTTGGCACTCACTTCTGTATCTGCTCGACGGCGGGCTAAGCCGTGAGCCGAATAAACCATTTGCAAACAAATAATATCAGCGATCACGCTGCCGCATAATCTCGCGCTGTTCCCACTCGTCCAGCATTTCCGGAAATATAGGCGGGCCGTCCTGCTGCCAGCCGACGACAAAACGCGGCTTTTGGGTATCGCTGGAATGCTTTACATAACTCAGTAACAGAACCCAGCCTTCGCCCAAATACTTGTTCAATTCGCCACTCGATCCGATCTCGGCGGTTAATCTTGTGTCTTGTATATTCAACTTAAGTCCACTTCCCTGTTTTTTGCAGCGTTTTGATCTTTCGTTTAGCGAATTGGCGCTTTAGTGGCGTCATTCTATCGAGAAAGACAATTCCGTCGCAATGATCTGTTTCGTGCAGTATACACCTTGCGGCCAGATCTTTCACATCTATTTCGACCTGCTCGCCTTTTAAATTATGAGCCCGTGCGATGACACGCATTTCCCGCTTGACTACCTGATACAGTCCGGGAAACGACAGACATCCCTCATCACCAGTCTGTTCGCCCTCGACATGGATGATCTCAGGATTTATCAGCACATGCCGCTCTCGCTTGTTTCCGTTCTCCTCATTCTCAGGCGTGTCCATCACAAACAACCGCCGCCCAACCCCAACCTGCGGCGCCGCCAACCCAACCCCATGAGCATCCGCCATCGTCTCAAACATATCCGCGACGAGCTTTCCGATATCTTCATCAAAAACATCGACGGGTTTTCCCACCGTCAGCAAAACGGGTTCCGGATAATGAACTATCGGAAGGATCGGCATAATTATATTTTACGAATGTACGATAAGAAAGGCGAATTAGATCAGGCACCGAGTTTCATCCCCGCATCCTTCGCCCAATCGCACAAAGCCTTTGCATCACTCTCGCTCAAAACTGATTCCCGATGTATCCACAAATAGGACGGCAGAGGCATTTCTTTTGAATCGACCTGTTCGCAGATCTCTTCCAGCTTTTTAGCCTTTTTCTGTGGCGAATAGGTGTTGAAAACGCTGAAATTCAATTCCTTGCGTCCTTCGTCGATGTGATCCTTAAGGAACCAGCCGGATGGTTGGATGTTTGAGTACCACGGGTAGACAGATCGATTGGAGTGGCAATCGTTGCACGCCCTTCCCAGTATCTGCGAGATATCCGCCGGAACCGCGATCGCTGCTTCGAGAGTTTCCGTTTCGACGATCGGCGGGTTTGCCTTATCGATCCCGAAAAACTGAATCCCAACAAAAGCCACAAACAATGCTACCAAGGCGATTTTCAGAATCTTTTTGACCATTTTTAACAGAATATAGGAGTAACCACGAAATAACACGAAAAATCACCAAAAAGAAAGAATATTCCGTGTTTCGTCCGTGTTATTTGGTGGTTCCTCTTGTATGGCTTCGATTGATTGACTATCTTTTAACTGATGTTGCGTCCGACCGTCATTGCAATACCATTCTTTGCCCTGCTGATCGCCGCGGAGGCTCTGTGGTCGCACTTTAAGCATGCTGACGATTACAGCGACCGGAAGGATACGTGGGGCAACATATTCCTTGGTTTCATGAGCGTTGTCTGGGGAGCATTGTTCGGCCTTGTGACCGGCGGGATATATTTGTTTGCATATGAGATCGCACCCTATAAGTTTCCCGCCGAGGCCTGGTGGACGTGGGTCATACTATTTTTTGTTGATGATCTCGCCTATTACATTTTTCATCGGGCGAGTCACGAAATGCGGCTCTTTTGGAACTTCCACGTCGTCCACCACTCCAGCGAAAAATACAATCTCAGCGTCGCCGTACGCCAAAGCTGGTTTGGCGGTTCGCTCCACTGGTTGTTTTACGCCCCGGTAATGCTGCTTGGTTTCGCCCCATGGATGTTTGCGATCATGCACGGCTTCAACCTTATCTACCAGTTTTGGATCCACACTAGATTTATCAAGCGGCTCGGCTGGCTTGAGAATATTCTGAACACTCCATCGCATCACCGCGTTCATCACGGAGTTAACAATCCGTATCTCGACAAAAATTATGCGGGCGTGCTAATAATCTGGGATAAGTTGTTTGGATCTTTCGTTAACGAGACGGAGGAACCTCGCTACGGCATCATCACGCCGCTGAAAAGCTACAACCCTCTTTGGATAAACACACACGGCTGGGTCGAGATGTTCCGTGCGATACGTCAAACCTCCGGCATCGGCAGTAAACTGATGTGCGTCTTTGGCTCGCCGAACTTTAAGATCAATAAATCCCTATGAAAACGATTCGCTATTCTCTTGTTTTATTAGTGCTTTCAATGGCCGCTCAACTTACGACCGCACAATCGGTCGTGATAAAGCCGAACAAGGTCGTTTACACCCGAACCGCCCCGATATCCGAATACAAGAAAACATTCGAAATTACCTGGCCAAAGGTAAAAGCCGCGACACCGACAATATCTAAAAAGATCGAGATGATCCTGAACTACGAAAAGCTGTTCGATTTTACGGTCGCAGAGGAAAAGAGCGAGATCCAGTGGCTGGAAGAGGCGAGTTACGAGGTCGGGTATAACGATAAGAACGCTCTTAGCATCGAGCTTTCGATCCAGGGTTCCGGAGCTTATCCATCGGGCGTCACAAAACATCTCGTTATCAATACCGCAACCGGAACGCGAGCGACGTCCGCTACAGAATTTACCAACACCGCCAAATTGATCTCAAAACTCAACAGTGTGTTAAAAAGCGAGATCGCGGCGAGCCTGAAAGAGATAAAAGCTGACAAAGAAAACGGCGATATCGTGCCCGAAGAACTTTTCGAGGGAAAAAGTTTTACTGCGGGCGACCTTAAGGAGTTTTCGATCGATGCGGATGGTATAACGTTCCATTACGCCTACAATTTTGTTCACGCGGTGAAAGCTCTCGAGCCAATCGGTGAATTTAAGATGTCCTGGGCCGAGATCAAACCGTACTTACGGCGTGGCGGATTGCTCGCTTCCATAGCTCGCTAGTATACTCTTGACTACAATGAGTGAAAGAAAGATCAGAGTTTTAGTCGCCAAGCCAGGCCTCGACGGACACGATCGCGGAGCCAAGGTTATCGCCCGGGCCCTGCGTGATGCGGGAATGGAAGTGATCTACACCGGCCTGCGGCAAACTCCGGAAATGATCGCCTCCGCCGCGTTGCAGGAAGACGTCGATGCTGTCGGCATCTCGATCCTTAGCGGAGCCCACAACACGCTGTGCCCGCGTATCGTTAATTTGCTGCGTGAAAACGGCATGGACGACACGCTCGTGCTCGTCGGCGGTATAGTTCCGCAGGAAGATATCATCACACTAAAGGAGAATGGTGTTTCTGAGGTTTTCCTGCCGGGAACCTCAACCGAGGACATTGTGACCTTTATTAACGCAAATGTTCGTCCCGTTGGTATTTGAGAATACAGTAGCCAACTATCGCATCGTGATAGCCTTCTTAACATATATAAAGGGGTTCTATTATGAAAAAGATAAGTGCACTGGTATTTTCTCTCGGTTTGATGCTTTGTGTTGGTGTGATCGACGCTTCGGCTCAGATTAAAGAAGTCGCTGAAAAGGTTGTCGATAAAACCAAAGACGTCGGCGAAACTGTGGTCGATAAGACGAAAGACGCCGGCAAAAAAATAGGTAAGGAGACCAAGAAGGTCGCCGGAAAGGTTGTTGACAAATCAAAGGACGTCGGCGAAGCCGTTGCTGACACTACCGTCGATGTTGCTGACAAAGCGGTCGATGGCGGTAAAAAAGTAGCGGGCCCGACGGCAAAGGTAGGAACGACAGTCGGCGAAAAGACCTGGGACGGCACTAAGTGGGTCGCGACTAAAACCTGGAAGGGGGGTAAATGGATAGCAGAGAAAACTTCCGATGGCGTTAAGTGGGTTTATCACGAAGCCAAGGATGTTGTGAAAGGAACTAAAGAAGTTATCCAATAACCGGACTCGCTAGTTCGTTCTTCAAAGTTTACTAGTAAAACACAGAGAGGAAATATTTATGAGATCAATTAAAACTTTATTGGTTGGCGTTGCGGTTGCCGCAGTCATCGGAATTGGCGGCCTCGGAACGTCGGTCAACGCTCAGGACACAATGCTCGGGCGTGCCGGCGACAAGGTCACCAAAACAACAAAGAAGGTTTACAACCGCGGTAAACGCGTGGGTCACACCGTTGGCGATAGAACCTGGAATGGCTCAAAATGGGTCGCCAGCAAATCGTGGAAAGGCGGCAAATGGGTTGCCGTCAAAACCGTAAACGGTACAAAGTGGGTCTATCGCAAAGGAAAAGGTGCCGTAACCGGAACCAAACGCCGCATCTCGTAAGCCTTTTCATTCAAACGGTAAATTCGTTAGGCGGTCAGCAGGCATTTGTCCTGTTGACCGCCTAATCTACTTTTGCTCTACTAATCCCATACACGTATGAAAGAAAAGATAAGAATTGCAGGCGGACAGGGTTTTTGGGGTGATCTATTGACGGCTCCGGTCGATCAGGTACGAAAAGGCCCGATCGACTATCTGATGCTCGACTATCTGGCCGAGGTCACCATGTCGATCCTGCAAAAGCAGCGAAATCGCGATCCGCAGGCGGGATATGCCAAAGATTTTGTCTCGCTGATGCGCGAGATTTTGCCCGATTGCGTAGAGAAAAATATCAAGGTCCTGTCGAACGCCGGCGGTGTAAATGTCGCTGGTTGTGCGGCCGGAATTGCCGAAGTTGCCCGTGAACTCGGGCTGCAAGGCAAAGTAAAGATCGGCGTGATAACGGGCGATGATGTTCTCGATCAGCTCGATACTTTTCTCGCGAACGGCGTCGAGATCAATAGTATGGACGACGGCACGCGGCTGTCAGCGATCCGCGACAAAGTTCAGTCTGCAAATGTCTATCTCGGAGCCTCGGCTCTCGTCGAGGCTTTGGGCAAAGGTGCAAATGTAATCGTCGGCGGACGCCTGACCGATACGGGCTTGACGCTCGCTCCGCTGATGCACGAATTCGGCTGGGATTTTAACGATTGGGACAAAGTCTCGGCCGGAACCATCGCCGGACATATCATCGAATGCGGAGCCCAATCGAGTGGCGGGAATTGCCAGTACGAATGGCAATCGATCCCTGATATGGCGAATATCGGCTTCCCGATCATTGAAGCGTCTCCAAACGGCGAATTCATCGTCACCAAACACGACGGCACCGGCGGCCGCGTTAACATCCAATCCGTCAAAGAGCAGCTTCTCTACGAAATGGGCGACCCGCATTCGTACATAACGCCCGACGTAGTCGCCGATTTCGCGTCGATCAATCTCGAACCCGCAGGCGAAAACCGCGTAAAAGTACTCGGCATCACCGGCCACCCGAAAACCGATTTCTACAAAGTCTCCATCGCCTACACCGGCGGTTGGAAGTCCGTTGGCACCCTCGTCTATTCCTGGCCCGACGCCTACGAAAAAGCACAGGCCGCCGACAAGATACTAAGACAACGCCTCGACAACCTCGGCCTAAAATTCGACACCATCCTAACCGAATTCGTCGGCGTAAGCTCCACGCACGGGCATCTCGCTCTCGCCGACGCGGGACGTGAAGCAGGCACCCCTCCTTACGAAGGAGGGGTGGACGCCGCTTTGGGCGGACGGGGTAGTTCTTTTGACGGATCAAGAGACCTCTCAGATATCCCCGAAGTCCAATTCCGCATAGGAGTCCGCGGCCAGAACAAAGCCGATGTCGAACGCTTCACCAAAGAGATCGCCCCACTCATCCTAACCGGCCCGCCCTCCGTAACCGGCTTCGCCGGCGGCCGCCCAAAGGTCGAAGAGATCATGGCGTATTTCCCGGCGTTGATCCCAAAGTCGTTGATCGAGACGAAGGTGGAAATTGTAGACGCATAAAAGAACGTACGATATGATTCAGCTATGAGATTTCGCCCGCTAAAATCAAAGGTTCTAGTGTTAATGGCGGTCATTTTGGTTTCGGGTATAGTAACGCTTGGTTTGATTCCTAACACTAGCTGCGCATGTGGCCACTACGAAGACGGCACATTGCTCACGCATCAGATCAATATAGTCTGGAAGAGTCTCACTGGCAAACGGTTTTTCCCGCCGCCGCCGGATGCACCAAAATAGGTAGTGACAAGAATGATCATGAAACTCCTTTTACTCCCGCTTCTCTTACTATTCGCATCGACTACTTTCGGGCAAATGTTCGAAGGGAAGATCGTTTACGAAAACACGTACCGCAGTAAGATGCCGAATGTGACGCATCAACAGTTGACCGCAGTGATGGTGGCTCGACAAGAGTACATTATCAAGGGAGGCAGTTATCGTTCCTCGTTCGGTGAACCGTACATGGAATGGTCTCTATACCGAAACGCGGAGAACCGTTTATATACAAAGGAACGAGGCAGCGACGTGCTCCTCTGGTTCGACGGTGCGGAGAATACGAATGGCGTCACAAAGGTCGAGATAAGGAAAGGTGTTATCGATATTCTTGGATATACTTGTGACGAAGCTATTTTAACGACGGCAAATGGGGTCGAAAAGTACTATTTCAACACAAAGCTCGGCGTCGATCCGTCACTTTATCGAAGACACAAATACGGTAATTGGTACAACATAGTCAAGGCGACGCGATCTGTCCCGCTTAAAATGATCATTGACGATAAGGAATTCACCATCACAAGCGTAGCCACCGAAGTCACCAGGATGAAGCTCTCTGCAAAGGATTTTGCACTTCCTAAGGGAATGCGATCCGAGAGGGCTCCGAACTAAGGAAGCGCCCCCCCATAGGTCGAATAGATCATGGCGTATTTCCCGGCGTTGATTCAGAAGTCGTTGATCGAGACGAAGGTTGAGATCGCCGAGGCGTAAATGAGAATACGTACTTTGAATCTGATTGCGATAGCCCTATTGACAGCGGCATGTGACCCGGGCCTTTCGTTATTCGATGAGAGTGTGGGAGCAATAATCAAGAAAGATTGTGACGTCGAGACGACCTGCACTATAAGACTTCGCGATGCGACGAATTTCGATTGGGACGAGATGTACGTTCTTCGCCCGGGTGTCTTGGATGTGGAGGCGAGGAAATATTTGCCCGAAGTTGGAATTTTGCGAGGCGAGTTTAATCGGAAAATAGTTTTCTTTAAGAATGGTAGACGCGTGTCCGCGGACGAGGCTCCGACTATAATCGAAGGTGAACACACTCCGCCCGGGATGATTTTCTTCGAAGATGGAGATGGAAATCCCGATTGTCTTAGGTTTGCTTCAGATGCCCAATTCAATGTCCGTAAAGAAAAGTGGCTTCGCGGAGAGGTTTACCATCTCTCGTGTTCCAATTGCGTGCAATCTCCGGTATTTGCTGAGTTCGGCGAGGCAGTCGATATAATAAATAACTCACTGTAACCCTAAGGATGATGTCATTCGATTCAATCAACCAAGATCTTCGCCGTATAGCTGGTGACCCCGTTTCGGATGTAGGTGTCCATTCTGGGTTGTTCCCAGTTCGCGTCCTGCTTTTTCAGGTCATTGACTAGCTTCTTATAGTCGTCGGTCTTTTTGAATTCGGCGAACTGTCTGTCCTTGAACGCCTCGTATCCTTTGTTGTTAAAGGTCCTGGCTTTTTTGAAGTCGCCGGCGACGATCTCTATCAGGACGTAGTTCTCAAACGTTGAGAGATATCCCCCGTGGACGTAGGAGACGGGTTTTCCGTGCGGCAGCACGAGCAGCCCGTTGAACCAGTCGATCTTTAGCCGCTGCCCGTCCGGAACAACTTCCCCAAGTACCGATTTAAAGCGGTTTTCAAACACCTGCGACGGATTCGGGATCATGATCTCGATATCCCGCAAATAAAGTCCGCCGTTCGACATCTCAAACGTTGCAACGTATCCACGCCGGAGACCCGAGGACCATACCTCCGTTTTGGGCTTCTTGTCCGGATTCTTCGCAAAATAAGGCTCCATCGGATTCGTCTGCATATCGTAGAGCTTCCCCTCGTACCAGATCTTATCCGGAGCCTGCGCCGTCCCAAACGCCTGCGTAACAAACATACCGCAAACAAGAAATGCTAGAAGTAAGGAGATTCTTTTCATGCCCAATACGATGCCACGAAGTCCTGACCGGGTTGTTCATCGCTCGCGCTTTTTGTGGTAGCGTGACCGCTGTCACACAATCAACTAGTAACGCCGGGTACAATTCATCTGAAGTTAGCGTGCGTGACTATGAGTAAATATCTGAGTCGATCATTGATCCTGATCACGGTTTTGGTTCATTTGTTTCTGTTGGTCGGCGTTCCGTTGCTCGCCCAGCGGTCGAAGACGGTTGCTCAGGCGAAGCTGCCTAAGATCCCGGATGTGATCGTTTTGGCGGAAAAGGCTAAAAACGGGCCGGTGAGATTTAATCACGTAAAGCACAACGGCGGAGAATACAACGCCGACGGGCTGATACTGTGTATCCAGTGTCATCACACGGCTCAGCCAGCGGCCAGCCTGATAAGTGCCCCTCCACATCGAACGGTTTGGCCATCTGATCGGACGACCACCCTGACCGCGGAGGTTTTCGCGGCGGATCCGAGAAAGGCGGGAGTTGCGGCGTGTCGCGATTGCCACGCTCGTCAGGGCTCTAAGCCAAAACTGCTCGATTTTATCCCGGTGATCAAAGACCCGCAAACTGAAAGGGAAACACTGATCGACAATCAGAACGCCTTTCACACGGCCTGCGATGTTTGTCATTTTGAGATAGGTTTTCGCACAAAAGGCTCAAAAGCACCGGCCGCCGACAACTGTGCAAGCTGTCACAAACCCGTAAACCCTAAACGACGCGGCTGATCCTTGATCTACTTCTCCAAAAACCTAGCGATACCTCGCTGACAATCTTCGGTCATGCGGGCGGCGGCGTTGGCTTGGGCTCCGTGTTCGATCGCGGCGTCAAAGTTCATGGCGTCGATGTCGTAGAGCAGGCGTTTGGTCATCTGGACGGCTGAGGCACTGAGTTTTTCGTACTGTTTGGCGAACGCGAGGGTTTCTTCGTCGAAAGTTTCTTCGGCGAAAACGGCGTGGACTAGGTTGAGGGCCTGCATCTCGGTGGCGGGCATTTCGTTTCCGAGCGTTAGGATCGCAAACGCATCGCTCTCGCTCATTTTTCGCCGCACGATCGCCGCGACCATCGCCGGGACGAAACCGATCTTCACCTCGGGAAAGCCAAATTTTGCATTGTCCGATGCGACTATCAGATCACACGCCATCGCCAACCCGCAGCCGCCCGCCAGAGCACGACCTTTCACCGCCGCAATAACCGGTTGGCGGACACGACGAATGAGCTTATACAATTCGCCCAAGCTGCGTGCGTCCTCGAGATTTTCTTCGAGCGAAGCCACCGCGATCTTCTGCAATGCCGAAAGATCCGCCCCCGAACAGAAATCCTTCCCCTCGCTGCGGATCACGATCGCTTTGACGGTGTCATCGTCATTCGCCTTTTGCAGCGACGATTTTAGCTCCGCGATCAGTTCATCGTTGAGGGCGTTACGTTTGTCGGGGCGATTCAGCGAGATCGTGGCGATCGACTCTGCGACGCTGTAAATTACTACGTTCATAACAGCCCAAGATCACTCGCTTCGGCATCCGAAACCTCAATATACATTCGCAGCAACGCCGTCGAAAACGTTTTCCCCTGAGCATCCGTCATCAGGCTGAGCGTACCGCCGCCGCCGAGTGACTCGTGAAGCAGGAAGTTAAGAGCTTTAAGATTCGGCAATTCGAAACGCTCGACTTCGCCCTTCACCATCGGCCCAAAGTGTTCCTTCACTTTCTCCGCCGTGACCTCGCGGTCGATGAGCGGATAATATTCGTCCTTGAGCGCGATAATGCCGACATTTGCGGTATCGCCCTTGTCACCCGAACGCGCGTGTGCGAGTTTAACCAATTGAATATTCATATTTATCAAATATATCATCCGCCACCAGATCGACAAGCCCGATACTAAAGGCACGTTCCGCATCGATCGCTTCAGCGGTGAAAAACATCTCCAATGCGTTTGCCTGACCGACCAAACGCGGCAGTCTCTGCGTTCCGCCCCAACCGGTTATTATCCCGAGGCCCGCACCAGGATGTGCGAACTTTGCATTTGGCGAAGCTATCCGCACGTCACACGATAGGGCGAGATCCAAGGCCCCGCCGAAGCAGAACCCATTGATCGCCGCGACTGTCTGCTGTTTGAGACTGGCGATCTTTTGCATTAACTGCTGTCCTTTTAATGAAAATGCCGGAGCATCAGCAGGTGCGATTCCTGCGATCTCACGGAGATCTGCACCGGAAGCAAAACTGTTCCCGGAACCGGTGAAAACAAGGGTTGCGATCTCAACACTGGCGGCGATCTCGTCCAGCTTTGCGTCGAGCTCGTCGAGAACAACGACCGAAAGCGGATTCCTTATCTCAGGCCGTGTGAATGTGACGACCAGAACGCTTCCGACCTGTTCGATTTTTAGAGCATCAGACATCTGGAATAATTTAACCACACAGCGCACCCAGAACACAGAGCTCAAACTTCCCTCTTCTTATCTAGGCTGCCCATGTGGTAAATTTTCTTAATGACCTTTCACACAAACAAAGCTCACCCGTGGCACGGCATACCGATCAATGAGAATTCGCCCAACGAAGTAACGGTCTTTATCGAGATCGTGCCCAGAGACACGGTCAAATATGAGGTTGATAAAGAGACCGGCTATCTTAAGATCGATCGCCCTCAGCAATATTCAAATGTTGTCCCGGCAAACTACGGGTTCATCCCGCAGACATATTGCGGTGAAAAGATCGCTCACCTGGCGTGGTCCAAATCCGGCAAACCGATCGAAAAGGGAGACAGCGATCCACTGGATATTCTCGTCCTGTCGGAACACCACATTCCACGCGGCGACATCATTTTGAAAGCCGTTCCTATCGGCGGATTCTGCCTGATCGACGGCGGCGAAGCGGACGACAAGATCATCGCGGTCTTAAAGGGTGACAAGGTTTTCGAGCAGTACACCGAGATCGCTCAACTGCCAAAAGGCATCCTCGAGCGGTTCGAACACTATTTCCTGACCTACAAATCGCTCCCCGACGAACCAAACATCTGCGAGATCGCCTATTCCTACGGCAGAAAAAAGTCGCATGAGGTCATACAGGCCGCGATGGCTGACTACGAAGAACTAAAAGCTTCACACACATAGAGCGGCGGTCACGGCCGCACAGATTTGAATAGTTTTAGCAGAGCTTTCTCTTCCGGAGCGATATCTTCCCGGATACTTTTCAACATTCTCGCTCTTCGCGGCCTGAATTCCTCGATCGTGACGCCTTTTTTGTACGAATCGAGGATCAGCGGGTGAATATACGACCCGCGACAGACCGTGGGAGTGTTGCCCAACTGTTCCGCGACCTTTTTGACTGCTTTTACAATATTTTTGTTGATCTCGTTTTCCGCCTCCGCTCGGCCGATCTCGGCTAGTTCGGTAGCCGCCATCAGAGTTCCTCCCCATGTACGAAAATCTTTTGCTGAGAATTCCGGTGCCGTGGCGTCTTTCAGATAACGGTTTATGGACGCGGGCGTTATCGTTCGCACCTTGCCGTCAGCATCGACGTAGCGGAACAGGCGTTTGCCTCGCTTGATCGCAAATAGCTCAGCCACCACCGCAGAAAGTGATTCGTCGACCAACACCTTGCGATGCTGCACATGGCTCTTGCCGACGAAATTAAATTCCAGCCGTCCTTTCTTTCCGATCGTCAGGTGAGACTTTTGAAGCGTCGTGACGCCATACGTCTTGTAATGCTTCTCACTCAGCTCGGTCCCAACCCGAAAGTAGAGCGAGTTGATCAGCCGCATCACGACCGCCAATACCTTTTCCTTCGGCATGCCTTCGAGGGCGAGATGCTGATTGGTTAGCTCCTTTAGACGAGGAATGAACTCGCCGAACCGCTCGATCTTGGCGAACTTCTTCTGCTGCTGCTTCTGCGAGAAAGCCGGGTGGTATTTGTACTGAATACGGCCCATCGCGTCCACCCCCACTGCCTGGATCTTACCGCCCGCAAACGGATTGACGCGGACAAACTTCCACGCGGGCGGGATCACGAGCTTAGCAATGCGTTCGAGCGAATCCGGATCGCTGACCTGCTTTCCGGTAGCGTCCAGATACCGAAAACGCCCGGGCTTCGTTCCCTTTCGCTCCCACCAACGCGAACGACGCCCTCGCAGGATGGCTTCCCTTGCTCTTTCCAGATCAAAAATTGTCTTTATCTCAGCCTTCATCTTTCCTTTGACCAACGATCCGCTCAAATGTCTCGGCGTCCTTCGTCATCGTAATGTTGTTGAAAAACACATAACTGAGGCCTTTCGTAGGTATCATCGCCGCGAGTTCCTCTAGTTCCGAATCCTCATACTCATACCGCCAACGCTTCCGACCGTGCATTCGAAAATAACACCGCTCCGGCGTGACCGTCGCAGCCGTAAACGGATCGACGGCGTGCCAGATGTCGAGATCGGTGCAGATCTTTTTGATAACCTTTGGGTCCCAATCTCCGCGCGGTTCCCAGCAAAGATTCAGCCCACCGCGGTCGATAGATTTGAGGAACTTCCTGAGGTTCGCGATGTTCTCTTTTTCCGGCGTAAAACTCGCGGGACACTGAAACAGCACGGTACGAGCCTTCAAAGCCCAAGCACATGCCAGGGTCGTCTCCCACGCCTCTTTCACGATCTCCGTCGGTCTGAACGCTCCGGCATCCGCAGTCTCTTCCTCGGTCAGCTTCCGCCGCAGCCTTTTGTAAGTCGGGCTTTTCGATTCGTGTGTGATCAACTGCCACGCCTTCAGGGTAAATTCGAAGTCCTCCGGCACCTCCGCACGCCATGTTTCAAGTGTTTTCACGAGCGGCGGCTGGTAGAACGTGTGCTGGATCTCGACCGTCGAAAGCCTATTCACATAGTCTTCCTTCTTAAGCCGAAATCCGCACGTCCCGATCTTTATTTCTTTGTCCATTCACACCGCTCTGCATATTAAAGCACGGCGAGTTCGATGCGAATGTATTGCACCTAACGGACGGCAAGAATCCCCTTCCCTATCCTCGGCTGATGACTATAGAAATCCTGGGCTGGGCAAGCTCGTTGATCCTGCTGGCGACTCTCGTCAAGCAGGTGCATAAACAGTGGAAAGACCGCACCAGCGAGGGCATTTCAAAGCTGCTGTCTATCGGCCAACTCGCTGCCTCGATCGGCTTTGCCGTTTACAGTTTCGCGACCGGCAGTTGGGTCTTCGCATTCACCAACACCGCCCTGACGATCAACAACATTATCGGGATCATCCTCTATTACCGTTACAAAGAATAAGAATAAACCTAAGGAAGTTTAGCCTTTAGATACGCCAAACCAACCTTTCCGGCTGCCGGGATTCCCTTTTTGAGGCTGAATCCGGCCGTTTTTAGGCCCATCATCGCTGTTTTTTGTGGAATTTTTACTAGCGCGGTCTTCGCGACCGGCCAGACGGCGTGTTTTGTCACAAATTTGGTCGTCACCCACGCCGATCTTGCCGCATTGCCAACTATGACGACGGCGACCTTTCCCGTTCCCGAAATCACGGTGCCCGCTATGCTGCCGCCGTCTTTCTTTTCCGAGGCATTTTTCGCTTGTGCGTTCGCCGCAAACGTAACCGCCGCCAAAAGGGCGCAAGCCGCAAGGGTTCTGAGGATCAGGTTTTTCATCGTAGTGTAGCGAGAGAGCGTAGGATCAAATGCAGGGAACGCCAACCATCGGCGTCAATCCAATAATACCCGTAACTTGCCAATTTGAAAAGACATTTTTCCAACTGCCGCGGCCGAACCTCTCGCCGCCGGCCCGATTGCTCGTCAAAAATATCCGGTCATGTGTTACCTTAATCTTATGTCAAACGATATATCCGTGATCAAAGTCTATTCCAACGAAATGGAAGCCGCGATGGCTCAGCAGGTCCTCGAGGGCGAAGGAATTCAAGCTTTTATATTCAAAGACGACGCCGGAGGCATGGAACCGCAGCTCCAACTCACAAACGGAGTCCGCCTAGTCACAGCCGCCGCTGACGCCGAACAAGCCATCCAGCTGATCAACGCATTCGACATGGCCGTCCCCTTCGACGAACCGCTAACAGGCGAAGACTAAATCCCTATTCGGAAACACATCCCCAGAACCCTGAGTCGCGTCAGCGACCGCGTGAAATTGTTGCGTCGGCATCATTCAACCGTCGCGAAGCGACGACAACATTTTGGAAACATTTCCGTCGGTTATCACCCACGGCTACAATCAATCATCGCGATGCGATGCAAAACCAAAGCCCCATTTATTATTGTATGAACACCCTTTTTCGTGTTATCTTTCGCAGAAACTAGATCAATCCACAACAATATGAAGGATCAAAGGAAGGTTGCTCTAACCAGTTTCGCATTCGTGCTTCTAATGTTAATTCCGGGTTTTACGCAGACCGAAACCGTGGCCGAGGCTCCGGCAGCGACTGATATTCGGCGGGTAAATGGAGGTAATTGGTTTGTTAACGATTGCCAAGGTTATACCGACCTCCGAATGGATGCGTTCGGAGACGAGGCAGCGATAAGTTTTACGGTCAATTGGAATCCGCACCTCATTCAATTCCTGGAAGTAAAGAACGGTTCAAATCTGCCGCAGGGTTCCGAGATAACGGTGGACAAAAGCCAGTTGGCACTAGGCCGGCTTGGCATTTCCATCGTTTCGCCAACGACCTTTCCTCAGGGCAACATTAGCATTGTCAGAATTTCCCATGTTACCGTTGCCGGGTTCGAAGCTTTTACTCCTTCAGTAACATTTTCGTCCTCGCCGACTCCGCAGACTACACGGGATATCAGTGGAAATGAACTTCAATCGATCTTTGTCAGCGGCGGAGTTTCTTGGGGATTCTGTGACGCGAGAACCTTTATGACCTTGAGCGAGCGTCCGGCGGTCGCGGGCACGGCAATGGTCGATGTCAATATTTCCGAATTCTTCTCGCAGTTCTCAGGCGAGACGTCATTCCGGTTTTCGCTGGTGTGGGACAGGTCGCGGTTCACGCTTCTGTCCGTGCAACCCGGGACGGGGCTTTTGCCTGGAACGACGGTCACTCTCGATGAGAGCCGGATCGATCAGGGCCGCGTCGGCGTCAGCATAAACGGCACGGACCCGCTGCCACCGTTCTCGCAAAACCTCAACCTCGCCAAACTGCAGCTAAGCCGCGTCGCAGGCATCGACAACGGCTCGTTTTACGTGCACTTTTCCGACTCACCCGTCGGCATCGCCACGCTCGACGCCAGCGGCGTTCCGAGATTCGGTTCCGGACTCAAGGTAGGTAGGATCGCGGTCGGCACGCGGACTTCGCTAACCGGCATACTCCGCCGCCCGTCGGGCCAGCCGCTAGCAAACACCGATGTGACACTCCAGGGAACCCCGTTATCAACAAGAACCAGCTCATTCGGCGTCTTCAATTTTCCGTCCATTTCCCACGGGATCGGCTTTCGCATCCAGGTCCGCTCAAAAAGATACCGCTTCGCATCGCTCCCGATCTACCTGAATCATGCGGCGGATGTTGAAATGAGAGGCCTGGAATAGTTATTAAACGACTGTCCATATTCGAATGTGGGGAGAAATGCCCCGTCTCACTTAGCGATAGATATATTGGAAGTGAGACGATATTTACCCGCAAATCGTTTACGGCCAATGATTTAAGCCGTCTTTTTTTGTCCCTGCAAGTGAGACGATTTTAGGGATCATGCCTAGAGAACGAAAGCTCCGATGTGGGGCGTATTTGTATTGCGGCAGGTTTCTAATGCCAGGATGAGCGTGTCGCGGAGGTTTTCCGGGGTGACGATCGCATCTACCAGGCCTCGGGCGGCGGCGTGTTTGGCGTCGAGCTCGCGGTCGTAGGTCTCGCGGACCTTTTGCATCTCGGCAAGCATCTCGGGCGGCGGCTCTTTGCCTTCTTTTTTGAGCTTTTCGATCTGCGTACCGTAGATCGCGACGGCGGCGCTGTCGCCTTCCATCACGCCCATGCGGCCGGTGGGGAGCGAAAAGATGAAATCGGGATCGAATCCTTGCCCTGCCATCGCGTAATATCCCGC
>JBGSQW010000003.1:0-47843 GCA_041737885.1 Pyrinomonadaceae bacterium | reverse complement strand
CTTTGTTAAATTCACCAAGCTCAACCCGAAAGTTATTCCGCTCGACAAAGTCTTTGCTCAAACCGGTGAGTGATGCGTACTTAGTGGCGAGCGCATCGCGTTCGCGATCGCTAAGTTGGTCGATCCGCAGCATCGCCGGAGCGTACTCATTTGCAGCGAACTGCCTGGCTTCCTGTGATACCTGCTCGACGGTCTTGTTCTGCATCGCGGGAGACAGTTTTTTGTGATACCACGCGGTCGCAGTGTAGCTAGGTATTATCAGAACTAGCGGAAGGTCGTTATTGTCCGCAAACCTGATCGTTTGAAAGTTCAACACGGCAGACACGAGCAGAATGCCGTTTAGAGCGATCCCGCGATTGAAGAGATGGTTTGACAGCCCGGCGGCACGTGTCGTTCCGTAGCTTTCGCCGACGAGGTAGAGCGGCGACATCCAGCGTTCGTTACGGCCTAGGTACATGCGGATGAAATCACCGACCGATTCGATATCGCCGTTCACGCCGAAATACTTTGCCGCCAGATCGGGCCGCACCGCACGCGAATATCCGGTACCGATCGGGTCGATAAACACCATATCTGTCTCGGTGAGCCATGTCTGCTGATTGTCTTCCATCTCGTAGGGCGGCGGCGGCATCATTCCGTCATCGAGCATCTTGATCCGCTTCGGGCCTAGAGCCCCGAGGTGTAACCAAACAGATGCCGATCCGGGCCCGCCATTAAATGAGAACATCAGCGGACGGCCAGCCGGAGCGTTGTCGAGCGTGTACGCCATGTAGAACATCCGAGCCTCAGTCTCGCCAGATGTTGTATTCTTGAGCGGCATGTAACCGGTCGTGACGGTATAGTCGAGCCTTCTTCCTCCGACCGTCACCGAATGCTTGGTAACGACAGGTGCTTCATCACGAGCCGCAGTACCCGTTTGGGCGGCTGCGGGGGTGGATGATGGCGGAGTTTGCGGGTTGCCGCCGCCTTGCCGAGCCGGCGGCTGAGCAAGAGCGACTACGGAAGAGACGATCAACAGGCACAAAAGTAGTGATGCTTTCATAGTGTTTTGTAGAATTGTATTGAGATCGAGA
Source organism: Pyrinomonadaceae bacterium (assembly GCA_041737885.1). Classification (GTDB taxonomy): domain Bacteria; phylum Acidobacteriota; class Blastocatellia; order Pyrinomonadales; family Pyrinomonadaceae; genus OLB17. Next base: position 46,770 of record JBGSQW010000003.1, on the reverse strand, counting down.
AAAGCGTAACACAAAGATCGAAATACTACCCAACGGCGTTCAAGTTCTTCATCTTCCTTAACCGCTTTGCCTAACTTTGTGGTTTTGCGGGAATCAAGGAATGTTTCCCGCAAAGTCGCTAAGCGGACGCAAAGTGGCAAAGGGAAGAATTTTGTAACCTGTATTGAAAGACGTTCGCGACAGCGGTATTATTTCTACGCCTTCAACCAATACATATATGAGATCACACATGTTAAAAAGAACGTCGTTCGTCTGCCTTTTGCTGCTTAGTTTTGCGTTCTCGCTTGTCGCACAAGACCTGCCAAAGGCAAAGCCTGAAGATGTTGGTATGTCTTCCGAACGCCTTGCACGTCTGTCGCAGACATTGGACGGCTATGCGAGAAATGAAAGGCTTGCGGGCGGAGTCGCGATGGTTCTGCGTCGCGGCAAGGTCGCGTACGTGCATTCATTCGGCAACCGCGATCGCGAAGCCAAATCCGCGATGAAGCCCGATTCCATCTTTCGCATCGCCTCGCAGAGCAAAGCCCTGACGAGCGTCGGGATCATGATGTTGCAGGAAGAAGGTAAGCTGACGATCGGCGACCCGGTGAGCAAGTTCATCCCGGAATTCGCCAATTCGACCGTCGCGGTACCGAAAGAAGGCGGCGGTTATGACGTGGTCAAGGCCAAACGCCAGATCACCATCCGCGATCTGCTGACGCACACCTCAGGAGCCAGCTACGGCGGCGGGCCGGCTCGCGATAAATGGCAGGAAGCGAAGGTGAACAGCTTCTATTTCTCAGATAAAGACGAGCCGATCGGCGAAACCATCAAACGCATGGCCGCACTGCCTATGGATGCTCATCCGGGCGAGCGATATATATACGGTTATTCGACGGATATTTTAGGAGCGGTGATCGAGAAGGCGAGCGGGATGGCTTTTGATGCGTTTTTGCAGGAGCGGATCCTCGGCCCGCTAGGTATGAAGGACACCAGCTTTTACCTGCCGATGAACAAACTCGAGCGTCTCGCTGTTGTCTATTCGGCCAAGGACGGCAAGATCGAGCGTGCCCCTACCGAAGGCACGATCCAGAGCCAGGGACATTACGTCAACGGCCCGCGAAAGAGCTTTTCGGGCGGTGCCGGCCTGCTTTCGACGCCCAGCGACTACGCTCGTTTCCTGCAAATGATGCTAAACGGCGGCCAGCTCGACGGCAAACGCATCCTGAGTCGCAAATCGGTCGAGCTGATGACAACCGATCACATGCGGAACATCAATTTCGGCCGCGATGGCCAGGGTTTCGGCCTCGGGTTCTCGGTCGTAAAGGATGTCGGAGCCTATGGAGCCCCAACGTCGGTCGGCGAATACGGCTGGGGCGGCGCATACCACTCAAATTACTGGGTCGATCCAAAGGAGCAGCTCGTCGTGGTCTACATGACGCAGCTTTTACCCGCCGGAAACATCGACGATTATGCAAAACTGCGTTCGCTGATCTATTCGTCGATCGTGGATTAAGGTTCGATTCCGTTTGCAGAAGCCCGCACGGAGTAAGGGCTCTTTGAAACTACCAGCCTGATTGGTAGCTTCAAAGAGCCCTTACTCCGTGCGGGCTTCCGCATTTCTCTCGCTAGGCTTTCACTGCCTCCACAATACTGACCGGCGAAGGCGTTGGGATGATCCGCGTCAGCTTAAAGCCGGAATTTGTGAGGAGAGTGTCGAATTCGCTGGCTGTTCGCTCGACTCCGCCGGGGGAAATGAGCATTTCCAGGTCGAGGAATTTGGACGGATGCGGCACATTTCCCTCGGGAACGACGGCGTCGATGATCAGGACCTTGGCGTCGGCGGGCATCGATGCACGAATGTTGCCGAGGATCTTTTGATTTGTGTCGTCGTACCAGTCGTGGATGATGTGTTTGAGCATGTAGATGTCGGCGGCGACCGGGATCTCGTCGAGAAAATTGCCCTCGACGAGCGAAACCCGTTCGCTGACCCCGTGAGAATCCATCATCGCCGGTGCTCCAGCCAAAACCTGCGGCAATTCGAACAAAACGCCGTTCGCCGCCGGATATTCTTTCAAAACGGCGGCAAGCAGATGCCCGTAACCGCCGGCAATATCCGCAACCGTTCCCGCTCCGGCGAAATCATAGGCCCCCAGAACCGCCGGGATCGTCATATGCGAAAAGCTGGTCATCGCCCGGTTGAACGTATCGCCAAGCTGCGTGTTGGTCGAGAACAGGTACGGAAACACCGGCTCGCCATGCACCTTTTCCCAGGCCGTCTCGCCCGTCTGCACGCTGCCCATCATCTTGGCGTAAACCTTCCAATGCTCCTCCTCGCCCATCCACAGGATCACGTCCCGCATGCTGTTCGGAATGTCGGACCGCGTCAGCTCGGACATCGGCGTATTTACAAAATGCTTGTCCTCGGTCTCCGCAAAAATACCGACGCTCGCGAGCGTCCGGAGCACACGATACAGCGACGGGCCGTGCGTGCCCGACTTTTCGGCAAGCTCCCCAACGCTCAGCGGCCCATCCGCGAGCAGGTCGGCGATCCCAAGCTTGGTCGTAACAAAATTAGCCTGCGTAACAAATACACCCATCGTGATCTGCATCAACACAGCCTCGGGCGGCATCTGATTCTCGGCTGGAACGGCGTTTTGAGCGGTCATCTATAAAGAAACTCCTTTTTTGGTTTTTGCAATTATCGCAAAAAGGGAGCGTGAATCAAGAGCGAGGTTATTTTTGTGGTCGTGTTTTTTGCCCGGCTCCGAGATAGGGACGGATATTGTCTGCATCTTTTAGTTCCATGGAGCCGAGACAATCACTAGTTGATAACATACCTTCCCAATCTTTGACGAAGAGCAGATAAGTTTTGCCGACCACATATGGGAACGTACAGCTACTTTCGCTCACCGTGCCATCCGAATACCTGGCATAGCTAGTTCTCAAATAAACAATAAATGGAACGGCCTGTTTCCACCACTCAATGACTTCAACTTTCACGAAGCGAACTTCGTAGGAAATCGTGGGATCGCTCTCTTTTCGCTCTTCTCCAAAAGAATCCCGGATGTCTTTACGATACTCGAACCCGACTACCTTGGCAGAAAATACCGCACTAGCTTCCTTAAAGTGAAAAGCCGCTTTTTCACGATCCGTTCCGACCGGAACACTGCAATCACAGGCTAATGCTTCGACCGCAGACAGTAGAAGCACAATGATCAAGAGGTTAAGGATTATCATTTTATTGCGAGGGTGAATCAAGGGGTCAACACGAACGACTTCGGCACAAATTCTATAGACAAAACCGAGCAGTTGGCTAACTTGCGTCTCGGCTAGTTACCCACGGGCCTAATGGGTTCTTTTCCTGGTCCAATAAATTCATATACATCGGAAAACCAGCTAACTTTTGTATTCATGGTCTTCGAACACTCACTAACCTGCAAAGCGTCGGCCGCTCCATCCGCAAAGACCAAGTAGGTTTCGCCCTTCGCAAATCGGTAGTCGCAGCCCGCAAATGTTTCAGTTCCGTCCGAGTTCTTTGTAGAGTTTGAAATAATATAAATGGTCGGGGCGGATGTAGTTTTCCACCATTCGACAACCTGAAATTTTGTCACCATTGTCTCATAACTGAATCCGGGATCGTTCAGTTTCTTTGCTTCCATGGATTCTTTGAGAATGCCCTTGCGATATTCATGGCCGATTACCGTTCCGCGAAAAACAGCGGAGGCATAGTTTAGTGCTCCGATATAGATTTCTCTTGGAGTTGTAACAGGACCTCCAGTTCCACATGTGCACGCGAAGGTTTCTGAGCTTCCCGCCGCGAGCAGCAAAACCAACAGAAATAGGATTCTTGTTATTCTCATTATCTTTTATTGCAACACGAACGATTTCGGCACAAATTCTATCGACAAAACCGAACCTTCGGTCTTTGCTTTAGTGTCAGGCTTTCCGCCGTAGATGAATACTGCGGGAAACTCGATCGGTTTTAGCCCGCAGCCGAACTGGACGCCGCCGAGGTCGGGTGTGTAGACGATGATGTTCGGCTGCTGCGTGGGCGAGCTAAGCAACTTGATCGTTTGTTTTTCCGTGCGGAAGTAAAAGTAGGCGGCCTTGTCGGCGCATTCGATCTTTTCGAGGAAGCCGAAGCCCTGTTTCTCGCCTTCGCCTGGTTTTCGCAGGTTTTCTTTGATCCCCTGGATTATCATCTCGCGGCGTTTCGCTTCCATTTCCGCAGGCGAGGGAACTGAGAATGTGGAATCGGCGGCCAATTTCCGCGGCGGGGTCGGCAGATCGTAGACGATCAGGGTCGCCGCCTTCATTTCGTCCTCGGTCATGATGCGGAAATCGGCGGGAACGAATTCGACGGCGACCAGCTCGCCTTTGGCCGTTGATTTAGCATCGGCGACCGGTTTGTAGGTGACGAGAGCACTGAACGCCGCAACATTTGCATCGCACCCGACCTGGGCATTGGTCGCCTCGGTGTCGATCGCACTGAGGCTCAAACTCGAAAAATCACGAGCCGTGACGGAAAACGTCTCTGCGGCAGTTTTAACCGTGAAAACGATCGGACGCTTTTTACAGTCGATCTTCTCGATCTTGCCGAGAACGCGGGTTTCGCCGGCCTCGGTTGTGCGAAGCGCGTCGTTCATCGACCTGATCTCTTCTTCCTTCTGATGCCGGGCGATCTCTTCGTCAGACGGCTTCGGAACGCCCTCGATCCGCTTTACGAGTCGAGGCTTGCCGCCCGATGCGGCTATAGAATCTTCGAACCGTTTCTTCTCCGCTTCATAGCGTGCTTCCGAATCTCTCTGTTGTTTGATACTGCCGATCAGCCCGTTTGCCCGGCTCCGCATTTCGTCGTCGTCGGCGTTGGCAGCGATCTTTCCGGCGAGGGCGACTGCTTCGTCAAACTTCTTCTGCCGCGAAAGTATCTCCGCCAGTCGAATTGAATACCGCTGATTGCCCGGCTGCCTTTTCAGAGCTGTGTGCAAATGATCCGCCGCCCCTTCCAGGTCGTCATTGTTCACGATCGAAACGAACGCCAGCAACTCGTAACTCTCCGTAAACGCCGGATTGATCGCGATCGCCTTCTTCAGCGAATCCCGCATCTTCGTCGCCATCTCCGGTTCGAAGCGCTGAACGTAACCAAACTCATCCCGCCCCTCGCGACTTAGCAGAAAAGCATACTGGTAATATGCCAAATGGTTCTTCGGGTCGCCTGCGATCGCTTTCTCGAGATATTTGCGAGCGTCGTCAAACTTTCGCTGCCTGATCTTCACCATCCCGAGCGTCGTGTTGGCGAGTCCGGAATCAGGCTGGGCTTTTAAGGCATTCAACAAAAACGGTTCGGCGTCGTCGTGGCGGTTGTTGTGATAGAGCAGGTCGCCGAGATAGGCATTCGTCGACGGTTCGTCGAGCGGGGAAGCCGTCATTGCGGTGTCAAACTCCAGTTTCTGCTTAAACGTGATCTCGCTAAAGTTGTACGTACGCCTGGAAACGTAATTACGCAGGTCCTTTTCCATCTTTTCGTACGTCGTCTGAAAAGCTTCTTCGAACGCTGCTTTCGACTCTTTACCGTTGATCTTAGCCAGCAGGTATTTGCTCAAAGCCGCGGTTTTTCCCGCCTGCGTAATGTAATGAACGAGCGCCCACGACTGCGCATAAAAGATGCTGCGCGAATGCCCGCCGGTCTGCAGCAACTGATGATTGCTGACATTCAAAAGCTGTTCGAGCGGCATTAGCTGGCTTTGCTGTAGCAGGATCAAATGTCCGTTCTGCGGCAAACCCAGTTTGATCTTGATGTCGCCCGCGATTTCAAAGGTCTGGTAATACTCCGCCAAACCCTCGTTAAACCACTGCGGCACGTCGGAGCGGCCGAAGTTTGTGTTGATGATGAAGTGAACGTACTCATGAAAGATCGTCCCGAAGGTTTCCTTGTCATCGCCGCCGGCAGACAGAGTGATGTAATTCACATCCTCACCCGGCTGAAAAAAGCCCGCGATCTCGTCGTCGATCTTGCCGTTGGTGCGTATCGGTTTGAACGGTTTATAGGCAGAATCGTTCTTGAATACAACCACGTTCGTCGGGATCGACGCGTTCAGATTCATGCCCGAAAACAGCAGCCGGAAAGATTCGCGAAACTGCTCGAGCTTGGTGCCGACCTTGCGGATATCCTTTTCCGAAGCGTTCCCGATGAGGTAAAAGTTCTTGGAACGAACCTGCGTCCACCTGTCCTGAGCCGATGCGTCAGGACAGAGCGTAAGGCCAATGAGAAATAGAAAGAGTCCAACGGTGAGGGATCGGTACAGCTTCATAACGTTGTTAGATGCAGACTGGTTGTCTATCGCAAATTTAGCACACTCGGGCGGAGAGGTGTGAGAGAAATTTAGCTAACAAATGCATTGATGCAACATAGATAAAGCCTCGCAAAATTATCGCGAGGCCTTCACTATCCAGCGTGGAATTGTCTGAGCAACGAGCTATTTTACAACCTCACTCACCACCTTCCCGTTAATTATCACACCGGTACAATGAGTCACCCATTCGAACGGATCGCCGTCGTACATAGCGACATCGGCGTCTTTGCCAACTGCGAGCGAACCGACACGGTTATCAATGCCGAGGATCTTTGCAGCGTCGATCGTGATCGAAGCGAGGGCATTACGAAATCCAAGGCCGTTAGCCGCGGCCATTCCGGCTTCGAAGAGAACGATGCGGGTTTTCGGCACATAACCTTCGTAACCACTCTGAAGTGCGACAGGAATCCCGGCAGCACGCAGTTTTGAGGCATTCTCGAGCGAGATGTTTGCCCGGTCGCCGCCCGGCCGGCCCATGGTCGGGTGAACGATCACGGGAAAGCCCGACGCCTTGATCTCATTGGCGATCAGATGTCCGTCTGCCGCACCGTCGAGAACGATCTTGATGTTGAACTCTTTCGCGATACGAATGGCGGTCATGATGTCCTGAGCCGCTTCGGCAGTGACGAGCAGCGGTATCTCACGTCTGATCACGCGGGCCATGATGAGCGACTTCAGATCCTTCGCTTTTTCGGCCTTTGCGTCATTTTCCTGAGCTTTGATGAGTTCTGCACGCAGCATCGAGGCTTGTTTTGAGCGCGTTCCGGGCGAACGTCCGCTCGCGTTTGCTGCCGGTCCCAGCGTTACGGCGATCATCGCGGTCGGTACGATCGTGGCTTCGTCGACATTCTTACCGATAGTTTTCGCGATCATCGTCTGCCCGGAAGCCAAAGCTCCCGGCTGATGCCCTGTGTGAATAGTTGTGACACCGTACTGACGCACAACCTCGATCAATTTTTCCTCGGCATTGTACGAATCGGTCGCTCGTAACTCCGGCTGGAACGATGCTCCACCATCGAGAGCCATCTGATCGTGCGGCTGATTGAGATATCCGTTGAGGCCGATGACCGTATGTGCATCGATCAATCCCGGTGTGACCACTTTGGCAGAGATAACGCGGTAATTCGCCGGAATCGTAACCGAAGCCGCCGGCCCAACAGCCGTGATCTTGCCGCCGTTTATCAGGACAACGCCGTTAGTGATCGGCTCGCCGACCATCGTGTGAACGGTCTCGCCCTTGATCGCGATCTGTGCAGTTATGTTAACCGCAGAGACGCAGAGGCACAGAGAAATCAAAAGAAAGCAAAAAGTTGATCTCGACATAATTGAAAAAACTCCGCGTCTCCGCGTCTCTGCGGTGAAAATATTCTTTGTCATTAGTTTCCACCTCCTATGTCGCCGTCGAAGCAGTGAATGCCGTGATTGCTTTCGTTGTCGTCGCTGGCACCTTTTCCGCCTGTAGCGAATATATAGTCAGTTGAATTAGAGCGATCGAAGACCTTTTTGCCATCGACCCAGGTTTGTTCAACACGGGTGTAAATGCTCAGCGGGTCGCCCGAAAGCACCACAAGATCTGCATCCTTGCCCTGCTCCAATGAACCGATCCGGTCCTGCATATCGAGCATGATGGCACCTGCCATGGTCATACCGTACAGGGCTTTTTCGCGGCTCATTCCGGCACGGACTGCGACTCCAGCAGATCGCAGAAACCAACGAGAATCTGTAATGCCGTCGTCGGTATGAAAGCCGACAAGTGCTCCGGCTTTTTCAAGAGCCACGCCGTTTTTATAATCGACATCGAGCGTTTCGAGTTTTCCGCCCGGCGAATCGATCATGATGATCGACGCAGGGATCTTTGCTTTAGCGATCTCATCGGCGACCTTCCAGGCTTCGGAAACGTGCTGCAGGACCATGCGGAAACCAAATTCTTTCTGTAAACGCAGAGCCGTCATCACATCGTCATGGCGATGCGTGTGAAAATGCACGACGAGCTTTTTATCCAAAACCTCAGCAAGCGCTTCCATAGCGAGGTCGCGCGGGGGAAGTTTTGTTTTGTCGCTGCCGGCCTTGGCGACCTTATCTTTATAGTCCTGAGCTTTTATAAATTGCTCGCGGACGAGAGCGGCGGATTTGGCACGTGTTCCGGGAAACGATCCACCGCCGGAGCGGATCGGATTGGTACCGTTCGCGAACTTGATGCCGCCCATATATTTGCCTGCCTTGTCATAGATGAGCAGGTCGTCGATCTTTATCGCGTCGTCACGCAGCTTCAGGTAGAGCGTTTGGCCGCTGTCGAGATGGCCGGAACCGGGCATTACGTTGACGGTGGTAATGCCGCCCGCCTGAGCCCGCTGTATGCTGGACGCCTGGACGTTAACGCTATCGAGGATCCGCACATCGGGCTGTATCGGCGAGGTCGAATCCGCTCCTGCCGGGCCGCCGATGTGGCTATGTGTATCGACGATGCCGGGCATGATGGTCTTGCCCGCCAGGTCGATAATGGTCACATCAGACGAAAGTCGAACCGTACGAGCATCGCCAACCGCCGTGATCTTGCCATTCTGAACCAAAATAATGCCTTGCTCGATCGGTGCTCCCACGATCGGAATGATCCGGGCATTAATGAACGCCGTCGCTGTCGCCTGTGAATAGACCGGCGAAACCGCGACAACTGCCGCAAAAAGCGACAAAACTAGTCTCCTCATTTAGTAAACCTCGCTGAAGTTGGAATGAAAACTGATATTCATAAATTGCAATGTAATTTGAGTGGTGTCAATTCAGATACACCGAATGTAGGGCCGGACATTAGTGAAATGAAAAAATGGTGAAAATTAAAAAACATCTTCAATCAATATGAAAAGGCTGCGAAATGGTGTATAATGTGTGCAACGTCGTTGCGTCCTCAGGCGTCTAAGAGGCGCGGTCGTGTGTTTTTTTTTGGCTCTGTCTAAAGACCTGAGCGGGCATGACGGAACGATCTGATATTTGAAAATTTGTCGATCTGGGACTGAGGACAACAATTGCGATGTGCCTTACCTTGTCTTACAGCCCGTTCCTATAAAAGTGTCGAATGCCGCGGAATATCAACCTGATTGTGTCAACTTTTTATAGGACGACACAAAAGACGTACATTGTGGCGCAAGTTTTTTTCGAGTAATACAGGTATTCCGTATAAATAATGGGTGTAAGTGTTGTAAATAAAAGGTTTATTTGTCCCACCAGGGGTGTGGGACAAGATTTACGGAATCATGGTTAAGTTGTTAATTTACAACGCTTTACATGTCCCACGGCATAAGTGGGACAAGCGTGGGACACGTGGGACAAAAATTGTCGCGGTTTTGGATAATTCGACGGTGCCCATCTACTGCTGGACGGGCAAATATACGTTGAACTTCGCTCCGGATGGTTGATTGCTGCCGACCTCGATCCGGCCTCCGTGAGCCGTTAGGATGCCGTAGCAGACTGCTAAACCAAGTCCAGTCCCGCGGCCCGCGGGTTTGGTTGTATAGAACGGGTCGAATATCTGGCCGACGACGGCCGCGTCGATCCCGGTTCCGGTGTCGGAGATTTCGATGATTACTTCGGAGTCGGTTTGGTGGGTTCGTATCGTGATGCTTTTTTCTGAGAGGCCGTCACCAACTCCCCTCATTACGAAGGAGCGGTGGCCGCTGCTTTGGGCGGACGGTGTGGTTCTCTCGGAGCGACGGGTTGAACTTGCTAATTGACCGTCGGACATGTGCTCATCATTGTCAACGCTAAGGGAGCCCTTACTTCGTGCGGGCTTCTGCATTTCGAGCATCGCATCTTTGGCATTGAGCAGGAGATTCAGAAACACCTGCTGCAGCTGATCTTCATCGGCGAAAACGGTTGGCAAGTCGTTCGCAAGGTTAGTGGTGATGTCGAGATCATGGAATGCTTTGTCGAAGCTTGCGAGCCGCAGGGCGGTTTTCACGACGGTGTTGATATCCACATCGGTTTTTGCGGCCGGTCGTGATCTGGCGAAGTTGGTCATGTCTTTGGTGACCTGGGTTATTCGCTGGATCTGTTCGGAGATCATGTTGAGTTTTTCGCGGGTTTCCGCCGTGTGGCCTTCCTGCGAACGCATCATCTGGACGAGCGACGAGATGGATGCGAGCGGATTGTTGACCTCGTGGGCAACACCGGCGGCGAGCGTGCCCATGGCGGCGAGCTTTTCGGCGTGGATGAGCTGGTCGTTGAGGCGTTGGAGTTCGGTGATGTCGGACGCCATTTTGCGTGACATTTCGTTGAACGAATCCGCAAGCAAACCGATCTCGTCATTACTTTGACGAAGGTCAACCTCGGTGCCGTAAGCTCCTTTTGTCACCTCAACGGCGGCAAGCGTGATGCGTTGGAGCGGCCGGGAAACGGTTCGCAGGACGAGCAGGAGCAGCAGAAGATTTGGCACGAGAGCCGAGATAACGCTGAAGACGAGATATCGTCGCCACGCTTCGTAATCCATGCCGTTGCGAAAAGCCCACCAAACGATCGGAACCTGGAAAATGGTAAAGCTCACGATAGCGACCGTGGCGATGGTGAGTGCGACCTTATAAGTAATGGGGAAGAGGCGGAATTGATTGAGAGCTGTTTGCAGCGAGAAAAGACGGAAGTTCAAGATCGCGTAAGCGTAGATCAGTACGCCGGGCAGTACGAAGATCGCGCTCAGCGGCAGCAGGTCATAGTTGCCAAAGAAGGGAAGTGCGAGATTGGCAAGCGTCTTTAGAACGCCCGTGATCGCAAGGCCCCAGATGATCGCTCCGACTTGCTGGCCCTGTTGGGTGCCCTGATATTTGCGATATTTACGGAAAAGGACAACGGCGCCGAAAACGAAGACGAAATAGACGTAGGCGACAAATGCGTACGCTAACGGAGAGAGATCAATGACAAATTTGCCATTTTCAAAACCAACTCTTTCCCATAACAGGCCGAAAAGTGCGGCCGGGATAAGGACGAGGCCTGGAGCGAAAACTATTGCGGCAAGCCGACGAGGTGTACGGGCATTTTCAGGGAAGACCCAGGCGAAAACAACCATTGCGTACTGCATTAGCAAGGCCGTGATAAAACTGGCCGATGCCCACCAGCCCGCAGTGGTGTTTCGCGGGTAGAAGTTCCAGAAGATGAGATCTTTGGTGGTCCAGATCGCTAGAAAGGCAATGAAGGCGGCAAACGTCTGATTAGCACGCTTTCGCGGGTCGGCAACAAAGACATAAAAGCCGAGTGCGACAAGCAGCAACAGTGCAAATAGATGGAGAACCACCAACATTGCCTAAATCTTACGGTTTACCGGCGTGAGAACAAAATTATGTTCGGCCAATAAAACTAATAATGACCGCACAGATCGAATACACGATTCCGGTCGCGATAGGGAGGAAATATTTGAGTTCGAGATATTCGCCGTGTTTGAGCAAGCGGTGCATCGCGTAAAAGGCGGGAAGTGCTAGCATTCCAACTGTTCCGCCGATAATAGCTCCAAAAAAGGCACCGATGATAAAAAGGAAAACACCGCCGACCGCTCCGGCGATCGCTCCCCAGAGGAAACCGAGAAATGGAAGGAAGAATATATAGAACGTAAGTGAACGGTTGTCGCGGTCATACAGCAGGCTGCCAACGACCTTACCGAAGAAGTAGCCGACGAACGCTGTCACCGCGTTAACGCCCAGCAAAAGGGCAACGAGCCATATTTCGCTCGGAGCGTTCGACTCGACAATGAATAGAGCAAAGAGTGCTGCAGGAGGGAAGATTCCCAACATTGCTCCGAGAAAAGCGTAGGTTTTTTTGAAGTCAAGTTTTAGGCGGAGAGATGAAACAGCCCTTTTACTTTCAAGTGTCGGATAAAAAGACTTTCGAAGAGCGATCTGAGCGTTCGCGTCACGAAGCACATCAAGGTTATGGGCGACGGCTTCATCTGTGTTGCTGTTATCTAATTTATCGTAGATGTTGAGGGGGTCCGTGATTTCCATACTTCTTTCTCCAAACCACTGGTTAACTCTCCGTTCAGGGGTTGTCGAGCGGAGGAAATTGACTGAAAGACATCGGCGGCCGCTTTATCCTTTAAATGGTCCGCCAGTTCGGTTGCAAGTTCGATGACATTGACTCGATCTACGCCGCCTTCTTTGAGCTGGGTGATCATTTGGAAAAATTCTTCGCGGGCGGCGGAGCGATGAAACGAAACCTTTGCGGCGTTCCGTCGGGCGAGACAGCGTGAGGCCAGAGACTTATTATTGTGACCGCTTATCTCGAATATCTCGGCGTTTGATGAACTGGCGTGAACCTCGTTTACAGCCTCGGAAAGGCCCGCAAAACGATAGAACGTTTCACGAAACTCGAAAAGCGAGGAGATCGATCCTCCTGCAAATGCGGACCGTTCGAACTCAAGACGAAGATCTTCGAGGTGGTTTTGAAAATCGGCTTTGCGGCGGGATTCGTTCGCAAATATTCTGCCGGCCAGCAGTACGGCAGCAAAGCTTGGCCAAAGGAGAAACGAGCCCAGCACTCGCATCCAGTTAACACCCGCTTTGCCTTTTTCGCGGTTTGTAGCCTGGAATACAGCAAAGGGTGAGCCGCATGCGAGATAAATGATAATGAGATCAAGGACGTTCATCTACAAATATACCGGCAAAGCGTGTGCCATTGCTGCGTAGATCGTTTGATGATCCAAGTAATGTCTGCAAGTGTATGTAAAATTTACGTTAAATAAATATTTTGGGAACAACCCGAAGAGGTTTGGCGTAATCATACTGTTTGCAAATCGCAAATTAATGTTCGAAAGTTTGCAGAATGCGAATTTAATAAGCTGGAACTGTATGTTTTGGCAACAAGGAGGGTCAGTATGATAGATAAAAGTAAGATAAAGATCGTGAAGAAGACTGACGCTGTACCGCCGAGGTCAAAGAAAAGGAAAGCTGTAGTCAGTAAAAGGGCCGCCGCACGCGAGATGGTATCAAACGTAACCGGTTGGGTCACAGAGCTAAAGCAGCGTAAGACGATCGAAACCAAAGCCGCATTTGATCTGCTGTTCGCAGCAAATCAGAGACCGAGCGAGGGTTAGACGGGTGAAAACTGCAATTCATTTGTAATTCATATTCAGTAATATTTCCTAACAGCGGTTGTTTATAGCAGCCGCTTTTTTGTGCCTAGCACCTCGGTATTGGCTACTGCATTCTTCCGGTTGCGAGATTTTAGCTTTCATTGCTATGCTACTTCTCAAAATCGGTTGTAAATTTTATGCAAGGTAAAGTGGTCATAATCACTGGGGCGAGCAGCGGTATAGGCCGGGCGTCTGCGATCTTATTTGCAAATAAGGGAGCGACAGTTGTCGCCGTCGGACGAAATGAGAAAGAGCTCACGTCTCTCGGTAAATCTGTAAAATCGAAGGTTGGATCTATCAAGCCGCATCTGGCTGACATGACTCAATTGTCGCAGATCGAGCGCATCGTTACAGAGACGATCCACAACCACGGCAGGATAGACGTACTGATCAATTCGGCCGGCGTCATTATGAATGGTTCGATCGAAACTACGACGCTCGATGATTGGGATAAGATGTTTCACATCAATCTCAGATCGGTATTTGTATTGACGCAAAAATGCCTCCCATTTTGATCGAGGCAAAGGGGAATATCGTTAACGTATCAAGTGTGGCAGGCACACGTTCGTTCCCCAATATACTCGCTTATGGTGTTTCTAAGGCAGCAATAGATCAGCTTACAAGGTCCGCATCGCTTGAACTCGCGGCCAAGGGCGTCAGGGTCAACGCCGTCAACCCTGGAGTTGTGGTGACGAATATCCACAAACGAGGCGGGATGGACGAAACCGCATACGCTGCTTTTCTTGAACGTTCCAAGGAAACCCATCCGATCGGCAGGGTTGGCACACCGCAGGAAGTCGCAGATCTGATACATTACCTCGCTTCGGACAAGGCGTCGTGGATAACCGGAGCGACCTATGAGATCGACGGCGGACGTGCCCAGACTTGCGCACGTTGAAAATAGTTAACGATGAAGATCCAAATGCTTCCCAGTTCGATCGACGAGAATGGCAGGGCCTCGGCTCGTCAGCATTTGTTGTCGATCGTCATCGATGACTGCGTTGCGATCGATGCGGGCTGCCTCGCTATGGCTTGCAGCCAGATCCAAAGGGAAAACGTTCGCGATATCATCCTTACCCACACCCATCTAGATCACATTGCTGGGTTGCCGCTTTTCATAGATGATCTCTTCGCCTCACTAACCGAACCTGTCCGTATCCATGCAACTGGGGAAATGATCGCTATATTGGAACGCGACATATTTAACTGGTCGATCTACCCGAGATTTTCAGAGCTGTCGAATGAGCATGGAAAAGTGCTGAATTATTGTGAATTCGAACGCGGATCTGATTTTGACGTAAAGCATTTATCAGTCAAAAGTATCGGCGTGAATCATCCCGTTTCCGCAAACGGCTATATCGTATCCGATGGTGTTTCAGCGATCGCCCTGACGGGAGATACCGCGGAGACGGAAGATTTTTGGAAGGCGTGCAACCGTACGCCGGATCTAAAAGCGGTATTTGTTGAGTGTGCGTTTCCTGACGAACTTGTCGACCTCGCCCGTGTATCGGATCACCTTACACCGTCCAGGTTAAAGCTTGAGATCGAAAAACTGACGGAACGCGATTATCCCGTTTATGTGGTCAACTTAAAGCCGATGTATCGTGAGAAGATACTTGAACAGTTGAAGAATGCAGGCATGGACCGAGTTGAGGCAATGGTTGTAGGTGAGGCTTACGAATTCTAGGACTTAGCCCCTTTTTCTCGCAAGAAATTCAGGGCTTCGAATGCAGTTTCGCGGAACTCGCCATCGATATCGTAGAGTTCTACCCGGCCATTCGGCAGGACCGTCTTGATACGAAACGTACGATCCTCGCGGGAGCCGCTTTTCATTATTTCTGCACGAAATGTTACTAGCATTTCAGGCCTGGCCCATACATTATTCTGCATACTTATTGATCCGGCTCGGGTGGTTTTTTGTGCTTGGTCTTGCGAAGGGATGGCCTGATCTTTTCTTCGGGAATATCATTTCCTAATTTCCGGCTGGGAGGAGCGGTAGGCTTTCTGATCGAATCGAAAATGGGCCTTTCTGAAACCTTCTTTTTCTTTTTGGTCGCCACGAAAAGATTATAGCAGAAAATTGTAGGGGAAAATCTATTGACATCGCGACCAAAAGATCTCAGTATTATCGCGTTGCAACCGTGTCATTTGGACATTGAAATTTCATTTGCACGATCGGGGAATGGAGAGAAAACAACAGCCATTTTGGTTGCCCGCCGCCAATTATTATGTGCTTTCGGTAGCGATATCGACGGCCTTCTTTTTCATTGTCTGGGGAATCCTTCATGATACCGGAGATGAGATGCCGTGGGTCAGTGCGGGCATTGCGGCCAGCATCCTGTTGTCGGGAGCCGTTCTTCTTCGCGAGATAGTAATGAGGAGAGCGAGGAGTAGATTTTTGCGGCAACAGCGGGTCATGGATAACCGCCTTCACGCGGCAGCCCTAAGGGCTCATATCAACGATCCAAGAACGTCCAACAAACTGACCATCGAAAGAAATTCTGCGATCCTGTATGAGATCGGCCAAAAATCGCAAGCTGCAAAGCTACTTAATAAGTTCTCATCGAGCCATCGTGAGGTATTTGAAATGTGCGGCGAGTATATTTCATTGAACGAAAATGAACTCAAATCGGTAAACGCCAATTCGCCGCGGCTCGCTCCGCTATTAAAGGGGCGCTCGATAGTAGCAGAAACACATCGTTACCATCTACTCAAATGGGCCGAGATCGAAGCAAAGAATTTAACTTACGAAGCGCAGAATCGACCGAAGGTCGATGATCGACTCGAAGCCGCCCAAAGCGCCATTAACGTGATCGAGACCGCACTTCAGTATTATCCGGAGGAGCAGGCACTACAACAGTCGCGTTGTGTTCTGACGGAGTTAGCAGTTTCAGTTAAGGTCTCGAATTGGGTCGAGCGGGCTGAACGTGCCGCATTTAAGGGCGATAATGTAAAGGCCCTCAGTCTGTACCGTGATGCTCTGTTCGATCTAGGGCGTGACGGTGTTCAAAATGATTCGAGGCACGAGGCGGCCCGACGGATAAATGAGGAGATCGAGTATCTACGTCGTATCGAAACTAGCCAGTCAGATTTGGGCAATTGAGTCCGTGATTGCTAAGATTAGGGGATTATGATTTCCCAGCGATGCCCAAAGTGTAAGAGTAGTCGTATTCGTCGCGGTTATCGCCCGACATCGATCTTTTCGAAAATATTCTGTCGTTACAACCTTTTGTGCGATGGCTGTAATTGGGAATTCAAAGGATTCGCGGTTCCCGGCACGGTTGATTCTCGTCCAAATCGTAAGAAAAAGCGTCCGGCCACCAATACTGAGTAGCGACCTATAATATCGTCAACGGGCGACAGTAAGATATTCCCAAAAGCAAGAATACAAGCAAGTGAAGCCTTACCTGACATTACTTTTTCTACTTGCTTTACTGCCATCAGTTCTATTCCCACAGACCGCTTTGCCCGCTACAGGTCAGGATACGCGTGACGATCTGGTGCACTTTGGTGATCTGATCGATATCGATATAGTTGGAGGCTTCGACTTCGACTGGCGCGGAGGCTTAACCCCTGAGGGGTTTTTAGACGGATCCGATTTTGCCGAGCCAGTTTTTGCTCTCTGTAGATCTGAGTCAGAGATCGCGGCGGAAATCGAAAAATTTCTCGGACGCACCTTAAAGGACCCAAAGGTAGTCGTCAGAATAATCGACAGGTCGAATCGGGCCGTAGCGAGGCTCGATGGTGCAATTCGAACCCCGACACGATTCCAAATAAAAAGGGCGGTTCGATTGCGCGAACTCCTAATTATTGCTGGGGGATTGCTTGACGGAGCATCCGGAGAAATTAGCATCTTTCGCCCCCAAAAAGTTAGTTGTGCGGTGACTTCCTCGCCCACGGACAACGCCTCGCAAACGTTGAACATCAAAATTGCTGATCTTCTTAGTGGGAAAGAGGCTGCCAACCCTTTGATCGTTAGCGGCGATCTGATAACGGTCAGTCGAGCGTTACCGATTTACGTAATTGGAGCAGTTGTAAGCCCTCGACCGATCTTTTCGCGTGATCAGATCACATTGTCGCGACTTATCGCTACGGCGGGAGGATTGTCGAAAGAGGCGGACGCCGGGCGGGTCTTTATTTTTCGCCGCGAGGGGCTGGAGGTTAGGTCGATCGAGGCGGATCTGGAGAAAATAAAGAACGGTGATTCTAATGATGAAGTTTTGCTTCCTTTTGATATAATAGAGGTCGCCGCAAAAGGCGGAAGTAAAAGAAAATATCCACCTGTAACTGTTGAAGACCCTTCAAACAAAAGGTCGGCGCAGAACATGCCTCTTAGAGTTATCGATTAATGAGCGAGGGAGAGTTTTTACAGGCTAGGTATCGGTTGGTAAGAAATGGCAAATAATAAGAAGATGGGCCGTAGAACAACGGCATTACTGTGGTTGGTAGGAGTGGCGATCGTGATCGGCGTTCTTATCGCGTATGAACAAATATCGATACTTTACGTTCTTGCTACGGTTTCGATCGTGACGCTGTTGTTGATCGTCGGGTTTGCTGACCTGGAAAAAGTAGGGAGCCTCGATGATGACAACGCGGAAGCATAGTTAATGGGCTGGTGAGACTGTTTGGTTCAATAGTATTGATGATCGTCATGGTCGCTTCGGCGGCCTCGACGACGTTTGCCAGTTATATGCCTGCCGCTCCGGGCAAAGCCGAACCGACAGGGTTACGATGGAAAGATCGCGTTATTAAAATAGCGATCTCGGCCTCGATGTTAGAAGCCAGTCCAAACATCAAAACGGGAAGCGACGTTCTATCGGCGATCCGGAACAGCATCTTGGCTTGGGAATCGTCAACCGACATCAGGATCGAACTTGAGATATCAAATCGTTCAAGTGTCAGTCCTTCTGGTGTTAGTGGCGATGGCGTCAGCCTTGTAACGATCGCTTCAACGCCCGAGAATGTTTTGTTGTTCTCGAAGGACCCTCAGGCTGAATCTGCGAAAACCCGCGTTTTTTACAACAGGCGAAACAATATTACCGAAGCTGACGTTGTTCTAAATCCATTCCAGCAATTCTCGACCGACGGCACCTTCGGAACATTCGACCTTGAATTGACGCTGACCCATGAGATAGGGCATTTGCTTGGTCTGCGGCATACCAAGGTTCTCGGGGCTACTATGTCAGGATCCCTTCCTAAGAATGGTACGTTCGGTGAATCTGACATCTCTGGCCGCACATTGTCGACATCAGATATAGCAGCCATACGCGAACTTTACGGCATAGATAATCAAACTGAGAATTGTTGTTCAACGATCTTGGGTAGGCTCAGTGCCGGTGCTTTGAAGCCTCTGAAGGGACTAAGCATATGGGCTGAAGAAAGTTCGACGGGCCTCGTTTCCTCTATGTCAGAGATTGCTCCCGATGGCACATTTAAGCTAGGTGGGTTGGCATCTGGAACTTACACGGTTTTCTGGAAGAATGAAGCGGAAGGGCTCCACTCGCAAGTAAATTTACTGGGAACGTACAAACTCGTGCCGGATGAGGTTCGAGTTCTCAATGAGCGCGTTACGCTAGAGCGTAGTGATGTGAAACTTAACTACATCGGGCTTAACAGCCAGCTTACTGACACGGCGATTTCCCTGGCAGGTGGACGGGAATATACTGTTTTTCTTGGTGGTCAGAATATCGACTCAAACAAAGTGCAGATCGAATTTAATTCGCCATTCATAACCGTGGAACCCGGCTCTATTCGTGAGCAGGATTTTGGAAGTGACATTTCCGTTGTTAGTTTTGTTGTAAAAACCCATTCCAACACCCCGGCGGGTATATACAGCATCTTCGCCACCGGCGACAAAGGATTGCTGAGTTCGCTGGTCGGTGCCCTTAACATCCAATAGAAAGAATTATTTAGCCGAAAAAGTTTTTACGAATTGCATCATTTTACGGTTGCGTTTTTTAAAAACCTGTGTATAATTATGTTTGTTCACCTCCCGGTGAACATCCGGTCACTCAGGTGGCCCGGGGCGACGGTGTGGGAGACGTCGCCCCATTTCTTTTTTAAACTACACTTGCTTGACCTTGGACGTATTCAGCGTAAAATCTAAATACTCTAAGAGACCTGAAATAAGATGACTTTTTCCGGTTGAACGATTATTTGCTATCAAGTCCTATGAATCAGTATCAAAAAGCCGCGAGTGTTTATGCACGGCGGTCTTTTTGATTTTCAAGCGATGAAACCAAACGAAGGCGGCTGGCTAAAGAAGTGGCTCTACCGTGGCGTACCAGAGATGGAAGGTCCTCACGAGCCCGAGGGAAGACATCACAAGCATGACTGGTGGAAGGTAATGTGCCTTACCGGTGTAGACTATTTCTCTACCTTAGGTTACCAACCAGGCATCGCCTTTCTTGCCGCTGGCGTGCTTTCACCTTTCGCCACTCTCGTTTTGGTTCTGCTGACCCTCTTCGGGGCTTTGCCGATGTATAAGCGTGTTGCGGAATCGAGTCCTCATGGTGATGGGTCGATCTCGATGCTTGAGCGGTTGTTATCGCGATGGAAAGGGAAGATGTTTGTCCTGATCCTGTTGGGCTTCGTTGCAACGAGTTTCATAATCACGATCACGCTTTCTGCTGCAGACGCGACAGCTCATATCGTTGAAAATCCTTTCGTCCGCGAGCATCTTGAGTTTCTTCACCATGAGATCATAGTCACGCTTGTACTTATCGGTTTGTTGGGGCTCGTATTTTTGAAAGGGTTCAATGAAGCGATCGGGATCGCTGTTGGTATTGTGGCGGTCTATCTCGTCATGAATGTCGTGATCATCGCAACCGGCCTTCACCAGATCTTTTGGGTCTCGCCCGAAGTCTTCTACAACTGGCAATCGCTCGTTTGGTCCAACAATAATGTCGGCGGCAGCTTCTTTTGGTTGATGATAGCTTCGTTGTGGTTCTTTCCCAAGCTTGCCCTCGGTCTTTCGGGTTTTGAAACCGGAGTTGTCGTCATGCCGCTTGTGAAAGGCGATGAGAACGAAGACAAGATCCAAAAGCCTGCTACCGAAGCCCCGGATAACGAGTTTCGCGAAGCCGAATTTGAACACCTACAGGGCCGTATTAGAAATGGTAAAAAGCTTCTCAGCGGGGCTGCCATTATAATGAGCTTTTTGCTTCTTGGCAGCTCGATAATCACGTCGATGCTGATCCCGGCAGAGAAGTTTCAGCCAGGCGGGGAAGCGAGCGGCCGAGCGATCTCATTCCTCGCACATGAGATGCTTGGTGATATCTTTGGCACTTTTTACGATATCAGTACGATCCTGATATTGTGGTTCGCGGGTGCCTCAGCCATGGCGGGGCTTCTGAATATTGTGCCAAGGTATCTGCCCCGATATGGCATGGCACCGGATTGGGCCCGTGCGACTCGTCCACTCGTCTTTGTATTCACATTGATATGTTTTGTGGTTACCGTCCTGTTCGAGGCTGACGTGACCTCGCAGGGCGGTGCATATGCCACTGGCGTTCTAATGCTGATGACGTCAGCCGCGGTCGCGGTTGCAATTGCCGCGTGGCGAAAACGTGAACGTGTCTGGATCGCTTTTGCGATAATCACACTGATCTTTGTTTATACGACCGTGGTAGGAATTATTGAGCAGCCGAGTGGTATCAAGATCGCATCATTTTTTATCTTCGCGATCATAGCCACCTCCTTTATCTCACGGGCAATGCGATCGACCGAGATACGTATCGACAAGATCGAACTCGATGATGCCGCCAAGGCATTTCTTCGTGATCTGAGCGAAGAGGGCGAGATCCGTATTGTAACCAATCGACGCGAGACCGGTGACATTACCGAGTATCGTTTCAAAGAGCATGAGAAACGCGTTGATAATCACATTCCTTCTTCCGACCCTGTCGTCTTTTACGAGGTCGAGACTGGCGATGCTTCGGAGTTCAAAGGCCGTCTTTTCATCCGCGGGATCGACGTGGATGGGTATAAGATATTGAGAACTCAAGCACCAGCGGTACCGAATGCAATAGCGGCATTCCTGCTTTACATTCGTGACGAGACCGGTAAGATACCGCACGTCTATTTTGGCTGGAGCGAAGGAAATCCGCTTATGTACCTTGCCCGCTATATACTATTTGGAGAAGGTGATACTGCTCCGGTTACTCGTGAGATATTGCGGCAGGCTGAGGAAGATCCTGAGTTGCGGCCGAATGTTCACGTTGGTGGTTAAAGGTTAACCGCTGAAGCCAGTTGCGATCTCAGGGCCCATTTCTGCAAAGCAATCGCGGCAGTAAACGGGGCGTCCCTGGCAAGGATAGAATGGAACAGTGGTCACGACCGAGCAGCGAGCACATTCTGCTTTGACCTCTATGCGCTGGCGTTTACCGGTCGTTTTGGCGATCTCGATCGCTTCGAGACGGCGGTTCTTGGCCTTCTTGCATTCTTTGCAGCGCTTTGGTGGATTCTGGAGTTGTTTGTCGCGAAAGAATGATTGTTCGCCAGCTGTCCAAGTGAATTCCTGAGCACAGTCGATGCAGTGGATCGGCATGTCTGAGAATTCGCTGATCTGGTCAGGCGTGATGGAACGAGTATCGATGGTTTCCTCAAATTCCATTGCGGTCATGGCGAAATGCTCCGTGTGTTGGCTAGAATCCGGCATGCTTAAACTATTACTTTGCAGTTGAGGCTGACTGCGTGATCGATCCGGTCAAATACCCCGAATGTCCTGACATTACAACTAAGAGTTTTTTGTGTCAAGCAAAGGTATGACCACTGTATAAAAATATCTTATGAAAGTGCTCGTAATAGGTTCCGGTGGAAGAGAGCATGCGTTGTGCTCTGCATTTAGTCGGAGTGAAAAAGTCGAAAAACTGTTTTGTGCGAACGGTAATGCCGGAATTGCCGCAGTTGCCGAGTGCGTCACTGTAAGTCCGACAGATATTGAAGGGCTTCTTAGTTTTGCTCTCGCAAACGCGATCGACCTGACTTTTGTCGGTGGAGAAACATCTCTGGCTCTCGGCGTCGTTGACGCTTTCGAATCGAACGGCCTCAGGATAATCGGCCCTGACCAAAAGGCGGCTCAACTCGAATCCAGCAAGGCGTTTGCCAAAGAGTTCATGGCTCGTCATAGCGTTCCGACGGCGGCGTTCGCCAATGCCGATTCGCCGGACGCGGCCATACAGGAATTGATGTCCGGCAGATTTGGTGACGCAGCGACGCCGGTCGTCATCAAGGCTGATGGGCTCGCAGCCGGCAAAGGCGTCGTCATGGCGGCCAATCGTGCCGAAGCGATCACGGCCATCGAGGATCTTGCGTCGCTGGTCGGTTCGGCAGCTGCTGAGAAGATCGTGATCGAGGAATGCCTGTTTGGAAAAGAGGTCTCGTTGCTCATGTTTGCTGACGGCGACGACTTTGCTCTCATGCCGCCGACCCGTGACCATAAACGCATCGGCGAAGGCGACACCGGGCCTAATACCGGTGGAATGGGAACGATCACCGATGCGTCGCTGATATCCGAGACTGACTTGCAGACCGTCATTGATACGATCATCACGCCGACGCTTCACGGATGTATCGACGAAGGGATCAGATTTCGGGGAGTTCTTTTCCTTGGCCTGATGATGACCGCGAACGGGCCGCAGTTGCTCGAATACAATGTTCGATTCGGTGATCCTGAGACGCAGGCGATCCTGGTCAGGCTCGAGAGCGATATCGTGGATATTTGTGACGGAATGCTCGCGGGTGGCGATAGTGCGTCGCTGGCTTTTAGATCGATCAAATGGAAGCAGGGAAGTTCCGCGTGCGTCGTTCTCGCGGCGGCTAACTATCCCGGCAAGCCTCGAACGGGTGACGTTATCATCGGGATCGATCGAGCTGAATGCGTCACCGGGGTTAAGGTGTTTCATGCCGGAACTGCCTTCGCGAGTGAAACTCATGAGCCAGTGACGCCCGATATTATCACCGCTGGCGGGCGAGTGCTCGGTGTGACGGCGGTTAGTGATGATCTGCCGTCGGCTCTTCAGCTCGCTTACGATGCTCTTGCTGAGATCTCGTTTGATGGAATGCAGTTTCGCCGCGATATCGGTAGATAAGGCGGAGTGGTTGTCGAATAAATATCCTCCTAAAAATCGAATTAAATTGTGAACTTTAAGGGCTGTCAACATACGCTTACTTTTATCTCAAAACTCATCCAGAAGTGTTGAGATAGCACATTGTTTCATAATTAAAACAAAAAGTCAAGCTTTTTCTTTCAATTTAAATAAAAAAATGCCGCGAACGCTACGATCCTAGGCCGAAAAGCCATTGGATGTGAGTACTCGCGGCTATTTAATTAGTTCGAAAGAGCTATGATTTCTTGCCCGTGTAGGGAATCGTGCCTAGTCCATTAAGGTTCATGTCACCTGATATTTTGCCCTCTTTGACCTTGCCGGACATTGTGCCCTCGATATTCTGGCCCATCGCATTGACGACGATGGTTGAGGTGAAAGAATCGCCCTCGACCTTGATGCCGCTGAGAGGAGCTTCACCGAGTTCGGTAGTGACGGAACCCTTATAGGTATCACCTGATTTTTCGATCTTCAGCACACCAGCATACTCCTGTCCCGGAGCTGAGATGACAACGTCCCATTTAACACCGACCAGAACATCGGTCTTCTTTGTATCTTCTTTTTTCGGCTCTTCAGCTTTTGGCTTCGGAGCCTCAGGCCCGGTCTGAGCCGAAACAGCGGTGATCGATAACGTTGAAATAAAGATTGCGGCGAAAACGAATAATAATTTTTTCATCAGTAATTCTCCTTAAAGTTTTCATCAATATACAGTTCTAGATGGCGGAAAACAAATTTTCCTCACGTGCAGAGTCGTAAAATCGATATAGATTGTTAACAAAGGGCCAAAGATCTGCAGAAGCCCGCACGAAGTAAGGGCTTTGTTAACGATAATTCAACTCACGCAAGTATCGGTGGTGCTCTAATTACAGATGCGAAACGCTGGTCGGAGCCCTTACTTCGTGCGGGCTTCTGCATTTACGGCTGCGGCCTTTTTCACGAACTCATCGGCTTCCTTCACCAGCCCGTTCTTTCTGCAAAAATCCGCCAGTTTCTTATACCGTTCCGCTTGATCTACATCCGAGAGCCAGCAGATCTTCGCCGAGCATTCCGGACACGCATCGATCGGACGGCGGTCGGTTTCCTGCAAGTGATTGGTACCGCTCATCAGGCACTCGTATTTCGAGCAGTGACGCATCGAGAACATGTGGCCCGTCTCGTGCGCGGCTATCTTGAGCGTGCGGATCAGAAAATTCGGCTGATCGGTATTGTCGTCCATCCGCGAAAGTGACCAGACGCCGACACGGTTTTCAAGGCTCGCCTGGCCAAAGACGTAGTTCATCGATTCGTCCGGGTAAAGATCATCCGGCGTAAGTGCAATGAGGGCTGCGGCGTCGTCGGGTAGCAACATCGGTAGGATATCGTTGATTATCAGTCCGGTTCTGATCTGTTTAGCCTTGGTATACGGATTCACGCGAACGTTTGGAGGCCCCGCAGTTAAGGTCTCAGCCTTCATTTTTTGTACTGGAAGATCGTAAAACACCTCAAGGTAGCCGGCTGTCAAATCCACTACCTTCTGTTGCATGGTAGTGAATTTCCCGAGCGGCAAAACGTATATCCTCTGCCGTTCCTTCGTCGGTTTTACCGGATCCGCATCCAAATATTCCGCAAATGTCTGCCCCGGCTCATTGTGCGTCGCCAGCCAGTCCGAATTACCCGGCTCGCCCATCGGCTTAAAAAACGGCTCTATCTTCTTGATATTAGCCCGCAGCTCCGCCCGTTCCTTCTTAGCCTCACGAGCGGCGGACATGTTGGATGCAGGTTTTTCGGCGGGTTTGGAGCAGGAGCAAAACAAAAGCGTGCCAAAGGCGAACGCAAATAAGTAGCGATATGGGTTGCCGCGAGAGTCAGAACCGGGAGCCGTAGCGACCGGGTCAAGCCGAAGCACCATACAAGCAAAATTAATCAAAGTCCGGTAAGTCATCACCCTGTCCAAACAAAACATAGTTTACAGCCCGCTCAATACTCTGCTCATTCCAAAGCCGACGTTTACTTCCTTTCTCGGTCCAAGGACTCCGGTCTGAGTTCCAACATCCATCCATTCTCATTTGTCTTGTAGCGTTTGCCTTGAACGCGTTCATAACGATAGCAGGCGATTTGCCATGAGCTGCTGTTACGATGTGAGCATGATTTGTACGGATGTTTAGAGCGTAAAGCAACCAATTTCGCTTCGAACAGGTTTCCCGGATCGCCTCCATGACAGAATTTCTTCGTGCGGCTGTTAGTTCGACGGGCGGCTGAGAGAGCCGGGCTTCATTGTAGCTGTGCCATATTGGATTCGGTGCGATCCGGGGAGCTCCGTAATGGTATTGTGTCGGTCAACGGAAGTTCGTTCGTCGCCGTGGAGCCAGGTTCCGAAGGCTCGGAACGTGATCAGATATGCTAACGGTTCATCAGTGTTGTTCCACATTTTTGTAGATCCTTAGCTTGAATAATCCTAAGTTTGACCCGGTCGCTACGGCTCCCGGTTCTGACATCATGAGCCATCCGCTACCGCAGGTGGTACTGACCCGCGTAGCCACTAACGCGATTAATACTGTCCCACCTGATCGCAATATCCATCATAATTCCTCTTCATCTCCTCGATCGAATCGCCGCCAAATTTCTCTCGCATTGAGTTGGCGAGGGTGATGGCGATCATGGCTTCGCCGATGACGCCAGCGGCGGGGACGGCGGTGACGTCGGAGCGTTCGAAGGCGGCGAGGTCTTCTTTTTTGGTGTTTATATCGACCGAGTGAAGCGGCTTTTTGAGCGTGGCGATCGGTTTTTTGTATCCGCGGATGCGGAGTTCCTCGCCGTTCGTGATACCGCCCTCGAGGCCGCCGGCACGGTTGGTTGGTCTGGTGAAGCCCGAGTTCGCGGGTGCGTCCGAGAGAACCACCCCGTCAGCCGAAGCGGCTGCCACCCCTCCTTCGTAAGGAGGGGAGTTTTCGGAAACTTCTTCCGCTGACAACTGGCTACTGACCACTGACAACTGCCCAAAAAATATCTCATCATGCACCTGCGATCCCGGCCTTCCGGCATTCGCGACGCCTTCGCCGATCTCGACGGCTTTGACGGCGTGGATGGACATTATGGCGCGGGCGAGGCGGCCGTCTAGTTTGTCTTCCCAGCTCGTGTGCGAGCCGAGGCCGACGGGCAGGCCTTTGGCGACTACCTCGAAAACGCCGCCGAGCGTGTCGCCGTCGGTTTTTGCCTGGTCGATGAGGGCGATCATTTCGGCTTGGGTGGCTTCGTCGGCACACGCTAGCGGGGAATCGGTCGGGATGGCGGCGATCTCTTCCCAGGTGCGTTCGAGCGGTTCGGCGGGAACGCTGCCGAGTTTGACGACGTGGCTGCGGACTTCGATGCCGAATGCGGCGAGAACCTGTTTGGCGACGGCGCCGCATGCAACTCTCGCGGCTGTTTCTCTTGCGGAAGCTCTTTCAAGAATATCGCGCAGATCTCTCGTCTGATATTTTTGCCCGCCGGGCAGATCGGCGTGGCCCGGACGCGGGCGGGTGACGATGCGTGGATTTTTGGGCTGAACATCGATCGCCTCAGACGACATTATCTCGGTCCAATGGACGAAATCGTCGTTTTTGATCATCAGACAGATCGGCGAACCGAGGGCTTTGCCGTGACGTACGCCGGACAGGATTTCGACCGTGTCCGTCTCGATCTTCATCCGCCCGCCGCGGCCATAGCCTTGCTGCCGACGCCAGAGTTCGTGGTTGATGGCGGCAGTATCGATCGGCAAACCCGCCGGAACGCCTTCGACTATGGCGACCAGAGCTTTACCGTGAGATTCGCCTGAGGTGTTGAATTTGAATTGCATAGTTTTATTTTACCGCAGAGACGCGGAGACGCAGAGCGGGGGTTAACAGGGATGCAGGGGATGAAAGGGATTTAAGAAATAAAATCCTCGATTGATCCCTTTCATCTCCTTCATCCCTGTTAAAAATTAGCTTTCCGACTCCGCGTCTCCGCGATTCTGCGGTTCAATTCTTTTCCGGCGAAATACGATCAGTCCGATGCTAGCGATGATGAGCAGGCCGCCGATGCCGGTTTGGGGTGGTAGGGTTTCGCCTAGGACCAACCAGCCGATGACGACGGCGACGAGCGGGGTGACGAGCGAGATCATCATGGCCTTGGTCGATTCGATCTTGCCGAGGAGCCAGTAATAGAGCCAGAACGCGGCGATCGTTCCCGCGATCGTCAGATAGACGACGCAGCCAATGGCTCGCCAGGTCCAGTTGTAATTGAGCGGATTACCCTCGACTATCAGGCTGTAAATGATGATCAGCGGCAGGCCGCAGATCATTTGGCCGAAGACGAGTGCGGCCGGATGGAACGCTCCGCCTTTTGCTTTGACGAGGATCGACGCCTGGGCCGCGGCGTATGCACCGATCACGATTCCCACGCTGCCGAGGAACGCCATCAGGCTTTGAACCTTTAGTTGATCGATGAAAATGACAGCGACGCCGACGATACCGATCGCGACGGCGGTTATTTTGAGCTTGGTGATCCGCTCGTTGGGCAGGAATATCCATGCCAGGATCAGCCCGAAAACCGTGATCATCGCCTGCAAAACCGCTGCGAGGCCGGATGTGATGTAGACCTCGCTCCAGAACACGAGGCTGTAGTTTATCGAGAATTGGAGAACTCCGGTGAGAGCGATGAGTTTCCACTCCTTCGCGGTTTTCGGCAGCGGAATTTTCTGAATGCGAATGATCGCGAACAGTATAATGACTGCCAAAATAAACCGCGACGCGGCAAACGCCATCGGCGGCAGATCCTGGAGGCCGATCTTGATGAAGATCCACGTCGTTCCCCACAGCAGACAGAGCAGGAGCCAAATGGGTACGGTCTTCATCAGTTATTTGCGTAAAAACTAAGCGTCGTCTCGCCCTGTTTCAGCACACGCCAGCGTCTCATATGTCCGACCTCGTCCGGCATCTGTTTTTTTGTGTGATGCTCGACGACGAGCAAACCGTCCTCATTTAAAAGCGTTTTGTTAAAGCCGAATTCGTGCAGCACGAGTGCGCAATCGGATTCGTATGGCGGATCGAAAAACGCGATGTCCCACCCGGTTTTGTGCTCGCGGCCCGTGAAGTTTTCAGCGTCGAGGCCGAGGATATCAGTCGATTCCTCGGGGATCGCGAGGCTGTCGAGATTCTGTTCGATCAGGGCACAGGACTTTTTAGATTTATCAACAAAGGTCACAAACGCCGCTCCTCGCGACAAAGCTTCGATCCCGACCGCGCCAGTTCCGGCACAAAGATCCAAAAAGCGCGTCTCCTCATCGATCCGGGGAGCAAGGACATTGAACAACGTCTCACGCAGCCGATCGCTGGTCGGCCGCGTCTTGTTGTCAGCAGGGCTTTTCAGCACGCGGCCTCCATATTGTCCTGAGATAACTCGCATAACAGGGGATTTTTAACGCAAAGTCGCAAAGGGGCGAAGACGAAAAGGGAAGAAATCTAGATAAGCTTTCTCGACGAGGTCGCAAATAAATCTTTGCGTCTCTGCCCCTTAGCGTCTTTGCGTTAAATCTCTTCTAGTGTAGGCAATCGCGACGGGCGGGGCAACGACCTGACTCCAAAGGTTTTACCCGATGTTGCCGAGTTTTACATTTTTGTCGGAGCGGGCGATCTTGACCATGGCTGAGGTTTCGGGGGAAAGGCGGCGGTTTGTGAGGTAATCTTCGGCCTCGTTGCGGGCGGCTATGAGGATGTCGAGGTCGAGGGCGATGTTGCCGAGTTTGAAATTTTGAATGCCCGACTGCCGCGTGCCGAGAATCTCACCTTGGCCGCGTATCTCAAGGTCTTTTTCAGCGATCTTGAAACCGTCGGACGATGATTCCATTATGCCGAGACGCTCTTTCGCAACCGCAGTTCGCTTGAAATCTGCGAGCAGCACGCAGAAACTCTGCTCCGCACCACGACCGACCCTGCCGCGAAGCTGGTGAAGCTGCGAGAGGCCGAATCGTTCGGCGTGTTCGATGATCATCAGCGAAGCATTAGGCACGTCGACGCCGACCTCGATGACGGTTGTCGAGACGAGGATGTCGAGCTTTCCGCTCACGAATTCCAGCATGATCTCATCCTTTTCGGTGGACTTCATCCGTCCGTGAAGCAGGCCGACGGTGTATTGGGGGAAGACGCGGGTTCGCAGGTCTTCGTACATTATGGTGGCGGCTTTGAGGTCCATTTTCTCCGACTCATCTATCAGCGGATAAACGATATAGACCTGGCGGCCGAGTTTGACCTCGCGGTCGATGCCGGCGTAAACGCCGTGGCGTTTGTCTTCGCCCACGACCACGGTTTTGATCGGCGTACGGCCGGGCGGCAGTTCGTCGATGATCGAAACGTCGAGGTCGCCGTAGACCGTCATCGCGAGGCTGCGCGGTATCGGTGTCGCGGTCATCACGAGAATGTCGGGATTATGCCCGCTCGCTTTAAGCTGAGCACGCTGCATCACGCCAAAACGATGCTGCTCGTCGATTATCGCGAGGCCGAGTTTTGAAAATTTGACCGCTTCCTGAATGATCGCATGGGTTCCGATGATGAGATCGATCTCACCGGATGCAAGAGCCGCGTAGATCTTTCGTTTTTCAGCAGCTTTTGTGCTGCCCATGAGGAGTTCCACGCGATAGCCGGTGTCTGCGAAGATCTTTCGAGCGTTGCGAATGTGCTGTTCGGCAAGGATCTCGGTCGGAGCCATCAGTGCGGCCTGATAGCCGTTTTCCATCGCGGCAAAAGCAGCGAGGAACGCCACGATCGTCTTGCCGCTGCCCACGTCACCCTGGATCAGACGGTTCATCGGGGCGTCGGATTTGAGGTCGGAGAATATCTCGCCAATGACCTTTTTTTGAGCGTTAGTGAGCGTGAACGGCAGCAGCTTTTTCAGACGCTCTTTGGTCGGTTCGGTGATCTCAATGACCGTGCCCTTCGGCTCTTTTTGCCGTTCGCCCCGAAGCAATTGCATCTGGAACGAGAGCCAGAAGAATTCGTCGAAGATCAGGCGTTTTTGCGCGTCGCTGCGAAACATTTCGTACTGCGCGATTGACGCTGTTTCTGGCGGGAAGTGGATCTCTTTTAACGCCTGGGCACGCGTCAGCAGATTTTGCCGTGCGATAAGCTCCAACGGCATATTCTCGATGACGGAATCGCGATCGAGATTCTCAAGCACGCTATGGATGATCTCGCGGAGGCGTTTCGTCTGGAACGGGCCGAGTTTGCGATAGATCGGTACGCGGCGGCCGCTATGGACGGTGGCGAATTCGGGGCGGTCGCGGTCCTCTTCGAGATCGTCGTTGTCGGTACCACCTGCGGTAGCGGGTGGGGTCTTGTGCTCGATGCCGAGAGCCCCACCCGCTACCGCAGGTGGTACTGACCCGAAATCAAGTCCGACATCGGGCAGTATTTCTAGTTCCTCCGGCTTATTTACCATCAGCGAAAACGTATTTCGCCGTTCGTCGCGTTCCCATTTGCCGTAGGCGACGAAGCGGGTGCCTTGGGCAAAGCGGTCCTGGTAATAGGCGACGACGCGTTCTGCCGCTTTGCCTGAGATGAACCATTTGACGACGATAGGACGGTGCTTTCTGGCTACATCTGAGCCGCTGATCTCGAATAAAAACAGCGGCGGTTGTCGCGGATTGCGATTTTTGCCGACGCGGTAGCCGCCTGAGACTTTGACGACGATCTCGACGGCCGCTTCCATTCCATCCTCGATCAGGTCGATCGAGAGCATGTTCGAGCGGTCTTCGTAGCGGGCAGGGAAGTAGAGCAAAAGGTCTTCGACGGTGACGTGGTCGGGATTTGTTTTGTTTGCGGCTCCGGCGAGAGCTATCGCGAGTTTGCGGCGCAGGGCCGCAGATGTTTTGCCGATCAGACGATCGGGTATCTCGACTATGCAGGCTGAAATTGGGATCAGGTCGTGCGTCATCTGCTATGCATTTATTCGTCTCTTGATACGATAGATCGCGGTTCCGGTCAAAACTGAGTCTAGCGGCATCTCGCGAAATTTACGGTTCAATTTTCCAAGATCCATCGTAGAACGTTCAAAATTGTCGGTGTACAAAACCTCGACATCCAGATTTGCCCGTTCGAATGCATCCCTGAACTCGTGATGTCTTTTTCTGTTAGGGACGCCGCGGTTCGAGCCGGTCATGTTCCATATTTTATCTGAAAACCGTAGGAATGTGCCGGGATCGCGATACCAAAACCAAACGTCGTGCGGGCCAAAATCCACGCGATGCAGGCCGATGCCGCCTTCGTAGAGGATGCGGTTGTGAATTTCTGCAAAGGCGTTGATGTCCGAAATGTGTTCGCCGACCTGGAATGAGCAGACGATGTCGTATTTGTGTTTGGTTTGAGCCGTTTCGAGGGGGTCGCCAATGAGTTCGAGCTCAGATCCGGCATTTTCGGGGAAATTTGATGCATCGAGACCCCACGCGATGTCCGCATAATACCGATCCCAATTCTTCTCGATCTCGGTGTACCAAAATTTCGCAGTCTCGCCGAAATAGTCGCCGGGAAAGCGGTCGATCACGCCGTATTTACTTGCTCCCGCTGCCAGAATGCTAAGGCCCGAAGTCAGATAATCGCCGGCACCGATCTCGCAGACCGAGCGGCCGTTCAGGTCGCCCGCGTGTTTGAGAAGCAGATCCAAACTGGCAAAAGCATTGCCTTTTAAGAATTGATCGACGTTTTCAGTTTCGACAGCGGTTCGCGGCCGCTTTAACCGCCATTTACGAACGGCGGACGAGCCCATCAGCAGGTTTTTAGCGATCTGACTCAGCAGGTCGCGGGCGATATTAAGCTGTCCGGTTCGATTTCGCTCCATCGTCCCCTGCTATTTTACCTCGAGCGTAAATGGGTTGAAATTGGTTTCGCGGTCGTAGAAATCTACGTTTTCCGCCCTTTTGAGAAAGCCCACGATCGTGTATGTGAAAGGCGTAGCAAAGACTTCCCAGAGGACTTTGATAATGTAGTTGCCGATCATTACGCTGATCACCTGTTCGGTTGACCATGTTCCGAGGAAGGCGAGCGGATAGAAGATGAGGCTGTCCACGGCTTCGCCGGCGAAGGTCGAGCCGATGGTTCGCATCCAGAGATATTTGCCGTTCGTTATGAGCTTTAGTTTTGCAAGGACGAAAGAGTTTACGAATTCGCCGAGCCAGAATGCTGTTAGCGAGGCGACGACGATCCGCCAGGTTTGGCCGAAGATAAGGTTGACGGCTGCTTGCTGCTCCGCCGACATCGTCTTCGCGGCGGGCAGGCTCGTTACCGCAAACGCCATCAACGAAGCAAATATCAACGCACCAAATCCGGCCCAAATCACTTTTCGCGAGCGGGCGTAGCCGTAAACTTCGGTTAGGATATCGCCGAAAAGATAGCTGAGCGGGAAAAATAGGACGCCGGTTCCGTAGATATAAGGCTCTTCCATAAATGGAAGGTCGATTGACGAAACCTTATGGACGCCGATCAGGTTTGCACATAGCAAAACGGCGACGAACGCCGCCATTATCAGGTCGAAGTATTTGTATTGACGAAGGGGCGTTGTAATCAGGATTTCCTCGAAATTTCAAAAGTTCTTATTTGTGATCTTTGTGGACTTCGCTTAGTGCACTCTGTGTTTAGCTTGTTTTTAAACACAGAGTCCACAAAGTTGATAACACAGAGGTCACAGAGAGAAAGGTCAACAAACAAAGAAAATATCTACTGGTACAAACCGAATTGTAACAAAAAAAGAAAGCAGACCCGATACGAGGGCCTGCTTTCAATTGAAAAAAGCGAAAAATTTGCGGAGTACTAAGCGGTCGCCAATTTGTTGACGTGCTTGGTCAAACGCGACTTGTAGCGAGCCGCGGTGTTTTTGTGGATGATACCTTTATTTACCGCTTTGTCGATGAGCGACACGGTCGGGAAAAGCAACTCAGTGCTGGCCGCCTGGTCATGCCCTGCAACTGCCGTTCTCAATTTCTTGATCGACGTACGCAATTTGCTGCGGTTGCTGCGGTTGATCTCATTACGTCGTGCATTCTGACGAATGCGTTTCTCTGCTGATTTATGATTAGCCATCGTTTTATCAAGTCTGTTAAGACAAACTCCAAATAATATAGATTGGGTGGGAAGTTGTCAACTCCTCAACAGGTCTTCTGCTCTCCAATCTTACGGAGCTCGCCAATATTCAATACCTTGCATGTGTCGCTCCAACTCGTCCATTCCGTCAGCTCCCAGCTCGTCGGAGAAGGGTTCAGATAAAGTCATGCGAGCATCGGCAAGTATGCTGGAAAACTTAAGGTCGTCAAGAAAGCGAAGAAACATAGAATTATACTTCTCATCGCTTTCACGGTCGTGAAACGCACTTCCAATGCGATCCGTGGAAACAACCAAAACTTCTAAATCTCGAAGCAACTCAACTATTTTCTCTTTGTCGTACGTAACAGTTTCGTTACTCATTGAACAATATTAACCCAGAATCATCAGGAACTACCTTCAAACTTGGAAACGATAGTATGTATCCCGTCCACAAAAAAGGTAATGATCGGGGGATAAAAGACGAATTCGATCGCTCCGAGGCTGAATGTCGGGTAGCTCATGTCTTTTAGGATGAGCGGGCCGATGTTGGAATTGAATCCCAGAAGCAATCCGATTCCTGTGCAGGCGAGGACAGCTCCGATCAGGATGCCGGCGGTTGCGAGGCGGGAATAGGGTTTTCGCTTTCTGTCGGCTTCGTCGAGGATAGATTCGTGAATGTCGTCGTCGGGTTCGGTAAATCGCTCAAATCCGTCACGGACGCGGCCAACGATACGTATGATACCGACGATGAATAAAGATATTACGATTATCTTGCCGATTATCGCTGAGTCGCCAAAGATACTCGGTCTTAATGCCGGTGCGAGAATGCAGGAGACCAAAAGAGCAGTTAGCGGATAGACGACCTTTTGAAACGCCATCGCTTCCTGACGCTCTTCGGCGATCATTCTGTCGATGATATCGTTATAACGTTTCTCGTAAACCATCTGCCGCCAGCGTTTGGCATGCGGATTAGCGGACGAGATAAAGGAATCGCTGAACCCATTCGCGGTCCCGTTTCCGCTAAACTGAGCATCGACCATCCTGCGATCGTACTTTACGCGCTCTTTGGCATTCCCTAGTACCTCGTAGGCCTCGGCGATCGCAGCAAATTTTAAGGCCGTCTCCTCGGAACCTTGATTCTTGTCAGGGTGCAGTTTACGGGCAAGGCGACGATACGCCGATTTTATCTCGGTGCTCGAAGCCTTAGGCGACACTTTCAGAATGTCGTAGTAATTCACCATCTAAAGATGCAGTTCTGGAGAGGTCTAGCGTCGGAGCCGCGTGGAGATCGCACCACACAACAAACGAAATCATACCATAACTAAAATTATGGGCTCCGCGCTGTGACTCAATCAAGCTGATCTATCTGCAAACTGATGGGATAGGCACCGGCCAGTTTGACCGCATCAACGACCCTGGCAACCGTGCCGTAACTAATTGAACGCGGGGCTTTTACGAAAACAGTACGTTCAATGCGGTCGTTGAACGGCCGGTCTGGATCATCTGCGAAGGAATCCGAAACATTGCCATTCGAGACTCGTTCGTTGAACACGACCTGAAGCCTTTCAACTAATTTGGCGGTGTCGCCGGCGTTCCCGAGGGCGGTCTCGTTATTTAATTGGATCGATGCATCTCGACCGATGATCACTGCCAACGTGTTGATATTTGGCCGAGTGTCAACGATGTTTTTATCCTCAGCCGGGATCTTCGCCTTAAAACTGCTCGGCTTTAGAGGAGTGACGACCATGAAGATGATCAGCAGTACAAGCAGGACATCGATGAGAGGCGTGACGTTGATGTTTGGACGGTTCATTTGGTGTATCTCCTTTTTTAGGCTGTGGAGAGTTAGACACCGATGAAATGTATTTGTTCCCGTCGGCGGGGCAAACTGGTCGCGAACGTTACGCCGGAGGAAGCAGGTTTGCGGTTGAGGTTGCCTGAGTGCCAGGATCCACGCCGATCGCGTCCAGTAGCGCCCGAGCCTTTGTAAGGGTTTCCTCGTATTCACTCTCGGGATCGCTGTCGATGACGATGCCGCCGCCGACGTTGAAGTTGGCGGTTTGATCGCGGATCACCATCGTTCGGATAGCGACACTCAGATCGATCGAGGGCTCCATCTCAAATCCGTCTGGGATCGAATATCCGATAGCTCCCATCGAAAGTCCGCGGTGCGATGTCTCGAGTTTGTCGATCACGTTCATCGTACTGATCTTCGGAGCACCGGTGATAGAGCCGCAGGGGAACAGTGCGGTGAGAATGTCCGAGAACGATGTTTTTGGCCGCAGGTTGCCGGCGACGGTGGAAACAAGATGGAAAAGGGAAGGATGCTCCTCGAGTTCGCAAAGTTTCTCGACCTCGACACTGCCGTATTCGCAGACGCGGCCGAGATCGTTGCGGAGCAGATCCACGATCATCGTATTTTCGGCACGGTCTTTTTCGCTTGAGAGCAGCTTATTCCTTAGTGCCTGGTCCTCCGCGTCAGTTGTGCCGCGTTTCCTGGTTCCTTTAATTGGTGATGTGGTAATTCGATCCCCGCGAATACTAAAAAAACGTTCTGGCGAGGCGGAAACGACAGTAGATCCTTCGCGAGTTATAAATGCAGCAAATGGAGCCGGATGATCGCGCCGCAAGCGGGCGAAGATTGACGCAGGCTTTGTAGCTGTCGGCAGTTCTGCGGTGAACTGCTGCGTCAGGTTCGTTTGATACGTATCTCCGCTTCGGATTCGTTCTTTGATTTCCTCGATCGCGGCGATGTATTCCGATTTTGAGAAATTCGACGACAGCGTTGGCTGTTGATTTGAAATTTCAAATTTGAGATCTGAGATATTTGATCGAAGTTTCTGCTGAATCATGGAGAATTTCGTCCTGTCTCCGGCAAGGAAAGAGCGTCCAGTGTCGTAATCGTGGATGACCAGGGTGTCGAATCTGGCAATGAAAACATCGGGTTCGGTTGGAACTTCATCTGCAGATCGCGACGGTATGTTCAGCAGGTTTCGTCCAAGATCGTATGAGAGCGTGAAAAAAGACGCGAGGTTGCCGGAAAGCTTTTCATCCAGAGATCTGAGAGCTTCGGTTGTGTTTGGGTTCGTGATTTCGATCGATTCGACGGGATCGATGCCCGCAATTAGCAGATGCGAACCTAGATGGCGGACGCCGCAGCTGTCAAGAATGCAGACCGGCTCAGTTGACGAAATCGTCAACAATGCACTGACGAGTTGGTCCGCATTCATCGATAAGTCTTGCATTGATGCGATTTTATCACGGAATAAAATTTCACTTGAGATGCGTTTTCGCGTAATATGATGCCAGTCAAAATAAACAGATATGAACCAGAATCTTAGCGAACGCCAGACGCTTATCCGAGGGCTCGGACTAATTGCAGCGATATCCGTGATCATCGGAAACGTCATCGGTACCGGAGTTTTTCTCAAAGCTCGAGTGATGACGTGTAACGTGGGTGATTCGACATGGGTGATACTCGCCTGGGTCGCAGCCGGATTGCTGTCGCTTGCAGGTGCTTTGACGTATGCAGAGCTGACGGCGATGAAACCCGAGGCGGCAGGGCCGTATGTGTTTCTGCGTGATTCATATGGACGTTTATCCAGCTTTCTATTCGGTTGGATGCAAATGTTCATTGCCAGGACCGGTTCGCAGGCTGGTGTAGCTGTTGTTTTTGCGATCGCCCTTAACGATTATTTAGGCGGCGGGCTCAAGCAAACTCTGTTCACGACCAACGTCCTTGGATTTGCGTACGAAGTTACGACGCTGCAGATAATTGCGGTCGCCGTGATCGTTATTTTTACAACGCTGAACTGCCTGTCAGTCAGCATGAGCGGACAGATCGCAACGGTTCTGACCGGAGTTAAGATCGCCCTTGTTCTATTTGTCGGACTTGGGGCATTTTTGTTTGCAACTGGCGGTTCTTTCGGGAACTTTTCACTGATGAACACGGCGGGAACCTGCGAAGGCGTTGCCGACGCAGTGCGGTTTGGCAGTGGAGAATATACCTTTCTTGCTGGCTTTGGGGCGGCAATGCTCGCCGCTCTGTGGGGTTATGATGGTTGGGATAACCTTTCGTTTGTTGCGGGCGAGGTTAAAGATCCGGCGAGGAACATTCCCCTCGCGATCATCGGGAGCGTACTGCTCATCATCGTACTTTACGTGGCTGTTCACGTTGCCTATTTCTACATTCTCGACCCGAATGCGATCGCTTCGGTATCTAAAGATTCGTCGGTTGCGATGGTCGTAGTGAGCAAGTTCTTTGGCGGTGACGTGTTGAGTCTTGCGACTGGGGTCGCGGTTGCGATCTTCACGATCGGGCTTATGCTATCGTCGCTGGGAACACTTCATACATCGATCCTGAGTGCGTCACGCATTCCGTATGCGATGGCTAAGGACGGAATGATGATCAAAACGTTTGAGAAGGTTTCGGTAAACGCGATTCCTATCAACGGCGTTTTGTTTCAGGGTGTCTGGGCGAGCGTTCTGGCTTTGTCAGGATCGTTTGACACCTTAACCGATTACGTCGTTTTTGGTTCATGGATATTCTATGCGCTGATCACGTCGTCGATTTTTATCTATCGCCGCAAACATCCTGACGCTCCCCGGCCGTACAAAGCCTGGGGTTATCCCGTTGTTCCGGTCGTGTTCCTGCTCGTCTCAGGTTGGCTGCTGATCAACACGATCATGACGGCACCGGAAAGCTCATTTATCGGAATGGGGCTGATACTTCTGGGATTACCGGTCTATTATTACTTAACTTTAAAAGGGAAGGATTCTGCGGCAAGCGAATAGA
Organism: Pyrinomonadaceae bacterium; assembly: GCA_041737885.1. Lineage (GTDB taxonomy): Bacteria > Acidobacteriota > Blastocatellia > Pyrinomonadales > Pyrinomonadaceae > OLB17. The sequence continues at coordinate 8,365 of JBGSQW010000003.1, read as the reverse complement.
AGTACCAAATGTCAACGCAAGACAGAAGAAGCGGTGTCGAACGCCGCTCAACAAATCGTTTTCCCGTCGAGGTAGATATCGAATGGCAGGGCACGGGCGACCGAGTAGCCGGCTCGGTCAGCGATGTGAGCCTGGACGGTTGTTTTGTGCTCAGTTCCGGGGATGTTACTGACGGCGAAACGGTTCGCCTATACATTCCCCTGGCGGATGGAATGAAGGTCGAATTTTCCGGCCGTGTGGCGAATCATGTATTCGAGATAGGTTTTGGGATCAAGTTCGATCAGCTTTCTGCGGCCCAGCGAGACGTCTTGGGCCGGCTCGTAAGAGAGGCGAACGGCTAGGCGTTCTCATTTTTTCGGGCAAGGGCTTCGAGAGCGACCTCGCGGTCGTCGAAATGGAATTTATTGCCGTTAACGAGCTGATAATTCTCGTGGCCTTTTCCGGCGATGATGACCACATCGTTTGTTCCGGCTGCCGCAACTGCTTTGTAGATGGCCTCGCGGCGGTCTGAGATCGCGTAGTAGTCCACACCTTTTTCCTTCACACCAACTTCGATCTCTTCGATTATTTTCAGCGGATCTTCGTTGCGCGGATTGTCCGACGTGATGAAGACCAGATCGCTGTATTCACCCGCGATCTCGCCCATGGGCTTACGTTTTGTCCGGTCGCGGTCACCGCCGCAACCGAAAACGGTGATGATCTTGCCGTCTGTCAGGTCCTTCGCGGTTTGCAAAGTGTTCAGCAACGCGTCGTCGGTGTGAGCGTAATCGACGACGACCGCAAAATCGCCGTCATGCTCAACACGTTCGAACCTTCCCGGAGCACCAACACAGGTCGAAAGGCCTTTTTGGATCGAATCGAGATCGAATCCAAGCTCAAGTGCTGTTGCGGTCGCCGAAAGCATGTTGTAAACGTGCGGACGGCCGACAAGCGGGGAAGTGACAGAGATATTTCCCGCGGGTGTCCGCAATTCGAAAGAGGTTCCGCGGATCAACGACACCTCGATATTCGAAGCCATCAGATCGGCCCCGTCGAGGCTCGGTGTTGCGTTTTGTGAGCAAGTTATGACTCGCTGACCGTCGGCCCTTAATTCATCCGCCAGTTTCGCTCCCCATTCGTCATCGATATTGATAACGCACGAGCCCGGCTTTTCGCCGAGGCCACCGTCGAAGAGCTTTTTCTTGGCGTCGAAGTAATTCTCCATCGTCTCATGATAATCGAGATGGTCGCGAGTCAGGTTAGTAAACACCGCAACCTTGAACCGCAGCCAGTCGCAGCGGTGCAGGTCGATCGCTTGGGACGAAGTTTCCATCACGGCAACGCTGCATCCTGCATCCACGGCTTCGCGGAGGAATCTGTTTGTGTCCGAGGCTTCGGGCGTTGTACGCACGGCTTCTTCGCTTTTTTCGCCGATTCGGTATTCGACGGTCGTGAGCATCGCGGCCTTTTGTTTGGCGGCTTCGGCGAGGGCGAAACAGAGATAGGTCGTGGTCGTCTTGCCGTTCGTACCGGTGATGCCGACGAGATCGATTTCGTGCGAAGGGTTGCCGTTGATCACGGCGGCGGCTTTGGCGAGGGCTTCGCGGGCGGTGTCGACTTTGAGCCAGGCACCCGTAAGTTCTGCGGGCGGATCGAATTCCGAGACGATCCCAGCCGCACCACGCCGCATCACGTCTTCGACAAAGCGATGGCCGTCCATCGTCGCACCTTTGATCGCAACAAAGATCGTGCCTTCGCCCGCCTGTCGCGAATCGTGCGTGACATCGGTCGAGACCGACATTCCGTCACCAAAAAGCTGAGCATTTAGCTGCTCTGCTAGTGTTTGTGTTGTGATATTCTGTGAACTCAAGGCTTTATTGTCCGTCCGAACGTGAATTATACGATACGGACATATTTTCCACGAACATCGCCCCGGCGTTTTCGTATTTAGTTGCAGAGTCGGAGGTTTTTGAATATGAACATTATCAAATTGATCCTCGCCGCGATCGGCCTTATTTTTGTGGGAATGCTGCTTCTTTGGGTGCTCGGCTGGATGGGCTCGCTGCTGTCGTGGGTTTTCTGGCTCGGCTTGATCGGAGCGGTCGGATACGGCGGCTATCGCCTGTTCCTGGCCGCCGAAAGACGGGCTTTAGGCTCAGATCCGCGTCAGGGGATCGGCACGAACGCCGACATTCCAATGTCGTGGGATGAATACGACAAAAAGTATTTGCACAAGTAACTTCTTGACTCAAGATTGGTTCGAGAGTATAAATGTCGCGTGCCTTTATATTCGGGTAGCCTCGTGATGATAGCTTTCTGTGAGCGGCTCCCGCGAATCTCCCGCGTGAGCAGGAAGGAGTGATAATGACGAAAAAGACATTTATACTCGGAACGCTGTGTTTTGTAGCAACGCTAGTACTTTCTGTCTTTGTGAATTTTGTCGCCAGATTCCCCGGACAAATAGGCGAACCGTATGAGGTGCGGGCGGTTCAACTGCGTGAGATCGTCTCGACCGCCGCATCAGTTAATATTGATGGTCTTGTTCTAGATTTAAATTCCGAGCCTAAAACCGCAGCCATCCGCTTGAAGAATAACTCTAAAAGCCCGATCGTTGCTTACTCCTTTGAATCCGGTAACTTTATCGATTCTGATGGTAGCAGCCGTGTTGGCGGGCCTACCGCGATCGTTGGGGCGAATGAGGAATTCCTTGCCCCGATCGATTTCCGCAGTTTCTCTACCGGGATGCCGATTCGCCTAAGCGCGGTTGTATTTGCAGACGGAAGTGCAGAGGGCGAGGATTATGCGAAAGCAGACCTATTAAGAGCCGTCGAAGAAAATAATAAAGCAAACGCGAGTCGCGAGTTGTTCCATTTCTAACATTTTCGTAAACTATCCAAGCCGTGCCGAGGTGGCGAAATGGTATACGCACTAGTCTTAGGAACTAGCGACGAAAGTCATGCGAGTTCGAGTCTCGCCCTCGGCACCAAAGTTTAGTTAAAAATGGTTAGTGGACAGTAGTCATAAGGACGCTTGCCGCTGACCATTTTATTATTTCGAAAGCCAGATTCCGAACTATAAGATCGAATTCCTGTTTATTGAATAACGACAACCGTCCACGAACCTCGTAGAAAGCTTCCGGCCATTAGCTTTTGGCGGGGTCGGGTTTTATAATTCTTATTCGTGCTGACCAGAGATAATTGGGCGCCGACAACAGATAATGAAAAGCGAAATAAAGGAAATTTCACCTACACAAAAAGAGATACATTTACAGATCGATGCGGACGTCGTTAAGGCCGCTTATGGTCGGGCTAGCCAGAAATACGCAAAGAATGCGAATATTCCAGGCTTTAGAAAAGGTTATGCACCGCTCGACGTGGTTCGTATGCGTTTTAAGGAAGAGATCAAGAGCGAAACGCTCCAGATCGTCGTTCCTGACGCCGTTACGGCAGCCATAAAGGAACACGATGTTCATCCGCTGGCCGAACCGCAGCTACATCTGGAAGACCATGAGAACGTAAAGGTCAACGGCTCGGTGCCTATTTCGCTTCATGTTCACATCGAAGTAATGCCCGAGATCCCGACGCCGAAATACGATAACATCGAGGTCGTCCGACGCGTCAAGCCTGTTCTGGATGGCGAGGTCGAGGATCTCATCGCGGAACGTCTGCAGAAAGAAGCGTCGCTGATCCCGGTCGAAGGTCGAAAGTCCGAGTTGGGCGACACCGTGATCGCCGATCTCGAGGGCAAGTTTGATGACGCTCCGGACGCCGAACCGATCAAGGCTGACGATCTGGAAGTCGAACTCGGCGGTGAGCATATCGAAAAGGCTTTCACTGAAAATCTAGTCGGCGTGGAATCGGACGAAGACAAAGAATTTACGGTCTCGTATCCAGCAGATTTCTCCTCCGAGGCTCTGGCAGGCAAAACGGTCCATTACAAAGCCAAGATCAAATCTGTCGGTAAATCTGAGATCCCCGAACTCAACGACGAATGGGCAACGAGCCTCGACGAGGGATATGAATCACTTGCGGATCTCAGAAAACGCCTTAAAGCAGACCTCGAGACCTATGCGGCCTCGGATGCCGATGCCCGCCTAAGGAACAATGCGATCGCAAAACTGATCGAGAACAATTCTTTTGAGGTTCCAAACGTTCTGATCGAAAATCAGGCCCGCAACCTTCTGAACAATTTTGCCCAGGACATGCAGCAGCGTGGTGTCGATCTGAGCAAGGTCGATCCACAGTTCGTCGAGATGGCCTACGGTAATATGCGTCAGCAGGCCGAGAGGGATGTTCGCGGGGCGATGCTTTTAGATAGGGTTGCCGAGCTCGAAAAGGTCGAGGTTCCTGATTCCGAGGTAGATGACGAGGTCACCAAGATGGCCGAGTACTATCGTGCATCGCCTGAAGAGATCAGGGATTCGCTCGAAAAACAGGGCGGCGGGATCGATAATATCCGCAATAACCTGAAAACGAGAAAATCCATTGAGGCTGTGATCGCCAAGGTCAAGGTTACCGAAGGTGAATGGATAGACGAGGCAGTCGCTGCCGCCGATGCGGAAGCCGCATCCGTCGAAGAAGAAAAGCCAAAGAAAGCGGCGAAAAAGAAAGAGCCGGCAAAGAAGAAGGCTGCTAAAGAATAGGTGGCTCGTTGATGGTTGCTCATTGTTGAAGTATTTACGCTTACAACGATCCACCATCAAATTCACTTGCAATTTATGTGAAAAGTTGTAAAATCGGTTTCCGATATTGGCAATCGTCGTATTTTCAACAACTTATCGCAGTTTTGTTCAAGTACAATCTCAGACATTTCGTATTTACGCTAGTAGAGTAAAAATATGGCATTAGTACCAATGGTCGTAGAGCAAACTTCGAGAGGCGAACGAGCCTTCGATATTTACTCACGCCTTCTCAAAGACAGCATTATCTTTATCGGAACGCCGATCGATGACCAGATCGCTAACCTGATCGTTGCTCAGCTTCTATTCTTAGAGGCGGAGGATCCGGAGCGAGACATCAATCTATACATCAACAGCCCGGGCGGTTCGATCACGGCTGGAATGGCGATCTATGACACGATGCAGTTCATCAAGAATGATGTGACCACCATCTGTGTCGGCCAATGTGCCTCGATGGGAGCCTTGCTGCTCTGTGCTGGTGCTGCGGGCAAGAGATTTTCGCTGCCGAACGCACGAGTTCTCATTCATCAGCCTTCGGGCGGTGCCTCAGGACAGGCAACCGACGTTCGCCTGATGGCCGAAGAGATCATTCGTATGCGAACGCTGACCTCGACGATCATCTCGCGTCACAGCGGCCAGTCATTCGAACAGGTTGAGATCGACGTCGAGCGCGACCGCATTCTGACGCCTATACAGGCTAAGGAGTATGGTTTGATCGACGAAGTTATAGAGCATCGAGAAAAATAATTGACTTGTTCGTAGTCCGTTGGTACCGCTGATTGCGGATCAGTGCAACCAACCGTTAGCAACGGACAACCAACTAACCGATATGGCCCAATTCTACCGTCCCGAAGAACTGCTCTCATGTTCATTTTGTGGTAAGTCGCAGAATGACGTTCGCAAACTCATTGCCGGTCCCGGCGTGTATGTCTGTAACGAGTGCATTGACATATGCAACGAGATCATCAACGATGACGAGCAGCAGGCGTCAACCTCGGTACGTACGAACCTTCCTAAACCGCACGAGATCAAGGGCTACCTCGACGAATACGTGATCGGCCAAGACGAACCCAAAAAACGCCTAGCCGTTGCCGTTTACCAGCATTATAAAAGACTCGAACTAGCCAAACGCCGCGGCGACATCGAGCTTCAGAAATCTAACATTCTTCTGATCGGGCCGACCGGAACCGGGAAAACACTCCTCGCACAAACTCTGGCCCGGGTGTTATCGGTACCTTTCTGCATCGTCGATGCTACCAGTTTGACCGAGGCAGGTTATGTCGGCGAAGACGTTGAGAATATTCTCAATCGACTTCTTCAGGCGGCTGGCGGCGATATTGAAAAGGCTCAGACGGGTATCATCTACATCGACGAGATAGATAAGATCTGCCGTAAGGACGATAATCCGTCAATAACGCGTGACGTTTCCGGCGAAGGCGTTCAGCAGGCATTGCTCAAGATCCTCGAGGGAACGGTTGCAAACATCCCCACCGCAGGCGGCGGACGAAAGCACCTGCAGCAGGATTTTCAACAGCTCGACACCACAAATATTCTTTTCATCTGCGGCGGAGCATTCATCGGCCTCGAAAAAGTGATCGAAAAGCGTTTTCGCAACAAATCACTTGGATTTCAGGCCGAGGTTAAGACCAATAAGCAAAGGCAAAACGACTCGTTTAACAAACTCGAGCCTGAGGATCTTATCCACTACGGCTTGATACCTGAGTTTGTCGGACGATTACCGGTTATTGGATCATTGTCGGAGCTCGACGAATCGGCCTTGGTCACGATTCTCACCCAGCCCAAAAATGCTCTGGTCAAGCAGTATCAGCGAAAGTTTGAATTTGATAATATCTCGCTCAAGTTCACTGATACGGCCTTGATCGCCGTCGCTCGCGAAGCCCACAAACGCAAGGTCGGTGCTCGCGGCCTGATGATGATCCTCGAAGAGATCTTGCTCGAATCCATGTATCATCTTCCAACCCAAAAAGGCGTAAAAGAGATCGTCGTTACAAAGGAAATGATCGAAAAGAAGGTGCCTGTATTCGAAGTAATGACTCGTGCCGAAGAGGCCGCGTAGTTTCTATTGGACGAGCGAAAGTACCTTAATGATTAGCGGAAGCAGGCTTTATGGCCTTTCCGCTTTTTTTCTTTGATGAGCCACACGGAAGAAAACAACAAAGCGAAGCTTATCGAGCCCTACGGCGGAGCCCTCGTTGACCTTCAGGTGTCGGAAAGCGAGCGTCAGGAGCTGGTTTCGGTTGCCTCTCAATTGCCGTCAATCAGGCTGACGAGCCGGCAAATATGCGATCTGGAATTGCTGGCAACCGGTGCTTTCTCACCATTAAGCCGCTTCATGGGCAAAGCGGATTACCGGAGATGCGTTGAGGAGATGCGGCTCGCAGATGGCAATTTGTTTCCTATTCCTATCACCCTTTCAATCTCTAAAGATGCAAGGCCAAAACTGGATTCTGATGTAGCACTACTAGACCAAAGAAATAATCTTCTGGCAATAATGTCCGTAGAAGAAATATATGAGTGGGACCGCGACGAATTTGCGAGGTCGGTCGTCGGAACGGTAGATCAAAAGCATCCGCTCGTATCCGAATTGGTCCATTGGGGAGAGCTAAATATCTCCGGCTCGTTGAGAGTTTTAAGCCTTCCTGAGCATTTCGATTTCGCAACTCATCGACTGACGCCCCGTGAAGTACGCCAAAAGCTAGAATTATTGGGAAAGCCCAATGTCGTTGCTTTTCAAACGCGCAATCCGCTTCACCGTGCCCACGAAGAAATGACGAAGCTCGCGATGAGTTCTATCGAAGGAACACTTCTGCTTCATCCCGTCGTCGGGATGACCAAGCCCGGCGATGTCGATCATGTAACCAGGGTACGATCGTACAAGTCGCTGATCGAGAATTACTACTCCCCGAAAACTGCTGTTTTGGCTCTTTTGCCGCTCGCTATGAGAATGGCCGGACCGAAAGAAGCCTTGTGGCACATGCTTATTCGACGTAATTTCGGGGCGGATCACTTTATCGTTGGGCGTGACCACGCGAGTCCGGGGACTGATTCCAAGGGTAAGCCGTTCTACGGCAGTTTTGCAGCTCAGGAACTCGCAATTGATAGAGGCGATGAGCTCGGGATGAAGGTAATTGCCTTCGACGAGATGGTCTATTTGCCCGATGAGGATCGGTACGAGCAAACAAAGAATGTAGGCGTCGGAACAAAGACCATTTCACTTTCTGGAACGCAGGTTCGCGAAGATTATCTAGCCAAGGGGCTTCGCCTTCCGGAATGGTTTACCCGAATCGAGGTCGCCAATATCCTGGCTGAAACCTATCCGCCTAAAAACAAACAAGGTTTCTGCGTCTGGTTCACCGGCTTGAGCGGAGCAGGGAAATCGACTATCGCGGAGATCCTCACTGTTCTGCTTGCCGAACGTGGCCGAACGGTCACGCTGCTTGATGGAGACATCGTAAGAAATAATCTGTCTAAGGGGCTGGGATTTACCAAAGAAGATCGTGATACAAATATTCTGAGAATCGGATATGTAGCCTCCGAGATCGTCAGGCATGGCGGCATTGCGGTTTGTGCGGCGGTCAGCCCCTACCGCGAGACGCGCAACGACGTGCGGGCAATGCTGCCGGATTGTGCCTTCATCGAGGTTTTTGTCAATACTCCGATCGAGGTGTGCGAGAGCCGGGATATCAA
>JBGSQW010000159.1:0-4761 GCA_041737885.1 Pyrinomonadaceae bacterium | reverse complement strand
GAGCCGCGGCCTAGCGTTTTGGGGGATTTGGGGGATGATATCGTCGTTAGGCTTTCGGCGAGCGTTTGTTGGATTGCCTGAAACCTAGAACAAACACCTTTTCTCACCGCGTCAATGACCGAACGAAAAGCTTTTCGTACGAACGGGATCACGACCCTTTTCCGATGCAGATCTATACAAATCGAGCGGACGGCATGGAATTGCGATACCACATATCTCCCCAGTTTTCTCACAAACGCATCATTTCCGTGGCGGCTTTTGATGAGGATCTCGAGGGTGTGTTCGACTTGGGACACGCGGCTGTTCTGCAGAAACGGGCCGATGTTGAGGTCGAGCAAAGGGGCGGTGCATCCGTGAATGGTACATGTTCTCATGGTTCAAACAATACCGGAGAACACTTAGCGATTGATATGTCAGAATTCTCAAAATGACATAGTTTGCTTGAAATGATGCAGTTTGCCTAGATCGACACAAAATGCGTAGAACTCGACTGGCGTCGAGAGCTCTTCTGCAATATTTGGGAGGTGGCTGGCTTTTTTACGGCCAGCCTCACAACCGTTTCGGCTCGTGAAAGAAATCACCAAAAACGAGCTGAACGCCTATATTGACGCGGTTTTTACGCCATACGTTGCAAAATTTATTAGCACGCTAAGATATGTTAGACGCCTAACATTGGCCGAGCAGGGCTAGATCGCATCGACGATCGCGTTCAGCGTGGCAGACGATCTCATCGCGGCGTATGCCTTTGTGGTGTCGGGGTGATAGTAGCCGCCGACGTCCTGCGGGCTGCCTTGAGCCGATATCAGCTCTTCGTTTATCTTGGCTTCGTTCGCCTGCATCGCTGCCGCAACGGGGGCAAATTTTGTCGCCATTTCCGCGGAAGCAGTTTGAGCTGCTAACGCCTCGGCCCAGTACATTGCCAGGTAGAAGTGCGAGCCGCGATTGTCGATCTGGCCGACCTTTCTCGCCGGCGATTTGTCGGTGGCGAGGAATTTGGCGTTGGCTTCGTCGAGGGCGTCGGCGAGGACCTGGGCCTTTGGATTGTTTCGGGTTTGAGCGAGATGCTCGAAGCTGGCTTGGAGAGCAAGGAACTCGCCGAGCGAATCCCAACGCAGATAGCCTTCCTGTTGGAACTGCTGGACGTGCTTTGGAGCACTGCCGCCTGCACCGGTCTCGAAGAGGCCGCCGCCATTCATGAGCGGGACGATCGAGAGCATCTTTGCCGAGGTGCCGAGTTCCAAAATTGGGAACATATCGGTCAGGTAATCACGCAAAACATTACCCGAAACTGAGATGGTGTCTTTGCCTTCTCTCGCACGTTTCAGCGTTTCGGCAACGGCGTCTTTGACGTCCATGATGCGGATGTCGAGGCCGGTGAGGTCGTGGTCTTTTAGGTATTCCTCTACTTTTGCGATGATCTGAGCATCATGGGCTCGGTCGCTGTCTAGCCAGAAGATCGCGGGCGTATCGGAGAGTCTGGCACGGTTTACAGCCAGCTTTACCCAATCACGGATCGGTGCGTCTTTGGTCTGGCAGGCACGGAAAATATCGCCGTTCTGGACGCTCTGTTCGAGCAGACAAACGCCGTTTTCGTCCTCGACCTTGACGGTTCCTTCGCCCGAGATCTGGAATGTCTTGTCGTGCGAACCATATTCCTCAGCCTTCTGAGCCATCAGGCCGACATTCGGAACCGAGCCGAAGGTCTTTGGGTCGATCGCTCCGTGTTGCTTCATGTCGTCGATGATCGCAGCGTAAAATCCCGCGTACGTGCGGTCGGGGATCATGCAGACGGTGTCTTCCTCATTGCCGTCCTTGTTCCACATTTTCCCGCCGCCGCGAACCAGCGACGCCATCGAGGCATCAACAATAACGTCGGACGAAACGTGGAAATTCGTAATACCTTTGTCCGAATTGACCATCGCGAGTTTTGGTCCGTTCGCGATAGTCATTGCCAGATCTGCTCTGATCTCGGCCTCTTGAGCGTGTCCCGTGATCTTTTCACTTAACGTTGCCAGGCCGTAGTTCGGATTGACATCGAGCTCGGCAAAAACATCTTTATACTTCTCGAAAACGTCTGCAAAATAAGTCTCGACGATAGCTCCGAAAATGATCGGGTCCGAGATCTTCATCATCGTCGCCTTGAGGTGAGCGGAAAGCAAAACGTCCTTTTCTTTCGCCTCTTTCATCGCGTCCTGGACGAAAGACCGCAGCGAAGAGAGCGTCATCACAGACGAATCGAGCACTTCGCCCGCCTTGAGCGGCGACAGATCTTTCAAAACTTTTGACGAGCCGTCGCTGCCGAAAAAAACGATGCGAAACTTGCCTTCGTTCTCAACCGTTGTCGAATTCTCGGTGCCGAAAAAATCGCCGCTACTCATATGAGCGACCGATGTTTTGGAATCCGAAGCCCAGACACCCATTCGATGCGGGTTTGCCTTGGCGTAATTTTTGACGGCTTTAGGAGCACGACGGTCGCTGTTTCCTTCACGCAGGACCGGATTTACGGCGCTTCCCAATACTTTTGCGTATTTTTTGTTGATCGCTTTCTCTTCGTCGGTTTTAGGCTCGACCGGATAGTTAGGCACGGCGTAACCCTGTTTTTGAAGCTCATTGATCGCGTCCTCGAGCTGCGGGACGGATGCGGAAACGTTTGGCAGCTTGATGATGTTGGCTTCGGGCTTGGTCGCGAGTTCACCCAGTTCCGCGAGAGCATCGGGTGTCTTCTGGTCGTCATTTAGGAATTCCGGAAAATTCGCCAGTATTCTGCCCGAAAGCGAGATATCCGGGATCTCAATTTCAATGTCAGCGGACTTCGTAAAAGCCTGTACGATCGGTAAAAAAGAAAACGTCGCCAGCATCGGCGCTTCGTCGGTCAATGTGTAATAGATCTTTGATTTTTCTGCCATTTAATTGCCTGTTTTTAATAAAGATTTAAGTCGATTGTTAATGCCATTTTAAGTCGCTTTTAGACAAAAGGTAAGTTAAGCAGTTAAATTTATTCTGACCCACTAAACGCTTCGGCATGATTCGCCGTATAATCTGCCAATGGCTGACGTGATGCGACCGATACATTCTGATTTTCTCTACCTGTTGGAGTTCAAACAGCCGGAGCTGATCGAGCTGTTCATCGACCTGCGGGAATTCGTGTTAGACATCTATCCCGACAGCAACGAGCTGCTCTATCACACGCATGCGCTGACGGCGGTTTTCTCGATCTCGGAGAAGTTGGGCGACGCGTTTTGTATGCTGCCCATTTACACCAATCACGTAAATCTCGGGTTCAACAAGGGGACGCTGCTCGCCGATCCGCATGGTTTATTGACGGGAACTGGCAATCTGATCCGGCATATTCCGGTTGCAAAGCCCGCTGACTATCGCAATGACGCCGTTCGCGATCTGGTGAAAGCGGCGGCTGAACAGGCGATAGCTGACATGGACAAACCGTCGAAGTCGAAAGGCAAGACCATCTCGAAGATCAAAACCAAGTAATTTGCGTTTATTCGCTTCGTTTCATACTTTAGTTAAGTGCGAAAAGTTATCGTAAATTTTATTTTGGCGACGGTGCTGCTGGGTTTGGCGGGACAATGTTTCGCGCAGATCGCAGCTAAACCGCCGAAGACGATCTTTCGCGACGGTAATGGCGAGTTGGTGTCAAACAACGAGTTCGTCGATATCAGGATGGCGAATTTTCAGGACAAGGACCGCACGGTCGTGAAAACGCTCGAGGATGGAACGATCGAATTCAACCTCGCAAAGATCCCTCAGGAAGGCACGCGGCCACCGGATTTTACCGTGTCGACCGTCGACGGCAAGCCGATCTCACTCGAATCGCTGAAGGGAAAGGTCGTCGTGATGAATTTCTGGTTCATCGCCTGCGCCTATTGCCGTGCCCTGCAGCCGAAGCTGAATAATTTTAAGGCGAAGTTTGGTGATGACGAGAATTTGGTCTTTCTCGCGATCTCGCCGGATACAACGAGCGAGCTGAAAAAATACCTGGCGAAGGAAAAATTTGACTATGTGCAGGTCGGCGACGGCGAGTCGCTGCTGGGTAGGTTTCGCTTTTCGGGGTTCCCGAAAAACATCGTTTTGAACAAGCAGGGCGAGATAGTCTATTGGCGAAGCACGATCGCCGCGTGGGACAAGTTTGAATCGGTCGTTCGAACCGAGCTTAGCAAGTGAGAATATGGCATCATGCAAGAATTGCGGTAACGAGTTTGAAGGCAAATACTGCAATAACTGCGGCCAAAAGCTCTACACCGACCACGACCGGTCGCTCAAACATCTTTTCGAAGAGCTGGTTCATTTTCTCACGCATTTCGAGGGCTCATTCTTCACATCTCTACGAGCCATCTATACAAAGCCGGGAACGCTGACCCTCGATTACACCCGCGGAGCACGGAAGAGATACTATAAGCCGATCTCGCTGTACCTCTTGCTCGTGATCCTGTATCTGATCTTTCCGCTTGCCAAGGGTTTGAATGTTGAACTGGTGCAGCATAAGATCAACCCTATTTACGGCTCGTATGCGACTAAGAAGGTCGAGGATGCTGCAGCTAAGAAAGGAGTGAATGAGGAAGAGTTTTCCAAGCTTTTTGGAGAGAAATCTGCGAAAGTTTCCAAGAGGGTGTAAATTATTTTGTGTAAATGGTCATTGAAAGCCGAATGAGATAGGTTTGGCGGAGGAGAAAAAATGACCAAAGAAAAAGAGTTGTTGGACAACGAGCTGATTGACAATTTGTTGAAGGGCTATCAGAAGCCGGA
>JBGSQW010000157.1:0-4323 GCA_041737885.1 Pyrinomonadaceae bacterium | reverse complement strand
GACGCAAGCTTCCCACTTGCGGCAACTGCTTTTTAGGTGTTGTTAATTTGAGAGGCTTCGTCTAGAAATAGGCGAAGCTTTTTTTATTTATCATTGAGTCTATGAGCCTGAATGAAATGACAGTTGAGTTTGGGAATGTTGCGTCAAAGAAACCTTTCGAACTGCTCGTAGCCGTAAGACGGGGGAACGACGGTTACGCTAATTTTGAATCCCGCAAAAAAGGAGAAAACAATGTCACTTACGCCTTATCAATCAATGTGGGTAGCGTACTACTGCACGGCTGAAACGACCGGCGTTGAACGCCCGCTCAAGCCCGCTGAAGCACTGACCTACTATCGAATCCTTACGGATCAGCAGTGCTTCATCCTTCGTCACAAGGTTATCGGTAACTCACCGAACAGCGTGAGAAAGTTCGGCTACGTGCTCGATCCCAGACACTTATTGATGCTAAGTCCTGGTTGGTCGATGGCACAGCTCGCCGGAGTTATCGAGGCCAACTCGGTGCCTGCAGGTCAAAGCGATGCGGGATTGATTGGCAGCAAACTCTCGAAGGCTCATGAACTGATGGACGAGGCCATTAGCCTGGTCGCTTCGGAAACCAAAGGGCAGAAATCGGTTAAGAAAGTTGAGACCGCCGTTCATCTAGCAATGACGAAAACCGCTATGAAAAAAAGAGGTGCAAAGAAATGAGGGTTAAAAATACGATCTGCTGCGCTATGCTAACACTAGCCTGCATTGTCGCACTCCATACCTCGGGTTACCCGCAAAGCCCTTGTAAGAATGTTGGAATAACTCGCGCAGTTATCACACCAACGTTCGTCGAAGTCGTACTTGGTCTCGGCGTAACGACAAAAGACAATCTTGATCAGGTAAACCGATGGCGCATTATCAGGCTGAGTCCAGGCGTGGATGCGAATCCGCCCGTTATTTCACGCGTCGATGTGAAGCAGTCGATACCTGCCGGAAGTGGCAACTCTTTTTATATCGATCTACATTACGATGGTGCGTTTGAACCGAAAAAGACCTACATAGTCGCCGTAGATGACATTTCGTTCGATGGCTGTAAACCCGGCAAAGAGGCTTTTGTCGCGACATCTTACAATCCGAGTTCCACTCCTTCGCCACCTCCGGTCCAAGCCTCTCAATACGACCTGGCAAAGGCGGCTGATAGGTCAAAGGCTGATATCTACCTTTTCGGAAGTATAGAAGGATTAAGGACAGGTAAAGCGCTTAAAACTGTGGATTTAAAAGTTCAGTTGCCGTTTGCGGCCTCGGTGTTCCAGAAAGACAACCTGTTGATCCCCTATCTCGACCTAAAGTTCAGCAGCAACCCTAAAGCAGACACCGATTCGCTTAATATTGGTGCTATCTTACGCTCGGGAACAAGTATTTCTGATAAAGGACTTGTTCGCGGTGTTGTTTGGGATTTGGACGGTCGGATCGAAGGCAATAAAAATCTCAAGTTCACAAATGGAGTTGTCGCAAATCGGTTTTCATTTACGACTAGACCTGGAGATTGGTGTAATGGTTCTTGCTATCTGTATGTTCAGCCGTTTATCGGCTTTGAGGTTGGTCGGAATATGCGTACCCCAGTTACCGAGGCTGAAAAGCAGACAATCGCCCGACCGCTTGCCGGCGCAACGGCATATCTAGGTTTCGCGATTAAGAAGCCTCTCTTGGACACAATCTCATTCCAATCTGAATATATCAGAAGATGGTCCTTGACGTCAGAGGTCGGAGTCGAAAAGGCTGGAGACAACTACATTCCGGTTTTCGCTGGACGCGGACCGAGGGATTATGTTCAGACAAAGTTGGAGTTCGGATTCAGTGACTACGTGGGATTTGCCATCGGCCACACATACGGATCACTTCCGCCTAATTTCAAACTGATCGATCATAAGTATAGTGTTGGTCTGACTTTTAAGTCGCTGATCATGAAACGACCGAAGTAACTAGAATGGGGAGAATTTCTGCAGGCCTAGGAGGGGGCGATTCGAATCGAGTATCCTACCGAATTGTAGTATCGCATAATGAGGCTTGGTCAGTCCTGCAAAGAAACTCCGCAACCCATGGTTTCGGGCTCATTGCGAAATGCGGTACTAGCGGGCCGCGAGAAACCTAGCCTTCAACGGTTCGTATAGGGCAAGACCGCTCGTTGTAAAATATCGCTTATTTGCTTCTAAGGGGTCGAGGAGACTTAGAGCCTTTTCTCTGTTCAGATCGATGGACTCCAGATTTGGCAAAGATATTCCCTCCGAACGAGCGTAGGTCTCAGAATAACAGCATATGTTGGCAAAGGCGTGAAATGCCATGAGGAGAGCAAACAACGGTCGCTTGGAGCTTGTCACCGGGGAAAAAACCAGAAAGTCGTCGCCACAATTCGTCGTTTTTCCAAAAAGTTCTGCTAAATAGAAATGTTGGTGACTTGCCTCGTGTACCAAAGTCTCTGCAAATTGGTTTTCGGAAATAGGGAGTGAGATATGAACAAGTCCACAAAATTCTCTCGAACTGCCGGAATAAGAAATTCCGTCATCCACCTGGGTTATTATAAGATAATTTGTCACCGTAGCGACCCAGAAAAAATACTTTGGATCGGTTCTCAATATTACATTCAGCGCATCCACAACAGCTGATTCTAAATTCGCATCTTGAAGAATTGTATTTTCATTTTGTAGGCTAGGAACGCTTAGCGACCTGAAAATGTCATTAGGGTGAAATTTCGATTGGGCAAGGCGGAAGGCGTACTGATCGTTGAAGATAATTTTCCTGAATGCAGAGAACGGAAATCTTACGTGGGCGATTCCTAAATCGCACGAGTCCTTAAGAGCAAGGTTGAACTTGGGCGTCCAAAGGTTGCGGAGACAATCCCAGTCAGAAGAGCTGTCGATTGAGCCCTCGCTGTTCATTGCCGGCTGAATAATCCCCGATAGAACCATCGCCGCTAATTTAAAGATTGGTGGCGTTTTATTCGTTCTATCGCTGGGCGGTCCGGGAGCCGGTGCATCTGTTGGCGATACAGTCTATTGGGATGGGATATGTAGCTCGTCGCCGCTAAGGTATCGCGTGATAACGTCGAAGGGGGTCAGCCTCTCTGACAACGTCACTTTTACGGCCATGGTACCGTAAATACAGGAATAAAAAAGGTAAAAGACTTCGCCGCAAGGCGAGTCTTTTACCTTAATACAGATCTTTGAATATTTAGTTAGCGGCCTTTCGTTTGCCCTGCTCTTCTATGAAGAAGCCGACAAGTGAGCTAACCATGACGAGGGCTCCGATGATGACCAACGACTTTGGCCCGATGAATAGGCCGACGAAAAACGCGATGACGCCGGCCGCACACAATAGCGAACCGATGGTGCCCGCAGTTTTTGACATTCCAGTTGCTTTACTCATGGTTAAAATGTATCAGATTGACCTAAAGACGACAAAATGCCGCGTGATATTCACTCTTCGGGCGGCACGATCTGTCCGCCGTGATGGCCGACGATCAGCCATTTGCCTTTGCGTTTCATCCAGATATGCGTGCTGCGAAACTGAATGTTGCGTACGCCCTCGACGGTCGCTCTATGGGTCATGATCGCCGTATTGCCAAAAACCTTGACGGTGTAGTCGTCGGATCGGACAAAGTCGGAATTCGGAGCAAGCGAAGCAAGATACTGCGTTTTGTTCTCGGTCTCGCCCCGCTGGGTCGTCCCGAGATAATCGTCGGCAACCATGGCAGCAGCGGCCTTTTTGTCGCCTTTCAACTCGGCAAACGTCCATGCCTTATCGAGCTGGATCAACTTGTCCTCGACGCTTCCCTTCTTATACTGGCCGAAAGCGATCGACGATATTGCCAGTACTGCGGCTATGGAAAGAAATATCGGTTTCATCCGGGTCATAGGTCATTTCAAGTTCTTCTTAAAATGTGCGAGCGTTCTTTCCCAGGCCAGCTTGGCTGCCTCGGCATCGTATCGGGGCGTCGTGTCGTTATGAAAACCGTGCTGCTTGCCTTCGTAAATAAAGCTCTCGAAGGTTTTCTTGTTCTCCTTTAGTGCGGCCTCGTACGCGGCGATGTTTGCATTGATGCGCGTATCATTGCCCGCATATTGAAAGGACAGCGGAGCCGAGATCTTTGGAACATCGGCAACGCCGGCCTGATTCCCGTAGAAAGGAACTCCGGCATTCAGGTCTTTGCCGAGGCGAACGGCAAGCTGATTGACCATACCGCCGCCGAAGCAGAACCCGACCGCACCGAGTTTGCCGGTGCTGTCTTTTCGTTTCTTGAGCCACATGGCAGCGGCGACGAAATCCTCGGTCATCTTTTTGCCATCGACCGTGCGA
>JBGSQW010000155.1:0-54958 GCA_041737885.1 Pyrinomonadaceae bacterium | reverse complement strand
TGAAATATTCTCTGACAAATACTGACGCATCTCGTTGCGGCCGAGGTGGATGTCGGTTTCGTAGTTGGCGATGATCTCGTCGATGTGGGCGATGCCCTCGTCGCGGGCTGAGGCGAAATCTATAGTTACCTTTTCGCGGCGCGTCATCCACATGGCGAAGACGAAGCCGAAGCCGGTGTGATGTTTCCAGAGCTCGGCGAGATCATAGTATTTGAGTCCGGAGTCTGGTGACTGGAGCCTGGGGTCGGCCGAAAGTCGCAGTGCCGGGTCGCCAATCAGAAGTGCCGCGTCAGAATCGGTGAGCATCGCGTCAATGTCGGGCCGGGCAACCTTCCATTCCGGTTCGAAACCCAGGAATTCGCGGAAAATTATCTTTGTCAGAGCAACCGAGGTTCGTGACGAAGTGTCGAGCGAGACGCTGCGAACATCCTTCAGATCAACGCCTTTCGTGACGAGGCAGACACTGCGGACGCGCGTTCGGGCACCGACACAAACGTCTGGAATCAGCCGGACGCCGTCGATCATCTGGTAGGCGATAACCGGAACGAGGGCTGCATCGACGCGGTCCTGTAACAGCAGTTCAGCGGAACGTGCCGGTGCGGTATCCATGATCAGCTCCGCTTTGCCATGGTTTTTTCCGTAGAGGAACGACCAGACGAGCGGTGCCGTATTTGAATAGCTTGAGGCTGAGATCCGTGGTTGATCCATCCGTTAACCCGCAAAAACGTCGGCGTAGTCCGTGTTCTCTTTTAATTTCTTTTGCGCGAACGTGCAGGTCGCCGATATTTTCATGCCCTTTTCACGGGCGTATTTCACCGCCTCCGCAAGCAATTTGTCACCGACCTTCTGGCCGCGAAGGCTCTCATCAACCTCGGTGTGGTCAATGGTAAACGCCGTCTCGATGTCAACTTTATAAGCCATTTCCGCAACGCGCTTCCCATCAACCCGAATGACAAAAGCTCCGCGTCCGCCTTTTTCTATATGTTTGATCTCCATCTTATTAATGATTACACCAAAGGTCGGCGATGATTCCAAATCTTGATAAGTTGGCGGTCCATCGTTTATCCTTGCGGAAATGAAGATATATGACATAACGGTCGCCATCAGCGCCGAAACACCTATTTACAAGGGCGATCCCGGCGTCGAGATCAATTCGTTCAAGTCGATCGCCGCCGGCTCGTCCGCCAACGTCTCGCAGATATCGCTGGGAGTTCACACGGCTACACACGTCGATGCTCCGAATCATTTTATTGACGGTGCAAAACGCGTCCACGAGATCGACCCTCAAAAGCTAATTGGGCCGTGCCGCGTTATCGAGGTTCCGGACGATGTTATGGAGATCGAACCCGCCCACGTCGGGGATATCGCCTATGTTAGCCGCGTTCTGTTCAAAACGAGGAACTCGGCATTTTGGTCGACGCCAGAGCTTGGCTTTCGTACTGATTTCACCTATTTGACTCACGATACAGCGAAATTGCTGGTTGAAAACAACGTCGTGCTGGTGGGAATCGACTATCTTTCCATCGAGAAGAGCGGCGGGCCGGGAAAACCAGTTCACATTGCTTTGCTCGAAAAAGAGATCGTGATACTAGAGGGCGTCGATCTTCGCGAAGTTCCGGCCGGCGATTACGAGTTGTTTTGCTCTCCGCTCAAATATGACGGAGCAACGGGCGATGGGTCGCCCGCGAGAACGTTTTTACGTGAGATCTAGATGAACGTCAACGACCCACTCTACCGCGAACGCGTTTACGCCATCGTTCGTCAGATCCCGCCGGGAAACGTGATGACCTATGGCCAGCTCGCGATCGTTCTCGGCGAAGGCTATACGGCCCGGACCATCGGCTACGTCATGCACGGCGCCGACGAAGGCGTTCCGTGGCATCGTGTTATCAATTCACAGGGCAAATGCTCGACCGGACGGCTGACGATACCGATAAATTTGCAGCAGGAATTACTGGAAGCCGAAGGTGTAGTTTTTAACGCATCGGGCAGGTGCGATCTGGGCAAATTTCAATGGTGGCCGGACGGGGCCGAGTCGGAAGATGCCGATCAGATAACGCTGTTCACGCCGTTCTAAGAATTAGATCACCATCAGAACTGAAGGGCCTCGAACGCTAACGCTCACGAGGCCCATTGTGTTTCCCGAAAGAGATGTGACCAGCTACACTTTTTCGCAACTTATCTCAAAGCTATCACCGGTTCCGTTAACCTGCGTAGCACCATAACCACCGCCGGCGAAGGGTTGTTTGAAACTGATGTTAAACGCCTTGCACTTCCCGTCATTCATTTTGAATGCGACATAGGTATCGATCGACCTGTGGGTTATCGTACCGAGTACATTTCGATGTATCTGCCAATCCGGTCGAATGATGTTTATCTTTAGAACCTGATATTGCCAATCACCTCGGGCAAGGGCCGCCTTCATTGTCTGCACGAGGGCCGGATTGGACATTTTTGCCTTCGGAAGATCGCCTCCAAGATCCAAAGATTCGACCTTATCGACGACCAGCGTAAAATTACCTTTTGCCAGGGTTGGCCCAACTTGCCCATCGAGCGTGGCATAACGGAGTTCCACATCGATCTTATGTGTTCCTGGCCCGGCTTTTGCGATCCCCTCGAGGAAAACCTTGCCGGGAGCACTGACCTCCGGAACATTAAGTCGAGGATGCTTCTCCTCGGGAATAACGACCAGATAGAGTTTATTGTATTCGTACATTTCGTCGCCGCCCACGGATCGGGTAAACATTGCACCCGGCACAGGCTGTGCAAATCTGCCGGTGCGGCTCGAAACGACCGGCTCTCCATTGATCTTGACGAAATAGCCCAAATTGACCTGATTGGAAGGATTCGTGCCATTGACTGTAGTCTTCACTATCGGTGATGAGAGGTTTGCGACGGCATAGATGCCTTCGCCCATCTTGAACGAGGTCTTTGGCGGATTTGGTACCTCGAATTTGTCTTGTTGCATTAGCTTATTCGTAAACGCGATATCCTGAGCGGAAATTGCGGTCACCATAAAAGCCAATAGAAATATGAACATGAATGACGCTCTCATGTGTTCAATATCCTCCGTAGATTAGTTTGTATGGATAAGTATACCTTTTATTGGGAGTTAGGAGAATTGTGAATTGTAGAGTCACGTCGCGCGGCTATCTTCCCCACTTCAGCTTATCTCTCAAAACATCAAAATAGTTTCGATTCGCCGGCTGAACGAGATTGAATGGGGTTTCGCTTTTGCGGATCACGACGCGGTCTTTGGCTCGCATTGGGTAGCCGGTTTGGCCGTCGAGGCTGAGGACGACGCCTTCGTTCTCGTTATGTAGCGTTAGTTCGATAGCAGCGCTGTCGGGGACGACGATCGGGCGGTTAGTTAGTGTGAACGGGCATATCGGCGTTAGGACAACGGCGTTCATCGATGGATAGATGATCGGGCCTCCGGCTGAGAGATTGTAGGCCGTCGAACCTGTCGGCGTTGAAACGATCAGTCCGTCAGCACGAAATGTGTTAACGAAAAGTTCGTTTAACTTGACGTCTATCTCGATTATACGGGCGAGAGCTGACTTGTTAATGACGACGTCGTTCAGGATGCGGCCCGTTGCTAGTCTCTCTTCACCACGCCAATGCTCGGCCTCGAGCATTACACGGCGATCGATCTCGTAGTCTCCGGCGATTATCGCCTCGACCGCCGGGAACATTTCCTCGATACGAAAATCTGTCAAATATCCGAGGCTGCCGTAGTTGATACCGAGTACGAGCGTATCCTGGTCACCGACGAGCCTCGCAGTCGAGATCATTGTGCCGTCGCCGCCGAGAACCACGATCAGATCGGCGTTCATTCTCGGTGGTCGGCCGCCGGATATTTCGCCTGCCGACATCGTCTCGCATGCCTGTCCCAGCCCACGGCTCTTCAGCCATGCCGAGAGTTCTGCTGCAGTGGCTTTTGCCTCAGGGTGGCCGGGCTTTACGACTATGCCTACCGAGCTGATCTTTCTGTTAACCATATGCGGCTGTCCAACTGCATCAATCATCATGGAATTGCAGCCAAACCGCAAGCACATAAGGCGGTGGGCCCGGAGTACGGATCGAGACAGTTTTTACCGCTACCACTGGTAAGAAATTCACAAATATCGATGAAAACCGCTATTTAATTGGACTTCGACGTCTCTTTTGTTAGAATTGGAGATTGTCTCTTTATGACTAAAAGTCAGTAATTCAAAGGTGTAGGTGTATCTCGATGTTAAAGTTTTTCACCCGTCTTGAAAAGACGCGAAATTTCCTTCTCTTTCTGTTCGCCATTGTCATGGTCGGCAGTCTTGTGTTTTTCTACACGCCGTCAAATAACACGGCCCTAGCCAACCTTGCTCAGAGCGACGAAACCGTCGCTACCGTCTCGGGACAAAAGATCTCGGTCGGTGAGCTCGTAAGGCAAAAGGAAAACTACGCTCAGTTCAGCCGCGGCCAGTCATTCCCTACGCGGATGATGCTCGACGGCCTGATCAGCAGCCGCATAACGCGTGTCGAGGCAGAACGCCTCGGTTTGACCGCGAGCGATGCTGAGGTCGCCGCTCGCCTACGCGAATTGAACAAACCGACCGACGGCAAGCCATTTGACCAGGCTCAGTATGAGCGAAATGTCACCGAGCAGTTCGGCAGCATCGCCACCTATGAACAAAGCGTCCGTGATGACATCAGCTCGCAGAAGCTGAATGCGTTTTTGACATCGGGCGTTACCGTTTCTGAGGAAGAGGTACTTGCCGATTTTCAGCGTAAGAATGCGAAATTTGACGTTAACTACGTAGCGATCAACAGCACCGAGTTGGCTAAGACCATCACGCCAACGGATGCTGAGCTAAAAGAGTATTTTGATAAGAACAAGACCAGCTACTACATCAGCGTTCCACAGAAGAAGATCAAATACGTCTTTGTAAATACCGCAAAGCTTGGCGAAAAGCTCCAGCTAACGGATGCCGAGATCAAAACGGAATACGACAATCTGCCAGCCGACAAAAAACTCGCCGGCGTCAATGGCCAGGAGATCGTGCTGAGAGTGGCTAAGCCAGAACTCGACGGTCAGGTTCAGACCAAAGCTGCCGAATTGGTTCAGCAGGCACGTAAGGATGGCGCCATCGTTGCGGAAGAAACTTTCGCAAACCTCGCAAAAGGCCATTCGGAAAACCCGGGAACAGCTCAGGCTGGCGGTAAGCTCAGTGGTCCTGTTCGTGAGAATCCAAATAAGCCGGATGATCCGTATCAGCGTCTTCTCACTATGAAGCCAGGCGAGGTCACAGAGCCGATCAGCTACCAGGGCCGTTACTTCATCCTGCGCAGGGGCGAGGACGTTCCAAAATCGCTTGAGCAGGCAACAAAAGAGATCGAGGTCAGCCTGCGTAACCGGCGTGCATACGCTGTTGCCGCCGAGCTCGCTCAGAAGGTAGTTGATTCGCTTAAGGAAACAAAAGATCCGGCTAAGACGGCTCAGGCATTTGCAGCCGAGGCTAACATGTCTGCGGCTGATATGGTCAAGGAAACGGCCTTTGTAAAGCCGGGCGACGACGTACCTAACATCGGTGTCTCGCCACAGTTTGAGGAGGGTATCTCTCTGCTTGCCAACGTCGGTGACGTCGGTGAAAAAACGCCTATTCAGAACGGTTTTGCGATCCCAATGCTCGCCGACAAAAAAGATCCGCGTGACGCTGAGTTTGACGAGGTAAAGGCTCAGATCATCGACGTCGTTAAACTCGAAAAGGCTCGCTCGCAGGTCGAGGAGATCGCCAAACAGATCGCATCCGGAGCCGCGTCGGCAGGCGCACTTGGTGCCGCAGCGACCGCAAAGGGCGTTTCGGCGAAAGAGCAGAAGAATCTGATCCTCGGCTCACCGCTCGGCGAAGGGCCAACCGCTGGAACCAGCGAGGCTCTCGAGGATGCTATCTACGCGATGAAGGCTGGTGACGTCACTAAAACACCTATCAAGGTAGGCGATAACTGGTACGTCGTTGGCTTAAACAAGCGTGAGGATGCCCCGACAGAAGATTTTGCAAAACAGCGAAGCGGCCTGATCGAACAGATGCTTGGCAAAAAACGCTCGGCGGTATTCTCTGATTACCTTGCAGCAACAAAGCAGAAATACGAGACTGGCGGTTACATCAAGGTTTACCAGGCTGCGATCGACAAGATCGACGCTCCGGTACCAGGACTAGTTCCGCCGGCACCACCAGTCTAAAGGCTGATCCCATTGAACAAGAAAGCTCGCGGCCCTCAAAAGCCGCGAGTTTTTTGTTTGCTTCTTACGATGGTGGTCAGCCGTTGGAATGCGGCTGGTCTATCTACCAATGACATAGTGGAGTAGACATATAAGACTTCATCCGTAGACCTTAAAGGATACTGATAGCTCAGAACCGTACACGATTAAATGTCGGTACGACGAAACTTCAAGGAGCGTCTTGAAGGCAGTCAAAAGTCTTGAAACCGGCAGATAGCAATTGAGAATAAAAAGCCTCGGGGATCAAACGCCTGATGCGTTTTGATCCCCAAGGTAACGTCTCGACTATGTTAAGACTGAACTACTTAGCAGCGTGCAATTCAGCGTAATGAACGAAGAACCAGTAGGTTATACCGATCCAGACGGCAAGGTTTAAGACCGTTGCTACCAGACCGATATTCCTCGTGGTCGAGTTGCGGGCGGCATTTCGGTCGCCTTTGCCGTACATCAGGACTATAACAAGAACGCCGGTCACGCCCCAAGCAAACAGACGAACGGCCATCTCGATCCAAACCAGGTGTGAAACCTGCCAGACGGTCAGTGCCATAGCAAGGACGATCGCGATCGCCGCAGCGATCGGCGGTTTGTAGTTGGATTCAACCTCATCACCTGCCCGATCCTGATCTATTCCGATCTTACTGTGGTTATAGCTGTAAGCGAAGTAGATCACGAGGCCGATCGACATCCAGACGATAAGCCGAATCCACGTATCAAGCGGAAGGCTGTTCATCAGGTACGCTGCCGACAGAACGGTAGCGATCGGGATGAATGGCGAGAGCGGCACCTTGAACGGGCGATGCAGCGCCGGATTCGACGAACGCAGGATAATGATACCTACGCCCACGATCACGAAAGCAAACAAGGTTCCGATACTAACCAGTTCACCCAGCAAACTGATAGGAACAAAACCCGCGAGGATGGCCACGATCACACCTGTGATAGCCGTCGTGATATGCGGTGTCTGGTACTTCGGGTGGATCTTCGCTGCCCATGCAGGAAGCAAACCATCTTTTGACATCGAGTAGAACACACGCGGCTGGCCCATTGTCATAACGACCATTGTCGAGCTGAGGCCGAGCACGGCTCCGACCTTGATGATCGTAGGGAATGCGTACAGGATCGTTCCCATCGTCGTTCCCTGAGCTTTCTGCAAAGCAGCATCGATAGCGACCGCGATCGGTGCAGCTGCGTTTGTCAGAAGTTTGTAATCGACGAGTCCGACCATGATGCCGGCTACGAGGATGTACAGAACGGTGCAGATCGCAAGCGAGCCGAGGATGCCGATAGGCATATCACGCTGCGGATTCTTTGCTTCCTGAGCTGCGGTCGAAACCGCGTCAAAGCCGATGTAAGCAAAGAAGATAACAGCCGCACCGGTCACCACACCGCTAAAGCCGAAAGGCATGAACTGTGCACAGCCCGGAGCACCCATCGTACATCCAATGCCGATGTTGTCCGTGTTTACGTAGCCGATACCGGCAATAATAAACAGAAGTACAACGACGACTTTAACGATAACGATCAGTGAGTTAAAGCTGGCCGATTCCTTGATACCGCGGATGAGCAGCAATGTAACCGCAACCGCTATGAGCGCGGCCGGTAAGTTGAACACACCGGTCCCAACCACATTGCCTGACAGGTCTTTTAGCACCGTCCCGGGCGGAGCGCTGAGCGCAAGCGGGAAGTTTATCCCCAGCGTGTCTCTAAACAAACTGACCACATACCCCGACCAGCCGACGGCGACAGTTGCCGCTCCGAAGGCGTATTCGAGGATCAGATCCCAGCCGATGATCCAGGCGATGAATTCGCCCAGTGTTCCGTAGCCGTAGGCGTAAGCCGAACCCGAGATCGGCACGCTGGCCGCAAACTCGGAATAACAAAGGGCAGCGAAAGCACTAACGATACCGGCAATTACCATCGAGATGATAACGGCGGGTCCCGCATGCTTTCCGGCAGCCTGTCCGGTCAGAACAAAGATTCCTGTTCCAATGATCGCTCCGATGCCGAGCATCGTAAGGTCCAGGGCGCTGAGCGACTTTTTAAAGGTATGCTCCCCGGTCTCCTGTGCCTCGGATATGATCTTGGAAATTGGTTTTGTCGCAAAAAGTGACATCAATTCCTCCTGGGCTATGAACCAAATACTTGCTCATAACCTCTACAAACTAAATAGATTTATTTCAATTGCTAAAAGACAATATGCCTGTTAAATACGAAAGTCAAGCGAAAAGGTTATGTGGATTTTGTCACTAATTTCACAAAAAAATTGGGTGGATCTCGAAGAAAAAATCGAGATCCACCCTGAATGAAAAAACTGTAGAGCTTCTAAGCCTTACCGATCGCCTTAAGATACCTGGAGAGTTCTTCTCTGACCTTAGGGAACAGGAAGAGCAGTCCGATCATATTAGGAAACACCATCGCAAGGATCATCGCGTCCGAGAACGCAAGAACCGAGTTCAATGACGCAGCCGAGCCGATCACGACGAAGAGACAGAACAGAACCTTGTAAGAAAGATCCGCCGCGGCCGAGCGGCCGAACAGGTATTTCCATGACTGCAATCCGTAGTATGACCACGAGATCAGCGTTGAGAAGGCAAACAGCACGATCGCCACGGTCAGCACGGCGTTGAAGCCAGGAATGACGTCGTTGTAAGCACGAGCGGTAAGGTCTACGCCATTAACGGCCTCGCTGCCTATCATTACGCTGCCATTAATGCCGCCGTATTGGAAGTAACCGTCCATATTGAACAGCACGATCACGATGGCCGTCATCGTACAGATAACGACTGTGTCGATGAATGGTTCGAGTAACGACACAATTCCCTCGCTGGCAGGATATTTGGTTTTAACTGCCGAGTGAGCAATGGCGGCTGAACCGGCACCGGCTTCGTTCGAGAATGCGGCACGGCGGAAACCTTGGATGATAACGCCGGCAATACCGCCAACAGCAGCCGTTGGCGTGAACGCACCGCTCAGGATCTGCCCAATAGCCGCCGGGATCTCAGTGAAGTGAGCACCGATGATTATGAGCGAAGCGATGATATATATGATCGCCATGAAAGGAACCAGCTTCTCGGTCACTGTCGCGATACGCTTGATACCGCCAATGATGACGATAGCCGTGATGACCGCCAGTATAATTCCGATGATGGTCCTGACGCCGCCGCCTTCTAGTCCCATTAGCGTCGTGATTTGCGATGTGGCCTGATTCGCCTGAAACGCGTTTCCGCCGCCGAAAGAACCACCTACGCAAAATACGGCAAAGATAATAGCTAGCACCTTGCCGATCGGCCCCATCTTGATGTCAGCAAATCCGCGTGACAGATAGTACATCGGGCCGCCGTGAACGGTTCCGTCTTTGTCGATGTCGCGGTATTTGACGCCGAGAGTACATTCGACAAATTTTGATGACATACCGAGCAATCCGGCGACGATCATCCAAAATGTGGCTCCGGGGCCGCCGATGCCGATCGCGATAGCAACACCAGCGATATTGCCGAGGCCGACCGTGCCTGAAACAGCAGTTGCAAGAGCTTGGAAATGGTTGACTTCGCCGTGATGGCTTTCGTCTTTGATGGTGTCAGGTAGATCGCCGTCAACGATATTGACCTCCGCCTTTTCGACGTGCGGCTCAGTATGTCCGGAGTCGCCCGCCGCCTCGATATCGTCATATTTACCACGAACGACATTGATCGCCAATGGAAATCGCCGAATATTGATGAAGCCGAATGCTATCGTGAAAAACGAAGCTCCTCCGATCAGTAAGTAAAGGATGATCGGTATATTGAAAGGAACGGGCAGCGGTGCCGGATAAAAAACCATCGCCTCAAACGCATCAGCGATGGGCTTAAAAGCGGCATCGATCCTCTGATCGAGTCCCTGTTCCTGAGCAAATGTCAGAGCGGGAAAAACCAGGACGGCCAAGGTCGAGAGAAAGTATCTAGAGACTCTTTGGTTCATTTTCACCTCAAAAGCAAAATTCGGACTATTTATTTAGGCACTGAGCCCGCGGAGAAGGGGAGCGTGAGCATCAGACGTTAAAAGCGTCTTAAATGTATTTGTTTACAGAACGGATTATACCCGATTTGAATGGCTTGTCTATAATTAATCGTCTAAAATCCGATCTGAAGTTACTCAACTTATGCAAAACGAAGAGAATCTAACCCTCGGTGACATGCCGATCGAGGAGTTTCGTAAGAATGGCTACGCCGTCATCGACCGTATCGCAGACTATTACGAGCAGATGGAATCGCTGCCGGTTCTGTCTCAGGTCGAACCTGATTGGCTCCGCAACAGCATCCCAAAGACCGCTCCGGAACACGGCGAAGATTTTGGCGAGATCCTCAAAGATATCGACAGGCTGATAATGCCTGCTGTCACGCACTGGAATCACCCGAGTTTTCACGGGCTTTTTTCGACTTCGACCTCGTCAGTCGGTGTTTTTGGCGAGATGTTCACGGCGGCCTTTGATATGAAGGCGATGCTCTGGCGAACCGCTCCGGCATCGACCGAGCTGGAAGATGTCGTGCTCGACTGGCTGCGCCAGATGATGGACCTGCCCGAGCACTTTGAGGGGATCATCTACGACACGGCCTCGGTTTCAACCATGCACGCAATTGCTGCAGCTCGTGAAAAGGCTGGTTTAGGCATTCGTGAAGACGGAATGAGCGGACGTGATGACGTGCCGCTGCTGCGTGTTTACTGCTCAGAACATGTTCATTCGTCGATAGATAAAGGCGTCATCACGCTCGGGCTCGGGCTCAAGTCTCTGCGAAAGATCGAGTGTAACGAG
The DNA here is from genome assembly GCA_041737885.1 of Pyrinomonadaceae bacterium. Classification (GTDB taxonomy): domain Bacteria; phylum Acidobacteriota; class Blastocatellia; order Pyrinomonadales; family Pyrinomonadaceae; genus OLB17. The sequence continues at coordinate 43,910 of JBGSQW010000155.1, read as the reverse complement.
CGGTTTGAGATGATCCCGGAAAAGCTCGCGGAGGCAATCGCAGAGGACATTGCCGCCGGCTACAAACCGATCTGCGTGATACCAACTATAGGAACGACATCCACATCGAGCGTCGATCCCGTCGACGCCATCGCAGATATCTGCGAAGAATACGGCATCTGGCTGCACGTCGACACCGCGTATGCAGGGGCGACGGCGATCGTGCCGGAATATCGCGAGCATTTCAAGGGTTGGGAACGGGCCGATTCGATTGTGGTGAATCCGCACAAATGGCTGTTCACACCGTTCGATCTGTCGGTTTTGTATTGCAAGGATCTGAGCGTTTTGAAAGATGCGTTCTCGCTCGTCGCGGAATATCTAAAAACCAGTGACGAACAGAGCGTCAAAAACGGAATGGACTACGGCGTGCAGTTAGGACGGCGTTTTCGTGCTCTGAAATTCTGGTTCGTGATCCGCTATTTTGGCCGCGAGGGAATGATCGCCCGGCTCCGCGAACATTGCCGTCTTGCAAGGCTTTTTGCCTCGTGGGTCGAAGAGTCACCTGATTTCGAAATACTCGCTCCCGTCCCGTTCGCTCTTGTCTGTTTCCGTGCATGTCCGGCTGGAGCAGATGATCTAAACGCCCTAAACGAAAAGATCATGAACGATATCAATTCGTCGGGCGAGGCATATCTGTCGCATACAAAATTGAACGGAAAGTTCACCCTGCGGTTGTCGGTAGGCAGTATTCGCGTTGAAGAATCGCACCTGCAAAAGGTCTGGGATCTGCTGAATCGCCGATTGTCATAGATCGGCCGTTCTGCTACAAGACAATTCCAAAGGTTTACTTTTTGTCGATTATGACACCGGTGTTGTTGAAGATATAGATATCCAGATTCAGTTTTTCCGAACCTTTCGACATACCGATGAAGGTATTCGTTGCCGAGGTCTCGTCGATCGAGTCCATCCCCCATCCTTTTGCTTTCAGTGCCTCGACGTATTTGGTCGTTACTGCCTTGCGATCCTCTTTGTGTACAGCTTTGAACTGTTTGTCGGTGCTGCCCCAAACCACAGCATTTTCCTTGACCGGCAGGTCCATCGAAGCCCATGGTTCGCCGATCTGAACGGCGGTTACCTGAGGATCCCAGCCGCAGGCCGTAAGGCCCAGGGCAATCGCAAATATCGATACCAAAATGATAATTTTCATGTATTTTTCCTTTGAGCCGAGGCATCCAGTGCGGAGATTCTAACTTACTAGCTTTGGTAAGCATCTGTTGCCCGCCACCGCCTAGCGTTTGTCCATCTCCTCCCAGATCTTATGCCCGCGCGTCTCTCTCAGAAGGATCGCTCCGACTACGAAGGTGATGCCTGCGATCGCCATCGGGTAATACAGCCCCGCGTAAATATCGCCGGTCTGCGCTATCAGCGTCACGCCGATCAAGGGTAGCAGACCACCGAAGACGCCGTTACCTATGTGATAAGGCAGCGAGAGCGCCGTGTATCGTATCTTTGCGGGGAACGCCTCAACTAGGTAAGCTGCGATCGGGCCATAGACCATCGTTACCCAAAATACCTGGATGAAGATGAGAAATATAAGCTTCCACGCGGCAGCCTGTGATAACAGGTCGCCTAGCGTGGTGTAGGGCAGAACCTTTTCGGCTGTGACGAGCGTTCCGTCGGGGCCGGTTGTTTGTGGGGTAAGCTTGGTCGCCCCAGTTACCGGATCCTTTTGCGAGGTCGCGGTTACCACGTTTGACCCAGCGGCCGACTGCATGGCGCTGTAGATCGGGATGTATGTGAGCATCGCGAGCAAACATCCGCCGAGGATGATCCATTTGCGGCCGATCCGGTCGCTCAATGCGCCGAAGACGACAAAGAACGGCAACGCAAACAACAACGCGATCGCAACGATATACTGTGACGAAGTGTTGTTAACGTTCAGGATCGTCTGCAAATAAAACAACGCGAAGAACTGTCCGGCATACCACACCACACCCTGTCCGGCTGTTGCTCCGAAGAGCGAGATCAGAACGGTCTTAAGATTTTTCCACTTGGTAAACGCCTCGATAAGAGGGTTTGCTGAGGTCATTCCGCTCGATTTTACCTGCTGGAAAATGGGCGATTCTTCCATTCGCAAGCGAATATAGAGCGAGATGATGATCAAAAAGATCGAGACCAGGAATGGAATTCGCCAGCCCGGGAACCCGTCTGTCTTACCGGCAAACTGCTCTGCCGACATCGTATTCTGCACGATCAGGATGACCGCGAGGGACATAAATAGCCCGAGTGTCGCGGTGATCTGAATGAACGAGGTATAGAAACCGCGCTTGCTGTCGGGCACGTGCTCGGCTACGTAGACCGCCGCACCACCGTATTCGCCGCCGAGCGCGAGGCCTTGTAAAATACGTAAGATAAGCAGGATTATCGGTGCCGCCCAGCCGATGGTTTCAAATGTGGGCAAAAACCCGAGAACGGCCGTCGCTCCGCCCATGATAAGCAGCGTGACGAGGAACGCGTACTTGCGGCCGACGACATCCCCGATCCTGCCAAAAAATAACGCTCCGAATGGGCGAACCAAAAATCCGACGGCAAACGTCGCCAGGTACATTATGTACGCGAATGTGTCGTTGCCCGGCGGATAAAAGAGTGGCGAGATAACCGTCGTGAGGCTGCCGAAAATGTAAAAATCGTACCACTCGATCACGGTACCAAGCGACGACGCTCCAATTACCTGCCAGATCTTGCCTTTTGAGACCTGGTCGTTATACATCGCTCCGAGATCGCCGCTGGTTTCAGCCATAGATACACACCCCTTCCTTTTTCAGTTAACCGGTTTTTGAGTATTAAACCAGTTTTCCGGCGAGTTTCAAAGGTGGTTTCTATATGTTAATTTTGAGGCGGAATTAACATATGAAATTTGTAAAGGAAAGTGTCATCCGGTGTTCGCAGGAAAGGCTGTTTGCCTTTCACGAACTGCCCGATGCGTTCGAACGGCTTGTGCCGCCATTTGAGGATGCAGCGGTCATACAAAAAGCAGATATTTCCCAAATAGGCTCGCGGGCGATAATCGAAACAAAGATACTCGGCCTGATCCCAGTGAAATGGGTCGCGGAACACACAGCCTACGATCCACCGCGATATTTTGAAGATGTGCAGATCTCGGGCCCGTTCAAAAGCTGGAAGCACGGGCATTTCATCGAATCACACGCGGACGGCGCTCTGCTCAGAGATGAAATAGATTTTGAACCACCGATGTCTTTTTTGGGAACACTCGCGGCTCCGATATTCATTCTCCCGAAGATCGAGAAAATGTTTGAGTATCGACATCGGGTGACCAAAGAATGGTGCGAAAACCCCACCTAGATCGGCATAGCGTCTCTTAATTTTTTCAACGGTGCCGAGAAAAGAAAATCGGTCATACCGATCGTTTCGTGCGACCGGTCATAGCCGACGAGCTCGACATATGCTCGTCCTTTTACCGGTGTTCCGGCCTTAGTGCCTTTGACCGAACACGCACCTTCCCAGTAAACGATCATTGTCGAACCCCGTGTGTCTAATTCCTGGTCCTCGATCAATGGGGTGATCTCTATCTCTACTCCCAATGTTGGTACAGATACGCGCCAACCGCTAGGATATGTCGCCTGGGTATGAGGACTCTTCCAGGTTCCGGTGGTCTCGATGATAAAGTCTTCACGTTTTAGATACTCGCATGTTCCGTCCGGCAGGACATACGTACCAGTCGAATCGCCCGCCACTTCCTTGGCATTGTCGCTAAACTGATACATCATCAGTTCTGTATCATCATCGAACTGGATACTAAACCAATCCCATTCGCCTTGTTCCCAGATGCCGTATTCGCGATCCATCCAGGCCGATCCAGTGAACGGTTCTAGCTCGCCGTCACCGACCAGCTGCCCCTGAACTTTCATTCGCGTAAACGAAAAATGCTTCGACGCTCCGGATTTCTTCAGGGTGATCCCGCTTCCGTTCTCGCCGTTTAACACGACTGGCTTACCCTGGTCCAAAACAGCATCAAACACTAGTCCGTCTTTAAGCGTCGCATGCAGGATGTGCTTGCCCGCGACCTCTCTCAGCGACCATTCACCTAGTCTGACATCACATGACGTTTCGCTCATTAATGCGGGTGTATCAAACGGCTTGTTGAAGCTTCGGATGTGATCGTAACGAAACGTTCCCGCCATAACGTCCGATATTGCAAAATGAGCAAAATACATCGGGTTTGCGAGAGCGGTCATCGGAAATACTCCGATCCGATCCAGGTCCGTTCGACGTTTAAAGAAAACAAGCTCGAAACCAAATTCGCGTCCCGTTTCGGTCTTGCAATGCCCGGTGTAGTACCACCATTCCGTTTGAACGTTTGGTTGAGCAAACAGATCCTGGGGCAACGTGACTTGACCGTCCGACGGAGCTGAATTTAGCGTACCTCCGCCATTTCCTAACAGGTCTGCGAGACCGTCGAGGGCCGTTGATGCAAAATACTCAAGAGGTTTGAAAAATGATTCACTCATAAACACTACCATTCGATATTTTTGAAGATTTGGATGAGTCAGCGTGATATTTTTATTAAGTAATTTCACCACCTGACGTTGTTCCGTGCGAAAATATTAGTATGCTGATTCACATCGTCTGTTGGAAATACAAGCCTGAGGTTGATGACCACGCTAGAGCTGAACACCGTTCGCGGCTACAGGCTTTGTCGTCGCTGATCTCAAATATCGAACGGCTCGAGGTCGGAGCCGATGTTCTGCATCTCGATCGCTCTTTTGATACGGGCCTGGTTGCCTATTTTCAGGATCGCCCGGCACTCGATCACTATACCGATCACCCCGCACACCAAGAGGTTGTCGCGATCGGCCGAACGCTGGCAGAAAAGGTAGTTTCTGTTGATTTTTTCCAGTAATCAACTGAACTTGGACGGAACTAGAGGAAAAGCAAACGATTTTGCTATCGCGAACATCATAAGGAAGCAATATTGAGACTGATGTTCTGCGGAAGACCGAAGATGAAAAAGTTTATTACTAACGGATTTAAGATCGCTATTTTTGCCACCTTGCTATCGCTGCCCGGAATGGCGCAGGCGGTCAAGCGGGCACCGTTTGACGTCACGAACTATGTTATGGACGTCAGCCTCGTCCCTACAGATCGGAAATTGAATGCGACCGTAGATGTCACGTTCACCCCACTCGAGGATGCGAGGTCCGTATCGTTCGAACTAAATGGCTCGCTAAAGGTTGAAACGATCACGCGGACGGACAAAACACCGATTCCAACGACCGCGACGGCAGTCGCAGCCAGGCCACCCGCAAAGCCAGCCCAATCGTCTGCGCCAGTCCTGAATCCGATCACCTTTGTCCAGGATCAATCGAACAGCAGCGACATCGGTCCGCATGTTCGGGTAGATCTCGGGGAAACTGTCGTCAAGGGCACGGCGGTGACGCTTCGCTTCAAGTACAGCGGCATTCTCGAAGGTCCGGCTGGCGGGCCACTCTTATCTAAAAGGCTGGCATCCGTAAGCGAAACAAGCGGATATCTAATGTATGCCGCTCGTTGGTTCCCATTCCATGACTACGCGGCAGATCCCGCAACCGCAGATATCAGCATCTCACTTCCAACCGGATATCAGCTGGTTGGATATAGCGATTCGCCTGTTTCCACAGTTGCCGGAAAAACAAGGTTTGTACAATCGACTCCCGCTCTGATAGGTAACTTTGCGTATGGCCGATACACGCCCAGAACGTTAAGGATCGGCGATCAGGAGCTACAATTCTATACGAAACCAGGCAATGACGACCGTGTAATAAATTATGGTGAAACCATTGGCAAAGCACTAAACGACTACACAAAGCGTTTCGGCCAGGCGGATTACGGAAAGAAATTGATCGTCGTCCAGATAGATGACGAAAGCCTCGATTTTTACTCGTCTAAAGGTATGCTCTTTGTCGCGACATGGCCTTTCGAGGAGGCACGCGATATTACCTTCAGCCGCATGCAGCGTGAGGCCGCATATCAATGGTGGGGCCTGACCGTAGGCCTGAAGTCTTTCGACGAAGCGTGGCTGTCACAAGGCCTTGCTGAATACAGCGCCTTCAGCCTTCGCGAATCCGAAACCGATGGTGCCAAGCTCGATGCCCTTCGACGTGAATTGCTCGAAAAATCACTAACGTTCGAACAGACTGTCTCGCTCCTTCGCGCACCTGCAAATCTTGATGATCAGAGCAGCGCTTACCAATACATCATGTATGCGAAAGGTGCATTTGTATTCAAGCTGCTTCGCGACACGTTGGGCGATCAGAAATTTGACCAGGTGATGCGCAGCTATCTACAACAGTATCGCGGCAAGAGTGCTTCAATCGACGATTTTGAGAAATTGGTCTCTCAGGTCGCCGGACAACCGATGAGATATTTTTTCGCACGCTGGGTCGAGGGCACAGGCGTGCCGGAATTTACTAGCGACTATTTGATCATTCGCACCCGTGGTGGCAAATTTGTCACTCGTGGAACAGTCAAGCAAAATTACGACAACCTTCGCCTGCCGGTCGAGATACAGCTTCGCTCAGAGGGCGACCAGGGCTTAACGACAGTTAAATTGGATATGGAAGAGGCGAGTGCCGATTTTAATATCGAATCAACCGGAAAGCCTATTGCCGTGCTTATTGACCCGGGCTATAAACTTCTAAGGATCTCGCCAGATCTTCGCGTGTCATCTATCGCCCGTCGTGGTATCGAACAATTCAAAGAAGGGAATTACGTCGAGGCTCAGGCCCAGTTTGAGGCTGCCCTAAAGCTGGACCGGTCGAATTCGTGGATCTATTATCACCTCGGCCTGTTATTTCTCGAACAGAGGAATTTTGATCTCGCGATCGATAATTTCAAGGCTGCTCTCGCTGGTAACCTAAATCCGCCCTGGCTCTCGGTTTGGTCAAATATCAAGATGGGCAATGGCTATGATGGCAAAGGCGACCGTACCCGAGCAGTAGCAGCATATAAACGGGCCGAAGATCTCGGCGACAACTACGACAATGCCCAGGAAGCGGTCAAAAAATACATGGCGAACCCGTTCGATCCAAAAGAAAAACAAACCACAGCCGTAAAATAAAATTAGTATTAAAGAAGATACTCAAGATAGCCGGGTGCAAAGCGTCCGGCTATTTTCGTCTTCAAAGGAAAACCGGTGACACTCAGTTGAATGTCACCGGTGATCTTTCGCCTTTAGCCTTGTGCTAGAAAGTAAATCTAACGCCGAGCTGTAACTGTCTCGGTCCGCCAAAGCGAGCTGTCGATGGAGCACTCGTTGGTTCAAGTGCTCGGATGTTCGGGAAGAAACCGGATGGGCAAGAGATATTCAGCGGGTTAGCCGTATCAGCCAGGGCTGAGTTTCCTGTACAGAAATTGCTGACCGAATCCACACCAAAGCCCTTATTCGTGTTTCTAGTGACATTGAATACCTCAGCCGAGATATCAAGCTTCTTGGTCTCGCCGAAGCGGAACGCTTTTAGCAGCCTCAGATCCATGTTAAAGAATCTTGGCATTCTAAAAGCATTTCTACCCGATACGACGCCGCCAATTACAGCACGGTCGTTAGCGTCATTTAGATCGCTATTGAAGTCTTCGCCGTCCGTGCTAAGGGCTGAATAGGGAAATCCTGTTCGGGCAACGATGATCGTACTGACCGAGAAACCTCTGCCGAGATCGTACAGGCCGCTGATGTTCAGATTATGACGAACGTCCTGTTTCGACGGGCCTGCTTCCGCCTTGAGATCAAATGGATTCAAGGTTGGCTGCCGTGAGAAGTTGCGTTCATTGGAATCGTCATCCTCGTTGTTGGCAAACGTATAATTCGCCTCGAACTGGAACCTGTTGGCAAAACGACGTCTCAGAGAAATGTTCAATGCATCGTAGCTCGAATGGGCAGATGATTCGTTGATCTCAAGCTGTGAGATCGTCGTGTTCGGCCTGGTTGCCGAAAACACTGGGAAACCACTTGCCTGCAGCGTCGGCGGGAACAGATTCCGGTCAACGCGCCGCTGTAGGTTGTACGTCGAGTTATGTAGGTAACCCACGGTTAGAACGAGCTGATCACCGAGCTTCTGCTCCAGTGTCGCGGAAGATTGGAATGAACGCGGATTCTTAAAGTTAGGATCAAATCCGAATACACGAGGTTTAACGATAAACGCTGCCAATGCCGGCGTGAGTGTCGTGAAACCATTTGGGTAGCTGATCAAGGAATTTGGTCCGCGGAGACGGCAGCCGGCAAGGTTAACCACCACCGAATTGCGGCAGGCTGTTACCTCAGCGATCTCGATCTCCTGCGTGGTTAAGCCATTGTCCGTCGTAACCCGCTGAAACAGATTGGCCGGTGTGCGTGCCGCAAAAATACCTGCGGACAGTCTGATGACAGTCTTTCCCTCGCCGCGAACATCGTAAGCAAGCCCTAAGCGAGGCTGCCATTGGTTGAGGTCGTTCGGGATCAAAGCCGTCTGCGGAATCGCGGGATTCGGATTCTTAGGCTGCGGATTGTATTGAGCCTCGTACCTAAGGCCTGCATTCAGCACCAGTTGGTCAGATATCTTGATCCTGTCCTGGATAAAGAACGCGAGTTCCTTTTGGGTTCCCGTGTACAAAAGGTCGTCCGGGTTTGCGGCTGCGAGGGTCTGGCGGAAACGACGCGGTCTCAGGTTGATATAGTTATCCAAACCCGTCGCGATAGTAACGCCGCTTACGGCACGACTCTCAAAGTCAAAACGCGGCTGTGTGTTCGACTGGCGCTTTTGTGCAACCTCATTGACGTTAATATCAACCCCGAAACGAAGCCGATGCCGGCCCGTATCGTAACTGACGTTATCAGTGATCTGGTAGCGTGTAGTTTCGAACAATCGCGGACGTGCTCGATCTCCGCCGAGCGAGCCAAAACCTGCTACTACTGCCTGGCCGATCGTCGAGTTGGGACTTTCAAGACGATTATCGGTTGCAACCTGTGCACGAACCTCATTGATAAATCGCGGATTTATCACCGACACGAGTGATGTTTTCAAACCGTTGCTGAGATTCTCGCGGGTGTAGTTACCTTCGACCGCGATGTCCTGACGAGGATTCTCGAAACTAAAATTCTCGCCGCGAAAACGCGTGTAGCTGTACTGTACGTTCAGCGTATTGCTCTGATTCAACATGAAGTCGACCCTGCCAAACAGGGCTGTCGGGTTGTTGGTGCCTCGCTGTTCTCCTTGTTTACCCTGTAATTCAGGCGTCAAGGCGACTCCCGGCACATCCTGAAAATCGACCACGAACGGTACACGAAGATAATTTTGTTCAATGCCAAAAAAGAAGAATATTCGATCACGTTTGATCGGCCCGCCGATCGACCCGCCAAACTGATTCTGGGCGTTGTCGAGATCCTGTCCAAAAGCATCTGGCGAGGTGAGGTGCCTATTTCTATTAAAGTAGAAAACCTCGCCTCGGATCTCATTGGTCCCGGATTTGGTTACAGCATTAACAAACCCCGCACCGGTTCTTCCGACTTCTGCGGTTGCCCCTGATCGAACTACCTGAAACTCGCGGATAGCTGTTTGTGGGAAAAAGAACACCGATTCGTTACCGCCACGCTGATTGCCCTGTAGTGCGTCATTGAAATCGGCACCGTCGATCGCGACATTCGAATTTATCGAACGCTGCCCTGAGATGACCAGCCCGCTGCGATCGCCTTCCTGCACTACACCTGGCGTCAACTGAACAAACTCGGTAAAGTTTCGACCGCGGACAGGCAGATCTGAGACAAGACGCGGCGAGATCGTCGAACCGGTCGATTCCGTTTCGGCACCGATGATGTCCGTGTCGCCCGTAACGTCAACCTGCACACTCGCTCCGACAACGCCGAGAACGATCTCGACCGGCGTTGACTCGCCGACACTTAGCGTTACGCTCTTTGCCAATTCGGCAAAGCCTGATGCCTTGGTTGTTACGGTATAGGTTCCGACGGGAAGCACGCTCGCTGAGAATGACCCGTTTGAGTTAGTCGTCAGCGTTCGCTCGAGGCCGGTTTCCTTGTTTTTGATGGAAACCGTCGCACCTTGTACTACGGCTCCGTTCTGATCTTTGACGACGCCATCTATCGCGGAACTTCCGGAATCGGACTGGGCTAAAACTGAAAACGAAAATATTAATAATGTAAGGACAAAAATAGAGATCGATCTAATGCTAACCGAAAATTTCATGTTAACTCCTGTTATGTAACATCACCGACAGATCGGTGTGCAGATATTCGCTAGAGATTGTTGGAATCAACTTACGAGAGTATTGCTGGAGTCTTAACGGGATGTGAACGAACGATTAAATCGGTGTTAAATCTTTCGCTGAGAGAGGATTTAGGTTACGGATCTATGAAAACGATGTAAACACGGGGCAATGGACCTTATCCCGTGAAAGCGGGAAAGACCTGTCGAGCAGACCGTCGAGATGACCGAGCTGTGCCAAATTAGATGATCGTCGTAACGATCTCACGAATACTGCGCTGAAGCTCTCGATCGTCGGTGATCGGTGAACAGATGGCGACCTCGGCTGCATCGATAGGTGAGATCCCTTTCGCGATCATTTGGGCAGCGTAGATGAGTAGGCGCGTCGAGACGCCTTCCTCGAGGCCGTGGCCGCGTAGATTTCTGACTTTCTGACCGATCGTAACAAGGTCCGAAGCCATAGACTGGTCGATGCCGCCTTCCTTAGCGACGATCTCAGTCTCGGATTCCGCATTTGGATAGTCGAACTCCATAGCGACAAACCGCTGTCGGGTCGATTGTTTGAGGTCCTTTAAGATGGATTGATAGCCAGGATTGTAAGAAACGACCAGCATGAATTCCGGCGGAGCGTCGATCACGGTTCCACGCTTCTCGATCGGCAGACGGCGGCGGTCATCCGTCAAAGGGTGAATTATCACGACCGTATCCTTACGTGCCTCGACGACCTCGTCGAGATAGCAGATCGCACCAGCCCGGACAGCTGCAGTCAGCGGCCCGTCATGCCAGACGGTTTCCTCACCTTCGAGCAAAAATCTGCCTACAAGATCGGTTGAGGATAGGTCTTCGTGACAGGCAACGGTGATGAGCGGCCGGTTCAGGCGATGCGCCATGTATTCGACAAAGCGTGTCTTGCCGCAGCCGGTCGGCCCTTTGAGCATCGCCGGGAGTTTGGCGGCATACGCAGCCTCGAATAGTTCGACCTCACGCCCAACGGGCAAATAGTAAGGCTCATTCTGTACCTTATACTTTTCAACAGCTAATTCCATCGTTAGTTCTTAAACCTTCCCCAATCGCCCCAGATCGCCATCGTAACACCCGCAGACTGCAGATTAACGAACAACGTTTTTCCATCAGGAGAAAACGTCGAACCGGCAAACTCACTGCGCGGAAACTGCTGACTCACATTCCTCGCAAAATCCGCCATTTGCCCGCCCGGTGTTAATATTCGCAGAAAATTCTTCGACTCCATCCCCGGATAATCACCATCCTCACAGAGGAACAAAAGATCACTTTTTGGCCTCAAACAAATGTTGTCGGGCATATAGAGCAGATCCTTGTTTGGCGATTCATACACAAGTGTCAGGATGCCGGAATCGCGTTTGGTCGGCTCATACATCCAGATCTGCCCGGCTTTCTGGTCACCGCCACTCGTTGACGTAAAATAGATCCGTCCTTTCTTATCAGTACAGCATCCCTCGAGCCTATTGAATGTAGCACCGCCCTTGGCTTTACCTTGTTTGAAAACTGCTAACGGATCGACGTCTGCCTCGGCCGGATCCGGATTGTCTATCGTGACCCAGGCAGCTTCAAATCTAGCGCCCGTTGTCTGCCCGGAACGCGTATCAAACTCCGGCTTCTGAGCGTTCGACAGCATTTGCAGCGTTCCGCCTTCCTGCAGACGTTTATTCTTTTTGGGTATGAAACGATAAAAACCGCTCGGGTTATTGTCCTCGGTCAGATACAAGACGCCTTTTTTATCAAAAGAAACCGCCTCGTGGACAAAACGTCCCATCGCCTTAAGCGGCACCGGGACCACGGCACTATCGGCTGCTGCTGGAACTTCGAAACAATACCCGTGAGGCTTAGGATATCCGCCCGTCTTAATGCCTCGCGAATTGGTTCGAACCGTCGGACCGAGTGTTGTCTCTTCGCACGTGATCCAACTGCCCCATGGCGTCGGTCCTCCGGCACAATTGATCAAGGTTCCTGAGAGACTCACGAAATCGCGAACGATCGTGTTTGTTTTCTTGTCGATGACGATCGTGGTCGTGCCGCCGCCGGCCATTTCATCATAGTGGTTAGTGCTGCCGATCGCCGATCCTTCTTTCGGGATCTGACCATTGCTGACCTCGTGATTGCGGACGATGCGCAGCTGATCTTTTACCTTAAAGGTCCACATGCCGTCGTGAGCGGCCGGGGTTGGGCGGCCATCGGACATCATGCCTTTTACCTTTCCGATGACGTTATACTCAAAACCATTCGGCAGAGAAAGCAACGTCTCGCCCGTATTCTTTGCAGCCGTCGGGACCAGATCGCCATATCCTAATGCACGCATGGGCAATTTGCTGGTTTCGCCGGAAAGAGCAAGCGCTCGGTTTCCCAAAGACGAACAAGCTAGAGCCAATCCGCCCGAAAAATAGGTTAAATCCCGCAAAAATGTACGTCTATCCATATCTATTGGCGCGGTACTAGTCCGATATACCTAACGATAACCGCCGCGTGTTAAAATTTCAACGCAATGACCGTCAATCAGAAACAAATCGCTAATATTGTCCTGGCTAAAGATACGGAGCAGATCGAACTTGCTCGAACACTATTTCGTGAATACGAAGCCTGGCTCGGGTTAGACCTATGCTTTCAGGGTTTTGAGGCAGAGCTTGCCGCTCTTCCTGGAAAATATGCCGCGCCGACTGGCCGGCTTTACTTGGCGTACTTAGAGAATAACCTGGCCGGTTGCATCGCTCTTCGCGATCTCGGCGAAGGGTTTTGTGAAATGAAAAGGCTCTTCGTCAGAGATCGATTTAGAGGCGAGCGAATAGGCGTAATGCTGATAGACAAGATCATTGCCGATGCGTCCCTGATCGGGTACAAAGCCTTGAGGCTCGACACTTATCCGGCCAAAATGGGCAAAGCTGTGGGTCTATACGAGTCACGCGGATTTACTTCAATTGAGCCTTATTATCAAAACCCGTTCGACGGCGTTCTCTTCATGGAGCGAAAATTGTAGAAAAGCTAGATTCCGCTGAATCGAAAAATGTCCGAAGACCCTTTTGAAATAAAGGGTCTTCGGACATTTTCTTTGCTAAAACTAGTGGTTTTTATTGAACTGGCTTGCGAGGCATTTTCTCATCCATCATCGCCGACTGGTAAACAAAGGCTGCCATGATCGTCGCTGCCTGCTTCATATCGTCAGCCTGAATGCGATCGTAGTTGTCCTGGTTCGAGTGATGTGTACGCGTGCTGTACTCGATCTCATCCTGGATGAACTGGAATCCCGGCAGGCCGATACGGTCGAATGAAAGGTGATCGGTTCCGCCTGTGTTCTGAAGCGTCAAGGTCTTAGCACCAAGGTCAGAAAATGGTGCGAGCCACGCTTCAAAATATGGACGAACCGCCGCATTGCCCTGCATGTATACCCCGCGGATCTTACCCGTACCATTGTCGAGATTATAATAAACTGACAATTTGTCGTAGTTCGCTGCCTTGACCAATTCCGGACGTGTAGCATTTGGCTGAGGCGGACCAAATCCACCACCGCCGCGCATTTCGCCAAACTGCTGTTTCACATACTCGCGCGAACCGTTCAATCCCTGTTCCTCGCCTGACCACAACCCGACCCGGATCGTACGGCGGGGTTTAAGTCCAGAAGCCATGATGATCCTCGCGGCTTCCATCGCGACAGCCGAACCAGATGCGTTGTCAGTTGCACCACCGGCAGCATGCCATGAATCCAGATGGGCTCCGACCATGACAACCTCATCTTTCAGCTTTGGATCGGTTCCCGGAATTTCGGCAACCGTGTTGTAGCCCATGAGATCTTCGTCATGATACTGAGCTTGGATATCGACTGTCATCTTAGGCTTAACACCGAGTTTGATCATTCTGACGAGACGGTGATAATCTTCGCTCGCCATCGTCATCTGCGGAACGATGAATGGCTCAGATTCTTTAGCATAAGCCGAACGTCGTGAGGCCGCGATCTCAGCATTGGTAGCCGGGATCTTTGATGCTGCACTCGCTCCTGAAACAAAAAGGGTGCCGCCACTGCCCTTGCTGCTGTTATCTACGAGAACTGCGACGCCCTCTTCGATAAAGAAGTTTGCACGACGCGCCTGTGCCTGGGCATTCTTAAGGGCTGTCTCGGCGTTGCCACCGCCAAACCCACCGGGACCGCCGGCACCACCGCCAGGACCTGCAGGAGCCGTGCCTGGAGCCCATTTAGCCATCGTTTCGAGGCTCTCGTCGGTGCGGCGAGTTCCAAACCCGCCAAAATCGGCATCAACCTTTCGAACATTTGAAACCAGGACGATCTTCCCGCGAAGCTGTCCTTTGTACTTCATCAGATCTTCTTCTGTAGGAGCTTCCAAAAAGACAACTTCACCGGTCACTGCCCCTTTTGTCGATGTGGACCATGCCTTAGGAAATGCGATCACTGGAAATGGTGTCGGTTCATTCACCTGAGCCGAAAAGCTTTTGAGCGACCAACCGCGTCCCCATGGGCCGAATGGCACCAACTTAGCGTTCTGCATTCCCCACTTCGCCATCGTGTCGCGTGTCCATTCGTTCGCCCTTTTCATGCTTGGCGAATTTGTTAGTCTTCCGCCGATAACATCTGTTAGGTAACTGATATGCTCCATCACCTTTGAACGGTTCATTCCCTCGTCTTTGATCTTATCGATCTCCGCTTTTGGGGCCGTGTAAACAGATGATCTAGCCGGGGCAACGGCAGCCGAACTTGCTGACGGGCCCGTTTGTGCAAACGTTACCGTCGGTATCAACAGGGCGTTCATCAGAACTACGCCACAGATCTTGCGTCTTAACATGGAAATATCTCCTAAAAAATAAGAATAGAAATTTACTTACTTTATAGCACAAGATCGGTTTGGATTGTGTAAAGATTTGTCAGATGGTGGACCAGGTGATCGTAAATGCCGGAGGCATATTCTTTAACACTAGCGGACTGCGGCGGGATTTACCGTATCGGTTTTTCAGAGATTCGCGGAGCTTGATGGCGGGTGGTAGAAAATAGCCGTGGGCGTATTGAAATATTCTAAGCTCGCATCCCTCATCCATAAACTTTTGGATCTCGACCAAAACGCTTTCACTGATCTCTTTTGGCAAAGATACGAACGGAAGACAGCAAACTAGATATCTTACTTTTCCGAGTCCCGACTCTTTATGGATCGAATACGCATTGGCAGCATTGCCGCAAATGATGTTCATATCCGGATAATTTTCGTTTAGCGTAGAAACGAGTCCGGAATCTAATTCCAACCCGAGGTAAGAAGCCTTGCTTGGAACAATATCACGAAGAAATTTGGTGATCGCACCAGTACCAACTCCAAGTTCGAGGACAATATTGTGGTCATCGGGCTGAATGCCCTGAAGCATCTCGGCCGCAAGCTCCGGTGAACTCGGAGCTATAGCCCCAACCTTTGCCGGGTTTTTAAGAAATGCTTGTAAAAACTGTAAATTCTCTTTCATCGCGTGGAAAGACCGCTAAGCTGTGAACGCGCTCCCCAATTTGCTGTCTTGTGTTACGTCAGTGTTATCGAAAGCCATTTTATAATCACACTCGTTGTTTTGGCAATAGGTAACCGATCCAACTATTTCCGATAGTTGAATTCCGACATCTTACCTTCTCGCACTTCTATTCCCGGTTTTGCCC
The DNA here is from genome assembly GCA_041737885.1 of Pyrinomonadaceae bacterium. GTDB lineage: Bacteria > Acidobacteriota > Blastocatellia > Pyrinomonadales > Pyrinomonadaceae > OLB17. Next base: position 28,016 of record JBGSQW010000155.1, on the reverse strand, counting down.
GCAGGAGCCTTTTTGGCAGGCGTCCTGGTCTTCTTTTTAAATGCATCCGGCACCTCGGCTTCGATGAGCGTTTTAATCTGTTCCAGCGATAGTGCGGCGGCGTCTTCAGCGGTTGAGCGTGTGCCGTCGGGTTTTCGCGGCATCGAGATGATCTTTTTGCCAAATTTTATGACCGGGCCCCAACGCGCATTCTCAACCGAAATTTTTTCATCTTCCCAGCGTTGGATGTAGCGGTTTGCTTCCTTGCTTACCTTTGCTTCGATAAGCTCGTTCATATCGGCCTGGCTCAGATTAGCAAGATCATAGCGGCGCGGCACATTGATGAATAAGCCGTCCCATTTAATGAACGGCCCGAAACGTCCTGTTCCTTTTACGATCGGCTTGCCATCATACTCACCAACCGGAGCGTCAGCGACCTGTTTAGCTTTGATAAACTCGATCGCTTTTTCCGTGTCCACGGTCGCCAGGTCGGTGCCGCGGGGAATGGATACAAATTCATCGCCCCATTTTACATACGGCCCGAAGCGCCCAATGGCTACCGACAATTCTTTGCCGTCATACGTTCCCATCGCGTCCTGCAATTTGAACAGGGCAAGCGCGTCTTCAAATGTAATGGTCTCGATGCTCTGTCCCGGCGGGACCTTGGCAAATCTCGGCTTCTCTTCTTCCGCAGCGCTGCCGATCTGGATGATCGGACCATAGCGGGCCATACGGGCAACGACCGGTTTACCGCTTTCAGGATCGGTTCCCAATATCCGTTCGCCCTTTACACGCTCGGCATTTTCGAGGGTGCTATCGACATCTTTCTTGAACGGGCCGTAAAACTCCTCGAGCATGTCGTTCCACTGCAGCTTCCCGTCGGCTACATCGTCGAACTCCTTCTCGATCTTGGCAGTGAAGCCATAATCCATAATGGCGTCAAAGTACTGCTTCAGAAAATCCGTCACCACGAGCCCGAGATCGGTGGGGAACAGCTTTGATTTTTCTGCACCGGTATTCTCAGACGCCTCCCTCTTAATGATGCGATCGTCTTTTAATACCAAGATCCTGTAAGCTCTCGGCGTGCCTTCCTTATCCCTCTTTTCAACGTATTCCCTTTTCTGGATCGTGGAGATCGTCGGTGCGTAAGTTGAAGGCCGGCCGATGCCGAGTTCTTCTAATTTTTTGACGAGTGATGCTTCTGTGTATCGCGGCTGAGCACGGCTAAACCGTTCCGTTGCTCTAAGCTCAGATAGCGACATCGATTGACCCACCGCCATCGGAGGCAACAGCCCTTCAGACGATTCTTCCGCTTCGTCTTCATCTTTATCTTCTTGATAAACCTTAAGAAATCCGTCGAATTTCAAAACTTCGCCCGAAGCGGTTAGTTCTTCCTTATTCGTGGAGATCTCTATCTTGACCGTAGTTTTTTCGAGCTCAGCATCGGCCATCTGCGATGCCATGGTGCGCTTCCATATGAGCTCGTACAATCTCTGCCATTCTTCTTCCGGAATTGATGTCTTGCTCGTGTAGGTCGGGCGAATGGCTTCGTGGGCTTCTTGAGCGGATTCGTTCTTATTCTTGAATTTGCGGAACTGCTGATATCTATCGCCGTAAAGACTGCTCACCGTCTGCGTAATGTCTGCAAGAGCTGTTGCGCTCAGGCTCACGCTATCAGTTCGCATGTATGTAATGTGTCCGTTCTCATACAGCTTCTGGGCAATCTGCATCGTTCGGGCGACACCGTAACCAAGTTTTCTCGATGCTTCCTGCTGGAGCGTCGAGGTGGTAAATGGCGGAGCTGGGGTTCTTTTACCTGGTTTTACACGAACATCCGTTACTTTATAGTTCGCGCCGATACACCCATTCAGAAAAGTTTCCGCATCTTGGGCACTATCCTGCTTCTTCCCCTCGGCTTTGAAAGTTACTTGCTTGCCAGTAATGTCATTGGCAAAGAATACTCCTTCGATCTTGAAATGACTTTCCTGCTGAAAAGCATTGATCTCGCGTTCCCTGTCGGCGATGAGGCGAACCGCGACGCTCTGTACGCGACCGGCACTCAGGTTCTTATTGCTCGTACTGATCTTGCGCCACAACACAGGGCTTAATTCGAATCCGACGATTCGATCCAGTACGCGACGAGCCTGCTGAGCCATTACGAGGTTCATATTCACCGTGCGCGGATTGCTCACGGCAGCCTCGATCGCAGGTTTGGTGATCTCGTGAAAAACTATTCGTTTGGTCGTAACCGGGTTAAGGCCCAGCACTTCACACAGATGCCAGCTAATTGCTTCTCCCTCTCGGTCTTCGTCTGTTGCGAGCCATACTTCGTCCGATTTTTTTGCCAACGACCTCAGCTCGCTGACAACTTTTTTCTTATCGTCGGAAACGATGTAACGGGGTTCAAAATCATTTTCGATGTCAATACCCATGCCGGCCTTTTCCAGATCGCGGATGTGGCCAAAACAGCTGTTGACCTGAAAATCCTTCCCTAGGATTTTTTCAATGGTCTTAGCTTTTGCCGGGCTTTCTACAATTAAAAGATTCTTTGACATATTTCGCTGCGGAAAAAAATACGCCAGCCACATTCTTTGTGCTGACGTTTAAGACTAGTAACACCGTGCTATCAGCCTTGTCAATGCAAGGGTTGGACTATAACGGAATTTTGATGAATGTCAACGTCCAACGAACTTAACCAATACAAACCCGCGTGCTTTAGATCCTTCGGGCATAGTGCTTACCCGGCAAAACACGGATCAGATCGCGAAGATCTAAAGAGACTAGAGCATTATTCAAATCGCCAAACGAAAGGCCGCTCGATTGGAGCAAGGCATCAATATGTGTCGATTCGTCCGGAGCGAGTGATGCCCATACAGTTCGCTCCTGAGGTGTAAGGTCGGCTGGTACAGGCTCCTGCTTCTTTTGCGCCTGATCCGGAGCCGACCGATCGATCTTTGGCGGCAAAATAGCTGCGGAGATGTCGCTCGGCAGTTCTGCGACTACGTCCTGCCATTGTTGGACGAGTTTCGCGCCGCTCTTAATGAGGTAATTCGTGCCGAACGAGTTACCGGATGTGATGTTTCCGGGCACCGCCATGATCTCGCGATTTTGCTCCATCGCGAGCCGTGCGGTTATCAAAGAGCCGCTTCGCTCAGAAGCCTCCACTATCAAAACACCCAAGCTAAGCCCGCTTATGATTCGATTGCGGTATGGGAAGTTGTCTTTTAAAGGAGGCGTGCCAAGCGGGAACTGTGTGACGAGGCATCCGCCGCTTGATAGGATCTCGCGAGCGAGGTTCGTATTTTCTTTAGGATAGACGGTGTCGATACCAGTTCCCATCACGCCAACCGTCCGGCCCTGGCCACGGATCGCCCCGCGATGTGCCGCCGTATCGATGCCGCGAGCCAACCCGGAAACAACCGTAACAGCCCTTGATGCGAGATCACGGGACAGCATCTCCGACGCATTCTCACCGTAGGTCGAACAATTTCGCGAACCGATCACCCCTACACCAGGCTGCTCAAAACACGCCTGCCAGTTGCCCTTTACATACAAAACCGGCGGCGGATCATCTATCTCACGCAGCAAAGCCGGATAGCTCCCATCATCCAAAATGAGAACGTCGCCGCCAAACTCCTTAACACGCTTCAGCTCAGTTTCAGCTGTATCAAAGAACTCACGTTTGATAAGACTCTCGATCGTAGCCGGCTTGATACGCAAAGCCTCAAGCTCCGCCCGCCGCGCATGAAAGATGGCATTCGCGGAACCAAACCGCTCAAGCAGTTTTGTAGCCGCCCGCGGCCCAACTCCCGGAGTCATGTTCAAAGCAATCCACTCAATCATTCGTCATCTTCTTAACTAATCACTACTAACTGTTCACTATTCACTAAAATTGGCGGAGGCGTGTGGGAGTCGAACCCACTTGAGCGCGCTCTCGCGCCCTCACAACGGTTTTGAAGACCGCGCCCATCACCGGACAAGTTGCGCCTCCAAGCTCTATTTATCTAATCGGTTGTATTTTTTCATAACATCTCGCAGCCGATTGTGAGGAAGGGCAAAAAACTTATTTCCGTTAACACCTTCCATATCTTCCGCTGCGACGAGGGCGTTAATTATCGCTTCTTCCGTTGCTTCTACCGTTGCTCGAAATATCGGATTGAGGTTTGATTTGAACAACGCACGCACTGTCATAATTTTATCCGTCGTATCAAATTCAACTTTATGAGTAGAAAATGACATAAAAATGTCGCCCGAGGATTCGCTCCCTATTGTTCCGGTGCGCGCTAGTCCTAACGTCGCTCGTTTGGCAACTAAGTTTAATTGTGTGGATGACAAAGGCGCGTCGGTTCCGACGATAATGATGATCGACCCGTCCTGCTGAGCCGCCATTAAAGGTTCCAAATCGCTGATCTCTCGTCCCACCGGAACTCCGGCGATAGTCAGATCTCTCCGTCCGCCAAAGTTTGCTTGAACCAGAACGCCGAGCGTGTAATCCTTCGTGCCGATTTTGACGGTTCTCGAAGACGTTCCAGTCCCGCCCTTGAATTCGTAGCACACCATGCCCGTGCCGCCGCCGACGTTTCCTTCGGCAGTTTTTCCGCTAGCCGCGCTGTTGAGCGCCTCGAATACATGTTCTTTTTTGACGTGATAACCATTTATATCGTTTAAGCCGCCGTCCCATGTCTCACCAACTATCGGTAGACCAAAAGAGAAGTCTTCCCAACTCTTTGAACCGAATTTCTTGAACTGCCATTCACCGATTGCGTCCCTTACGATTCCGACACTATTCGTGTTCGTAATGCCGATTGCCCCGCCCTGCCTTCCGTGATCGTGAATGTACGGAATGCCCGTCATCTCGCCATCGCCATTAAAAATAAAATACCCCGCGTTGTAAGAGCTATCGGTTTTCCCTTTCGGAAGAACGACCGTCACGCCCGTTCTAACCGGGCCTTCGCCGACCTTCCATTTTGCGGTTCCTCTGATCAAGGTAGAGTATCCAACCTCGACGCCTGGAACATCCGTTATCGAATTAAACTTCCCAGTTGTACCACTGAAAGGAATGCCTAAATCTCTTGCTCTTTTCTTGTCTGTATTCTGCAAGAAAACAGGGATAGCAAACAGCAGGATAAATAACAGCGACAAAACTTGATACCGTTTTTTCATATCACTCCTAAACTCCTTCGCTATCCATCAGCAGTAAGGCAACCAAAGTTGCTCTCTTAGCAATATCACGCAAGAGAATATGTTCACCTAAGGTGTGTGCCCCGGCTCCCGCTATACCCAAACCATCCAAAACCGGCACACCCAGAGCCGCGACGAAATTCCCATCCGACGCTCCGCCGACCTGAGTTTCGCCGAGTTCGTAGCCGAAACCCGACGCGAGCTGTCGTGCATCTTCATAAAGCGAGACAACTGCATCTGTCCGTTCCATCGGCGGACGATTAATGCCTCCACCAACAGAAAGAGATACGCGTTCATCACCTGATAGTAACGAACGAAAAGCAGTATCAACTCGCTCCGCCTCGGCCATCGAGCTAAAACGGACATCGGCCTCGCACTCGGCATGTTCGGGGATGACGTTTGAGGTGGTGCCGCCACGGATCGTGCAGACGTTTACGGTTGTGCCAACCTCGGCATTTGCGATGGCGTGGATCCCGTCGATATGGCGGGCGAGTTCAGCGATAGCGTTGGCACCTTTTTCCGGTTCGAGTCCGGCATGGGCGGGAATACCGTGTGTTCGAACGGTGAAAAGACCCGTTCCTTTGCGACCTGTTTTTACTTTTCCGTCAGCTGATGGCTCGAATACGTAGCAGCGTTCCGCATCCCCCGCAACACTCTCGAGGATCGGGCGGCCGGAAAAGCTGCCGACCTCCTCGTCACAGGAGAGAAAGATCGAGATCGGACGTGAAGGTTTTAATCCGTTTGCGTTCAAAAACCGGAGAGCCTCGATCATCAGAATGATGTTGGCCTTCATATCGAAGATGCCGCAGCCGTAAAATTTATCGTCGTCTATCCGCGTCGGACTAAGCTCGTTTGTGCCGACGGGATGAACGGTATCGGTGTGTCCGAGCAGCATCGTGTGCTTGCCCTCGCCGGGGAATGCACGGATCACGAGATGATCACCGTCCTCGCACGAGATCCGCTCGAATTCCAATTCCGCGCCCGTAGCACGAAATTGTGCCTCGACCCAATCGACGACTTCGCGGCTGCGGGCAGCATCGTGGGAGGGCGATTCGATATCGACGATCTCGCGGATCGAGCTCAATATGGCGTCTTGCCGGTTTTGAAAATGATCTAGTATTTCGTGGGCGTTCATTAGTTATTGCGCCTTCGAAACCGGCGAGACTGGTACAACCGGAGCGGCAAAAGCCTCGTTAAACAGATCGCCCATTCGGTATCCCGCGAGAGCGAGGCGCTCCTGCGCGACCTCAAACGCTCTTTTCCTATACTTCTCAGTCGGACTCTCAAACCATTTCAGATCTTTATAGATCTCAGTAGTAGCAATATCAAGGCTCTCTTTCGTCCACAGGTCAAATTTTCCGGGGTTGAGCTTAGCCGTCATTTTCTCGTACGGGTGCAGCTTCATAATGTCCTGTGCGATCGGGTCGATATAATCGGCATCACATTGATCCTTAGCATTTGGAAGGTTGCGGCCAATTATCCCGTCCCAGTACGAATGCAGATTCTCCTGCTTATCACGGGGCGTGCCTTTCGGCGTAAGAAAAAATAGATTGCCGCCCTGATCACCTTTCGGATTAGAATCGGTCACCTTCGCCGACGTATGCAACGGTTGATGAAGGTCACCGATAATGTGCTCGAGCCAGACGATCGCGACTGCCTTTTGCGCATCCGGCGCCGTTCCGCGAATCAGCTGCGAAAATTCGGCCAACTTCTCAAGAGCGACGCCGCCATCCTCAGGTTCCGCGACGAAAACCACCTTACCATCCTTCCATTCCCAAAACTTGTCGTCGTAATGCCAGTTTCCCTTGTGGTATTTCTTATAACGCGTATCAAGGGCTCTGTCTCTTACGAAATCCGCCCACGATGACATGAGCATAAAGAATTCCCGCTTTTTTGACTCCATCGATCGAGAACCATACGCCAAATAATAAGCACCAATGTGTGAATCTTCAGGAGCAGAGAGCAATATCTTTACTACTTTTTCACGCGTCTCGGGCGTCATTCTCTGCCAGGCGATATACGCCGTGATCTTATGGCCGGTCTCATCCCAACCAAATGCCGGCAAACTATTTACTAAAAGTATTCCAGCGAACAGAACGATGAAAGAAACTCGTCTAAAAATCATTATGGATAAACTCCTGAATCTTTTTGCACGATTCTATCGAATTAAAGAGCTGAGAGAAAGTTTTAGGTGGATAAAGAAATTAATCAAACCTTTTTCGAAAGGCTTTCATCTTAAAGAGTGCAAGAGATTTCCGGCGTCTCGTTCAAATGAAAGAGACGGTCACCTGAGAGTGGTGGTGAAAAAAGAGGAAAAAATAATGCAAGAAATTTTGCAACATAATTTGACACTCGAGCGTGTAGTTGATAGAAAAGAAAGTTCGCTCGGACGAAAGATAGGAATTCTGGGCAGAATATTCGGGTGCCAGCATAAGGATCTAAGCCGGCCATTCAAAGATTTACGAGGCTCGTATCGAGCGTGTACGGAATGTGGAGCACGCAGAAGGTTTGATACAGACAGCTTCAAGACATTGGGGAATTTCTACTATCCCCCTTCGGCACCGCTCAGTCGTTAATTGGGCGAATTCATAAATACCCTTCATTTATACCTACCAAATGAATACCTACCGGGTGCGGCTTTCCAAAAAGCCGCACCCTTTCTTTTTGTTCAATAGACAAGATATGCGTCAAAGACCCAGCCGTCGTATCCGCCATATGATGCCTGACACCAACGTCCTTTCCGTTTGACCGGGGCGACCACCGGGCCGCACGCACCGATCGAAACTGTTGCTCCGTGTGGGATCTTTAAAACCCGTTCGCCCATCTCGCTGTTGGGCAATGATCGAAGAGCGAGAAATCCATCGCTCGGAGAATCAACTCGTGCAGTTACCGAAGTTGTCGAACGTGTTGGCTGTTTTTGCGGAATGTTCGAGTTCTGGCCCGCCTTTTTTTGCTCGTCGAGCCGTTTCTCCAAATTTGCGATCTGATCGCGCAGCTCGTCGCGATCGTCCTTAGCAGTAGGAGTCGGCGACGCCCACTGTTGCTGTCGTGTGTTTGCATTATTAACTGGTTGCTGCCCGCCACTTCCGGAGCTGTAATAAAACACTCCGCCAGCCACACCAACCAAAAGGACAGCCACAATACCCAGCCCGATCACCGCCAGGACGATCTTCATGATCATATTGCCTGACGCTGCGGGTGTGGACACAGCCGGGATCTGCGTGTTCGTATTATTTGCGGTAGGAATGTCGACGCGAAGGGTCGCATCCTTGCCCAATACCAACGTCGGTTCCGCCGGACGGGCACTGGAACTTCGGACCATCGTTGATTGCTCATTATCGAGAGCGTCCAAAATGCTGCCATCGGCAAGGCAAAATCTAAGTGTTTCATCGGTATATGTAGTTAGGCACGCCGGACACTGCTTCATAACGCCTATTTATAGTCGAGTTTTATTTGGATAGCAAATATTTAAAGGCTTGAGCGGATCACCTCTTTGATCGGATTTCCTTTTTGTTTTGAAAGAGATTATGGTGTATAAACTCGCAGGTAAAGGAGAAAAGTTATGATCAAGAAATTGATTTTGGGGATCCTTGCGGTTGGCGTGATTTTGATTGCTGGCTTACTAATTGTCATCGCAATGCAGCCTGATGACCTTAAGGTCTCACGTTCGGCGACATTTAACGCTCCGCCCGCGGCGGCTTTTGAGCAGGTTAACGACTTTCACAAGTGGGATGCGTGGTCGCCATGGGCAAAGATCGATCCAACGATGAAAGTGAATTACGCGGGAGCACCCTCTGGTGTTGGTGCAATTTACACATGGGCGGGAACTGGCGAAGCGGGTGAAGGAAAAATGACCATCACCAAGAGTCACCCGACCGAGCACGTTGGTATCGATCTTGAGTTTATTAAGCCATTTGCCTCGACCAACGTCACTGATTTTACTTTTAAACCAAACGGCGATAAAACAGACGTAACCTGGACGATGTCGGGCAAAAAGAACTTTGTTATGAAAGCTTTTTGTTTAGTGGTCGATATCGATGCCGCTATCGGAGCAGATTTTGAACGCGGCCTGGCACAATTGAAACCTATTGTTGAATCGAGCGTGAAATAATAAGCGTCAGGAGAGTCAATGGCAACATATTTAAATAGTCCACCGGTTTCTAAGGGCGTCCGCTGGGCCGGACACGTGGTCAGCATACTTCCTGCTCTGCTGCTGTTGATGAGTGCGACGATGAAATTCGTCCAACCTGCGGGTTTTGCCGAGGGACTCGAGCACATGGGCTGGAACACCTCCACGATGTTCTACATCGGCATAGTTGAGATCGCCTGCACTGTGCTCTACCTGATACCTCGAACAGCTGTCCTCGGAGCGATCCTGCTAACAGCCTATATGGGTGGAGCGATCGCGACGCACGTTCGTGTCGGTGATCCTTTCTACACTCAGATCTTAGTCGGCGTCTTCATCTGGGGCGGGTTGTTTTTGCGGGATACTCGGATCCGTGATCTGATCCCATTCAAGAGTTAGATCGTTATGAGGATCTTGTATTGGATCACGACTATCTTGATCGCGGCGCTGATGGGGCTGTCGGGTATACCTGACATTCTTCGTATCCCCGAGGCGGTGCAGATATTTTCGCATCTGGGGTATCCTTCGTATCTGCTTCCATTTATTGGCGTTGCAAAGATCCTTGGTGCGATTGCGATCCTCTATCCAGGCTTTCCACGGTTAAAGGAATGGGCGTACGCGGGAATCGTTTTTGATCTGATCGGAGCATTCTATTCGCACGTCTCTGTCGGCGATCCCGCCAGCGGCTGGGCACCGCCGCTCGTCGGGCTCGTGCTTGCCTTTGGTTCCTATTTTCTTTATCACAAAACCCGAGGAGAAAACTGATGTCAAAATATGTAGACGTTTACCTGGCTCCGGTTCCGATCGAAAACGTTCCGGCCTACAAAAAGCTGGCGACCAAAGCTGGCAAAGTCTTTATCAAGTGCGGAGCCTTGCGTTATCGCGAATACGAGGCGTCCGACATGACCGCTGAGGGAGTCGTGCCTTTTCCAAAGACGGTAAAGCTAAAAGAAGGCGAGACCCTCATCTACGCCGCCGTCGAGTTCAAATCCGAATCGCACCGCAACAAAACAATGAAAGCCATCATGGCCGACCCCGAAATGAACGCCATGATGACCGACAAACCGCTCTTCGACTACAAACGAATGGTATACGGAGGTTTCAAGATTTTGGTAGATCTGACAAATCCTGGAGAATAATTATGGCATCAGTAAATGCGTATTTGAGTTTTAAGAATAATTGCGAAGAGGCGTTCGAATTTTATCGTTCGGTGTTTGGCGGAGAGTTCACTGCCATTAGCCGCTTCGGCGATATGGAAGGCATGCCGATGTCCGACGCCGAAAAGGCAAAGGTCATGCACGTAGCTCTGCCGATTGGAAACACCGTCCTGATGGGCAGTGATACACCAGATGCAATGGGCGATGTGGTTGCCGGCAGCAACGTCTCGCTCGCCATCGGAGCCGATAGCCGTGAGGAAGCGACACGCTTATTCGAAGGCCTCTCTGCCGATGGAAAAGTGACGATGCCGCTTGCCGAAGCTCCGTGGAACGCCCTGTTTGGGATGGTTGAAGATAAATTCGGCTTTGTCTGGCTGATCAACTTCGATCTTGGTCAGGAAGCTTGATCCGCTCGACAATCGCATCGGGCGGGAATATTGTAGTAGCTGAGTAGTATTTAACGCCCAATGACGGAAAGCACCGAACTCGAAGCTGCGGCCCTCGCCGAAGAGGCCGCAGCCGAACAGCACTCTCCAAAAAAATCCAAATTTGACCGCTCGATCGTCGAGGGGCCGCTGTCTGCCGCCGTCTGGAAGATCGCCTGGCCGACAATGCTGACCAATGGCATCGCAGGTATGCAGGGTATCGTTGATCACGTTCTGGTCGGCAATCTCGTTGGATACAAAGCAAATGCCGCGATCGGTATCAGCTTTCAGATCTTTCTTGTCGTTATCGTATTCATCGCGTCGATCTTTACCGGGATGGCGGTGATGGTCGCCCGTTTTGCGGGTGCTCACGAGGTAGAAAAGGTCAATCGCACTGTTTATCAAGCATTTTTGACCGCCTTGTTCATAGCGGTCGGGATAATGGCTCCGGTTGGTTATTTTCTGTCGCCGTATCTGCTCGATTTTGTCAGCTCAGACGCTGGTGTAAAGGCTGAGGCACTGCCTTTTCTACGCTTTACTTTCGTTTTTAGCTTTGGACTGCTTGTTTACTTTATGACGAGCGGAGCCCTGCGCTCGGCCGGCGATGCGAAAACACCGATGATCCTCGGGATCGCAATGACGATTCTGAACCTCGTTCTCAACATTATCTTCATTCGAGGGTTGGGACCGATACCGGCCTATGGGACGCTAGGCTCGGCGATCGGAACGAGCATCGCGACCGGCCTCGTCGCTTTTTATTCCATTTACAAAATGTGGAGCGGCACGTGGGTCGTCGGCTTTCCGCGTGGTCAGGGCTGGGCACCGGATTGGAAGGTTATCAGACAGCTATTCAAATTCGGTTTACCAACCGGGATCCAGGGTATCGCGATGAATGTCGGCGGGGTTCTCATGCTTTCATTCATCGGCGGCCTTGCCCAAAGTGCTGCGGCTCAGGCCGCCTTTGCGGTTTCATACACCCAACTCTTTTCGCTCATAACCTGGACGTCGGTCGGATTGATGGGCGCCGCGGCGGCTGTTGCAGGGCAGAATATAGGCGCAGGCCAGCCGGATCGTGCCTCGGCTGCGGTCAACACGGCAGCCCGCTTCGGACTGATCGGCTCAGCGTTCCTGGGCTTTTTCTTCTTTTTCTTTCCGGCTCAATTGCTCGCAATATTTGGGATGACAGATCCGGACGCTGTTTCGATCGGCGTCCAGCTAATGCGCGTGCTGGCATTTTCCGGCCTCTTTATATCAGTCGCTCTGACCTACACAGGAGGCCTGCAGGGAACCGGCGATACCAAAAGCCCGCTGTACATCTCCATTATTTCGCAGGTCGCGATACCACTTGGAATCTGCTTTTTTATCAAGCAATTTTATCAGCTTGAGCCGATCCACATATGGCTAGCGATACTGGCGGGCCACATAGTCCGCTGCGCTCTGAGCGTTATACGATTTACGCAAGGGAAATGGCGGCACATCACGGTCGATATCGAACGAACGGCCGCTTGATGCGTTAGGCAGCTTTTTCGATGCCGTAACGAGAGAGTTTTAGGTAGAGTCCGCGACGGGTAAGGCCAAGTTCGTTGGCGACACGTGAGATATTCCAGTTGTGCCTCGTCAGGGAACCCTTGATGATCTGCATTTCAAGCTCTGAAACAGCGCTTTCTAGCGTTCCGCCTGCTGGCAGGTTTGCGAACGGCGAGAACGATGCATCATAGCTGGCGATCGGTTTGACGCCAGGATCGCTATCGAATGGTGTAAGCGGTTTCGCACTTTTCTTAAGTTCGGGTGAAAGATGTTCGGGCGTAATGACCTCGTTATCCACCGCTCGGGCGACCACACGCTGGATCTCGTTGCAAAGCTGCCGAACATTACCTTCCCAGTTACAAACCATCAGCATATCGACGGTCTGCGGTGTGATCGACAGATTGTGTTTGTTAAATCGAGCTGAGTAGTGGTTTAGATAGTAGTTAACGATCGGCGGTATCTCGCTGCGCCGTTCGCGCAGCGGCGGCACACGAAGCCGTATAACATTCAACCGATAGAACAGATCCTCTCGAAATGTCCCATCTGCCACCTTTTCCTCGAGCGGCATATTTGTCGCAGTAATTATTCGAACGTCGACCTTAAGCGGCTTTTTTTCGCCTAGCGGCTGTATCTCGCCTTCCTGCAAAAATCTAAGTAGTTTTGGCTGCACATCGAGCGGCAGATCGCCGATCTCATCCAGGAATAATGTTCCACCATCCGCGGTACGTATCGTTCCGGGCGAATCGGCTACCGCACCCGTGAACGAACCTTTGCGATAACCGAACAGCGTCGCGTCTGCCAATTCCTTGGCGACGGCAGTACAGTTGAACGGAACAAAGATCTTGTCTTTTCTATTCGAAATGGCGTGAATTGCCCTCGATACCAGCTCCTTGCCCGTCCCGCTCTCGCCTGTTACCAAGACGGTTACGTCGGATGAACGGATTTTATTCACTTCCTCGACCAGTGATGTCATGGCGGGCGAAGAGTGGATAAAGCCCGGCATAAGGCTATTTGAGGTGAAAGCCCCGATCGCACGTTCGGCCGGCTGCGATTTGTCCCTCTCTCGAAGCCCGATGACATCCATACCGAGTTCAACGACCCGCAGCAGCGGTGCGAGGGCGCTATCGTCGTTCAGAACTGCTCCTGACTGGGGATTTAGAAGCAAAACTGCGGGCGGCGATGACGAACCCTTGAGATGCAGGACCGCAATATTCTTTGTCCGGGCAAATGCCTTTTCGTCATTCTTGATCTGTGCCTCGTTCAATTTGCCTATCAGATCATTACTTTCCTGCGGGGAATAGCCATGTGTGATGAATGGGTACAGCCGCTTTTGTTCATTATATTGGGCGATGACGATCTTTTTAGCATTACTTTCCTGCTGTAGAACGGCGACGAGCTCTCGGAAAAGCAGTTCACGCGATGCCGTAGCCTCAGCGAGTCGAACGGTAAGAAGCTGTGAAACCACGGAATTCGTTCGCCGCTCAACCGGCTTTGCATCCGACGGACTCGAAACTGCCTCAAGTTTTGCTATCTCACGCTCGACCGCGGCCGATCTATCCTTTAGATCGAGCTTCTTAAAAATATCCGCAGCCGACGCTAGATGCCGGCGAGCTCGACCACTATTTCGGCGGTCGAGATGCTCACCCAATAAGTGATGCATCATGCCGGTATGGTAAAGATCCTCAGCGGTCTCGAAGATGGTCAGTCCGCGACTGAAATGATGAACGGCGAGTTCCCGATCGCCGGTCGTAAGTGCGGCTATGCCTCTGATCCGCTGTATGTTACCCAGAACAAAGAAATCCGACGTCGGGTCGCTATCCTCGATGGCAGTTAGCGATGCCTCGTATTCATCGATCAAACCTTGCTTAATGAACGCTTCTGCGAGCACGAGACCAGCCATGTTGGCATAGTGTTTATCGTGCATCTCACGCGATCGAACGATAGTTTCCTTGGCTTTTTCACTCGCTTTCTTAAGACGTCCCTGAGCCAAATAGCATCGGGCGAGATTGCGCATGGATTGGACCGTATACCAGGCGTGCTTATTACTTTCAGCTAACGCGACGGCCTTCTCAAGGCATTGCTCAGCCTCGTCATAGGTGCCGCGAAGTATGTTAAGCTCGCCGAGCGAATCGTATATGCCCGCTACATGTGCGTGACCCTCTTTTAGGGCGATCTCGAGAGCTCGATTGATCATCAATTCGGCCCTGCCCCATTCCCCGATGAGCATCAAATTGATTCCGAGATTGTTATAAGCAATTACGGAATTAATTGCGTGCGCGGTCTGATCGAAAAAGTGGATCGATTTTTCGAGACACTCGATACCGTCCTGCGGTCGACGGAGAAACCAGTATGCTCCGGACATGTCCGTATAAAGCTTGCCGAGCATAAAGGGAGCGGAACGCTCACCGATTATGTTGATGCCCTGCTGAAAATTCTCGATCGATTTTTCGCTGTTGCCCTCTTGATGGTAACTATTAGCGATCTCGCGGTAAGCCTCAGCCATTCCCAGCCAGTTTCCATCATCATCGCGGAAATGATCGAGGGCTTTCAAAGCATAGTCTCTGCATATCGGAAACTCAGACAGCTTTCTGTAAACACGAGCCAGAGCGATATCAATCCCGCCAAATAGGTGGAGGAGCTGGGTCTGCTGAGCTTTTTCGTGAGTTTCTTTTAGAAGCGTGATCGCTTTTGGTTGGTCGCCATTGATATTGTAGGCGATGGCCAACTGGGTAGTTACTCGGATCTGCGTGTCGAGGCTAAGACGGCTGATGCTGTCTTCGTCCGCAAACTCCCGGATCGCTTCGAGTGATTCTTTATAACGGCCCGCAGTTTCCAGTGTAAAGGAAAGCAGCCGTTTGAGATTGGCAAGATTATCAGGCGTGTGGTCGTAGCCAGCGATGGTCTTGCTCAGGATCTGCTCAGCGTCGGCAGACAAACCCTCTCGCAGTTTTTGACCTACACTGCGAAAGACCGCATCGATGCTCTCAAAAGAGATCGCACGAGCCGCCGCTGACGACGATGATGAGCTCAGATTCTTTTTCATTTGCCGATGCGATACAAAATGACTAATCGACGCCGGGTTTCAGATCCCGGCCGGCAGAAAATCGGTTAATTGATTACTTAGTAAACAGCGCACGAGAAATTTAGCAAAAAACATCTACGAAGTCTATACTTTTCTTTATGTCCGATTTTCCAGACGTTGGCAGCGATGTCCTGTCTGAAACCAAAATAAAACTGGAGAAGCCGAAGCTGTACAAGGTTCTGCTTCACAATGACGATTTCACAACGATGGAATTCGTCATTTTTGTCCTGCAATATGTCTTTAATCGAGAGGATCAAGAAGCGTTCTCGATAATGCTCAAGGTCCACAACGAAGGCATCGGCATAGCCGGCATTTACCCTTACGAGATCGCCACCGTGAAATGCAATAAGGCAATAAATCTGGCGAAGGCGAGAGAATATCCGCTGCTGTGTACGGTAGAGGAAGAATAGGTCAATTCATCGGTACTTTGTGTTAAAATTCCCGCCGTATGCCGACAGTTCTTCGCATTGGCCCTTACCGGTTCTATTTTTATAGTAATGAGGACGGCGAACCGCCGCATATACACGTGAAGGCAGCGGGCTGCGAAGCAAAATTCTGGCTCGAACCGATCGGATTAGCTTATAATTATGGATATCGGAGCGATGAACTCAATCGAATTGAGAAACTCGTGATCGAAAATCACACACTGCTTTTGGAGGCGTGGAATGAATACTTCGATGTTGAATAGTCGAGTGGGAGTGCGGGCATATGTTCCCACGTCGGCGACCGCCAGTTCGGTTGAATTCGATGAACACATGATGCATGTCCATCTGGCGGATGGCAGGATCATTAGTGTTCCGCTAATTTGGTTCCCGCTTCTTCATAATGCTACGCAGTCGCAACTTAGAAATTATGAGATCAGCCCGGCGGGAATCGGTATTCATTGGCCGGAATTAGATGAAGATCTATCGATTGCGGGACTAATGGGCGGAGTCGATTTGCTTGCCGCCTGAACGCGAAGATCTATGCAAAAAACCCCTGATTCCGGAGTGATCGGAGTAATCGAGGGCTATGAAAAAGATCAGGCTGTGGTAACATAAGGGTATGCGGAGGCTATCGCCAATTATCATCTCCATCTACGGGACGGTGTTCAACGTAAGTTGAGCGATGGCAAAATTTTGCTTTTTATCGGTCCCAAGCTAACGAACAGCTTGGGGCTTTTTGATTTATATCGATGAGTGAACAAATAGATCTAAAGAAAACAGTTAATCTGCCGAAAACGGATTTTTCGCAGAAGGCAAATCTTGGCCAGAGCGAGCCTGTGCGTTTGAAGAAATGGCAGGAAATGGGGCTTTATGACAAGGTGCTTGAGGCCCGGAAAGGGCGAGAGAAATTCATCCTGCACGACGGCCCGCCGTATGCTAACGCAGACATTCACATTGGAACCGCGCTGAATAAGATCCTTAAGGATTTTGTCGTCAAGACGAGGTCGATGATGGGCTTTGAGGCTCCGTATGTGCCTGGATACGACTGTCACGGGCTGCCTATCGAGACGCACGTCGAGAAGAAGCTGGCGGAAAAAGGAAAAAACAAAGCGGATTTGCCGGTCGCAACGTTCAGACGTATCTGTCGAGATCACGCGTCGAACGCAATGAACGGCCAGACACGAGATTTTTCTCGTCTGGGCATACTAGGTGAGTGGGGTACACCTTACCTCACCATGTCCGCCGAATACGAATCTTCGACTGCCCGACTCTTCGGCAAGTTCCTTGAGCGGGGTTACGTCTACAAAGGGCTACGTCCTGTCTACTGGTGTATCCACGACCAAACGGCACTTGCCGAAGCAGAGGTCGAGTACCGCGAGCATCATTCCCCATCGGTATATGTAAAATTCCCGATGAAGTCCGACCCGGCCCAGATCGATCCGGCTCTTGCAGGGAAAAATGTGTTCGTCGTCATCTGGACGACAACGCCTTGGACACTGCCCGCAAATCTTGGCATCACGGTCCATCCTGATTTTGATTATTCGGCGATCGAGGTTTCGGACGCAGAGGTATTCATCGTCGCGTCCGAACTCGCAGGTGCTTTCTCTGAAACATGCGGATTTGCAGAATACGAAGAGATCGCCCGCTTCAAAGGCTCGAAACTCGACCGTCTCGAAGCCATGCACGCATGGCTCGACCGTCCGTCGCTCATCATGAACGCCGACCACGTCACGCTCGGTGAGGCAGACGCGGAGGTTGAACTCGATGCAAGACACGAGAATAAAGCCGCCGGGAAATCGGGAACAGGCTGCGTTCACACGGCGCCAGGACATGGCGCAGACGACTTTGCGGTCGGTAAAAAATACGGGCTCGAGGTTTATGCTCCAGTCGACGCGGCGGGAAGATTTACTGCCGAGGTCGAGCATTTTGCGGGCCTGAGCGTATTCGAGGCGAATCCAAAGATCGTCGAATTTCTCCGCGAACGCGGCGCCTTGGTCAATGTCGAGCGGTACGATCACCGCTATCCGCATTGCTGGCGTTGTAAGAATCCGGTCATTTTTCGAGCGACTCCGCAATGGTTCATCTCAATGGACGAACTGCACGGCGAAGTGTCTGAAAATGGCTTGCGCAACCAAGCTCTAGCCGAGATCAAAAACGTAAAATGGCTTCCCTCGTGGGGCGAAGGCCGGATGAACAACATGTTCAAGGGCCGTCCCGACTGGTGCGTTTCGCGTCAGCGTTCGTGGGGCGTTCCGATCCCCGTCTTCTATTGTCAGGCATGCGATCAGGAGGTTGCCGATCCTAAGATCGTCGATCACGTGGCCGATATTTTTGCGGTCGAGACGGCTGACGCGTGGTACGCGCGGCCCGAGCATGAACTACTGCCCGAGGGCTTCAAATGCGCGTGCGGCAGTGCGGATTTTCGAAAAGAGACCGATATTCTCGACGTTTGGTTCGATTCCGGTTCGAGCTGCGTTGCTGTTCTGGAGACTCGCGGTGAAACATTGCGATTCCCGGCGGATGTCTATCTCGAAGGTGGCGATCAATATCGCGGCTGGTTCAATTCGTCTTTAAGCTGCGGAATCGCAGCCCATGACCGGGCTCCGTATAAACAAATCATTACCCACGGATGGGTCGTTGACGGCGATGGCAGACAGATGCATAAATCCGCTGGTAATGCGATTTCACCAAATGATGTCGTGGGCAAAAGCGGAGCCGAGATACTTCGTCTTTGGGCGGCTGCCGTAGACTACACCCAGGATATGCGCTGCTCAGACGAGATTCTGGCTCGCATTGTGGATGCGTATCGCAAAATGCGAAACACGCTCCGTTACGTACTCGGCAACCTTGTCGAATTTGACCCGGCAACCGACTCTGTCGCTGCGAACGACATGCTCGACATTGATCTGTGGGCACTCGCGGGTCTCGATGAGCTTAACGACAAGGTCATCGCAGCCTACGAGGCCTACGATTTTCAGGCCGCTTATAACGTTCTTTACAATTTCTGCACCGTTACATTGTCGGCGAGATATTTCGACATTATAAAGGACCGTTTATACATCTACGCTCCAAGATCGATCGAAAGGCGTTCGGCGCAAACCGCTCTTTTCCAGATAGCAGACTCACTCTGCCGTCTGCTCTCGCCGATCCTGGCATTCACATCCGATGAAGCTTGGGAAAATCTGCCGGGTGAACGCGAAGAGTCTGTTCACATTGCCGAGTTTAGACCAAGATCCGAATCCGACACTGTAAATGAGACCGAAGCCGGTCGCCTGCGGTCCGATTGGGAAAAGATCTTCTCGCTCCGCGACGAAGTGCTGAAAGCTCTCGAATCCGCCCGTAATGACAAGCAGATCGGTTCGTCGCTCGAGGCAAAGGTCATCTTGACCACTGACGCTGCAACGACCAGGCTTTTGCTCGACTATTTTGACCAGCTTCGGTACATCTTTATCGTCTCGCAGGTCGAGGTTCATGAGGGGGAGAAGTTCGGGGTTGCGATCCACAAAGCCGATGGTGAAAAGTGTGAACGCTGCTGGAACTACTCAACCCGCGTCGGCGAGTTCGAGCAGTTCCCGACCGTCTGCGAAAGATGCAACGAAGCGCTGATCGAGATCGTTAAAGATATATAATAAGGGGTCGTATTATTTTATATCTCCGGGAGATGTTTTATGAGAATTCGTAGTTTGATTTTCGCAGCACTTGTCGCATTAGCTCTGGCTGTCACGGGATTTGCCCAACACGCTGATGCGGAGGCGGTTAGAATACCACTCGACAATTATCTAAAGGGCCACGCGACAGGTGACGGCGAGTTTTTTAAGAAGGCGTTTCACACCGAGGGCAACATGATCTTTGTCCGCGATGGTAAATATACAACCCGTAGTTTTACCGAGTATATAGCCGGGGCGAGCGGCAAACCGGCGGCGGATGAATCAAAACGCAAACGCTGGATCGAATCGGTCCATGTTGTCGGCAACGCGGCGATGGCGATCATCATCCTTGATTATCCAACGGTAAAATTTACCGATTATATGTCGCTGCTCAAGATAAATGGCGAATGGAAGATAATCAACAAATCCTTTTTTGCCGAACCAAGGCCGGCGATCGAGATCAAGAAGAACTAAGTGAATAAACGCGATATCATCTGGAAATTTGCCTATCTCGCCATCGCGGGCGGCGTGTTCATGATCGACCAGATCACCAAGGCATGGGCGGTCAAGACCCTTCGTTTTGACGGTGACAAAGCGGTGATTCCAGGATTTCTGAACTTTGCCTACGCCCAGAATACCGGCGTGGCGTTTTCGATGTTCGATGACCACGGCGATGCTGGCCGTTGGGGACTTTCGGTGGTCGCATTGCTGGCCGCCGCTCTTGTCCTTTACTTCTTTTGGCGAACACCGCGGAACGACGACCGCATCATGGGAGCTCTTGCCCTGCTGCTCGCCGGGATCGTCGGAAATGTCGTCGATCGTGTTCGGCTAGGTTTTGTCATCGATTTTATCGATGTGCAATTTGGAAACTGGCACTACCCGACATTTAACATAGCCGACGCCGCGATCTGTATCGGTGCGGGGCTCCTTGTCATCGATATGTTCTTTTCGAAGAAAAATGAGAATGTAGAGGTCAGCAGCCAGAAACAGCAAACTGACAATTGATATCGGAGCGTGGCGGCGGGAAGCTTTGACTTTTCTTCCCAGCTTCAAATTACATGTATCCTGAACTTTTCCGCATCGGCACATTTCCAGTAACAACGTACGGCGTATTCTTAGCCGTGGGCATGCTGCTGGCGTTGTTTGTTACGTCAAGGCTTGCCGCTCGGGACGGTCTGCCGCGAGAGCGTATCTACGACCTTGGGCTATGGGTATTGGTCGGCGGCCTGCTCGGATCGAAGATCTTGATGATCCTCGTTGAACCGAATGTCGAGATATTCACACTCGATTTTCTTCGCTCGGGCGGCGTATTTTACGGCGGTCTTATAGGTGGGTTCCTTGCCGTTGCGATCCTGGTCCCGTTCTACAAACTACCGTTTTGGAAGGCAGCGGATGCTTTCGCTCCGGGAGTCGCTCTGGGACAAGCGTTCGGCCGCCAAGGCTGTTTCGCTGCCGGATGCTGTTGGGGCAAGGTCACAGACGGCCCGCTGGGCGTTCATTTTACCGATGCCGGGCACGATTACACCGGCGTCCCGATCGTCGGCCCTGACGGAGCCGATCTCTTTCTTCACCCGACCCAGATGATCGAGAGCATCACGATGCTCGCCGTCTTTGGCCTCTTATTTTGGCTCCACCGTCACAAGAAATTTGACGGTCAGATCCTGATCATCTACGGCATAATCTACTCGCTGGTCAGGTTCTCTATTGAGTTCATACGCGACGATCCGCGTGGCGACCTGCTGGGGTTCACGACGCTCACCGGCCTCTCCACCTCGCAGGGAGTTAGCCTCGTTGTCGCCGCTGCATCGATCACTTTTCTGATAATGCGCCTTCGAAGGGTCGATCGGCCCAAGGAATTAATTTGACTGAATTACTAGAACAAAAAGCCTCCGACACTGAAACGTCGAACAATTTTACAGTGGAGCAAGAGGACGCCGGAATGCGGCTCGACGCTTATCTGGCGGAGCGGATCGAGGGCTGGTCGCGTTCGCGATTGCAGAAGTTGATCGAGAACGAAGACGTTCTCGTCAACGAAAAAGCCGTAAAACCGTCTCACAAGGTGCGTGAGAACGACGAGATCGAGGTCGAGCTGGTCGAGATCCAGGCGACGGTCTTTGAGCCTGAGAATATCCCGCTCGACATCGTTTACGAGGACGAATTTCTCGCCGTTATCAATAAACCCGCCGGAATGGTCGTCCATCCCGGAGCCGGAGTTCAGACCGGAACGCTCGCCAATGCCATCGCGTTTCATTTTGCCGAATCCTTCGCTGAGCAGAACCGCGACGATCCGCAAAGCATGCGCATCGGTATCGTTCATCGCTTGGATAAGGATACGTCCGGCCTCATCGTCGTCGCTAAATCGGACGAGATGCATGAGGCACTTTCTGAACAGTTCCGAGAACGTCAGGTCTATAAATCATACATGGCGCTCGTCCACGGTTCGCTCGATCAGAATCTCGGCAAGGTCGATGCAGCTATCGGCCGTAACAAGCACAACCGCCTGCGAATGAAAGTCGCAACGCATGGCCGCAGTGCTCTTTCGCTGTGGAAGGTGCGCAGACGCTTCGACAAGTTCACGCTGCTCGACATTGAGATCAAAACCGGCCGCACACACCAGATCCGCGTCCACATGGCATATCTCAATCACCCGGTCGTCGGCGACGAGATCTACAACGAAGGCCGCGACAACACCATCATGGACCACACCGTCCGCAACGCCATCGCCTCAATGCCCCGCTTTTTCCTCCACGCCGAAAAGCTCTCATTCACCCACCCAAAAACCAAAGAACGCCTCGAATTCACTCAGGAATTACCGATAGAATTGAAAGAATTTTTGGATTTGTTATGATTGGAGCCAAGACCTAAAACCACCAAAGCTCCGTTCGGATAACAATGAAATATACCTTCTTCGCCGCCGCGTTCTGTCTCCTTTTCGCTTCTTTTGCGTTCGCTCAGGCGGACGAGATCAATGTTATTCCAAAGCCTGAATCCTCCGAGCGTCGGGCGGGAAGCTTCAGACTTGATCGAAACACTAAAATTATTATCGCCGGTGAGGCCGAACGACGTGTTGCGAACTACTTGAATGAAATTTTGTTTGACCTATATGGCTTTCGGCTAAAGTTTGGAAAATCAAAAGACGAAAAGAATTCGATCGTGTTTGGTGGTGAAATTGCAGGGCCAAAAGGCATAGCAGCCGATCCAAATAATCGAATTCGGATGAAAGAGTCATACCGACTTTTAATAAATGGGGAGCGGATTGGCATCGGCGGTCAGGAACAAGGATCCTTTTATGCAGTTCAGACGTTGCGTCAGCTACTCCCGCTTGAGAAGAGTCAAGAAATCTTGATTCCCGCTACGATTATCTCGGATCGAAACCGCTTCCCTTACCGCGGAATGCACCTCGACGTATCCCGTCACTTCATGCCGGTATCGTTTGTGAAGCGGTACATCGATTTGCTTGCACAGTACAAATTCAACCAGTTTCACTGGCATTTGACTGACGATCAGGGTTGGCGGATCGAGATCAAGAAGTATCCTAAGCTCACGACCGTCGGACAGTATCGCAGCGAGAGTCATGAGGGCGTTTATTCGACGGTCTTTAAGGGTGACGGGCGGCCTGTTGAGGGGTTTTATACGCAGGCTGAGATCAAGGATGTCGTTGCTTACGCTAAGGCGAGATATATCAATGTGATCCCTGAGATCGAGCTGCCGGGCCACGCTTCGGCGGCTTTGGCGGCTTACCCTGAGCTTGGGCGTGGATGCGCGGCACCCGATTACAAGTTCGAGGTGAAAAAGACCTGGGGCATTTTCAAAGAGGTCTTCTGTCCGACCGACGAGACGTTCAAGTTCCTGGAAGATGTGCTCGACGAGACGATCAGCCTCTTTCCCGATTCGCCGTACATTCATATCGGCGGCGACGAGGTTTTGAAGGATTTCTGGAAGGAATCAAAATTCGTTCAGGACCTGATGAAGCGCGAGAATCTGAAGGACGAGCACGAAGTGCAGAGCTATTTCGTGCAGCGTATCGAGAAACACGTCAATAAACGCGGCAAAAAGATCATCGGCTGGGACGAGATCCTCGAGGGCGGCATCGCTCCCAACGCGACCATCATGAGCTGGCGCGGTATGAAGGGCGGCATCGAGGCCGCAAAGCAGAAACACGACGTGATAATGACGCCGACCGATTTTGCCTATCTCGATTTTTCCCAAGGCGATCCGGCTTACGAACCACTTAACATCGGCAACTATCTGCCGCTCGAAAAGGTCTACCAATTCGATCCGGTTCCAAAGGAACTCAACGCCGACGAAGCCAAATACGTCCTCGGTGGCCAGGCAAATCTCTGGACCGAATACATCGAAACCGGCGACAAGCTCGAATACATGGCATTCCCGCGAATGCTCGCCATCGCCGAGAGCGTCTGGTCGACGCCCGAGAACAAGAACTTCGCCGATTTCAAACGCCGTCTCGCCGGCAATCTGCTGCTGCTCGACAAGCAGAACGTAAATTACCGCATCCCCGAACCCGAAGGCCTGCAAAACGTCATCACCGACAAAGAAAGAACGGTGTTCACGCTCACACCGATGGCCGGAATGCAGCTGCGGTACACCATCGACGGCTCGACGCCGGACGAACGTTCGACGCTATATACAAAGCCGGTTGAGATCACGCTCGAAAATGGAAAGTCCGCCACGCTCAAGACGATCGTTATCAATTCGGTTGGGCGCAAAAGCGTAGTTTACACCGCAACGGTCGTTCGCGGAGCGATGCTCGAACCCGTCACGCCTGCCGAGACAAAGCCCGGCGTAAACTACAGCCTAGTCGTTCCGAGTTCGCTATTCGGCCAAGATCCACCTGCGAAAAAAGGCGAAACACGGTCCATTTTCCTCACACAATTTGAAAAGCAGATCGACCTCAAAAAATCATTCGGCGTGGCATTCGAAGGGTATCTAAAGATCGCTCGGGATGGCATCTACGAGCTACAGATCGACTCAACCTGGGAGGCATCGCTCGACCTCGGCGGAAAAACCCTGATCGACGAAGCCGGAACCAAGGACCGCAAAATGAAATCCGTCGTCGTCCCGCTAAAAGCCGGCCTGCACAAAATAGCCCTACGCTACGACCACCACGAAGGCGACGCCCATTTCCGCTTCCGCGTCGGGCTGAAAGGCCAAGGTTTGCGGCAGATCAACGGCGGGGAACTGGTTCACTAACATATTGTTTTCATTTTTAGCCGATCCGGTGTAGCATTAAATTTAGTGCATATTTAATGCACACAAATATATGCTGAATATAACCAGAGACATCCGTTCAATTTCAGATTTCAAACGAAAAACCCCCGACTTCGTCAAACAGTTGAAAAAGACGGGAAAGCCTGTCGTGTTAACAATGAACGGAAGGGCTGAAGTCGTTGTACAGGATGCTTCCAGCTATCAGAAAATGGTTGAAGTTGTCGAACGTGCCTTGGAGATCGAGGCCATACGGGAAGGCTTGAGAGACGTAGAGACGGGCGACACGATGTCCATCGACGAGTTCGATAGCCGGATGCGGGCGAAACACACCGCGCTGCAGAATGGATGAGATTCAAGGTTGAACCTACTCGTAGAGCATTGGACGATGCCGATCAGGGCTTCATGTGGATATTCGGCGAGGCTCCTGAGGCGGCTATCCGCTGGTACGACGGGCTAGTCGCTGCATTCAAATCCCTTTATGCCAACCCAAAGCGATGTCCATTAGCACCGGAAAACGAATTTTTTGAAGCTGAGATCAGGCAGCTGTTATACGGAAACTACCGTATCATTTTTACTATTAAGGATAGGACGGTTTATATACTTCGTGTCCGTCACGGCGCAAGAAAGCATCTTACTTCGGAAGACGGCGAATAACTTTTGCCGTTGCTTTTTAGTATTCCTGCTCGCAGCAACTCTTTTTGCCCAAACTCCACCCAAACCGATCCTTCCTACGCCGTCAAAATCCCAACTCGCCTGGCAAAAGCTTGAGTATTACGCTTTCATCCACTTCGGCATGAACACCTTCACAGATCACGAATGGGGCGAAGGGCGTGCTCCGGCGGGGGAATTTAGTCCGACGGCTTTTGACGCGCGGCAGTGGGCGAGAGTGGTGAAAGATGCTGGGATGAAAGGCATCATTATCACTGCCAAGCACCACGACGGTTTTTGTCTGTGGCCTTCTGCGACGACCGAGTATTCGGTCAAGAATTCGAAATGGCGTGACGGCAAGGGCGATGTGCTCAAAGACTTGTCCGCGGCCGCTCGCGAATATGGCCTGAAGTTCGGGATCTACATCTCGCCGTGGGACCGCAATCATCCGCTGTACGGCACTCCGCGATATAACCAGATCTATAAACAGCAATGGCACGAGCTGCTCACAAATTACGGCCCTGTTTTCGAATCGTGGCTCGACGGAGCAAACGATAACAAAAAGCGGATGGTCTATGATTTCAATGGCTTTTTCCAGACCATAAAACGCGAACAGCCCGACACGATCATCTTCAGCGACGCCGGGCCGGACATCCGCTGGGTCGGGAACGAACGCGGCATCGCCGGCGAAACCAATTGGTCAACCCGCGATAACGAAGGCTCATTCCCCGGCTTTGCAGACGAAATAGCCCTAAACACAGGCGACGAAAACGGCACGTCCTGGATCCCGGCCGAATGCGACGTCTCGATCCGTCCCGGCTGGTTCTACCACGCGAACGAGGACAACAAACTCAAGACCGTCGATCAATTGATGGACATCTGGCTCGGCTCGGTCGGCCGCAACTGCAATCTGTTGTTGAATATAGGTGCTGACCGCCGGGGGCTTGTTAATGAGAACGATATTGCAAGGCTGATGGAATTCAAGGCTGCTCGTGAAAAAGCTTTCAGCGTGAATCTGGCGAAAGGAAGGATCACAGCATCAAACACGCGCGGTTCGAGCTTTAGCGCCGCAAATGTCCTCGACGATTCGTTCGACACATACTGGACGACGACTGACGGCGTGACAAACGCGACACTCACGCTCGATCTCGGCCGTGAAATCGATGTCGACACCGTTCTGCTCCTGGAAAACATCGCCCTCGGCCAGCGGGTCAAAAGCTTCTCGGTCGAAATATGGACCGGCGAAGATTTTCAACGGGTAGCCAAACAAACGACCATCGGATACAAACGCATCATACGATTTACAAAGACCCGAACCAGCAAGGTCAGGATCGTGATCGAAGATGCCAAGGCGAGTCCCGTGATTTCGACGTTGGCGATATATAATTCGGTTCAGTAGTGAATAGGAGTCAGGAAAGGAATTAACCACAGATGAACACAGATAGACACAGATCAGAAGTCAGAAGTCAGAAGCCAGATGCGCGAAACCGGCCGCCTGTCACAGCGGTTCTGCGACTCTGCGGTTTAATACTGTTCACTATTCACTGTTCACTGTTCACTATCCTTGCCCAACCTCGCGACATCGCCAAATGGGTCAACCCCTTCATCGGCACGGGCGGCCACGGGCATACATTTCCGGGGGCGACGATGCCCTTCGGCATGGTCCAGCTCTCGCCCGACACCCGTATCGACAATTGGGACGGCTCCAGCGGCTATCACTACTCCGACGACATCATTTACGGCTTTTCACACACGCATTTGTCGGGGACGGGAATTCCGGATTATGCGGATATTTTGTTCATGCCAACGGTCGGAGAAACGGCAAAACTCTCCGCTGGCGCCGGTGACGATTCGGTCAACGGATACGCGTCGAGATTCTCGCATGCAAATGAAAAGGCCGAACCCGGATATTACTCGGTAAAACTTGACGACGACGGGATATTGGCCGAGATGACGGCGACCAACCGAGTGGGATTTCACCGATATACATTTCCCAGGAACGAGATAGTGACCATGATGGTTGATCTGACATGGCGTGACAAGTTGCTGGGCTCATCATTTCGAGTCGTTTCGTCAACCCGGATCGAGGGCTTCAGGCGGTCCTCATCGTGGGCCAAAGATCAGACAGTTTATTTTGTCGCGGAGTTCTCAGCACCGCTAACCAACGCAAACGTTTTCCGCAGTCATGGTTCGGTGACTGGCGGGGCGACCCTTTTTCAAGACTCGAAGGTTCGAGCGGGATCGGAGCAGTTCGAGAACGGAGTTGAGCAAGCCGCTCTCCAATTTAGGACTCAGGGAGATGGCAAACTAAAGGTTAAAGTCGCTATCTCACACGTATCCATTGAAGGAGCCCGCAAAAATCTCGCTGCCGAGCTTCCTGGCTGGGATTTTGAGAAGGTTCGGGCTGATGCCAAGACGGCTTGGAATAAGGAGTTGTCAAAGATCGAGGTTTCGGGTGGGACGGATGCTCAGACGACCAACTTCTACTCGGCGCTCTATCACACGATGATCCAGCCGAATATCTTTAACGATGTCGACGGATCGTATCTCGGGATGGAGAAAATGGTGCATCAGTTTCGGTGGGGGGGGC
>JBGSQW010000130.1:0-6202 GCA_041737885.1 Pyrinomonadaceae bacterium | reverse complement strand
CCGCACAGCCATCACCGGCTCATTCGGCCTCTACACATTCGAATCCCTCGAACCAAACCAAACCTACACCCTCAACGTCACCTCACGCCGCTTCCGCTTCGCCGCCAGATCGGTCGTAGCCAACTCAAACCTGAGCGACGTCAACTTTGTCGGGCTGGAATGACCTTTCCCATGCAGATCCATCCGACAATCTAGAGGCCGCCTTAAAATGGCGGCCTCTTTTTTGAACAAAATTGAATAGAAATGCCATCATTTTACCTGGCTTCTTCTCGCGGCAGTAACCATATCGCGGATATCCTTGGCGAGGGTCGGAGCGTGATATGGGATGCCATTTGCGATGGTCCATTCAATACCACCGGTTTTTACTGCTTTGCCCCCCACGATCTCTTCGGTGCCGAGTGGTGAGAGGACTTTGAAATTCTCGAGCGGGTTGCCGTTGACGACGATGAGGTCGGCTTTGTAGCCTACGCGGATGCGGCCGAGGGAGTCTTCTTTACCCAATATTTTTGCGCCGTTGCTCGTGGCGTGCTGGATGACCTTGAGCGGGTGAAAGCCGGCTTCCTGGTGGAGCTCGAGTTCGCGGATCAGGCCGAAGCCGTACATTTGGTAGATGAAACCGGCGTCCTCGCCCGTTCCGACAACACCGCCTTTCAGGGCGAAATCGTAAACCGCCTTCATCCAGATGCGGTAGTTTTCTTTCCAGAAAGTCTCGTCGGTCGTGCCCCAGCCGATGAAATATGAGCCGTGATTGGCGGGGTTTGGTTTGAAATATTCTTCGAGAACAGGGTGCAGATATTCCGCAAAAGCCGGATTCGTCTGTGCACGCTGCAGGTCACGCGAAGCCTCGTAGATGACGAGCGTCGGGTCCCAGGCGACTCCGGCCGCGACCATTCCGTCGAGGACTTTGCTGAGCTTTGCCTGATCAGCCTCACGCCACAAACGCCCGGCGTAGCGAAACCTATCTACCTCATTGTTGTAGTTGTAACCAGCAGGAAAATTTTGCCTGCCTGATTCGATCGCCGCGTCGGGGATGCCGTACCAATGTTCGATGCTGGTCGTGCCGCCTTTGATGTCATCCCAGGCGTTCGTCTCCTCGACGCCGACGTGGTGCATGACCCGCATGCCCTGCTTTTTCGATTCATCAAGCATCGCCGCCATCAGATCGCGATCCATGGTGTAAAGCTTGATGCCGTCGTAGCCCTGGGTTTTTAGATCGCGGACTCTTTGGCGAACTTGTGCGTCGGTGTTTAGGTTTGCGGCCGGAAAACCGCCGTAGGGGAAGATGCGAGGGCCGACGAGCGTTCCTGCGTTGATTCGTTTGCTATATTCGAGCACTTTCGGGTTTGCCCACGCGTCGCGTACCGTCGTGATGCCGCAGGCGAGCCACAGCTTAGTCACGTACTCGACCGGCATCGGTTTGCCGGCACGTTCGTCCTGCGTATGGCCGTGCAGATTGATCAGGCCGGGCAGAACGTATTTGCCCGTCGCGTCGATCTCGAGTTCGCCTTTCTCCGGACGCCTCGCCGTTCCTTCTTTCACCGCCACGGGATCGAGGCTCGCGATCTGGGTGATAACATCACCCTCCACCAAAATATCAAACGGCCCCGCCGCCGGTTTCCCACTGCCATCGACCATCATCGCGTTGCGGACAACGATGCGTTTGAGGCGTTTGCCGGAGAATGACGAAGGGCTCGTCTGAGCAAAGCTTGCGGAGCAAAGTATGGAGATCAGGACGGCACAGACGGCCGCTCGAAACGATGTAGTTTTCATAATCTTACAAGACCTGTTTGCGGGAACTTTCCACTCATCATAAAATAAAGTCTTTAATAACACACGTATAAACTCAATTTGTCTTGGAGAGAATCAAATAATGGCTATTGGAAGAAGTAAGGTTACCGTTGTCGGAGCAGGAAACGTCGGTGCGACGGCTGCTCATTGGATCGCGAGCAAAGAGCTGGCGGATGTGGTTTTGGTTGATATCGTCGAGGGCACGCCGCAGGGCAAATGTCTCGATCTGGCTCAGGCCGCTCCGATCGACGGGTTTGATGTGAAGCTCGTCGGTGCTAACTCGTACGAGGAAACTGCTGATTCCGACATCGTTATCATCACAGCAGGTTTGCCGCGAAAGCCCGGCATGAGCCGCGACGACCTTCTCAAGACCAACTCCGACATCGTCGGTTCGGTTACCGATCAGATCGCTAAATATTCGCCAAACGCAGTCATCATCGTCGTTTCAAATCCGCTTGACGCGATGGCACAGGTTGCGTTCCGCCGTTCGGGTTTTCCTAAGAACCGCGTTCTGGGAATGGCCGGCGTGCTCGATTCCGCTCGTATGCGATGCTTCGTAGCTGAAGAGCTTGATGTCTCGGTCGAGAATGTCACTTGCTTCGTGCTCGGCGGCCATGGCGATACGATGGTTCCGCTGCCGCGTTATTCGACGGTTGCCGGTATCCCGATCACGGAATTGATCGCCAAAGACAAGCTCGACGCGATCATCACCCGAACCGCCAACGGCGGAGCCGAGATCGTCGGCCTGCTCAAAACCGGCTCGGCATACTACGCTCCGTCGCTCGGAGCCGTCGAAATGGCCGAGGCGATCCTCAAGGACAAGAAAAAGATCCTCCCATGTGCCGTCTTTCTCGAAGGCGAGTATGGCGTTTCAAACCTCTTCGTCGGCGTCCCGGTCAAGCTCGGCAAAAACGGCGTCGAACAGATCATCGAGATCAGCCTAACCAACGACGAACGCACCGCTCTGCATAAATCCGCAGCAGCGGTTCAGGAATTGATCGATGTTTTGAATATCTGATCGATTGGCAAAAGGGTAGTTCGCAAAACGGGGAAGCGTAAATGCTTCCCCGTTTTTTGCGTCTGAGATCAGGTCATATCGAAGGAATCAATGCGTGGAATTAAGTCAGATTCGTTCAAATTGACACCGATTGATCGGCTTGAAATAAGAAAAAAGCCGCTAACTATATCTCTATCAACGAGATAAGTTAGCGGCATGAGGATTGAATATAGATCATCCGTCTGGCGGCCCCGGAAGGCAAAACCTCCTAAGCGGAGAAACAGGTGACAACTGAAAAAACCTTTTCGGCACGCCTCGACGAAAGCAAAAACGATCTCCCGACGAATTTTCCCAACGAAACCCGCGTCTCCCAACGCGAGCGTCTTATTCGTCTCAGAAAGCTGGCCATGCATTTCAAATGACCAGCATCACCGGGAGGTGTTCAAAAAATGGGATCGGCCGGGGTCCGCACCGGGAGGTGGTTAAAATCGACTTCGGCCGTCCCACTATTCATTTCGTTCAATTTCGAAAAATCTTTAAGAAAAAGTTGCCCTTGTTTCTCATTGCCGGTCAGAACATCGCACTTTTTTCCGTATATTTTTGCTTCAGGCTTCCGCACACGACTTCACACAATTCAAATATTGATTCATCAGCGATCTTGTAAAAGACGGTGTTGCCTTCCTGCCGTTTCGCCACTAGGCCCTCGTCCTGCAGTATCTTCAGATGTTTACTTACATTTGGCTGTGTCGAATTTACTGCCTTTGTAACATTTGTCACACTCGCCTCGCCGTTTTCCAGGTACTGTAATATTTGCAGGCGCAGCGGTTCGCTTAGGACTTTGAATCTTGCGGCTACGAGGCTCACGGCCTCTGCTGACATTTTTTGATGTTCGCTCATTTTCTTACTTGACAGTATAACGATATAGTTATATGCTCATACACAGATCGAGTATATAACTTGAGAAAAGGAAATTCAACAGCAATGATCAAACAGGCAACAGTTCACGAAATTAATAATCTACTAGACACTGGCGGAGAGTGCCAAGTGATAGACGTCAGGGAGTTTTCGGAGTTCAACAGCGAGCGGATCGCGGATGCGAAGCTAATGCCGCTGTCCAATTTTGAAAAGCACGAAGCCGAGATCGACCACACGAAACCGGTTTACATTATGTGCCGTTCGGGCAACCGTGCGAAACAGGCGGCCGAGAAATTGACCAGTAAAGGGTTTACAGATATCCACGTCATCGAGGGCGGAATGACTGCTTGGGCAGGGGCAAATCTGCCGGTGATCAAGGGCGACTCAAAGGTCTGGTCGCTTGAGCGTCAGGTCAGATTCGCGGCTGGAGGGTTTGTGCTGACGGGCGTCCTGCTTAGTGTTTTTGTGTCACCTTATCTGATCCTGCTTTCCGGCTTTGTCGGTGCAGGACTGATGTTTTCGGCGGTAACTGATACCTGCGGAATGGGAATGGTTTTGGCAAGAATGCCGTGGAATCGCGGCCCTGTCGCATGTGATGCTCCGGTACAGGTTAAATAAGGATCAAGATGTCGGTTTTATTTATCATCGGTCTGATATTGAGTGCTGTCATCGGTCTTTCCCTGGGATTGATCGGCGGCGGTGGATCAATCCTGACTGTGCCGATCCTGGTATATCTGCTGGGGGTCGATCCGCACGAGGCGGTCGGAATGTCGCTGGCGGTCGTTGGGGCGACGAGCATCCTCGGTGCCTACCTTCACTGGCGAAAGGACAATGTCGATCTTTCCAGCGGACTCCTATTTGGCGTCGCTGGGATCATCGGAGCATTTATCGGTTCGCCCTTGACCAAAATGGTTTCGGCAGAAGCTTTGCTCTTGATCTTTGGTATCTTGATGTTCGTTGTGGCTATTTCTATGATCTGGCGGCGTAAAAATGCGGTCAGCGAGGAATTACACAAACCCCATCCTACGCAGGGAATTCTCGCTGGCTTAGGTGTTGGGGTGTTAACGGGTTTTCTTGGTGTAGGGGGCGGATTTCTGATCGTTCCGGCGTTGGTGTTCTTCGGTGGTTTGAGTATGAAGAAGGCGATCGGCACTTCACTGTTCGTTATTTTTCTGAACTGCATCGCCGGGCTCGTTGCCCATTTAAGCCAGACCGTTTTTGATTGGCAGATAACGCTAGAGGTAATGGCACTCGCAGTCGCGGGTGCGATCGTTGGGACGATGTTATCACACCGTATCGCGGCAGATCGTCTGCAAAGTATGTTCGCGATCCTGGTTTTGGGCGTTGCAGCTTTTCTTATGTTCAAGAACTACAGCGTTATATTCTAGTTTTGGTTTGAATTGTAGATAGGAGAAAAAGTTATGTATTTCAAACAGTTTTATTTAGGTTGTCTTTCGCACGCTTCGTATTATCTCGGTTCTGATGGCGAGGCGGCGATCATTGATCCGCAGCGCGACGTTCAGCAGTACATTGATCAGGCAGAATCATTGGGCCAGCAGATCAAGTACATCATCGAAACGCATTCGCACGCTGACTTTGTCAGCGGGCACGTTGAACTTGCAGCGAAAACAGGGGCCGAAATTGTTTTCGGCCAGCGAGCGAATACGCAGTTTCCAACCCACAAGGTTAGCAACGGAGATGAACTGAAAGTCGGTAAGATCGATCTCAAGTTCCTCGAAACGCCAGGCCACACGCCTGAAGGTATTACTATCGTCGCGACCGACACCGAGGATCCGACAGCGCCGCAGAAAATGTTCACCGGCGACACGCTGTTTATCGGCGATGTAGGACGGCCTGATCTCGTAGGATCAAAAGGATTTACGGCAGAGCAGATGGGCGGAATGCTCTATGATTCGCTGCACGAAAAGATCTTGCCACTGGCAGACGAAACAGAGGTCTATCCCGCTCACGGAGCAGGCAGTCTTTGCGGCAAATCGCTGTCGAAAGAAACGTGGTCGACGCTTGGAAATCAGAGAAAATTCAACTACGCTTTGCAGCCAATGACGAAGGAGGAATTCGTCAAGATCGTCGCGGCGGACCAGCCCGAGGTGCCAGCGTACTTTCCGAAAAGTGCGGCTAAGAATCTTGAGGGTTCGGCTCCGCTCAATGAGATCGCTAAGCCTCGCGAACTTTCATCCGAAGAGATCCGTAATTTTGACGGCATCGTGATCGATGTCCGCCAAAACGTCGAATATGGCGAACGCCACATTCCAAACTCGATCAATATCGGCCTCGGCGGGCAGTTTGCCTCGTGGGCGGGAACTCTGGTGCCGATCGGAACGCCGATCGCGGTGGTTGCCGATAATGAAACTCACATCGAGGAAGCGTGCACACGGCTCGCTCGTGTAGGACACGAGACTGTGTCGGGCTCGATGCTCATTCACAATTACACTGGCGAAACCAAAACGATCCAACAGGTGCCGGTCGAGGCGGTAGCGAGCC